>JAPVTA010000182.1:0-34368 GCA_047519465.1 Thermodesulfobacteriota bacterium | reverse complement strand
GTCCTTCCACAGCCCTAACGCTCGAGCGGTGGTCTCATCAAAGACCTCGGCCACGTACCCCACCTCAACAAAATGATTCCCGGAACCCACTGTCCCCAATTGTGCCCTGCCTCTTTCCATTGCCTTTTCGGATACGCGATCCGGGTCGCCTCCCTCGATGCAGCCATGCTCCTCGATGTGGTCAAGATCCTCTGATGAGCCAAAACCTTTTTCAACAGCCCACCTGGCCCCCCTTTTCAAAACCCGCCGTTCCTCTTCCCTGTTCAGTTTGAGGTCTTTTCGGTGGGACCCTACGCCCGAAGGGATATTGGTGAAGAGCGCCTCCACTAACTCCCTTATTCTTCCTTGAATATCCGTGCGGCTCAAACCTGAGCGCATCAACCGGACGCCTCAGTTGATATCGTACCCTACTCCTCCTGGAGAGACGATGCCTTCATCGATGTCGAAGCCCGCCACGCCTCCAATGGGGAAGCCATAACCCCAATGGATATCTGGCATGGCCAGGGAAGGACCTATAATTCCAGGAAGCCATGCGACGTTGGCCACTTGAACCAGACTCTCGTCTTTCCGAATATCGTTAAACAATCGCTCATCGGCATAGACGATGCCATCGGTTCTCATCTTTCCTTCACGAGGGATTCTCCACCGGTAATCATCAATCTTTTGAATCTTGATTTTTCCTTCCTCAGGCATTTCTCACACCTCTTTGCCTAAAAAGCTCCATTCCGCACCCCCCTCTCTCCATGCGGAGAGGGGAAGAGTGAGGGGGCATTCGCATGATTTGATGGGTTAGAGATCAAAAATAATTTGAGCTCTCCAGCGCCCATCCTCCTGCCGAACCTCTATCCGATGGTAGGTTACGGCTTTCACCTCTGTCTTAATCACATGGACTCCCTCCTGAAACCGCTCCCCTTTCACCACTGCCTTCAACCCATCCTCTCCAACAGACTCAACCTTAAACCCTCTGAAGAGAAGATTTTCTACGTCATGAAGATAAAGAAGTTCACTCAGCCAGTCCACCATCAGGCGATCCAGGCTCTCTCCTCCAATATCAATCCGTTTCTCAACCCGATATTTCACCCGTCTCACATCAGTGATGAGACGGAAAAAAGCTTCTCCGGCGTTCTCGAAAAGGGCTTTGAGATTTTCGCCATAAACGATGAGGCCAATATCCGCTGTGTGATCCAAGATCTCAAAGCGCCTCGTCACCCTCCGGCTTGTCTCGAATCCCGGTTTACTCCGTCTTTTTCTTTCCTTTGACAATATTGACTGCCTTCTCCACCATGTCGGGTATCTTGCCGAAGAAAGACTCTATCATTGCAGGACCTCTCCTCAGGTTGAGAATGGAGACTTCCCCGTCCTTGACCACCAGAAAGGCGATGGGTTCCACGCAGATCCCTCCACCTCCGACTCCCCCGCTTCCGCCCGAGGTCTTGATTTGTTCCGTTCCAGCCCCCGCACCGATGCCTAAGGAGATCTTGGAGACGGGCAGAATAGTAAATTCTCCGGCCTTCACGCCCGCTCCGATGATGGTTTCTGTCTTCGCTACGGCTTTAAACCCTTCCAAAAGTGCCTTGATCAAATCCGTGGCCTCCATGATGTCATCCACCTCCTTTTCTTAGCTTCCTTCTCCTCATCTCGTAGACGAACGAAAAGATCCAGCTTCTCATATGATGGAACAATACTTTGAGAGAAAGGGCGGCTTCACCTCTGCACCAATTCACGCCTGAGAAATTGACTGTCAGGCGGACCTTTCGGTCCGGTTTCTGTGCTTGGAATGCACTCATCCACCCGTAAAGGACCCCGTTGACCATTGGATCCGGAAAAGAAAGGGTCCCCTCCACCTTCTCAAGTTTCCATCCCGTAAGGAGGGAAAGCAGGCCCTTCAAGTAAACCCACCGGATCGGAAGTCTCGCTGGTAGCCGAATTTCTTTCTTCTTCAAAGGGAAGGGAACGGGAAGCCCGAGAACCCTCGTCGAAATCTTTCCATTCCGCCACTGCGAGGAAATAAACCCATCCCATTTAAGCAAGAACAATTTCTCTCGAGTATCCCAGTTTAAGGAAATTCGGGTCATCCCGCCCTCTTCTCATTCACCTTCCGGAGAAACCGTTCCTTGGACACGAGAACCCTCTCGTGTTCTCCTTCCGCCACCTTTTCCTTCTCGTCGTAGGCGTCTACCAGGAAGAATAGCCGGTTCTTTTCTATTCCTCGAAGAAGGGCATTGGCCGTCACCTTCATACCGAGGGGGGTTGCGGACAGGTGTTTGATTTTCAACTCTGTTCCAAGGCTTACTTGATCCGGAAGAATAAAATCATGGATCGCCTCGATGGCAGCCGTCTCCAAAAGTTGGACGAGCCTCGGAGTGGAAAGAACCTCTACGGGAACATCGCCCAAATGGCTGACCAGATCTTCATCCTTGACGATCATCTCAGATTTTCCAGTCAATCCGGGTACCATGCCACCTCACCTTTCCTTTTTTCCCCACCGAAAACCGCGGCGGGTTCGGGATTGCACCCGCGTCGTATGGAATGAGGGACTTAGAACTCTGTCAGGACTTCCTCATCGTAAATCTTCTCCAACTTCTCCTTATGGGTCGATTCTTCTTGAGCGAGGATCAAAAGCAATTTTTTCAAATTCGGCTCTGTCACCATCTTTTCCGTCGTAAGATAAAGGCGCTGGGATTTCTCTTCATTCTTGATCGCCATTCGAAGAAGATCCGCATAGCTCATATCCGAGCTAAAAGGCACATCCTCCATCAGCTCACTCATTCCCAACCCTTTGGATTTCTCCAATTTCATCCGACCAATCTTCTTGAGATCAAATCCCTCCAGCTTCCTCTTGTGTCCTTCCTCCATTTTGGCCAACTCTTTGAAGGTCTCTTTGACGCCGGGGTTGGAACGATCTGCCGCCATTTCGTAAAAAGCTTTGGCGTCTGCCTCTTTTCGGATAGCAAACCTCAAAATTTCATCCAAGCTGTCCAGTCTCATCATCTTCCTCCTTTACAAAAGTTTTCTTAACCTCGGAAATGAGCCTTTCGGCCTCTTCCTTGTTCTTTTCGGAAACCATGACGACCCCCCATCCTTTCTGAAGGATATAGAGGCCATCGTAAGCCGTATCCAGAAAGGACTTGATGAGAAATCGAATTCCAGCCTCCTCAAGGGCTTGAGAGATCCTGTCCCCTTCAAATCGATTCTCAACCGTTCCCGCCTTCACCCACTGGTCCGCCCCTTCCATTTTTTTATTATATACTGGATTTGCCGTAACCCAAAGAATAAATTTCCGGCCACCATGACCCGCCGGGAGCAGGACGGGGATTGAATCGATTTACAGGAGGGCCCAAAAATTAAGTTGAAAAATAGAGAATTAGGAATATAATGAAATGGGATGACAAGAGTCCAAGGCTGAGGAGGAGTCATGACCAATAGGATGATCGATGAAAAATCGTTCGGAGCGAAGATGAAACAACTTCGGCAGCTGAGAAAGGTATCCTTTGAACAACTTGCCAATAAGACGGGATTTTCACAGCGGTATTTAAAAGAAATTGAGGAAGGGATTGCCGTCCCTCCGGTCTCGGCGGTGATCCGTATCGCAAAAGCCCTTGCTGTTGATTCAGGTTCCTTTCTCTCTGCGGAAGAACAGGAGGCTTCGGCAAAGAGAAGGAAAGAAAGCTTTTACAAACGAACTCAGGCCTATTCTTACAAGACGCTTACTCCGGATGCAGAAACAAAACATATGAAGGCTTTCCTCGTTACCATCGATCCCAAGCAAGAACATAAGATGGTCGAGTACAAGCATGAAGGGGAGGAGTTTCATTATGTGTTAAAAGGTCACGTCGAGGTGATGACGGGAGAAAGCAAGCATCGTTTGAAAAAAGGGGAAACGCTTCACTTTGATTCGGGCATCACACACAAACTTCGTAACATCAGCGACGAAGAGGCCAAGCTGCTGGTGGTCATCTACACGCCGTAGCTACCGATCCCTTGGGAAACTCAATAGCCTCTTTCAAATAAGCACCAAATTTCAAGCTCCAAATTCCAACTAAATTCTAATGCTCAAAATTCCAACCTACCCGTTTTGGCCATTCCGGATTGTGCTTTGGAATTTGTTTGGAATTTGAAATTTGGTGTTTGGAATTTGATTTTTGAACCTGCCCTCGGCAAGTTCAAAAATCACTCTCTCCAATTCCGGGGGACTCCGGCGTTAGAGGCCTTCCGTTCAAGTTCACTCAGTTGATTCTCAAAATGCTGGATTGCGTTGTTGACTCGGGTCAATTCGGTACTTGACCCTCCTTTCTCTTTGTATCTCTGCTTCATTTTGTTCAACTGATCGAGGACTTGATGACAGGTACGAAACTTACTGACCCAAAAATCCCTTCCGTACCCGCCCGGTCGATCGGGCGAAGGCGTCTCTCGCAAAGAATAGAGTGTCATCCTCCCATTGGCGGAATCCAGCACCACTTTGAATTCACTCAGAAAGGAGTTACCCAATAGCCCTGCCGTACTGCCGGGGAGATCATGGACCAGGGCATCCACATTTTCAACCTCTGCTTCCCCTACTCGCACGGACTTCAAGGTTACAAGAGGATTAAAGATAACGGAACTCGCAGTGGCGGTCGGAATAACCGGTGTGTATTCATCAATCGTAATTCCCAGCTCCTTCGCTGCTCCCCGGCTAATGATCGTAAAACTTGCTCCTGTATCCACCACAAGATACTGCTTCAGATTTCCATTCAGAACAACCTCTGTGTATGACACCTCGCCTCTTCGCACAAGGTCGACGGTAACTTCTCCGGGTTCTGCAACCTTGGCAGGAAGGGGACTTTGAGTTATCTCCCGGGGTTGTGGATTTGAGGTCTCCTTAGACGACTTTCGAGTCTCCACATCTTCACGATATTTCTCCGGAATGCTTGAGAGATCATCGGTAAAATGAACCGTCCCCTTCTCATCAACCCATCGATACATCTCTCCATAGCTGGGAGGGACCAGAACGGCGAACGTAACGATGAGGGGAATGATAAACTTCATTTTCCCATTCCTTTTCGTTCAAAAACGTACCCATTTTACTGACTCCACTTAAAGATGTCAACCTTTCGGCATCCTGTATCAATTGCTGTTTCTCACTTACTCTGGTATAATTTTTCTATTCAAGAATTGAAAGGAGGGCTTTATGGGAACGAAAACGGAAGGAAACTTAAAAGAGGCATTTGCAGGAGAGTCTCAGGCCAACCGAAGATATCTCGCCTTTGCCAAGAAGGCCGATCAGGAAGGACATTCACAAGTCGCCAAACTTTTCAGAGCGGCTGCTGAAGCCGAAACCGTCCACGCCCATAATCATCTTCGGGTTTTGAAAGGAATCAAGTCGACTAAGGAAAATCTTCAGGAAGCCATCAGCGGAGAGACCCATGAGTTCAAGAGCATGTACCCCGGGATGATCGAGGCTGCAAAGTCGGAGAAGCACGATGCCGCGTTCCAGACATTTCATTTCGCCAATCAGGTGGAGAAGATCCACGCCACGCTCTACTCAAAGGCCTTAGAGAATCTTGGGAATAACGAAGTCTTAGATTATTATGTCTGTCCTGTCTGCGGCAATACGGTCGAAAAGGCGCCGCCTGAGAAGTGCCCCATTTGTGGCGCTCCTGGAAAAAATTTCATCAAGATCGCCTGAGCATCATTCTGGTGGGGGGATGAAGGCATGATATGAGAACCTACTTTCTCGACCCTGAATCGATTCGGAGCCTCTTCGACAACATCGCCCCAACCTACGATCTTCTCAACCATCTTCTCAGCCTGGGAAGGGATATTTATTGGAGGAAGACGGCGGTCGATGAGTTGAAAGGTCTCGAAGGCTGGATATTAGATATTGCTACCGGAACAGGGGACGTCGCCATCGAGGTGGTTCGCCAGTATGATCATCAACGGAGGGTCTTTGGATTGGATTTTTCCGAACCGATGATTAGAAGGGCCAGACGTAAGGTTCTCCAAAAAGGCCTGTCACAAACGATCACACTAAGCCTTGGAGACGCCCTCTCCCTTCCTTTTCGAGAAAATGCCTTTAGCGCTACGATGATCGCCTTTGGTTTAAGGAATATCGTGGAAAAAGAACAAGCACTCTCCGAAATGGTCCGAGTGATCAAAAGGGGTGGAAGGGTTATTGTGTTGGAATTCACCTTTCCTCAAAAGGGATTGATGAGAAGAATATACCCCATCTATTTTCAAAGGGTTCTTCCTCGGGTGGGAGGCCTCATCTCGGGTGATCGGAGCGCATACGCCTATCTTCCGGAATCGGTTTTCCATTTTGCATCCGTTGAACATTATGAGGGGATCATGCGGAAAGTTGGGCTGGAAAAAGTAAGCTCCCGGGCGTTGACGGGTGGGGTGGCTTCCGTTATCTCAGGAACTAAAAAGTGCTCATGATCCGACCTTTCTCTCTCTCCGATTTAGATTCCATTCTCCGAATCGAAAGCCAATCCTTCCCCAAATCACCCTACGATTGGACAACGTTTCTCAGTCTTCACTATCTCTACCCAGAAACTTTTCTGGTTTGTCTCAATACAGACCGTGGCCAAAAAGAAGAGAAGATTTTAGGATATATCATCTTTTCCGAAGACGGACATATCATCTCGATTGCCGTTCATCCCCAGCACCGAAAGGAAAGGATCGGGGCCCAACTCCTCCGGAGGGCACTGAAAACCCCGCATTCTAAGAAAGTGTGGGCCGAGGTAAGAAGAAGCAACCAGGGAGCCCGGACCTTTTATACGAAGATGGGATTTCAAATCGCCGGCACGGTCCCGAACTACTACGGAAATGAGGACGCCCTGATCATGGAATGGGTGCCGCCGTTGGTAGAAGAATAGTCTCGTCCTCTTAACTATTTCGAAAACCTCACGACATCGCCTGCCTTGACGCCATGGGAGGAAAACCACCCTTTGTTCATCTCTAAAGCGTAGACGATAGGTTTGGGGGGAACATGGGAATCTAAGGTCTGAGGTCTCATATCCGCAATCGAAACGATCCGGCCATCCTTGTCGATAAAGGCAATGCTCAGAGGGATCAGGGTGTCTTTCATCCAAAACCCGTGATAGCCCTCTGTCTCAAAGATGAAAAACATCCCCCCATCTTTGTCCAAATGTTTTCGTCCCATCAACCCATGGTTCCTCTCTTCCAGAGTCTTGGCGACCTCCACCCAGATTTCTTTCTGATGAATATAAACGGGAATTCTCAGGAAATTCTGGGAATGGGCAACAGACGCGACCAGTAAAACCAGGATGAAGAGGGTTCTTTCAATCCTCCAGGTCCAGGTCACCCATCTCCTCTTCTTTTTTGTCCCAATCCCTTCTCTCAAGCTGATCGACAAGGTTTCGAATTTCATCTTTGATCTTGCTCGTATTCCACTGAATGAATAAGACCCAGAGCGGAAGAAGAAGCCAAATAATCAACAGGATGCCCAAGAAGACCATCATAGCAACGGCGATTCCAAAAGGAAGTTCCTTAAAGATCTGTTCAATATAGCTCTCCATTCCGTTCGTACCTCCTTCACTGAATCCGAAAACCCGGAAGGTCTCATCATTCCTGAGGCCGACATACTTGGGTTTCAAATTCCAATTTCCAAATTACAGATCCCAAATAAGCTCCGAATTACCGATGACGAATGATCCAACCATTGGGATTCGTAGAAAATACCTCCTCTCCCCTGGTGGGAGAGGATTGAGGTGAGGGGGAAATGAGCTCCAATTGTTCACCCCCACCCTTGCCCTCCTCCATCAGAGGGGGAGGGGACTTAGTCATATTTTCATCGTTCGCGGGTGACGAACTCGTCATGTAAAATTTATTTGGTAATTGATGTTTGAAAGTTGGTGCTTATTTGATCGATTATCTGGGTTTCTCGCCTCCCAATTGCTTCCTCAGTTTCTCGTTGACCTTTAAAATTTGATCCACATCCGAGCCGGCCAGCTCCCAGGAATAGCTATCTTTGCCGTCTTTCTTCAGTTTGATCTTTACTTCCGGAGGAAGAGGCTGTTCTTTTTGAATCTTTTCTCTTTCCACGACGACCTTCGGGACGGATGGATTCTCAGATTTGCTTTCTGGAGGAGGCGATTTCTTCTCGCACGCGATGAAACAAAAAATCAATACCATCGATGCGGCCAATATTTTCTTCATCCTCTTCAAGCCCTTCCGCCGGGGGGTTAATCCTCTCTCAGGAACAACCGGCACCCTTTCAGGAATTCTTCCTTGGAACGGGCATCTTTAGGATAGGAATAAGATCTGAACTGAACGTCTATCCCTTTTGGAATATAATTCCCCTGGGTCAGTTTCACCTGAATCCTTTCACCAATCTCTTTCGCTAGCTTCTTGTCGTTGAAAGAAAAAACGTAAACCGCGCTCTGTCGGAAAGGAATGACCGTATCGACAGAACGGACCATCTTTTGAAGAGCGTACATCACTCCTTCCCAGGATTCACGGCTGAGCACAGACTCCCGTTTGGTCCTTTGGTCCCAAAAATCCACTCGGATCATGGAAACGGGGGCTCTATCCCTCTCCGCTTCCTCGACCATTGGACTGAGGATGAGGTGATAGATGGTCTCCGTTCCAAATACTGGAACCGTGAAGACAAAGGAGGCTCCTCCCTCCGACTTGCTCTCCGCCAGGATATAACCCTTATGGGCTTCGATGATTTCTTTGGAAATGGCAAGCCCCAGCCCGGTCCCGGTGACGAGTCCTGTCTGGGTTCTTCCTCCTTGATAAAAACGGTCAAATACTTTGGGCAAATCCTCCGGCGAAATCCCCACGCCCGTGTCCGTCACCACAACCTTCAGATAATCCCGCTTTTCGGTGAGCCCTCTCGAATCGATCGTGATCTTTCCCCCCGCGGGCGTGAACTTAATTCCGTTGCCGATAAGGTTGATGAAGACTTCGACCAATCGATTACGGTCGATCATGGCGAGCGGGGTATCCGGATCGAGTCGATTTTCCAAGGCCACCCTATTCTCCTCCAACTGTTGAGAAAAAGTCATGACGGCATCCTCCACCACCTCCGTCAAACGGGTCGGTTCAAGCCTCAGTTTCAACCCCTTTCCCGACTCAATTCTGGAAAAGTCAAGGAGGGTCTCGATCAGGTTAGTCAGGCGGATAATGTTCTTATTGGCAATGCCCAGATACTCCCTCTGATCCTCGGTGAGGGGTCCCACATGCCCTTCCAGCATGAGGGAGATAAATTCCTTGATAACCGTAAGAGGGGTTCGAAGCTCATGGGAAACGCTGGAGATGAAAGTCGATTTCAATTGATCGAGCCGTTTCAGCTCCTCATTGGCTCTCTCCAATTCCGTCGATTTCTGAGTGAGATCCGCAACGAGGTTCTTCTCCCGGATCACCCGATTCAACTTGGCCCTCATCTCGTCGATGGTGAAAGGTTTGGCGATGTAGTCTGCGGCTCCCACGCCGACCACATCCGAATAAGTATACGAACCTCCGTGGGCGGTCATACAGATGATCGGCGTACCCGGAAATTGGCCTCGCGCCAATTTCATCAATTCAAATCCATCTATCTCCGGCATCTTAATGTCCGTAATCATGATGCTGATGGCCTGATCCTTTAGAATTTCTAAGGCCTCTTTTCCGTTTCCAGCAGTGACCACCTCATGGCCAATAAGGCTGATGATTTTCGAGACCATCTCCCGGATGGCCTCTTCATCATCCACCACTAAAATTCTTTCCTTTGCCACTTCGATATCCTTTAAAACATCGATTGAGAAAAACGCAGGACGGAATTCTTTGCCGTGCCCGCTGCAGGCGGGTCTGCCAGATCCTCAGGTTTTAGGGAATCCCCACTCCTATAATTTCTCCCGCCGGGCCGATACCAAAAAGAATATTCCTTTTCCATTCCAATTTCAACAAAATTGCCGCCCCCTTCTCCTACCGGCCTCTCTTCCATAAAAGCTCACCCTCCACAAAGGGATCTATTTCTTTTCCGCCTCCTTTTTCCAAGCAGCGAAGAAGACCCAGAACTTCTCAGAAGTCCCCGGAGGAAGATTAAGAAAATGAGTTCCGGGGGGGATGGTCTCCTCAGAGAGGTGGGGGTTCATTTCTTTGATCTCCTTGTAAAAAGATCCCGTTGCCCTGGCCACCTCCATAATGGGAAGGGGCTGGGCTAACTCGATTTGAACCCTCTCCACTCGAAGGGGGAGGTAAAGCTCTTTTTCCTCTAAAGTATATCCGTATCTCCCCGGATCGGAAAGGATAATTTTGGCCGCAGCGATCTTATAGACATACCGCTCCGTCTCCAACGGCAGGTCAAGATAGAAATAATTCAACGTCTTTTGAAGGTCGATCTCTTTTCGAACTTTATTTTCCCCTGCATTATAGGCTGCCATCGAAAGTGTCCAGCTCTTGAATTCTTCGTAGAGGCTTCTCAGATAAGAGAGAGCGCCTTCCGTGGCTTTGAAAAAATCAAACCGCTCATCCACGCTCCGGTTTTTCCTCATCCCGTATTTCTCGCCGGTGGAGGGGATGAACTGCCAGATTCCAGCAGCTCCGGATGGGGAGACGGCTTCGGGCCGAAGGCTGCTTTCCGTGATGGTGAGGTACTTTAAGTCATCGGGCAGTCCCATCTCTTTCAGCTTTCTCTCAATAAGAGGAAAATACCGTCGTGCTCGTTTCATCCATAAAAGAACCTGGGCTTCGTTGGATAATGCCAAGAGAAATTCCCGATCCAGATTTTCCCAGATATTCCTATCCTCTAACGGAAAACGTTCTCCGCAGAGGGAGACTTCTTTCGGTGGTTTAAAGGCGGCCAGAGGAGAGCGAGCTTGCATGTTGTTCAAACGGTATTCTAAATTGGCCACCTCTGACCGAAGGCCCGCGACAGATTGTTCCAAGACTTTTAATCTCTCCGGCAAGGCCTCATATTTCTCCGAGGACTTATCCCCGACAGGACTGTTCTCGGGTTCCTTTTGCACGGATTGACCCGCGGCGCAACCGAGAAGAAAACCAGCCAACAAAACGGACAGAATCGCCTTTGCCATTGTCGTTTCTTTTCCCTCCTAAAGGAAAAAATTACATCCGATGTGAAGCTCCCCGCCCACCCCGTTAGGACGGGGCAGGCACAGCAGGGCTTCCCGGGCACGTAGTGGCGAGCAGAAAGCGAGCAAAGGAAATTTCGTCTGTATTGTGCCCCTTGGCCCCGCCTATCCCCCTTCGGCGGGACGGGGCACGTTCCGGTCAGGCCCCCCCGCCTCCAAAACTCACCCGGATCGGGCAGGGGGGTGAAATAATAACCTTCACCTTTGATTCAGCCACTCCGATTTGACGCCGATTTTCGCCCTCACCTCATCCATCACTTCCACGGCAATCGCTTTGCACCGAGCGGCGCCGGAGGTTAACACGTCCACCATGTACTGCGGGTTCTGATTGATTTCTTTGACCCGATTCTGGATCGGACCGATTTCTTCCATCATACTCTTGAAAAGGATTTCTTTACAATCGATGCACCCGAACCCTGCCGTCCGGCAATGATGGTCGACCAAGGCAATCTGGTCCGGTCTTGAAAAAGCCTGATGCATGGTGAAGATATTGCAGTGCTCCGGATGTCCTGGATCGCTTCGACGCTGCCTATGGATACAGGTGGCTGCCGTCCTCAGTTTTTCCCAGATCACCTCCGCAGGCTCGAGAAGACCGATGGCGTTATTCAATGACTTGGACATCTTGGCGCTTCCATCCGTCCCAAGAATTCTCGGGGCATCTGAAAGGATCACTTTGGGTTCCAGGAAGGTATCTCCGAAACGGGCATTGAACTTCCTGGCGATCTCTCTCGAAAATTCGACATGCTGTATTTGATCCTCCCCCACCGGGACATAACCCGCCTTATAGACAAGGATATCTGCGGCCTGGAGCACCGGATAATCGAGAAGCCCCACATTGACATTGCTTCGATGCTGCCTTCCCTTCTCTTTGAACTGGGTCATCCTTTCTAATTCCCCCACCGGAGTGACACAGTTGAAGATCCATGCCAGTTCCGTATGCTCCGGCACATGGGATTGGACAAAAAGCTTGCATCGTTCGGGGGTCAGGCCGCATGCCACAAGGACGGTAGCTGTTTCCAAAATCCTCTGCTGCATCGAAGCGACTTCGTATTCGATCGTAATGGCATGATAGTCCACCACACAGTAGATACAGTCATAATGGTTAATCAATTGAACCCAATTACGAATAGCGCCCACGTAGTTCCCGATATGAATCTCACCCGAGGGCTGAATCCCGCTGAAAATGCGATCCACCAATCCCTCCATTCCCCCCTCGACCCCTTCCCGCAGGGACACCTTGCCCCCCTTCTTCACTCAACTCCCCCGAGAAACTCGCAGAGCATGGATGCAGTCTTCTTAACAATTTCGCCGCATTTCTCCATACCCCCTGAGGCCAGCCATCTCTCCCGTTCCTTCTCGTTATCCAGATGAGCCCCAATGATGTTGTAGCAAACGTTGCTTCCAAACTCTCTTTCGAACCGGTCCCAGAATTCCTGGCACTTTTCATAGACCTTGGCCACGGCCGCCTTGTCCTTGGGATCGGCCCTTCCCATTTTCATTCCAATCGCCATGATCGCTCCGGTAAATGCTCCGCAGAGAGACCCCTTTCTGCCAATCCCTCCACCAAATCCGGTCGCCAATTTTGGAATGAAGGAATCCTGAATGCCAAGATAGTCCTTGAAACTCAAGGAGATTGATTCCGCTCAATTAAACCCCTGCTTGAAATAGTCTTTCGCCTTCTCCGATATCCTTTTTGTATCCTCTTGCTTTCCCATTGAATACCTCATCTCCATCGCCTCCCTCACCGTTTCCCTAAACCTCGATGCAGCAGGCTCTGGGTGCTGTTTCTTATTATTTCCCCCGTTTATCTTCGGAGGAGCGAATTCAAATTTAGCATTTCAAAGATAAAATATCAAACTTCTCCAATTTAGGATGGAGCAACAAGGAGGTTCGAAATCTGCGTATCCTAATCGATGAAGAGGTCCACGGGGGGGGTCCAAAATACCCGACGAAATTGCTTGACCCAACAAGATGTGTTAGATTTTTTGAAGCTTGCTGTCCCCCGAGGCGACAGAATGACCTTTTTACCATCGGCTTCTATTCCTCCTTGATCGATCACCGTCGAACTATTTTGGCTCCTCATCGATCCTCTATTGGGTAGAAAGGAGTTAGGTCACGGATGAGACTGACGATTTTTTCCAGGCTGATGATTGGATACTTCGCTATATTCTTTCTCGTTATTTTAGTCAGTGTCTATGCAATCTTAAGATTACACCAGCTCAATACGGGGACCCGCCATATTCTGAACATCGACAATCGTATTCTGGATTACGAGGAAAAATTAGCAGACTCCATCCTGTCACAGTTACGGTATGAAAAGAAATATGTCCTGACAAAGGACATCCTCCTTTACGAACAGTTTCTGTCGGCAAAGGGAGATTTCGCTAAATTTCTTTCTGAACTTTTCCTCATTGCAGATACCCCTGAGAAAAAGGATTCGCTTTACCAGGCAAAAATCCACTATCAACGTTTCCAATCCTTGATTGACAAAGAGATTGAATACGTTCGAGCGAATCAAAGCTACTCTAAGAGATGGTACGAACAGGAAATGGAAAAGGCCTCGGACGGAATCTTGGAAGAACTGAAAAAGCTGGAGACCCATTCGCGCCATGACATTCAGGAGCGAATGAAAATGCTGGGAGAATCTTCGGCCTCCGCTCGGAGACTGGTGATCGCGATGTCTGCCGTCGCCATTGTTCTCATTATCGTGACGTCTTTTTTGAACACCCGAAGTATCACCCTACCCCTCACCATTTTGATGGAGAAGACCAAGGAGATCTCCAAAGGCATCTTCGATGATAACTTGAATATCACTTCTCCCCCGGAGATATCGGAGTTGACGACGGCTTTCAACTCGATGTGCGAAAGGCTGAAGAGGGTGGACAAGATGAAGTCTGACTTTCTCTCCTCTATGTCCCACGAATTGCGCACCCCACTCACTTCGATAAAAGAAGGGATAAACCTCCTACGGGATGGGGTTGGGGGAGTGATTCCCGAGAAGCAAAAGCGGCTTTTGGCTATTCTCTCCGAAGAGAGCAAACGTTTGATCGACCTGGTCAATTCTTTGCTGGATCTGTCCAAAATGGAGGCGGGGATGATGACCTATAGCTTTGAGACAGCGAGCCTCTCCCCGTTGATTCAAAAGGCAGCGACGGAGATGACCCCCCTTGTCGAGGCCAAGAAGATCACCCTCAAGACAACGATTGACGAGGGGCTGCCCGTGGTAAAGATCGACCGGGAGAAGATCTTACAGGTGCTGCGAAATCTGATCGGAAATGCCGTGAAGTTTACTCCCGACGGGGGTCATGTGACGGTTGCCGCCCGGCTCATCAACCGAGGGGTAGAGGTTTCCGTGTCAGATACGGGTCCTGGCATCCCAGCAGAAAATCTTACAACCATCTTCGAAAAGTTTCATCAAGGGCACCTCAAGAAATCCGTCTATATCAAAGGCACAGGACTGGGGCTGGCTATCGTCAAACATGTGATCGTCGCTCACGGAGGTAGGGTATGGGCAGAAAGCAAACCAGGGCACGGGAGTTCATTTATCTTTGTGTTGTCAGTCTGATATTATTCGCTTGCCTCGGTTGTGCGGTATTTAATGAAAAGCAGAAAATGGAGCTCAAAAAAGACGAGCCCCGAGGGAAAGGGGAGAATTCCAAAATCCTCTCGGAGCACCTCCTCCGGGCAAAAACACTTCTCGACCAGCGGGACTATGACGGTTCCTTAAAAGAAAACCAGAAGGTCTTGTCCCTCGCCGGCCAGAATCCGCCGGCAGACGAGGCTCTTTTTAACCTGGGTCTGATCTATGCGCACGTTGGAAATCCCAAGAAAGACTACGAGAAGTCCATCGTTTTGTTCAAGAAACTGACGAGGGATTATCCTCGTAGCCCTTTTGCTGCGCAGGCGAGGACCTGGGCAGCAATCCTCCAGGAAAATGAGAAATTACGCCTGACGATCCAGAAACTGAACCAGGTGATTGAGGAATCAAAGCAGGTGGATATCGAGATCGAAGAGAAGAAGAGAGAGAAAGGAAAATAGGGAGAGGAATTTTAATGAGAAAGATCTTGGTGGTCGACGACGATAGAAATCTCTTAGAGCTTGTAAAGATGAGGCTGGAGTCCGCAGACTATGACGTGACCACGGCGCTTCGGGAAGAGGAGGCTATCGAGGCCGTTAAGAACCAGGTCTTTGATCTGTCCGTCGTCGACCTGCAGCTTGTCCATCGGGATGGGATTTCTCTGATGGAAGACCTCCACCTCGTCCTTCCAGAGATGCCCGTGATCATCCTCACCGCCTACGGAAGTATCGAAAGTGCCGTGGAGGCCATGAAGAGAGGGGCTTACAGCTATCTGACCAAGCCTTTTGAGCCTCAGGATCTGCTCCTCCAGATCGAGAGAGCCCTCGAGAATCGAAGGCTCACCGTTGAGATCAAGAGGCTCAAAGGGCTGCTGGAGGAGAGATACGATTTTGCGAACATAGTGGCCAGAAGCGAAAAGATGAAAAGGGTACTGGAGATGGTCACCCAGATTGCCGGTACGGAGTCGACGGTCTACATCCATGGAGAAAGTGGAACGGGGAAGGAGCTCATTGCCAAGGCCATTCATCTTGCCAGTGAGAGAAAGGACAAGCCATTTGTCCCCATCAACTGTGCTGCCCTTCCTGAACCCTTGATGGAGAGTGAGCTTTTCGGGCATGAAAAGGGAGCCTTTACCGGAGCGGTTCGAAGCACAAAAGGTTTATTCACCCAGGCCCATGGAGGAACCCTCTTCCTGGACGAAATTGGCGATATGCCTCTTTCCATTCAGGCCAAGCTCTTGCGGGCCCTCCAGGAGCGACAATTCTATCCCGTTGGCAGTGAAAAACCTGTGGCGGTCGATGTAAGGGTCATCGTGGCCACCCAAAAGGACCTTGAAAGTCACGTCAAGCAAGGCCTCTTTCGTGAGGATCTCTTCTATAGGATTCATGTGATTCCGATCAAGCTTCCTCCTTTGAGGGAAAGAAAGGAGGATATTCCCCCATTGGTAGAACATTTTCTGAACAGATTCAGCCAGCGGATGAAAAAAGAGGTAAAAGGCTTCATGCCTCAGGCGATGCAAAGACTGATGCTTTATGAATGGCCGGGGAATGTCCGGGAATTAGAAAATACGGTGGAGTATGCTGTTGCCATGACCCAGCGAGATGTCATCACAGAGGAATTGATACTCCAACCCAATGGAGTCGTGTCTGAGGAGTCTTTAAGGCCGCTCAAAGAGGCCAAGGATGCTTATGAGAGGGGCTATCTTATCCACCTTCTCGAAATCTGTTCGGGGAATGTGAGTAAGGCTGCCAAGCTTGCTGGAAAGTATCGGGCCGATTTCTACGATCTCCTCAAGAAACATCATCTGAAAAGCGAAGACTTCAAGAAAGTATGACCCCGTTAGACATTCCAGCGGGGCACCCTATCTAACGGGGTGAAGGAAATAACCTACTCTCCGATTTTCCTTCTGTAGGAATATCCATTCAGAGGGAATACTCCTCAGAAATCTGCCAGCTGAAAAAGTCCCTTAATTTCAATGCCATACTTCCGATCTCTGAAGCTGGCATTCCCTTTGCTTTTAATTCATTCCGCATACTTCATTCTGCTTCGAAAGGAGGGTGAAAAAGACATGAAGATACTCATTGTGGATGATAACGAGGATTTGGCCTTTCTCATCAAATGCATGTTAGAGGACGAAGGATATGAAGTAAGATCAGCGGAGAATGGAAGGGCTGGGTATTCGGCCTATCTTTTATTCAACCCCGATTTGGTCCTTACCGATATTCAAATGCCTGAGAAAAATGGCTTGGAATTGATGAAGGAAATAAGGTTTCATAATCCGGGTGTAAGGACAATCTACATGAGCGGTGATCTCAGCCAATACGAGCCGCCTCTCGAAGAGGAAAAGGAGAAATATCATGTCCGGGTTCTGGAAAAGCCTTTCTCGAAACATGAATTGATCAGCCTGCTTTCTCGGTCCTAAGGAAGACAAAAGGAATGAGCGCGACTATTAAGGTAAAGAGAATCATGGAAACGATTGCCGCTGGTGCTGCCGTTGTTCAATGGGTCGTCTTTCTTCCGACCGCCACCATTGCCAAAAACGCAAACACCGTTCCAGAATCAGATCATCGATCCGTGCTGAGCTCTTCGGCCGATGTGGCCAAGATTCTTTGGGTTTTGGAAAACAAAATAGAAGACCGACAATTATTGGAAAGGACAAAGGATAAACTATTGACTCTGGACCGAAGGCAGATCCGGTTGATCGCTTCTCTTTCGGATCGAGTCGCTGACAAGGGCGACACCACAGGCTCGGACATCGCCTTCTTACTGATGACCGTTCTCATTGCCTTGAATTAATCATCCCTGCCCCCGACTGAGAATTCGGAATGGCTGATAGCTTCCCAAGAGAGGTGACTTTGGTCAGAAAGAGGTTTTTTGACGATCTTATGAAGGGTTCGACGCACATCCTCTATCATATTGCTATTGTCGGCCTAAGCGCGGCTCTTGCCCTGTCGTTACCGTTTGCAGTCACATTTGTAGCGAGACAATTCCTGCTCTATTGGTCTCGATTAGGAAACGATAAGGTATTCTTCCTTTCCGTAGAAATCATTTTAACTGTGGGGTTTATCTTTCTTTCCGCCGCCATACGGAAGAGCTGGAAAGATCGCAAGCTTTCGAACATGGCAAGGGCTGCCGGCATGATCTTTGTTACCCCGGCCAAGGGTTTCTTTACGAAAAGAAAAATCAGGAAATTGAAGGAAAGTCAGGGGCTAGCGAGGGAGGTCATGGTCATCAGTTCGACGGGCTTCCGGACCTTTGTAGATTCAAAAGCAGAGCTGCATCAAGTCATCCAGAATTGCAGGGAAGCAAAGATCATGCTCCTTAACCCATACAGCGAAGGAGCGGCTGTCCGGGCAAAAGGTATCCCCGATCCGGCAGTTACCCCGGAAAGTTTTGGAGATCAGATCAGAAAGACGATCGATTTTCTTAAGCTTCTTAAGGCTGCCCAGAAGAACATCAGACTCAAGCTCTACCCCGATCCTCCCTTCTTGAAGATGGCGATCCTTGGCGACTACATCTGGCTGCAGCATTACCAACCCGGATTAGATGTTCAACAAATGCCAAGATACGTGTTCAAGCATGACCCGAATATCGGCAGCCTTTACTTTCCCTTTTACCAATACTTCTTGAGAAGATGGAACAACCCCGATCTTCCCGAATATGACCTAGAAACGGACGAGCTCGTTTACAGGGACGCGGCTGGGAATAATACCATTTCTCCCCCGTGGCCTCATGAAAAGCGAGTTCTTCAGGGAGATTCTCTCGTCTCTGGCGGACAGAATTTCCACGGCGGCCTACACCCAGGAGGCAAGGAGTTCTCTCTCCTCAGGTCAAAAAATCCGAGATGCGAGAGTGCGGGCTGGACAGCGATTTTCTAGGAGATAGCCGTAAAGGCATGGCCGGCGAAAAATGGGAGGGCATTAAACAAACCGATGCAAGGAGGTAGACCCGTGAAACAGGTTCGGATATGGCTTGCGCTGGCAGAGGAAGATCTCCAAAGCCTCATCGTCATCCGATCCGCTCTTGAAGAAAAGGGCTTTCAGGTCAGAACCGAAACAGCAGATGAATCCATGCGAGAGAAGATCCCTGTCAATCATTTCAACCTGGTCATCACCGATCTCCTATCGGTTTTAGAGAAGGTCAAAGAATTGAACCCGGAGATCATGGCCATTCTCGTATTGGCCACCAGCAGCAGATCGATTCCCACCGCTCTTGCTGTTCGGTCTTCTGCCGACGATTACCTGTTTAGGCCCTTTGGATTGGCGGAGCTGGAAATGCGGGTTTCCCATTGTATAAGCAAGCTCGACACCCGTCAAATGGACCGACAGCCCGAGTCCTTCGACCTAAGCCTCAACGACAAGATTCTTAACATGGTGAAAGCCTTGTCTCACGATGTCCGGGGATCTCTCCTCTCCATCTCTGCCACCCTGAAATTATTGAGCCGCGGCTACTACGGGAAAATGGATGAGGCGGTTGTCCGAAGGATAAGAGAACTTTTTTCAAAAACCTCAGGGTTAATCGGAATCACCGAAGAGTATCTTGGCAGGAGTTTCTCGGTAGACAATGATTTGAGCATAGAAGCCGAGCCCTTGGATCTGATGAAAGACGTCTTGATTCCGGTCCTGCGGGAATTCTCCTCAGAGCTAAAGGGACGCCGTCTCATGATCGACCGTCGCCTCCATTCCATGTCGAACAAACCCATCTCCATTAGGACAAACGGACTTTGGCTGAAGATGGTCTTCAGGAACCTCCTCAGGAATGCCGTCAGGTACGGACACAAGGGCGGAATGATCACCATTGGTTTTGAAGACCAGGGGTCCTGCTACCGCTTAAACGTCTATAACAGCGGAAAACCTATTCCCGAGGAGCACCGGGAAAGGCTTTTCACAAAGTTAATAGGCAACGGAAATCGTGACACCGGAGGCGAGCGGACGGATGGCACGGGCTTGGGCCTCTATCTCATCCACAAGGTGATTCAGAAATTGGGCGGAGAGATCTGGTACGAGGCAAAGGAGAACGGGTCAAACTTTGTGTTCACCCTTCCTCCAATGTCAGCACCCTTTTTCGATCCGTCTTTGCCCAAAGGAACACAACTGCAGATGGCGCCCGCCCATCCGTAGGAGCACCCCGACCCCGCCCCTCCCCCTCAGAGGGTGAGGGTGGGGGGTAGTGTTTGTGCGTTCCGTGGTTCAAAAGGAGGATCTTCCTAAAATGGGAAAAAGAAACGGAGTACTTCTCGTCGGATTTCTTGTAGGTTCGATCCTTGTCATTCTCTCTATCCACTCCGTTGAAGCTTCGGCGAGCGTCTATTATGGCAGGGTGGTCGGAATAGAATTTTCTTTGCTTCAGGTTAGGGGAGAGAATGGGAGAGTTTCAGTATTCTGGTGCGGCTATAAGACCTTTTTGAATTCACGACCACCGCTCATCGGCGACAGAGTGAAGATCGAATATGTAAAGGATTCCCTCCGGAGAAATGCGGTCACCCGGATTGCCGTACTGAAATAGAACCAGGAAGGCCAATCGTCCACACTCACCCCATCTTTCCGTCCACCCCATTTCTCTAAATCAGAGAGCCGAAATGACTTATCTCAACATCTTCCTCCTGTTTTGTCACGGACGAACGGCAAAGATACGTGCCTCCGCTAGTTGCTCACCATGATGCGTGATGGCCAGACATGGACATTTTTGCTCATCTCCCTCATTCTCCGGTTGAAGCATGAATAAAATAGATGATAAGAGCGTCAAAATATAAATGAATTAGAGAAAGCAATAAATCTTACAAGTAGAGTTCTTGTCGGAAATCCGACAGGTGAAAGGGGGTATAAAAGATGAAAAAGCTCATAGTAGCCGTATTGATTCTGATGGTTACTTTCTTGGCCGCAGGAACAGCCTCGGCCCATGGACGTTTCCATTTCTTCGGTTTCGTTCCATTTCCGTCAGTAGTGGTGGCGCCTGCCCCTGTTTATACTTACCCGGCGTAATATCCGCCTTATCCTCCTTATGGCTATCGGGTTTGGGTCCCGGGCCATTGGGACTGGAGATGGACAGACCATGGCTGGAGAAGGGTTTGGATCACCGGTTACTGGCGCTATGGTCCCTAGCCTATAACGTTAGGTTATTGAACGCCGTCGAGAAATTAGTTATAAAATTAACTCGATGGAAACCTGGAGACTTTTGGATACGGGTGCTCGTTCGGGGGCTGAAAATATGGCCCTCGACGAAATACTTCTCGAACAGAAGGCTTCTGGAAAAATCTCCCCTACCCTTCGGTTTCTCCAATTCTCAAACCCAACGGTATTAGTCGGACATCATCAATCCGTAGAGGAAGAAGTGAGACTCGACTACTGCCGGTCTCACGGGATCGAAATAAATCGCAGGCTCACAGGAGGAGGCGCGCTCTATTGGGGCAGAAATGAATTAGGCTGGGAGATCTATATCTCCAAGGAAGATCCGAGGGTTCCCTCAAGGGTTGAGGGCCTTTATCAAAAGATGGGCGAGACAGCCGCCCTTGGACTTCGCCATCTCGGAGTTCGCGCTGTTTTTCGCCCGAGAAATGATATCGAAATCCAAGGCCGAAAGATTTCAGGAACCGGAGGCACAGAGCTTTCCGGGGCGATCCTGTTTCAGGGGACCCTTCTGGTTGATTTCGATGTCGATGAGATGTTGAGAAGTCTGAGGATCCCCACCGAAAAACTCCAAGACAAAGAAATCGAATCGGTCAAAGATAGGGTGACGTGCCTGAAATGGGAATTGGGTCGAACCCCATCGATCCAGACTGTCAAGGCGTCCCTGACGAAAGCCTTTGAAGAGACCTTTGGAGTGAGGTTCGAAAACAAACCTCTGACGATCGAAGAAGAGATTTGGCTAAAAACAAAGCTGCCTTACTTCTCTTCCCGAGAGCATATTTTCAAAACAAGGAACACCTTGCCCAGAAGGAAAACCGTCAGCTCTCTCCTGAGGGCACCCGGAGGATTGGTCCGGGTTTCAATCGCCCTGGATACTAAGACTCGTGTGATCAACCAAATTCTGATCACCGGTGATTTCTTTGCTTATCCTAAAAGGGCGATTTTCGACCTCGAAAGCCTTCTCAAGAACTCAAAGGCAACGCCTCCTAATATCGAAGGAATTGTTCATTCTTTCTTCTCCGATCGAAAGCCAAAGATTCCCGGAATTGATGAGACTCATCTCATCCAGGCCGTTGAGGAGGCCGTTCAGAAAATGGACCTCCTCCCGGAGGGATTCAGCGAAGAAGATACCCACCACCTTTTCCCGGTCTTAAAGCCCTTTAAAGAGGTGAGAAAGCCCGAGGTACTTCTCCTTCCCTATTGTGCTAAGGAGGTGGAATGCCTCTATCGAAACTCAAAGGGATGCGATGAGTGTGGGCGATGCTCCGTGGGAGATGCCGCGCAGATGGCGAGGTCCTTCGGAATGGATCCCATTACTATCCAGGATTACGAAGAGCTCGAATCGACGCTCCTTAACCTTAAACATTCCGGGGTGAAGCAATTTATCGGTGCGTGCTGCGAACCTTTTTACGGAAAACACCGGCCGGACTTTGAGCGAATCGGATTACCCGGAATCCTGATCGATGTTGAGAGAAGCACCTGCTACGATCTCGGGAAGGAAAAAGAGGCATTGAAAGGTCATTTTGAAAACCAGACGCAGCTCAACCTTTCTCTTCTTAAAAGAGTAATCGAATATTGTTACGATTAGGCCTAGTCGTAAATTCCTCCTCTCCCCTTGCGGGAGAGGGCTGGGGTGAGGGGAACATACCATGCCGACCCCACCTCGATCCTCCCCCATCAAGGGAGAGGATAATTCTTGATAATCGTCGTGGTCTGCAGGTGACGAACCTGCTGCGCAAAAAATATCTGGAATTTGGGATTTGGATTTTGGAATTTAGCGTAAAGTTTTCCTATGACCGAATCCTATGACATCATCGTGATCGGGGCCGGGCCTGCGGGCTCAACCGCAGCTCGGGCGGCGGCTCAAAGGGGAGCGAAGGTTCTTTTGATCGACCGGAGACAGCGCATTGGAATTCCAGTCCAGTGCGCAGAGTTCGTGCCACAATCGATCTCCCGTCACGTTTTTTTCTCTTCAACCTGCGTTGTTCAGGAGGTTGAAAAGATGGTCACCCATCTCCCTGACGGGACATCCTATGAAATGAAAAGTCCCGGCTATATGCTCGACCGGTCTCTCTTTGACAAGGAGTTGGCAGCTTCAGCTGTATCATCAGGAGTAACGATCTCAATTGGAACGAAAGCAGTGGGCATTGCTGCCGAGGGACTTGCTGTTGCGCGAGACTCCGAAGAGGAAGGGATTCGATCGAAGATCTTCATCGGTGCGGACGGTGTTCACTCAGCCATAGCCCGTTTTGCTGGACAACCTCCTTTGAAGAGCATTGTGGCCCTTCAATACGAAGTCGTTATGCCACAGCCCCAGAATCATGTAGATGTCTATTTTCATAAAGATTACGAGGGAGGATATTCTTGGTTCTTCCCAAAAGGGAGGACGGCCAATGTGGGCGTGGGCTTGGTTCCTTCGAAAACTGCTCAATTGCCGGGGCTGCTCGGCGATTTTCTAAATGTGTTGAGAAAAACGAAAAAATTGATAAGAGCTGAAATCGTTTCAAAAACTGGGGGATCTATCCCCTGCAAGCCTTATCGGAAAACTGTCTTCGGTAACATCCTCCTTCTGGGCGACGCAGCAGGACATGCGCATCCTATCACAGGCGCAGGAATCTTTAACGCTGTCGTTGGCGGCGAGATCGCAGGGCGGATTGCCGCAGAAGCTATCGAAAAGGGAAACCTTCGACACCTGGGGAATTATGAAGTCGAATGGCAAGAGGCATTTGGGAAATCTCTTTTTTACGGCGCTTTAAAGAGGGAATTTCTTGAAAAGAACTGGAATGAACCCAACATTGATTTTGATGACTTGATCCGCAAAACTTGGGTGGGCTTTAAAGAATACTACAAAGGGAGAAAATCAAGCAACGCAGGCTAAAGCCTGCGACCACCCCTCACCCCACCCTCTCCCCCAAGGGGAGAGGGAGAGGGTGAGGGAGTTGCGTAAGTTATAAGAATCTGAAAAGAATGATTATGCAACAAGAAGTTAGCCCCGAATATATCCAAATCAGTCTAGCAGCTTCCCTGACATTGGGATTCCAATCCGGCTCTTTTCACCGGGATGCAAAATTAACGGGGCTAAACCTCCTCCTTCATTATGACGAAGGTTGTTTGGGAAAATGCCACTTCTGTGGGCTGTCAAGGTCAAGAAAGGAAGGACCGAAGGGGAAAACGTTCATCCGGGTGGACTGGCCTCTCCACCCGCTGGAAGAAATCATCGAAAGGACAAAAGGCAAAGACCAGATCCACCGCGTATGCCTCTCAATGATCACTCATCCGAAGGCTCTGGAGGATACTCTTTTTGTGATTAAAAAATTGAGAGAGGAGACGGATCTGCCCATAAGCGTTCTTATTTCTCCAACGCTGATCCGCCGTGATGATTCTCTTTCGGCAATGAAGAAGGCCGGCGCCGATCGGGTTGGAATCGCCATTGATGCAGCTACGCCTGAACTTTTTGATCGATTAAGGGGAAAAGGAGTTGGAGGCCCTCACCAATGGGATCATTATTGGGATGTGGCACGAATGGCCGTTGCTGTCTTCGGAAGGTTTTATGTCGGAATTCACCTGATTGTTGGTCTCGGCGAGACAGAGAAGGAAATGGTCCATGCCGTTCAGAAGGGACAAAATATGGGAGCCTGCACTCATCTCTTTTCCTTCTTCCCCGAGATGGGAAGTCCAATGGAGAACCACTCTCCTCCCCCCCTTGGCCAATACCGAAGAATCCAGCTTGCCCGCTGGGTCATTAACGAGGGTCTGGGACGAGCAGGTCAGATGAAGTTCGATAAGGGCGGAAGATTGATCGATTTCGGGATGGATATCGATCCTCTTATCCGGATCGGAGAACCCTTCATAACCTCCGGGTGTCCCGGCAGGGACGGGAAAGTTGCCTGCAATCGGCCTTACGGGAATGAAAGACCTTCAGGCCCGATTCGGAATTTTCCTTTTTTGCCTGAAAAGGAAGATATCGAAGAGATAAGAAGACAATTAGAATAAGTTCAAATGTCAAAATCCAAATGTCAAAGGAATGCCAAATTACAAAAGGACAGTTTTGAAATTTGAGCTTTGGATTTGGTTTGACATTTGAACCTTGGCATTTGACATTTGATCTCATGATCGACCGCTTAATACAACTCTCTTTAGCCGACCTCCAATCCGAAGCGTTCAGGATTCGGAAAGATTGCTTCGGCAACGAACTCACCTTCTCCATACCTGGCACTGTTTCTTTTCACGACAACACGCTTTCCCACCAAAAAGACCGTTTTGCAGCGATCAGTGTGACCGGAGGCCACTGTGATCTCCGATGCGCACACTGTAAAGGAAAACTTCTTGAATCGATGATCCCCGCGGAAAATCCCGAAATCTTTTCCCAGGTCGTCGGGCGACTCCGACTCAACGGGGCCCATGGGATCTTAGTGAGCGGCGGTGCAGATCACAACGGCGAAGTCCCCCTTGAGAAATTTATCCCCTTCATCAAGGTTCTCAAAAAAAATAATCCGGAATTTAAAGTGATCGTTCACGTCGGTCTGATTCGAAGAGAGACCGCCAAAGCACTCAAGGAGTCCGGAGTCGATCAGATTCTTATCGACATCATCGGTGATGATGGCACCATCCAAGAGGTTTACCATCTCAATAAAGAAGTCAAAGATTACGAAGAGACGCTCTGGATGTTAAAGGAAATGGGCCATCGTCTCGCTCCGCATATAATCATCGGACACCATTTTGGAGAGATCAGGGGGGAATGGAGGGCCTTAGAGATTGTGACTCGCATCGGTGTTGAAACCATTGTCTTGGTTATTCTCAAAAACCTTCAGCCCGATGGAAAGAACCATTTTAAAGTTCCCAGACCGGAAGAAACATCGAAGATTTCCGCCATCGCCCGTATTCTTAACCCTCACATTCCCATTCGGATGGGCTGTATCCGTCCGGCCCATCCTTGGAAGGGGGCGATGGAAAAGGGATTCATTCACTCTGGGGTTAATACGATTGCCTATCCTCTTCAAGGGACGATCGAATATGCAAGGGAAATCGGTCTTAAAACAAAATTCGTAGAGATGTGCTGTAGTTTGGGATAGACCAATGATCGAACGTCTTAGACAAAAACGTAGCGCCCCCATTGACTGGGGGCGAACAAGAACACGATTACCGTCGGCAATAAATGCCGACGGTACTATGGGTATTCCACAAAAGGAAGAAATCCAGACCAAACTGCTTCAATGGTTCAAGAAGAATGGGAGAGACCTTCCCTGGAGAAAAACCGCAGACCCCTATGCCATCTGGGTTTCGGAGATCATGCTTCAGCAGACCCAGGTGGCCACGGTCATTCCCTACTATCAAAAGTTTCTAAGATCCTTTCCAACCGTCCGACATTTGGCTAAGGCAGATCTTTCAAAAGTCTTGAGAGTCTGGGAAGGACTGGGGTATTATTCAAGGGCTAGAAACCTCTATCGCGCTTCTCGGATCGTCTCGAACCATTTTCATGGAAGAATCCCCGAGACCCTCGAAGGCCTTCTCAGCCTGCCTGGGATCGGGCGATCCACAGCAGGTGCGATCCTCTCCTTTGCCTTTCAGAAAGAGGCCCCCATTCTTGACGGAAATGCAAAGAGAGTCATTTCAAGGCTCTTTGCGGCTTCAGAAAGTCCAGGGAAAAGAAAAGGGGAGCAACTTCTCTGGCAAATCTCAGAATCTTTGATTCCAGAAGGATTCTCCAACCCTTTTAACCAAGCGGTCATGGACCTTGGCTCGATGCTTTGCACGATTAAAAAACCTGATTGTCATCGCTGCCCCCTGCGCACTGTTTGCAAAGCAAGAGCTTTAGGAAAACCCGAGAGCTTTCCCTCGAAGAGAGTGAGAAGAATGATTCCCCATCTGGAGTCAATTTCAGCAGTAATCAAGAGGGGTGAAAAGGTTCTCCTCAAACAGAGACCGCCTTCGGGCCTACTGGGAGGATTATGGGAATTTCCGAATTGGACGATGAAAGAAAAACAAAGGTCGAAGTTAAGGTTGAGGTTAAGAAATCACATTAAGAAAGACATCGGAATAGTAGCCGACGTCAAGGAATTTATCGGAACCTTCAGGCAAACTTTTTCGCACTTCAAACTGACCCTACACGTTTATCATTGCCAAGGGATCGGCAAGGGAGGAAGAGGAAAGTGGGTCTTCCCAAAAGGCCTTCCTCTTTTGCCAATGTCCCGCATTCACAGAAGAATTGCTAACACGCTGGAACCCCATGAATTATTATTGCCAGCCAAGCGAAGTAATCTCAACAGATTGCCGCGTCGCTCTCGCTCCTCGCAATGACAGCTTCCTGCCCCCTATCCCCCATCTCCCTGCCTCGTCGATGGCTTGCCTCGGGGCGCTTGCCTCTCGGCGAAGCCGAGGGAAGCCAGGGGCTCATCCTGCCTCGCCAGGGCTCATCAAGGCGGGCGAGGTGGGGGCGTTATCCTCTCACCCTATCTTTCTTTTCGAGCAGCCCAAAATCGATATGCCTTCTGTCCAGATCCACCCGATCCACCCGTACCTTGACTTCATCTCCGATCCTGAAGGTCTTGTGAGTCCTCTCACCCACAAGACAGTATTTTTCTTCGTAATACTGATAATAGTCGTCGTGGAGACTTGTCATTCTCACCAACCCTTCGACAAAAATATCCTTCAATTCCACGAAGAAACCAAAGGCCGCCACGCCGCTGATGATCCCCTCATATTCTTCACCGATCTTATCCTTCACGAAGCGTACCCTATATCGATCCAGGATCTCTCTTTCGGCTTCCATTGCCACCCTTTCTCTGTTTGAAAGATGGACAGCCCTCTCGGCCAAAACCTCTTCCGAGATCTTCATCTCCTCTTTGGAAAGAGCCCTTTTTAAAAGCCGGTGGACGATCAGATCAGGATATCTTCTGATGGGAGAAGTGAAATGAGTGTAGCCATCCGAGGCCAGTCCGAAGTGCCCTAAGTTTTTTGCAGAATACTTGGCCCACTTCATCGATCGAAGCAGAATTTCGTTTACCACCCTCTCCTCAGGTTTTCCCTTAACATCAGAAAGGACTCTCTGAAATTCTTTCGGGGAATGATCCGACTCCTTTTTCATTCTAAATCCTAAATGGGATATAAACCTTCTGAATTCATCTATCGCTTCTTTTTTAGGAGGTTCGTGGATTCGGTAGATGAACGGAAGCCCTTTCTCTTCCATAAAATGGGCAACGGCCTCATTGGCAGCGATCATAAATTCTTCAATGATCTGATGAGCCAGGTTTCTCTCCGCCCGGATGACGTCCTCGGTCTCGCCCTGGAGATTGAGGATGATCTCGGGTTCTGGAAGATCAAAATCAATGGTCCCTCTCTCCGTCCTTCTTCGGCGAAGTTCTTGACAGAGGTCACCCATAAGGTCTAAGGAGGGCAGGAGTGGAATGAATCTTTCCCTGAGGCCCGGATCCCCATCCAACAGAATTTTTTTGACCCACGTGTACGTAAGCCTTTCATCGCTTCGGATCAGGCTGGGGTAGAATCGAACGCCTTTTCTCTCTCCGTTTCCGTCGTATCTCAGCTCGGCCGTGAGCGTCAGCCGGTCCACCCTTGGATGGAGGCAACAAATCTCGTTGGAGAGTTCGGGCGGGAACATCGGAATCGCACGGTCCGGAAAATAGACGCTGGTACCGCGGGAATAAGCTTCGGCATCGAGAGATGTCCCTTCCCTGACGTAGTAGCTGACGTCGGAGATCGATACATACAGTTTGATCGTCCCGTCCCTTTCTCTTTCGACGGAGACGGCGTCATCGAAGTCCTTTGCATTTTCTCCGTCGATGGTAAATGTCGGAATCCCCCTCAAGTCGACCCGGTTCCGGTATTCATGCGGGGAGGGGGTGGAAGGGAGGTTTTGTGCCTCTTTCAGCGCAGCGGAAGTGAATCGGTAGGGAAGCTCGTATTTATGAATGATGATTTGCGGCTCAATCTCCGGGTCGTCAGGATACCCCAAAATGTAGGTAATCCTCCCTTCTGGTCTCGCCCTCTCCGTCGGATACCGGGTAATTTCCGCCACCACGATCTGATTAGACCTTGCCCTTTTGGTTTCGCCTTCGGGGATGAAGATTTCCGGAAGGATTCGCTCGTCCTCCGGGATGACGTAAGAATAATTTTTCGCCTTCATAAACTTACCAACGACCTTGCGCGTCTTTCGTTCCAGAATGCGGATGATGCTGCCCTCTTTTCCTTTCTTCCGGATGGACTCTACTCTTGCGACAACACGGTCCCCGTGCATGGCCTCCTTAAGATTTCTGGGGCTGATGAAAATATCCTCTTCTCCCTCCTCTTCGGGAAAGACGAAACCGTACCCGTCCGGATGCGTCTTGATCCTGCCCACGATTAGATTCATCTTCGACGGGAGCCCGTAGCGGTTCCCTCGAATCCGAACGACCCTCCCCTCATCCGCCAAATTTCTTAGGAATTCCCTTGCCCTGTGTCTCTGTTCTTTCTGAAGACCTAATCGGCGCAGGATCTCCCTCAAAAGAAGAGGCCGATCTTCTGCCCTCATCAGATCGAGAATCTGAGGCGCTGAGAGATCGACATGCTTCTCCCGTTGGCCTCTCTCGTTCTTTTTCTTTTGTCTTTTACCCATCGTCTCCTGATGCACCTTATCACCCCCTCTATTCTCCCCTATAACTCCCCCTTCCCCCTCTTAATTTAAGAGGGGGAGAGTGGAGGGGACGTTAGATTGACGGATCAAGGGGGCACAAAAAAGGGGGCGCTTCACGCCCCCGCTTTATCCACCCCGTTAGAAATTTCAACGGAGCATTAAACGCCTGTCGGACTTATTTTCGGATTTAACCCCCGTGGAGCTCCGCACCATCCCGTGTTTCACGGGATACGGGGCAGAGCGCCGGGGCATCATTTCTAACGGGGTAAACAGCAAGAACATTGTTTCTTTGGCCTTACGCTCCCACTCCGCGAGAGATCCCCAGCGATCCGAGAAAAATGGGGATGAGGATGGCAAGCAGGATGCCGAGTCCAAAGACGATAATGAGAGGAAGGAGGACGGCCAACACTGCCTTCCCCGTCGTGATTTCATGTCCTTCCCGCACCCCAAGAATGGCGAGGATCAAAAGATAAATACCCCCTACAAGGGTCCCTATAAACGGGACGATGTAAAAAAGTGCGGCGCCGTAGGAATAGGAGATGGCGCGGAAGGTCGAAGCAAATCCTCTCCGGTTCCCTCCCACAATCATAAGGCAGAGATGGGTCACTCCGCTTCCCAACAAAATAGAGAGAGCCACCGTAAAAGGTATTGAAATAACGGCGACGGTAAGGAAGACGCTGTAAGTGGCCAACGAGAGAAGCTGACGGGGAACGACTCCTGAAAAGAGCATCCATTGCCAAAGCAAGGCTACCCCCGATCCGATGATTCCCGCGATCATGGCGAAGATAAACGGAGACCAGTACCCTTCGCCTGCCGCCGCTTTCTTAAAAAATTTTGTCGGAGAGAAAAGGACCTCCTGCGTTGTCTTGAAAAAAGCCCCTATAAAACCCTCCCCGCTCTCCCATGGGGTATACTCCTTTGATGAAATCTCTCGAACCTGGCCCTCAACCGAACGAGCCATTTCTTGATACCGGACATATTTAGACATAATGACGCCACATTTGATGCACTCATCCGTTTCGGGTTGTTCGAACCCACATTGGGGACAAGTGACCATCCCCTTTGTAAAAGCTTTTTCTTCGGGTTCGGATCTGTAGGCAAAGGTGGGTCTTGGCTCGGGTTTGGGCTTAGGTTCAGGTCTCTGTTCGGGGTCATAACCCCGTGTAATCTCCAGAGTGGGAATCGGCTCTTCCTCTTCTTCTACCTTGGTTCTTCCTCCAATCTCCTCGAAGACTTTCACATACCTCTGCGCCTCCTCTTTCGAAAGGCCCTTCTTCACCACAATGGGAACCCTTTGGAGCAGGCTTTCAGCCTTTTCTGCGCTCAGATTAAACCTTTTCTGAAGGCCGCCGATCAAACGAGCCTCTTCTTCGAGTCCGATTACCGATAGGCCCAAGAAAATCACCTTATAGGAAGCCACGTCCCCACCTCCTCTTTGGTACTACAAACAGTTTGGGAATATTTATCATATCCATCATTAAACTACAAGAATTATTTGTCGCAAATCCTGATTTATAAGATTGTCATTGCGGATGAAGCGAAGTTCCACGGGCTTAGCCCTCGCAAGGACTTCGTCGGATTGCTGCGTACCCTTGGGGGGACCCGCTACGACCGGATAAAGGAAGGAGCATTGCAAACGCATTCCAAATCCTGGATAATTCTAACTGACGGTAACCACTATCTACCCTCAAACTAACGGAGAATTCTATGTTCACGACGCGATTGACTGAAATGTTCGGGATCAAATATCCAATCGTCCAAGGCGGACTTCAGTGGCTCGCCACGGCCCAGCTTGCATCTGCCGTATCCGAGGCGGGAGGACTGGGAATCATTTCGAGCCTCTCCTTTCCGGATCAGCAAAGCCTAAGAAATGAGATTCGCCGGATGAAGGAGAAGACCCGGAAACCCTTTGGCGTAAACCTGTCCATGCTCCCGGGGTTAGCCAAGGTCGATCGGACAATCGAAATGCTCCAGGTCATTTTAGAGGAAAGGGTCCCGGTCGTAGAGACCTCGGGAAGAAACCCTGAACCCTTTATCCAAAAACTGAAAAGCGAGGGGATTAAACTCATCCACAAAGTTCCATCCGTTCGGTTTGCCCAGAAAGCCGAATCGATTGGGGCAGACGCGGTGACAATTGTTGGATTCGAATGTGGGGGCCGCCCAGGGATGGATGATGTGACTTCCCTGGTCCTCATTCCTAAAGCCGCTGAGTCCGTTAAGATCCCGATCATCGCAGGCGGTGGAATTGCAGACGGCAGGGGGTTTTTGGCTGCTCTCGCCTTGGGAGCGGATGGGGTGGTGATGGGAACACGATTTGTGGCCACCCAAGAATGTCCTGCCCATCCCCAGATCAAAGAAGGGTTCGTCAAAGCAAGAGAGACCGATACCCTCATGATCTATCGTTCGATCAAGAACGCAGCAAGAGTGCTCAGGACCGAGTCGGCCGAAAAGATACTTTCGTTGGAACAGGAGGGAGCGACCCTGGAAGAACTGTTGACGGCCACGGCCGGTCGAATGAGTCCGAACGCTTATCAAGAAGGAGATGTCGACAGGGCGATCATCGGATGCGGTCAATGTGTCGGATTGATCCACAAGATAAAAAGCGTCAAAGAGGTCATCGAAGACATGATTGAGGAGGCTCAATCCATCCTTCAGAAATTGAATTCCATGAAGGCTCAGTAACTCCTCCGGCTCATAAAACTTGTTTATCACGTTTTCCCTTCAGTTGCTATTCTTAGGCCACGGCTCGATCAGGCAATACTACAGGCTTGGCCGCTGATGGATGGGCGAACGGAGACACGATCATGAAATCGACTTCAAGAGAGGAAGTGACTGATGATACGACGTAACCTGGAGCATCCTGAAGTGAAAGCGACCCGCTATCGGGCCCACGGGGGTGGCGTGGCCCACATGATTCTGGATACGCGCCATCTCCAAACCCTGATGTTTCTTGCCCATGCTTCGGTACCACCCGGCAACCAACTCGTTGGCCATGTAGATCCCATGGAAGAGATCTACATCATTCAAACCGGCAGGGGGCGCATGCGGGTAGGGGATGAGGTCTGCCAGGTGGAACCGGGCGACGCGATCCATATCCCCATCGGTCACTTCCACGAGCTGACCAATAACGGAAAGGAAGAACTGACCATTCTGGTTGTGGCCGGACTGGTTCCAGGATGAACTGCAACATTCACAACGATGAACGTTAAACGATAAACGACGAACGCTGTACTACTTCTTGTTCATAGTCCTCTCAGTCCTTCTGATATTTCCAGAGCCAGAGCAGCCCGATTACGATGAGAACAGCCGGCAGAAAATAGATTCGCACGACTCCCGGGACCGAGAAATGGAGTGAGTAATACTTCGCCCCCAGGATCAATATTCCAACGATAGTCGTAATCCAAGCGGCAAAGCTTTTTCTATTCCGGAAAATACCTCCTACTCCAAGGGCCACAACGACCCATGGCCATCCCTCCCTCAACCCGTATCCCGTACCCATCCGATCCAAGAGGATCAGCATGCCCAACGCGATCAAAGCCAATCCTAACCCCATCTCATACCTCCTCTCACAAGAGTTGCCAGAGATAAGATTTCAAATTCGAAATTCGAAACAATCACTAAACCCAAATGTCCAATTTCCAAACTTCTTTGTTTTGATCATCCGTATTTAGGTGATCCGGGTTTGTTTACGATCTCGTGCTTCGAAATTAGAATTTCCTTGCGATATCCGTCTTACTTGCTCACCTTCATCACTTAATCACGGCTTCATTCGTAAGGTCCCATTCGATCACAAATCGATCTTGAACGTTGCCTTCCAAAGCCACCGCTTTCCCTTCTATCTTCTCCTTTTCAACGGAAATCCATACGTAATGAAAATATCCTCCTCTCTTTTCAGTCGTATAGAGAGGCGCTCCTCCGCCTCCGGAGATGAGGTAGAGAATACCATCTTCCAGTCTTCGGTCGTAGCGATGGTCATCGGCTTCAAAAACGGCTTTCACTTTATCTCTCAAGAAGAGCGAATGGAGATCATCTCGTTCGCGCGGATATCGATCCATGGCCCACCCTCTTTTCAAACTATCGATCGGAAGAAAAAGAGGGCGATGGAGAAATACCAATTTCATTTTCTCCTCTGAAGAGGACAGCGTATCCTCCAGCCATGATAACTGCTCACCGATAATCCTTCCCCTCCCCTTCTCCGAATCCAGGATGACGAAGAGAATGCCTCCCGCTCGAAAGGCATAGTAGGTCTTTCCTTCCGGAAGAAAAAACTGTTCCCGATAAACCTTATCCCCCGAGCTCCCGGTGCTCACGTCATGATTCCCCACAACAGGAAAGAAGGGAAGCGTGATCGGTTTCGAAGCCTCAAAAAATGCCTCCCACTCGCTTTCGCTGGGACTGGGAACCATGTCTCCCAGATGGATGATGAAATCGGGCTTTCGTTCAAGGATTCTTTCTATCAAATAGGCGTACACCTTTTCCCCGTCTCGGCTGTCTCCGATCACGGCAAACTGAAAGGGAGGTTTGATGGATTGGACTTCTTCAATGGCCTGGCTGACCTCTCTGATCGATCCTGCACTGGAGGGAGAGGAGATGAGAAAAACGACCCCAAAAAGGAGCAGGACTTGTATCCACTTTTCTTTCTTGAAATAATTTTCAAAATTTTTCATAATAGCTCAGATTCAAAATAATTACTTCTAATATACTATTTTGAAAAAAAATGCAATCCAGCCTATTGCTAACGGGCGGCGAGGAGGGCTTATGGATCCCAAATTAGTCAAACAGTTCGTTATCTTCCTGGTCATCCTCTTTGGATGGACTATCGCAGCCCTGCTCATCGGATACAAATAATTTCTCTTTCTTTTATCCGACCGTTACAATAGTATGGAGGTAGAATGGGGGGCAGAAGCCCCAGCTTGGCCCACGTAGCTCAATGGTAGAGCTGCTGATTTGTAATCAGCGGGTTGG
>JAPVTA010000181.1:0-3696 GCA_047519465.1 Thermodesulfobacteriota bacterium | reverse complement strand
TTGAGGAATATCAGGAGTTGAAACAGCGGCACGATTTCCTGTCGGAACAGCAAACGGACCTTCATCAGGCCCTCGATTCTTTGAAAAAGGCGATTCTCCGGATCAATCGCACCACGACGAAACGATTCTTAGAAACCTTCCATTTGGTTAATGAAAAATTCAAAACAGTTTTTATGAGGCTTTTCAGGGGCGGACAGGCCAGTCTGGTCATGTTGGATGAGCAAGACCCTGCCACGACGGGGATCGATATCATCGCCCAACCCCCTGGAAAGAAGCTTCAAAACATAGACCTCCTCTCCGGAGGAGAAAAAGCGCTGGTGGCAACGGCCCTCCTCTTTGGACTCTTCATGATTAAGCCCACACCGTTTTGCTTGCTCGATGAGGTGGATGCGCCCTTAGATGATGCGAATATCAATCGATTTATCGAGCTGATCAAAGAGTTTTCCAAGACTTCACAGTTCATTCTCATCACTCACAACAAGAAGACGATGGAGATGGCGAACACCCTGTACGGAATAACGATGGAAACCCCTGGCGCGTCGAAGGTCGTCTCGGTCCGGTTGAATTAGCTCCTCTGTTTCTCCCTATCCTTTGACGAGGGTGGAAGAGCGAGGGGTGAGATTTTTTACTTGCAATAATCTTTTTCCTGTATACAATATACTGGAAATCGAACAGCGGCTTCTTAATCTCATCTATTTTCTATTGGGATCAGGAAGGCTGTTCCCATGAGGAGAATGCTTCAAAATAGTGGCGGCGTGTGATTCTATCGGGCCACGCCGTCTACCGAATAAAACAAGTCGAGCTGTGCTTTGTTTGAATCAGGAGAAAATTCTTAAAGAGAGGAGGTGGTGGCTTTAGCGGGCGACAGGCGGAAAACAGACGCCCGGTAAGATTTTCGATTTAGGTGGGAGTAGAATTTTAACAAAAACAATCCGGAGGTAAAATTTATGAAAAAAGTACTCCTATTTTCAATGATTCTGGGAATGATGGGTATGGGGTTAGCGGTGAGCGGTGGGGCGCAACCGATAAAAATAGGGGCGGTGATCAATCTCACCGGTCCTGCTTCCTCATGGGGTCAATATCATGCTAAAGGTCATCAAGATTATATAAAGTATGTCAATGAGGTACAGGGAGGTATCGGTGGGAGAAAGGTCGAATTGACGATTGTCGATCATGCCTACAAAGTCCCTGAGGCGGTGAAGTATGTCAAAAAGTTTTGTGAGGAAAAGATGGATATGATTGCCACCTGGGATGCGGGATCAGGGATCCAGGTGAAGCCGATCATCCAGGAATACAAAATTCCAACCATCAACTACTCCACCTATCAAGGAATTCTCAAACCGCCCATCGGTTACATGTACCTTCCCTTTGGTAGTTATGTGTTAGATTCCTACGCCGTCCTAGCCTACATCAAAGCCATTCACAAGGGAAAAGATGCTCCCAAGGTAGGACTGTTAACCTATAATAACGTCTATGGAAAATCGATTCATGAACCAAGCATGCAGTATGCTCATGAGAATAAAATCAACATTGTTAGCATCGAAGAGTTTCCTCCGGCAACGGTGGACCTGTCTACGGAAGTGTTACGGTTGAAATCGAAGGGCGCGGAATATGTCTTCATGCAGATCCTTCCGGCTGCCGTTGTCACAGCCATGAAAGCATTTGATCGGAACAACTTTAATGTGCCTTTATTTGGAACTTGGACCGCCACAGATCCGGATTTCTTTAAACTCGCTAAGGGTCTCATCCGCGATAGACTTGCCATGCAATTCTGTGGCGTACTGCCTCAGGACAAGACATGGGGGATCAAATTACTGGAGGATTTGTGGAAAAGATATAAGTCAGTGGATAAGTTCGAAACCTCTTACTGGGAAGGGGTCGTTGTCGCCATGATCGAAACAAGGGCGGCTCAACGGGCCTCTGGCTTATACAAGACCATCAATGCAGAGAACATCAACAAGGCTATGGAAACCTTTAACAATGAGGATTTTGGAGGACTGATTCCCTATGTGACTTATAACAAAGACTATCATGAGGGGTCTTTTAAGGGAAGAATCGTTCAGATTCATGAGGATTCGACCTATTCACCGATAACGAATTTCTTCAATCCTGAAAGAGAGAAGGTTAAAGTTTTGAAAGTTCTCGGCGGAAAATAAAAAATTCGGACATCGAAGGGGAAATCGATGAAGGCATTTCGAGGTCAACCGGGCATCTACGCCTCCGATCAGCCTGCGGACCGCCAGGCTGAGCTGGAGGTGAAGAATATTTTTCTAAGCTTCGGTGGAGTGATGGCACTGTGTAGTGTTGATCTTACTGTGCACTCTGGAGAGTTGGTCAGCATTATTGGGCCGAATGGTGCTGGGAAAACAAGTCTTCTCAACTGTATTACGGGATATTATCATCCACAGAAGGGACAGATCTTGTTCAACGGAGAAGAGATCACAGGCCACCAGCCCCACGAGATCACAAAAAAAGGGATCGGAAGGACTTATCAAAACATTGAACTTTTCCCGGGCATAACGGTCTTAGCCAACATGCTTTTGGCGCGGCACCTTTATTGCGACTACAGCATTGGCAAGGCGGCCCTTTTCTCTTCAGCGGTCAAGAAGCAAGAAGTCCGTCATCGTCGGGTTTTGGAGGAGCTGATCGATTTTCTTGAGATGCAACCCATCCGCAAGAAACCGGTCAGCTCTTTGCCTTATGGGATGAGAAAAAGGGTTGAACTGGGCCGCGCATTGGCCTTGGAGCCAAAGCTCTTAGTCTTGGATGAGCCTTTTGCCGGGATGACGCTTGAGGAAAAAGAGGATATGGTCCGCTTTTTACTTGAATTAAATTCGGCATGGGGTCAGACCATGATCCTGGTAGAACACGATATGTCCATCGTGATGAGCATCTCACAAAGGATTATGGTTTTGAATTTCGGAGAAAAGATCGCGGAGGGCACGCCGGAGGTTATTCAAAACCACCCGGAGGTTGTTAAGGCTTATCTGGGTGAGGCTACGAGTTCTTAGAAGAGAGTATTCGCATGGAGGCGAGAAAAACAGAACGACCTGATCAGAAAACGATATTGTCCCTCTACCAATATACGTTGCCCCAGATATTATTCAAACAGGCGAAAGAGTTAGGGACAGAAAGAATTGCCATTCGCGAAAAGATGTTTGGGATATGGCAAGCCTATCATTGGCAGGATTATCTTAATTATACGAAGCATGTGGCTTTAGGTTTCTTTGTCCTCGGTCTCACACGGGGTGAAAACATCGGCATCATCACCGACAACCATCCCGAATGGCTATTCAGTGAATTGGGAGCTCAGGCCCTGGGTGCCATTACCGTCAACCTCTTTACCTCTTCGATTGCCAAAGAGCTGACAACGATGCTAAATCGGATTCAGGCAACTTACGTGGTTGCTCAGGATCAGGAGCAGGTAGATAAATTGTTAGAAATGAAAGAGCAACTGCCCTCTGTCCGGAAGGTGATTTACGTTGATCCGACAGGTATGAGAACGTATTCGAAAAATCCCTGGTTGATGAGTTTTAAAGAACTCTTAGATTTAGGTACAGAAATAGATGCGAAACGCCCCGGTCTTTTTGAAGAGGAATTATGGAAAGGGAAACCGGAGGAGGTCGCCCTGATGATCATGACCTCCGGGACAACGGGGATCCCTAAATTGGCTATGATCTCTCATCAAAGTTTTAC
>JAPVTA010000180.1:0-55802 GCA_047519465.1 Thermodesulfobacteriota bacterium | reverse complement strand
GGTGCTACAGGTTTTGTGGGTGCAGCGACTTCAGGTTTAGGAGGACGAGGTGCTACAGGTTTTGTGGGCGCTGCGACTTCAGGTTTAGAGGGCGGAGGTGGCACAGGTTTTGTGGGTGCTGCGACTTCAGGTTTAGGAGGACGAGGTGGTACAGGCTTTGTGGGTGCCAGACTCTTTTTGATCTCCCTCTGCTGAAACTTTATTTCCGATTTCGGACGGTTCACTTGGTTGGCCGGTACGATATAATTTGGGATCTTGGGCTGTTCGATCCGGGCCTCGCGACCGATCTTCCCCTCTGGGATGCTCTTCGCTCGTTCACGGAGCACACCAGCCTTTTCTTTCCTGCCCTCATGGATAATCGTCTCATTGTGCTGGATCCGATTGATCACGGTATTGTGAGGCTTCTCTTTCACCGTTACGTTGGTGTAGTTGTACCGTTGCTTGATCGTCGTATAATTGTTGATCACCGTGTTATTGACGACCGGGGCCGCACGGTAGTTGTTGATGATGGTGGTGCGGTTAATGTTGGTCACCCGGACATTCCTGTAATTGTTCACAGTATAAAAATTGTTCTGGTTGACAACGACGGCATGGTTTACGTAGGCATAATTCCGGACGTTAACGTTGATCTGGGTGATATTGATGTTGTTCACGACCACCACACGAGGGCCACCCCAAGGCCGGTAGCAGTAGTACGTTTCACGGGGAGCGAGGGGTACCCATCCCACATAGGGCCCGGTGTGAATCCAGAAAACCCTTCCGGGATACCAGAAGAAGCCCACATCGAGGAAAGGCATGCCGACGCGAACGCTCACCACCGGCGGGGCCCAGTACCAATAGTTTCCTACGTAGACCCAGTTGCCGTAATGGTGCGTGATGTAGCCGAAGGGTTCTGCCGGAATCCATGTTTGGTCCCCATACCAGTCAGTCCAGCGGCCTACGGTGAAAGGTGACCATCCCAGAACCACAGTGGTTGGGCGCCAGAACCAGCGCTCCGCGCCATCATAGTAAACTTTCTCCCACCTTCCATTTTCGTCGAGGGCGTATGACTCATCTCGGAGGTCGGGCGGAAGATATTCAAACGACCGTCCCCTCGCCCTCGCCTTTGCCGCCCAAAAGTTCTCACGAACCCTGTTCCACCGGTCCCAGACAGGATCGACGGTTCCTTCTCCTGGCGACACCTGCTGCTGGTCGGCGAGGATCGACGGCGATCCAGCCGCGACGTCGTATTTGGCCTCTGTTGCCGAGTGGACGAAACTCACTTTCCCCCTCACCGCGACCACCTCGACGGAGTTGTCGCCTACGTAGAAATCGAAGACCGTGCCGGGATATGCGAGGACATATCCGAATGGACTCGTGACCTTGATGACCGTATCGGAGCCTTTGTTGTAGAAGCGAGCCATGCCTGAAGCTACATCCATTTCGGCTAAGTCTCTGTCAAGGGCGATGAACTGGACCTGTGTGCTGTTCCCTATCCTGATCCAGGTTCCGTTGGGGACGATCAGTTCCGCCATGCTCTGGCTTCCTGAAAAGAGCGTATCCTCTGTGCCGAAGGGCGCGTCCTTGACCACGGCCACCCAGTCCTTCTCCGCAGGGACATAACGCAGCAGGTCCCCTTCGATATAAAATATGCGGCCTGCCACCATGGCTGGCGTGTCCTCAGCCAAGGACGGTAAAACCATTGCCGGTGCTACAAGAAACAAGCACACCAGTAATCCCATCCATCTTTTCATCGCTTCCCCTCCATCCTACTTGAAAAGTGAACATTTACCATTCTAAATTCTTTTCCTTTAGTCCGTTTCCTACAGGTAGTTAGAGCATCCCTTCAAAAATTTAGACGTATTATTGAGGTCCTTATTCAATATTCTTCGCGTCCTCTGGAGGTGGCACATCACCCGGGGGGGTCCCTTCATGATTAAAATATATCTATCTTAAGAGAGTTGGTCAACCGAAGCTTTCAGAAAAAAGAGAAAAACATTTTGAGATGTTCAATGAAGCCTTGAGATTGGCGAGGGATTGCTGATCTTGTATTGAGTGTAGCCGTCACTTATTCGTTCCTTTTTCTTCAAGAGATTCTTCCGAGAAAACTACTAGCTTCACGTCACCGACCGGAAATGCGTCATTTATCCTGCCCTTTATTCTAACGATTGACCTGGGTTCAGGCAAACTTCTCTTAGTAACGACGATTATTTCTCCTGTCTTGTCTTTCACTTTGTAGAATTTAATAACACCGAAAAAAGAGGTCCTGTCTGTCACTTCTCCTTCAATCGTGACCACTTTTCCTTCGTATGCCTTCGGATTACTAAGGATGCTTTGAATCTGGGAAAGATGGACTCGGCTGAAGTAATACCACGCCCCAAAGCCGATTAGTATCGCAATGATTATCAAAGCGATAATTCCCTTTTTTAGCATAACACCTCGCCGGTTATTCACCCCGTTAGAAATGATGCTCCGCTCGGTTTCGAGTCGCAACGACTGTGATTTCTAACGGGGTTCAGTTATTAGGAGTCCCCCGGAACAGTTATTCGTGGAGATAATTTTAGCTTAGTCATGTTGTCTCGGCTTTGTCAACAAAAATCTATAACCGATTCTCCCATGATCTTCAGGGTGGTCTGGAGTTCGCCGTCGTGTTCACCTCGATGTCGGGCATCCCCGCAAGGTGGCAAGGTTTCCGGTAGAGAAGCTGGAAGGCCCTTCCTCTTGTATCCATGTCCTTTTAGGTTTATATTCAATCATGCGCCGGTCCTGATACAGGATGTATGGGGGATAATCGTAAGACCGCTCAAGCGGACCAAAAAGGAGGCAAGAATGAGTAATTTGGCAATCCAGAGAGTTCAGAAGATCAAAGAACCCCGAAACCTCTCTGAGCGGATCACTTGGCTCAGGAACTACTACTTCAAGGGGGCCGATCGCGCTTGGAACAACGAGTTCACGGCCTGGACCACGGGTACACCGTGGGATGTCCAGTTCGATGAGATGACCTTCTATATCGTGCCCGAGACCTATGCCTTCCTCCAACCCTTCCGCGCCTCGATGCAGCAGAGCGCAAGACCAGTGGAACTCCACCCGGATTTCTGGTCTTGGAGTCTTCCCGAGCGCAAGGCCTGGTTTGTCAAAGAGGTGATGGTGGAATATGTGCCCCAGGAGATCCTGCCGGGTGACCTCATTGCGGGCGGCCGCTTCAACATCCAGACATCCAAGTGCTGGACTGAGAAAGAGGCAAGAGAGCGCGACAGGCTCATTTATGGCACGAAGGGCGTGCGGCAGCAGATGAAGTGGTTCCACGATCATGGCTATGGCAACTCGGGGGCAACAAGCGGCCACCTCATTCCCGGATACGAGCGGGCACTGGAGATCGGGTGGAAAGGAATCTATGAAGACCTTGAAACGAGATATAGTGCCTTGTCCGAGAAAGACAAGAAGGGGAAAAGCGGTGCTCAACTACGGGCCATGATCACTGCCGCAACGATGCCCAGAGAATTGGCCAGGAAATATGCCAACGTGTGTGAGAAGCTCGTTGCATTGGAAAAGGATTCAGCGCGCAAGGCCGAGCTGGAGCAGATGGCGAAAAATCTACACCATGTCCCTTGGGAACCGGCCAAGACCTTCTGGGAGGCCGTGCAGTCTCTATGGCTCACTCACATGCTTGTCATGAGCGATGAGAATTACCCTGGGCCGGGTGTATCCTTCGGGAGGATTGATCAGTACCTGCTGCCCTACTGGCAGGACTCACTGAAAGGTGGTATGGAACGGGAGTTCGGCAAGGAGATACTGAAGTGCTTCTGGGTCCACGCCAACACCGTGTACGACGCCATGATCCGCATCGGCAACCAGGGCATCACCTCGGGTTACGGACAGCTCATTACGCTTTCAGGTGTGGGGCTTGGCGGCAGAGACATGACCAATGACCTGACATACGCTATGCTGGAGGTCATCGATGAATTGTCGCCCATTCTGGAGCCCAAGCCCAACGTGCGTCTCCATCGGGGCAGCCCGGAAGCGCTCCTTGATAAAGTGGTAGACATGATCTCGGTAAGTCAGGGTTCACCCTTCCTGCTCAATTTCGACGAGCGCTCTATGGCCGGGATGCTGCGCGAGGCCAAGAGGGCGGGCGTCACCCATCTCATCAACGAGAACAACGTGCAAGAGTACGCACCCGTCGGCTGTCTGGAGAACACCATGCAGGGTAACGACCGCTCCGGCACGGTGGACAATAACCTCAATCTTTTGAAGTCCGTGGAACTTGCCCTGAACAACGGCAAAGACTTCCATGTCTTTGTGGACCCTATTACGGGTAAGAGCGAGAAGATCAAGCAGGACGGCCCCAAGACCGGCGTGGCTACGGAATTCACCGCCTGGGAGCGGTTCTGGACAGCTTATGCCGAGCAGACGCGTTTCAGCATCAAACGCTGTGCAGAGCTCTACGAAAAGTCGGAGTCCATTAGAGCCCGGTTCTGCCCTACGCCCTACCTGTCCTGTCTAGTCCAGGGTTGCGCGGAGAAGGGGCTCGATATTACAGAGGGTGGAGCGGAGTTGAGCTTCACCACGCTGGAGGCGCTGGGCTTTGCTACTGCCGTGGACTCTCTGCTGGCCGTAAAATACCTGGTTTTTGACAAGAAGGCGTGTAAGATGGCCGAACTGATCGATGCGCTGAAGGCCAACTGGAAAGGCCACGAAAAGCTGCAGGCCCAAGCCAGGTTCAAGGCCCCGAAATACGGCAGGGACGACGACGACGCAGATGCCATGGCCAAGGCTGTTATGGACCTGTGGAGCGAAGAGACGTGGAAATATAAGACCGTCTCCACAAACCGCCGGTTCCGGCCCGGCATGCTTAGCTGGAACTACTGGGTGGGCGACGGTTTTATTCTGTCGGCAAGTCCGGACGGTAGACCAAAAGGGAGATTCCTGTCCAATGCCATCTGCCCGTCCAACGGAGCCGACATCAACGGTCCTACGGCTAACGCTAACTCCGTGGGCAAGGCCATGGGCGGCAGGGATGCGGCAGGTAAGGGCGACTTTCGGGGGTATTACAACTCTCTGCCCAATGGCGCAAGCCACACCATCACTATCAACCCCTCTCTGCTGAGAGACCCGGAACACAAGGCCAAGTTCAAAGCCTTCTTGAGGGGCTACACGGAAAATGGAGGAAGCGCACTACAGATCAACATCCTCGATGCCGATATGCTGCGTGATGCCCAGAAGCGGCCGGAAGAATATCGTTCACTGCTCGTTCGGATCACGGGCTACAACGCCTATTTCACGAGCATCGGCCGCGAACTGCAGGACGAAGTCATTGCCCGGATCAGCCACGGGTCGCTGTAGGTTGCTCGCATGAGCGCAAACGAAAAAAATATGACGGGAACAATACTCAGAATTCAGCGTATGTCGACTGAGGACGGGCCGGGCATCCGGAGTACGGTATTCTTTAAGGGTTGTCCGCTTGTGTGCGTCTGGTGTCACAACCCGGAGAGCATCTCGCCGCGGCTCCAGATCCACTGGGAGAAGACAAGGTGCATCGGCTGCCGGAGTTGTATCGATGCCTGCACCAAAGGGGCCCTCGCGGCGACGGCAACCGGTATTGTCATCGATCGGTTAACGTGTGACTCCTGCGGGGCCTGCTCGCAGGCCTGCCCATCCACGGCCATGGAGATTTACGGAGAAGCCTACGATCCGGATGATTTGGTGCGCGAGGTACTGAAGGATGAAGTTTATTTCCACAAGTCCGGCGGCGGAGTGACGCTCTCAGGCGGCGAGCCCACAATGCAACACCTTTTTGCTAAAGCGCTGCTTTCGGCTTTCAAGCAGGAAGGCCTCCATACCGCTCTGGACACCTGCGGCCAATGTTCGTGGGAGACACTGGATGCACTCCTGCCATTTACGGACCTGGTGCTGTATGACCTCAAGGAGATCAATCCGGATAAACACAAGGTATTCACCGGTGCTTCTAATACCAGAATACTCGAAAACCTGATCCTGGTCAGCCGCTTCATGAAGGAGCACGGATTGCCTGGCGAGCTCTGGATACGCACACCCCTGATACCGGACTTGACGGCCACGCCGGAGAACCTCCGGGGCATCGGCATGTTTATCAACGAACACATTGGGCCGTCTGTCAGCAGATGGGAACTATGCGCTTTCAATAACCTGTGCATTCATAAATACGAGGGGTTGGGGATCGATTGGGATTTTCGGAAGGCCGCCCTCCTTTCCCAGGATGAGGCGGAACCCTTCGCTTCTCTGGCGCGGGAATCAGGGATCGACCCGGGGATCGTTCACCTGAGTGGTCCCATGAGAGAGGTCTTTCCGGAGGAGTCTCTGGAAGACGAGACAGATGCGGGCATCCCGCAGAGCGGTGCCTGCTGACTGAGGGGGTTTGAGCATGAAGAAGATATTGGCACGTTTCGCTGAAAATGACCTGAAGCAGTTCGAGCCCGAGGCCAAGGTGGGGTTGATCGCTACCATCGATCATGAAGGTCTGCCCCATATCACTCTGATCACGGCCCTGCAGGCAAAAACGCCGGACAAGCTCATCTGGGGTCAGTTCTCGGAAGGACGAAGCAAACAGAATGTGAAGACCAACCCGAAAACCGGCTTCCTCATCATGACCCTGGACAGGAGCCTATGGCGGGGCAAGGCTCTCTGGACTCATCAGACGACCCATGGCGAAGACTACGAGATGTTCAACAACAAGCCCATGTTCCGGTATAACGCCTACTTCGGCATCCACACCGTGCACTACATGGATCTCGTGGAGACCTATGGAAGGGAATCCTTGCCCCTTCTGCAGGTCGGGCTGGGATCCATTCTGACGAAGGCTGCGAAGTCTGCCACTCGGCAGAAGAGCCGAACCGAGCGTATCCTGAAACCCTGGGCCGAAGGCGTGTTCAACCGCCTCGATGCCATCAAGTTTCTCTCTTACGTGGGCGACGATGGTTTCCCGGCGATCATACCGCTCATCCAGTGCCAGGCAGCGGACAGCACGCGGCTCGCCTTTTCTCCTCTGGCCTATCGTGAAGAACTGAGCGCCCTGAAGCAGGGTTCATCCGTAGCCATCTTTGGCCTCAACATGGACATGGAGGATGTTCTGGTCCGTGGAGTTTTCGCCGGGTTTGGAAAGCACCGGGGGGTCACATTAGGATGTATGGATATGAACTGGGTCTACAATTCTATGCCGCCAAAGCCCGGACAGATCTACCCTGTGCAGAAACTCGAGGCCGTGGTGAATTTCTAGTTGCCGTGTACCCTTGAGCGCGACAAAGGAAGCTTCGTTGATGTGCTTGAATCACACGGTAACAGGACGAGGTTCCCTCAGATACGTTCCGACAGGGGCCTTATACCTTCTTGGGCGTTCCCAATGCCCGTACAAGGGCATCCACTACATTGCGGACGAACTGCTCTTCCGTGATCCCGTCGATGGCTTCTTGGGGAAAAGAGACGATCTTTTTGAAATGGGCTGCGATCTGGGCAAAAAGATCCAGCCTAGACAGAGGGTCCAGCTCATTCCTTCGAAGGAGGGCCTGGATGGCGATATTCGCTTCGCGGGGCGAGACACGTTGCCTCAGGCGAGCCACGATATGGGCGTGATCCCGGAGTGAGTTATACTTGTGGGGCAGGATCTGTTCCAGATCCGGCCTGAGGATCTTGGATTCCCGGGTCACGATTGTGTTTGCGGCAAGGTCGCCCAGACGCTGGGACTTTGGGCTGAGAATGCAGGAGAGGCCGCCGACCAGGTAGCATACCGGAATGCTGTCGATGAACCGCAACAGATTACGAATGACGATCTGGCTGAACTGAAGCCGCAATCCCTGGATATCCATCACCCTTACCGACATCAGTCTTTTTCCGACTGTCTGCCCCTTGTAGTACCACTCGCACAAGATACCGTACCCGATAGAGACGAGGAAATAGGAGAGGATCGCTACTGCCTGAGCGAAATCGAAACTGACGATCTGGGTGACTTGTATCCCAACATTTAGAGCCGTCATGATCACAAGGATACAGGCAAAATCGATCACCCATGCCAGAAAACGAGCCACAGGTCCGGCCAACAGGAGAGAAAAGGTGATTCCTTCGGGTGTCTTGATGTGAAGGGTGTTAGTCCTTTGCATGAGGCTTTTCCTTGGACTTGCCTGAAAATCCGAAGAATAGGATCAGGGCAATAAGCTCCACGGCGCCAAAGATTATTTTTGTGTCATAGGGGATGACCGGCGCATGGTACTGGGAGAAGAAAGCTTCGACAATCCCAGCCCAGACCAACATTAACGCCAGGCCGCATAGGAGTGTCACCAGTTCGGGAGCGACCGCGCGCAAGCGTTTTTTGAATGAGATACGCCGTCCCCAGCCAATAAGCGCTCCAGCCAGGATGAAGCCTGCTTGGCCTGCCAGCAGAATGGCAGGTATCTCGATGGCCCCGTGCGGTAAAAGCCATCCGAGGAGGAATGTCGATTGCTCCGCATGGAAAAAATCCAGGGCGACTGCGCCTAAGATGACCCCGTTGTAGAAGAGGAGGATGACTGTGCCAATTCCCCAGGTAAAGCCCATGGCGAAGGTGAACAGAGAAACCCGGGTATTATGGGTCATGAGAAAAGCAGAGAAAGTAGCTTTTTTTCCTGCGAGGCGGTCCTTTGTGGCACCGGTCTTTTCTTCGTAAGCCACCCTTTCGGACGGGTCTATTTGGAGATGAGAAAAGGGTAGGATGACGCTCTTGGCCTCTTTGTCAATGCTGACGGCGACGCCGCCGATGGCGAACCCAAAAGCGGTGATGCCCAGGGCGAGAATCAAGGCACGCATATGCTGACGGACCGTCTGAGGGAAGACCTCGAGAAACCAGTGGAACGGAGAAAAACGGCGTGATTTCTCCCTGAGCTCATGGACCTCGGCATAGGCATGGCCCACAAGGGATTCGAGATAGCGGCGGATTTCCGTCTCCGCGGAAAGACCCATGACCCTTGCCAGGTCGGATGAAGTTCGCTGGTAGAGGTAGTGGAAGCGCTTGAGCTCCGAAAGGTCCATTTTCCTCAGGGGGTCTCTTTCCAGTCTGTCGAGGACGGACTCTAACTCGGCCCAATATTTCTTCTCTTCATCGATGAAGCGTTGGAGGTCGATAATCATAGGAGCTGCCTCTGTTTCACATTCATATACTGTGAGACGAGATCCACGCACAGCCGTTCATCGTCAACGAGCGCGAAGTGGACTCCGTGACGGGTCAGGGCCCTTGCAACCTCTCGGAGGTGATGCCACAGAATATGGCCGCTCAATTCATTGTAGATCTCTTCCGACGAGGTGATGTTTGGGTTTGAAAAGACGGGCCGGGCTCCGGCTGGCCTGAGCATGTTCACCATCACCAAATGGTGACGGCCCATGAGGTTTGTCATCCGCATAAAGGACTCTGCCAGGACAGGATCGTCCAGGCTGGTCAATAGGATGATCAGGGCCCGGCGCTGCAATTTGAGACCGACAAAGGTGGAGAGTTCTTCATAGTCGGGGTTGACCATCCGAGGGTGAATGCTGAGGAGTTGTTCGCGACAGGTGCCATAATGAGACTTGCCCCCACGTGCCCGCAGGAAGGCATGGACAGAGTCACTGAAGGCGAGCACGCCAAACAGATCGCCCTGCTTCTGTGCGGCTAGGCCCAGCACGAGGGCGGCCGCGATAAACCGCTCCAGGCACGAGTCGCCGGTATTGAGACCCTCCGTTTCACCACCGTACGAATTTCCTTTTGCCCCTGTGAGGCGCGCACTGAGTCGGGAGGCGTCGATCACCACATAGACCTCCTGGGTCCTTTCTATCTGGAAGATCTTGGTAATGGGGTGACGACGCTTGGCCGTCGCCTTCCAGTGGATTTCGTCGAAACCATCGCCGGGGATGTATTCACGCAGTTGCTCGAATTCTCTCCCCTTGCCGTGCTGCCTCCGCGTGTGCACGCCGTAACCACCCCGGTTGAGAAAGAGTGCGGCAAGACGGTTTCTTTCCCCGATCAGGTTAGGGTATACCCTGACCTCACAGGCAACTTCCCTCATGTCCCTGAAGCCCCAGAAGCCCAAGGGGGACTTCGTTTCAAGATGGCACCTGTTGATATGGAACTGGCCACGCTTCGAGGGGACACAGGGCCACAGGAGGCGTAAGGCTTCGGCCCCTTTTGGTAAAACGACAAAGAGCTCTTCCCGAGGGCTCGAAATATCGCGAGGAAAGGCGATTCCGAGGCGGAGCGTTCTTGCCAGCATGGGCATATTGTTCAGGTAGACTTCAAGGGAGCTTTCCCGGTCTCTGGTCATGCGGACAGTCCCGGGCAGGCTTACACGGATGCCTCGTAGGCGGGCGGGGGCATAGGCGGCGTCGAGAAGAGCAATCAAAAGAAAAATAAGACCACCCCCTGTGACAGGCACGACCGCCTCATCTCCCAAAACCAGAAGGAGGGTCAGGGGGGGGATTGCGACTGCATAGAACGCAAGCAGGCGGGTCGTTGGGACGATCATCGCGGAACGGCCACCTCCATGAGAATCTGTTGAACCACTTCTGGGACCGTAAGGCCCTCGATCTCAAATTCGGGCCGTAGCACGATACGGTGTTCAAGGACTGGACCTGCCATCGTTTTAATGTCATCGGGGGTTACAAAGTCCCTTCCTGAGATGGCCGCATACGCGCGTCCGGATAGGAGCAAAGCCTGGGTGGCACGCGGTCCGGCACCGACGTGTACGCTCTCATGGGCTCGCGTGGTGCGCACGATATCGACCAGGTAGTCCATGAGTTCGGAGCGAACGGTGATCTTCTGGAGGCAGTCACGCAAGGTGTCGAGCTCCTGCATGCCAATCACAGGGGTCACGTGACCGAGGGCCAGCACAGCTTCTGGATAGCCCTGGCCGAGCATGCGCTGCGCCAGGACTAATTCTTCATCACGGGTCGGATAATCCATGGTGATCTTCAGCATAAACCGGTCTTTTTGCGCCTCGGGAAGAGGATAGGTCCCCTCGTATTCAATGGGGTTCTGCGTCGCAAAGACGGTAAAATTCTTTGGCAAGGGATAGGTGACCCGGTCGATAGTCACTGCCCGTTCCTGCATCGCCTGCAACAGGGCAGACTGGGTTTTCGCCGGCGCCCGATTGATCTCGTCGGCAAGCAGAAAGGTCGTAAAGACCGGTCCTCTGGCCAGGTTGAATTCGTCTGTTTTCAGGTTGAAAACATTGGTGCCGATGATATCGGCTGGCATGAGGTCCGGGGTGAACTGGATACGATTGAACTCGCAACCCAGGACGCGGGCCAGCGTTCGGACCAGGAGTGTTTTGGCAATGCCGGGGACTCCTTCGATCAGGGCATGATGATTGGTAAAAATCACGATCAGCGCCCTGTCCACAACATCCTCCTGACCGATGATGACCTTGGATACTTGTTCCTTTGCACGAAGGAGCACTTCCCTGAGTCGATCTAACATGTGATCCATAAGACCTCCGTTGTAATCCCCTCACCCTTCCCCTCTCCCCTGGCCAGGGGAGAGGGCATGGTGAGGGGGGTATTTACCGCCGTGTTCGCAGGGCGCTGATCTTACGATAGGCCCGCACAGGGTTGCGATTCTTTCTGGGCTGAACGCGTTGCTCAGCGACGATTTCTTGAATGCGAGGCAGTAGGGCTGAAAGATTCTGCTTGCCATGGATAAAAGAACGCTTCCATTCCTCCAGACAGGCGGGAAGAATGTCGTTGAGAGAAATATTGCGGCGCAGCAAGTTGGTTAGACCGGTGGAGCTATCCTTGCCCGGATCGACAAGGGTCTGTCCCTCTTCTTCATAGGCAGGGACGAATCTGGTTGACTGTTTCCATACGGCGAGGATGGCCAGCCCCAGTAGAGAGGCAAGAAAAGGGGCGAGCCCGTATTTTCGGAGGAGCGTCGCGATGCCGGGGTTTTTTCGGACACCGAGATGGGTTTCGTCAAAGATAATCTTTTTACGGGAACCGCATAACCAGGAGAGTAAGCGGGGATACCTCTTCCTCTTCATGGCCTCGTTGCTCAATAAGAAAGAGTCTGAAGACAGGACGATGCTGCCTTTGCCGAAGGACCGTTCGATGAGGACGGGCTTGTCTGCCCTGGCATAAATCGTGTGCCAGGCATCATCCTGGGGTTCAAAAAACAGGGTGCTATGCCAGGCGAGCGGGGCGGGGAGGTCTTTCTCCGGTGCGGTCAAGCTTGCCTCTACGCTCTTTTCCTTTGAAAGCCCGGTCGACACGGACCAGCGCTTGTAAAGGTCGACATATTCTTTGGCGCAGAGTTCCTCTTCTTCTTCCCGGTCTTGTTCTTCGTCTTTCTGTTTATCCACATCCTCTTCTGGCTGGGGACATTGTTCTTTTTTGTCCTCTGAACGTGGGGTAGGCAGAGCCTGGGTGGGAAAAAAGGAGATGACAATACGTCCACCACCGAAGGCCACATCCTCAAGAGTCTTCACCGACGCTTGTTCCATCGCAGAAAAATGGGACCCCCGGAGGCCGAAGAGAAAGAGGGTAGCCGCGGATAATCCGGATGCCTTCTGCAGCGGCTCAACATTGCGCGCAGCCTCGACTCCCGGCAGGAGACGGAGCGCTTCATAAAAGGCCTTGGTCCCTAATGGATCCGAGCGGAACGAGGAATAGGGCGGATAAACATCGCCTTTCTCGAAACGCAAGATCAGAAGGTAGGTCACGCCATAGACGAAGAGTCCGGTGACCATCGACAAAAAAAGAAGGGGGAAGAGTTTACCTTTGTGCATGACTCCTGATCTTCTCCTGATTTTGTGAAAAGCGTTCCATGATTCCGGGAGTGACCTCGTGCAACCCGTACCAGGCACTTTCAAAGAAGGCCCTATTCTCCGCAAAGGCCCCTGGCAAATGGGGTTGGGTATGAGCACGGCGCCGGAGCTCCAGCTCATACTCGCGGTCGGACTTGTATTTGGCGATTGTGATCAACTCCTGGCATGCCAGGTATGCCAGTGTTGCCAGGTAAAAAGCACGCAATGCCAGCCTGAGCTCTCCCTTTTCCATCAACTCCGCAGCCAGATTGAGCCAGCCCTCTTCAGGAAGTGCTGTGGCATCCAGATCCTCACGGGTGATATCCGGTACGGGTGTGGCGATGGCGTCAGCGGTGATCACCCGGGGCCTTCGGTTCTTCCACGCCCGCCATGCGACATAAGCAAGTACGACCGCAAGGCAGAACAACGGGATGATGATGAGGGTTCGCGAAAAAGGGGTCCAAGGCGAATCCTGCCTCTCCGGCTTAGGGAGAGATCGGAGGATACGAGAGAGGATGTCCCTGATAAATTTCCAGGCCTTCACCAACCCATTCTTGACGTAGTTCCATCCGGCTTCCAGCGTACTTACGAGCGAATCGATGAAATCGCGGAATGCAGTATGTCTTTCCGCAGTGTCTGGAGGTCTTTCGCGCGGCAGGCGCCAGCTATATTCTGGGTAGAGAATGACGGTCTCAATGGCAGAATCGAGCTGTTGAGCCGAGACAGGGGTGCCAGCACCGGGAAGGAGAGCAGGACTCGGCTGTGCCAAAGCCTTCCCAAAGGGGCCGAAGGCAAGAAGAAAAGCGATGGGGAGGATGACGACAAGCCCCGGTCGGGCATAGGAGCGGAGCTCAACCTTCAAGTCTTCGCCGGTCTGCAGAGATTCCCCGTGAAAACAGCGCAGACAGTAGGAAGCTTTCATGAGCGGGTCGAGGCAGAGATAGCTTAAACTACAGACCACAGCAAAGAATGTGTTGTTCATGATATGGGTTCTGCTGATAGAGAAGATGGTCTCGACGCCAAAGAGAATTTTCAGGAGCCAGGGCAGCAGGACCAAGGCTGTACCGACATTCAAGGCTGTGATCATCCCCAAGGGACAGAGGGGGATGGCTATTAGTGCGGCAACGATAAGGAGGAAAGGGATGGACGCTTCGGGATTGAACGAAGACGACACGGGAACGAGGACAAAGATAAAGAATGCCGCAAGTCCCAGGAGAAAAGGACTCGTCAGCCAGAGGATCAAGGTATTCTGCATGGGCCAGAGCGAGGCCTGGCGCCGGGATCTCTGCACCACCGCGCGCAGGCTGCCCTCGTCACCGCTCCCGATTAGGCTGGCGTTCTGAAAAAAGGCAAAGGCCTGAGGGAAGGGGAGCATGATGACAAAGGCGATCGGCAAAACGAGAGTGCTCCACGGCTGGATGGCGGTCTGAATCGCAGCAGCGCGCATCATGCGGCCTAAATTCAAGGGGGAGAACGCTTCACCTCTGATCCTCTCGAGGAGACGGCGTGCGTACACGCTCTGCCAGGTCTTCATCCAGATGAACAAGAGGGTCATCCCCCAGGAGGCTTCAGAGCAGCGTCTCCAGGCATCCGCGCCCGTGCTCATGTCCGTCCAGAAATAGAGGAGTCCCAAAACGAAAGGCAGGCTGCCGAAATAGTACGGCGCGAGGAGGGACGCGTTCCCGCGCAGCAAGTGCGTGGCTTCTTCCAAGATCTCAACAGCCGGCTTTCCTTCACGATCTCTGTTCTTGCGTTTCATTTTTCTGCCGGATCCCCCCGCTCGATCACAATCTCATGGAAGGAGGACGGGATGGTGAGAAGAGCCTTGCCGAGCAGATAGAAGGACAACCAGAGCAGCAACACGCTCATGAGGACCTGGATGAGAGGCAAGAGCCGGGCGAGGCGGTATCGTCCGACATTCTTTGTGGTGAGACGTTTGAGACAAAAAGCGCAGACGACCCGGTCTTCGTGCTCGCTGATGCATTCGCGGCAGAAAGTGCGTCCACACCCCGGGCAGCGTGCGACGGCCTCGCGAAAGGCATGGTTGAAACAACGCTCCTGGGATATATTCATACGTTGGCTTTACCCCGTTAGAAGCCGCCGCTGCTTGCCCTGTACACCATGCGGTGCAGGGCTTGCAGCGGGGATGGACATAAGATTCCTTTTGGAACCAACCCCGTTAGAGATTTATCTCTAGGCGAGGCAAACACGGGGTTTAAAGCCCCGTGTGAGCCATCCCGTTGGAAGGTCAGAGACCTTCTAACGGGGTATACCCCCTAAATTCTGGCCAGCACGAGAAGCGTTTGCGGAATTGTTACGGTGCCTCGTCACCCTAACGAGTCCCAGTGTGCCCAGCACGAGGGAGGAGGCGGCAACAAAGGCATAGACGCCCATGACCAGTAGCGAATCCTGAGGCGAAAGATCGAGCATGGCCCGGTACATGTCCCATTGATTGGCAATCTTTTCAGGTTTGCCGGTGACCAGCGAAGTCACCATGAGGACATAGCTCAGGAAGTAGGAAATGCAAACAAAACCCAGTGATGCCCAGGTGACCCTTCGAACTGAGCCTGGGATATCGCTATCGTGCTGTTTCACAAGGGCGATAACAATGCAGATGCAATACCCCGCCGTCAGCAGGGAAGATACAGTGGCGATGATTACGGTGTGATGGAGGAGGTCGATGCCGGTCAGAATGCCATCCAGCAGAATGAAGGCAAAAGCCATCATGTGGATGGTCCCACCGTCATGGCGGATCTCGTGTCCCCTGGCGCGGGGCCGCCGCAAAGGGCGTGCGGGATGTAGAATTCCTTGATTTTGGTCGATGTTCGCTTCTTCAGGGCTGAGTTTCCGCTGGACCGCCTCGATAGCGGGCCGGAGCATTTCGATCACTCTGCGCGCTACCCGCAGGCGATTGAGCGAGGGGAGCTGGTCCTGTTGCACTGCAGTCGTCATGTGGCAGACGCAGGTTGGGCCTCTAAAGACGTTGATCAACAGGGAGGCAAGAAACATTCCGGAGAGAATCCAAAAGAGAATACGAAGAGATTCTCCTTCCAAGAAGAGTGCCCCCGTGAAGAAACACGCGATCATCAACGCCAGGATAATACTCCAGAGGGCCCCGCGCCTTGTCTTCCGAGTGATGATCGCCTGGATATCGGAGAAGTAAAAGCGCTTGTAGTCCTCGGAGAAACCGGTACTTTCCACGGCAAGGAGGTGGTCATCGCCCAGGTAGAGCGAGCACCTGGAGAATGAGGCGGTAACGAAACCTCCTCTGCGGGGGCCTCTTCCCGGGAGCCGCTTGTATTTGGTTTCTCCCCTCCCATCCATGGCTGTATTCACCGCCTCGAGGCCAAATAAACGATCCCGACGGTCCATGCAAGGATCTGGAGGCCGGAAATCACTATTGCCAGAATGAAACGGACCTTGGTCCGCCGGAGGACACTCATGGGCGAATTCCAATGGCGGATGGAAAGATAAATGGCAATAGGGGCTGTAACGATAGTGAAATAGAATATTATCATGGGCAATAATGCGAGCCGGAGTGCTACGCCGTCATGGAGCACCCGATGACGATCAAGGTTGACAATCCTGCCTTTTTTCTTTCCTGTTTCCACACATGCCGGACAAAGGTGTTTGCGGCCCAATTCCACGTCGCAAAGGGCGCATAAGAATCGGCCACAATAGTCGCAAGGAACGACGGCCTTTTTTTGCGGATGGTAAAAGCAACTGGCTTGGTTGTCGATCAGTGCCTCTCCGTCTTTTCCGGGCCGAAGGCCACGATAAAGGGCGGGAAACACGTCGATCCGGATGGGGACATGACAGGATGGGCACGGGATTAAATCGGAGGTGTTATAGTACCCCGCAAGAATTGGCGCATGACACCGTGTGCAAGTGATTTCTTCCATTACCTTAAGCTTTAATCACCCTCGTATCGCAGATGCGATCATGCAGCGCCCGTTTTTCCTCGTCGAGAGCCACCATGATATAACCAATGGCCAGGATCATAGAGCTGAGGATCTCTGCAAAGAACCTGCCGCAGGCCCGGGCATAGCTGATCTTTTCGCCGTCCGGTCTCACTACCTTGAGACCGCAGGCCATCTTCCCGAGGGTGGCACTGTATTTTCCCAGGAAGTATGTTGGGTAAGCAATCTGGATCACCCAGGTCATCATGGCTATGAGTAGACTCCCCGCTAGAAATCGTGTTGGAATTTGACCTCGCGAAGAAGGTACCCCAGCAAACAAAAAGCCCCCAAGGAACGAAACGGCAAACCCTACTGCCCAGAGTATGATCATATCTATGATCTTGGCGCCAACCCGAATCCAGAATCCGGCGTGGACCAACTCTCCCGCAGGGGCTACGCCTTCCCGGAGCTTTTGAACAAAGACCGGTTTGCATTTGCCGCACACCCAAGCATCTCCGAATCGGATGAGCTCATCCTCAAAATACACCAGCCCGCATTCACTGCAGTTTTTCGCCGTCCTTGAGGCCCGACCGTCTGAAGGAGCATCCGAGGGAACATGTAAGAAATCTTCTGACGGAATATCCAAGGTCATTCTTATAGGAGCTCCTGGAGCTTCCAAAGGCGTATTTGAGAGTTCCTGTAAAGAGGTTTTAGGAAGGGATCTCGGAGGAGCTTTGGAAAGAGGCCGGGAAGAAGCTCTTGGAGGAGCCTCGGCAGGAGCTTCGAGGGCTGCGCCACAGGCCTTGCAAGCGGGTTTAGGCAGTTGTATCAGTCCGCACTTTGTGCATTTCACACCGTAAAGCATACGTTCATACCTCTCTCTCGTTATAATAGCGTAAACCCCGTTGGCAGACCTTCGCCCATCCAACGGGACATCGAACCATGCATTCGCTTCTTCTCACCGCTGTGAGCCCTATATTGGCCTGAACAAGCTGTTCGGGGCACCGCATGGTGTACAACAGGGCAAGCAGAGAAGCTTTCTACAGAGCAAATCGATCTCCCGGGCCCTTTTGCCGGTTAAATCGACCCTCTGATCAGGAGCAATTCCAATGCCAAGAGCTACTTTAATAGAGATTTCAATTAATTGAATGACTTATGGTTTGATAGGAAGTAAAAAAGTGGAAAGATTTTGACCATTCTTGTCGTAAATGGCCGAAAATGTGGGATAAGAGAAAATTCGTAAGAGAGGGTGTTGCTCTAATCAATGATGAGATCGTTCGGATCAAATCAAGAGGGTTTCTGTTTGATTTTGTCGATGGAGGGATAGAGCTCTGATAGCTTTTTCTCTAAATCTTGAGGAAGGTCGACCTGGAGACTTAAAATTTTTTCTCGTAGAAGGGCTAAGGCCCCTAATTTTTCACTGACCTCTTTCGGCGTCACACGGCTCAATCTTTTCGAGACCTCTTTCACCTCCTCATTGAGGAATTCGACCAGTTTCAAGATCTCTGTAATCTTCTTCTGGGCCATCGAATTTCCTTTTCCCTCACTTCCAAAACCATACACGATTCAGTGTAGGATTTCAAGGATTTTCATTCGATTATTCCTGCACAACCTCCTCCCTCTCGAAGTCGGCAAGACTGCGGCCCGCTGCTTCTTCAAACCTCTTTATCCAGTCCCTGATGCGGTTCACGCCGTATGTTTTTTCCCATTCGGTCACGATCCGATCCACAGGAATATCGGCATAAACCCCGTGGAAAGCCACATACTCCATGAACCTTTGATGCTGCAAATTATAGGGCTGGAAAATAGAATCCTCACGGCCGTTGAACTCAAGAGGGGGAACCCGATGCCTTCTGCAAAGATCGCTGTTGAAAGCCGGGGTGGCCTTCACCCATTTTCCTTCCAGCCAAAACTCCGTAAAGCCATGATAAACGAAAAGGTCGCTTCCCAGGAATTCAATCAGTTGCTTGGTCGCAAGATGGTTCCGGACATCAGCAAAACCAACACGGGAAGGAATGCCGCAGGCCCTTCCCAAAGCACAGAGGAGGGAAGCCTTCGGTATGCAGAAGCTCCTCCCACGCTTCAGCACATCGCTTGCACGATAATGCTCGGGGAGGTAGAAGGGAGTGTAAGGATCGTAAACGATTCCATCACGGACAGCGAGATAGAGCTTCACGGCGATCTCAACGGGCTCGGTACTTCCGCCGGTACTCCCTGCCGCATAGTCTTGGATGCTCTTATGATCACTGTCAATGATGGATGTTGGAGCCAAATAGGGCAGATGCTCTTCTTTCATTTGCTTATCCAAGCATAGGATTTCTCTTATTCGCTGTCGATGACTTTTCAAGTATCGTAACTCATTTATTTAAACGAGAAAAGTGGCACGCGATGCCGCACTATAAACGACCCGGGATGATGGCGCCACGTTGTAATTCCAATCGGACATATAATAATAGCCCAAAGATCAGTATAAGAAAAGCAAGCACGATATAGTCTATTCTTCGCATCCGAGGCTCATAGTACATCGTGCGTTTTGATTCAGGGCTAAAGCCTTTTGATTCCAACGCCATTGCCAGAAGATTGGTGTGGCGGATCGCGTAAATGAAGAGCGGCACCGCCTGAGGGATGAACTTACGCACGCGATTCAAGAAGTTTCCTGATTCAAGGTCCAGTCCTCTTGATACTTGGGCTTGAACGATAGTTATTCCGGCGCTGGCGAAGGTTGGAATGAGTCTCAAAGCAGTGGATAAGGCAAAGGCGATGGGGTAGGGACATCCCATTCGGATGAGACCATTCGTCACCTCCTCATTTCTTGTTGTCGAAAGAAAAATTAAACCAGTTCCCACAAACGTCGTCAAGCGAAGTCCCATGGCGATCCCGTAAAGAAGGGATTCTCGGCTGACCCCAAACGGCCCCCATGACCACAGCGGGGTTGGCCCTTTTATAAAAAAAGGCCACATCAGCATGCTGAAGGCGAAGAGCAGGGCGAGGATAAAGCGAAGCCTCCAGAAGTTTAGCCATGCTTTGGTTGAGGTTGCTACGAGTGTGATGCCCAGGCTGATAGCGGACATGTATAATGGATCGTTAAAACACAAGCTGATTGAAAAGACAATCAGGACGCCGATCATCTTCGTCCGGGGATCGAGACGATGTATCCATGTGCCTTTATCGAGGTAAAGGAAGATGTTCATAGCCAACTTCATCCCCATGGATAAGAGGTATGGGTCAATATCAAATGCCAAACCCAAAGTTCAAATAAATTTCAAATGAGAAAGTTCAAAGCCAAGTTTGGCATTTTTCTTTTGATATTTGAACTTTGTTTGTCATTTGGATTTTGACATTTGAGCTTGCGCCATGTTGCCCTCCATCACTTAGGGTGGTCATTGTTTTCTGTTAATTCCTGCACCATCTGCTGAACCGTGAGCGCCTCTGTGCCGAGCCAGTTACTCAACCGCACCAATGAGGGTGGGGATAAGGAGGCTTCGGCCAACCGATTCTCATCGGAGAAGATCGTACGGGTAGGCCCGTCTGACACAATACGGCCATCTTTCATGAGAATCGTGCGATTCGCATATTCCGTGGCTACCCACATAGAGTGGGTAATGACAATGATGGTATGACCGTCTCGATTCAAACGCTTTAACATCTCCATCATGTTTCGTTGGTGACGGTAATCCAGGCCGGTTGTCGGCTCGTCGAGGATGATCACTTGGGGCTGGGTGGCCAGGACAGAGGCCACGGCCACGCGTTGACGTTCGCCTTTCGTCAAAGCAAAAGGCACCTTCTGCTCATAACCCTGCAACCCCACTACTTCCAATGCCTCGGCCACTCGCTTCTCAGTCGTTTTGGGAACTTCGCGTTGCATCTTGAGTCCGAAGCCCACCTCCTCGGCCACTGTCCTCGCAAAGATCTGGTGATCTGGATTTTGAAACACATATCCCACCCTTCGTGCTAGCTCACGATGGCTATACTCTGTTGTCGGTTTGTTCTGAACCCACATGCAGCCGGAGGTGGGCTTGAGAAGACCGTTAAAATGCTTGGCCAGGGTGGTTTTGCCAGATCCATTTTGCCCCAAGATGGCGGAGAATTCACCTTCCCAGACAGACAAATCAATCCCCCGCAGTGCCTCAACCTCATCGGTAGGATAGGTGTATCGGAGGGCTTCAGCCCTAAGAATGGGAGAACCTTTGGGTTGGCCTGGAGAGACCGTCTTGACGCTTGGCTCGCGACGCTGCGTGAACGGATGGTTCGGGATGAGATTAATCGCTGCGTCAGCGGTCAGAGGATTTCCCGGCCAATTCATCGATTGAAACAGCTCTACCATTGGCGGGGGTCTTATCCCGCATGATTCCATTGTCTTCACATCCGCGAGAATTTCTGAAGGCGATCCTTGTGAAACGATCTGGCCATCTCGCATTAACCATACTCGATCTGCGGTGACAGCCATTTCCGGCTCATGATCCACGATGAGGAGCGTGCGGCCCTCTTCTCGAATACCTTTGGCGACCGAAAGGACCTCTTCACGGCCGAGAGGGTCGAGATCCGTGGCGGGCTCGTCCATGACCAGGATGTCGGGTTCCAGGGCAAGGACTGACCCGATGGCCAGTCTTTGCTTCTGCCCGCCGGAAAGACTCGACGGTTCACGGCGGCGCAGTTTTTCAAGGCGTATGAGGCTGAGATAACGTCGAATCCGGCGCTCGATCTCTTGGCGAGGAAGACAGTGGTTTTCTGGCCCGAAGGCCATCTCCAGTTCCACCGTCGTGGAGAAGAGTTGTGCCTCAAAGTCCTGGAGCACCAACCCGACAAGGCGTGACATCTCAGAAACTCGATGTCGGGCGACTTCTTGTCCTTTTATAAGAACACGGCCCCGATATTCTCCCCGAAAGAATTTGGGCACGAGGGCATTGAGAGTGCAGCAGAGAGTAGATTTACCTGCCCCCCCATGCCCCATCACTGCCACAAAGGTTCCCTCTTCGACCTGCCCGTGGAGATTCCGAAGGGCAGGTCGTTCGGCTCCATGATAAGCGAACGTCAGGTTTTCGACGGAGACGGCAAGGGTCATCTCTTTAGTCGTTAGAATGTGGAGCGATCCGGCGTCTGGGCGGGGAGCTCCACATTTTTCATCCCATTCGTACTTTGGGTTTAGCTCTGTCCCTCCGTTCGTAGGGCTTCAAAGAAGGAGGCTACCGATAATGATGGCGAGGGTACTGATCCAGCCGATGGTCGTTGGTGAGATTCCCGTAATCACACTGCCCAGCAGGCCGAAGACCGAAGCCGTTGCGACCAACCATGCACCGACCGGGCCGGCAACGGGTGAGCCGACATCACCCTCATCCATCACATCAGTCCAAACGAGACCGAGTTGTTGTTTCGTGACACCGTATACGGAGATGAAGAGGAGCAGCCCGATCCAACTGGCAATCGTATCGTTGAGAGTAATGATCTTTGTCAGAATGACGTAAGGTACGATTCCCAGTGCATCTGCGGCGATGCTTACCACGTCCGCACACGCAGCGCTAGAGATGAAGCCAATGAGAAAATAATTTATCCAATTGCGCCAACTTTCGACCTCCCAGTGTGGAGATCTCTTAGCCAAGGGCACAAATGTGGTCCACATTGTGTAGGGGAGGTAGCCAAGCAAGAAATTGCCTACGAAGCCGGCGACGGAGGTCGGTCCCAGCGTGCCCCCGAAGGTGTCCCCAATAAGATTCCCGATGCCTGTCCCCCACGCGCCCGCAGGGCCGAAGAGCATTCCGAATACCATCGGGAAGATATTTGCGACACGCACTTCGGTGACCCCCGGGATGAGAGGAATGGCAGTCTTAAAGGCGATGAGGGCCGCACCGTAAATAGCAGCGCAGACGGCTGCTAAGATAATCATTCTGGTGTTTTTCCACATCGTCCAGGCAGCTTTCATTCTGTCACCCCAATCAGATGGGAATCTACTAAATTCGTCCGGAAGAGTCAATGAGATTCGTTAGATACATACGGAGATATGATTGAGATTCTTAACCGGATGTGATATGAAAGTGAATCGTTGCGGGAATTTTTTGAAGGCCGGAGTTTAAGATGACCCACACCTTTCATGTCAGAACATCGACCCAGACGGAGTTTGTGGATATCACCCGCTCTGTTCAGGAGGCCGTGAAAAAAACAGGGGTGGAGGATGGAATCTGCACTATTTTTGTTCCTCATACCACTGCTGGGGTCACGATCAATGAGAATGCAGACCCGAGCGTTGTCCGCGACATTATCATGGAGTTAAACAAGATCGTTCCTTTTAAAGATACCTACCGTCACACGGAAGGAAATGCTCCGGCTCATATCAAGGCGAGCCTGATAGGATGTTCTGAAATCGTCTTTGTTGAATCAGGGAAATTAGTCCTCGGAACCTGGCAGGGGATCTTTTTTTGTGAATTTGATGGGCCAAGGAATCGGAAAGTCCATGTCAAAGTAACGAAGACGTAGGAAGAGAGATGGATTGGGAAGATCTTTTTGAAAAGGCAAAAGGATTATTGGAGAAAGAACCACGGCTGATCTCGCTCCCGTCGCGGGGGAAAGTGGTTTTTGTGGGAGATACCCATGGAGACTTGGAGGCCAGTCAGCAGGTGACCCAACGATACCTTAGGAAGCCTTACCATATTGTATTCTTGGGAGACTATGTGGATCGAGGAGAATATTCCGAAGAAAATATTCGATACCTTCTGGAGTTGAAATTGAAACATCCTGAGGAGGTCTCTCTCTTGGCCGGGAATCACGAAGGATTTATGGTAAAAGAGTTTTATCCTGTTAATTTCTGGGCTTCTATCTCTTTCGAAGAAAAAGAGGAGTATGGCCTGCTCTTCTCTAGATTCCCGTTCGCCGCCGTAACTCAAAATGGAATCCTGGCCCTCCACGGGGCTCTACCGGATCTAAAGTCCCTTGGAGAGGTGAACCAGATCGAATTGGGAGATGAGAACTGGAACAGAATTGTTTGGGGCGATTTTGTGGAAGAAGAAACCGACTACCTGGGAGACCTTTGGGGAAGACCCCAATTTGGGAGACAATACTTCCATCGATTGATGAAGCGGTATCGAAAACGGGTTCTGGTCCGATCCCATCAACCCAATGCCCCTTTACTCATGTTCAACGGGCATTGCATTACTATTTTCACCTCTCATGCTTATCTGCCGATCCGCACCATTGCCATTGCCGATTTAGAAAAAGAAATCCGCAGCGCCGAAGATGTAGTATTGGAAAGGATTTAACTGATCGAGAAAGCACCAAGCACCAAATAAATTCGAATGAACTAAATTCAACATGCATAATACATAAGGAATAGATTGGGTCATTTGAAATTGGGAATTGGATTTTGCAATGGCCGATTGTAAACCATAACCATATGTTAGAGAAATAGGATGCCTAAAATCATCTCTTTTGATATGGACGGTACATTGGTAGACCCTGAATTCACGGATTGGGTCTGGGGCCACGGCATTCCCACACTCTATGCTGAGAAGACAGGACTTTCCTTTGAAGAAGCGAAGAGGTTTGTGGTAGACGAGTACCTGAAAGTGGGCGAGGGAGCGATCGAGTGGTATGACATCAAGTATTGGTTTCGATTTTTCCAACTCGGGGAAAACTGGAAAGTCATGATGGAACGGTATACGGATAAGATCAAGGTCTATCCGGATGTCCGTCCTCTATTGGATCGCTTGAAAGAAAGGTACCCTCTGGTTCTCACTTCTAATGCGGGGAGAGAATTCATTCATATGGAAATGGAAGCCACAGGCCTCGACCGATATTTCGATCGAATCTTCTCGGCGACCTCTGATTTCGGTGAGGTGAAGAAGACAGCGGGTTTTTACCGAAGGATTTGCCGTATCCTTGAGGCCGGACCCGCGGAGATCGTTCATGTCGGCGACCACTACGAGTTTGACTATCTCGTCCCCAGCTCATTGGGTATTCATGCCTTTCTCTTGGACCGATCAGACGAACAGAATCGAGAGTTCGTTCTCTCAGATCTGGGAGCGTTAGAGGAAAGACTTTCCAAGATGGCAAATCGCAGATGATAAATTGTGAATGGAGTAATCGGGAACCTCTGCTGGAGGATGGAGATTCACGCCGCCGAACGGGTGAAGATCGTTGGAATCAGGGCTGCTGACCCGAAAGGCCCTGACTTGGGATGAATGGGAATGGGATCGTCGCAGCGGCGAGCTTGATCACTTCTTTATTACCACTGCCATTTGTGCTAAGATGATTTGAATTTATACGTTAAGGGTGGGAGGAATAAGCGTGTCTGTGCCAAGAATCTTAGTCGTCGACGATGAAATGATCGTTTGCGAAAGTTGCCAACGAATCCTTGAGGAGGAAGGGTACGAGGTGGAGACTGCTCTAAACGGAAAAGAAGCGTTTGAGAAAATGAAAGCCCACCCTTTTGACATTGTCATCACCGACCTTAAAATGCCGGGGATTGGCGGCATGGAAATTCTGAAGACATTCCGTAAGGACTATCCCGACTCAATCATCATCATGATTACCGGCTTTTCCACCGTCGAAACCGCAGTCGAGGCGATGAAATTGGGAGCCTTCGACTACATCCCCAAGCCCTTTACACCGGATGAGGTGTCCATTGTCGTTAAGAAGGCGATCGAAAAAAAGAGCCTCATGCTGGAGAATATCTACCTGCGTCAAGAGTTACAGGAAAAGTACGGGTTCCACAACATTGTGGGAAAGAGTAAAAAGATGCAGGACATCTACCGGATCATTGCGAAAGTAGCCATGACGGACAGCACGGTTCTAATCTATGGCCAGAGCGGAACGGGAAAGGAGCTCATTGCCCGGGCAATCCATTTCAACAGCCCGAGAAGGGAGAAACAGTTTGTTCCGGTGGACTGCGCCGCCCTTTCAGAGAATCTCTTGGAGAGTGAGTTGTTCGGTCACGTGAGAGGCTCTTTTACCGGAGCGGTCACGACCAAACCGGGGCTTTTTGAGGTGGCCGACGGAGGGACGGTCTTCCTCGACGAAGTGGGGAATATCAGTTTATCCATTCAAGCCAAACTCCTCAGGGTCCTGCAGGAAAGAGAATTCACTCCGGTGGGGGGAACCAGGGCAAAAAAGGTGGACATTCGGCTTATTGCAGCCACCAACAAAGATCTCGAAAAGATGATTAAAGAAGAGGTCTTCAGGGAGGACCTCTATTACCGACTCAATATTGTTCCTCTCTATCTTCCCACCTTGAAAGAGCGTCAAGAGGACACCCCCCTCTTAGCCGTCCATTTTCTCAAGAAATATGCGGAGGAAATGGGAAAGACGGTCAAGGGGTTTACCCCCGAGGCCATGGAAAGGTTGATGAGGTATTCATGGCCGGGAAATGTTCGTGAACTGGAGAATGTGATCGAACGGACGGTGGTGATGATTGACGATGAAATGGTAAGAGTAGAGCATCTCATTCTTCCGGGTCAACAAGAAAAAGAGGTTTTGGAAAACCAGATCCCCATGACCAGTGAAGAGCTAAAAGAGATCAAGAAGCAGGTGAGGGAAAAGGCGGTTGAAGAGATCGAAAGGGCATTTATACTAAATGCTTTGGAGCGCCATCAATGGAATGTCACCCGAGCGGCTGAAGAAGTGGGAATGCTGCGGCCGAATTTTCAAGCGCTCATGCGGAAGTACAACCTTCGAGCGAGGGGAGAATCATCATAAGTTAAATTTCAAATTTCAAAGTTCAAATTTCGAATAATATCCAACCCCCGAATGATAGAATAAAAAGCTTTGGCATTCATACCTTTGGCATTGATTTGGCATTGGGATTTTGACATTTGAAATTTTGTTTTTCGTATTAAGGGGTTCTCTTGTCGGAATTCTTCGTATGGTTAATTGTGGGCTGGTCAATCGTTGTGGTGGGGATTGGTGCCCTCGGAACGATCTTGATCGTTAAATATGGGGAGGTGAAGAAGATTGAGACAGATGACGTGAGTCTCTGTTTCATCATTGCATTCTTCTGCTGGCTTATTCCAATTATTGCCTTCACAATTTTAGCCCGAACGTTAGGATTTTAGCCGACAAATAAACTGTCCCGCCAGAGCGGGATAGGAAGTGTCTCCTCCCAACGGCAGGCCCTGAACCGTGATGGTACGGGGCAGGCAGGATTCGGGAGAATTAACCCAATATCTCCTTTGACTCCTTTTAGCTCCCCATTTCGTTATCCGGCGAAGCCAATTCGACATAATCGGAGCTGTGAACCAGGCCGGGCGGAGGGGTGTGGGCCTTCGTAGGACAGCTTGAGAACCTCACTAATATGTGTATTCAGCTGCATGTTTATTTTATTCTTCAATTAAATCAGTTAATTCTATTAATTAGTGAATTTTTGCTCATATATCCTTCAAAAAAATGTATATCAAAGATATACACTTCGCTTGGGCGCACTTCCGGATTGATTAAAAAAAGCTAATAATTTCGGTTAGTTAAGAAGGCTTAATTTTCATGTTCACGTTGGCACATGAAATGCATCTTTTAAGGTTAACCCATTAGAAAGGGGGGAGGTGGCATGTTAAGAAAAAGGAAAGTTCGGTTGGCCGGGCTAATGATCGGATTGATCACCCCGCTGTCGATGGGAATGGCCACATCAGCGTTCGCAAGATCCATCAGCCTGAAAGATGCCGGGGTCACTCTCTGGATTTTCATCGGTATTGGGGCCGCGATCGTCCTTCTTCAACTGATTCCGGCGGCGATTCTCTTCTTTTCCTTCGTTGGAACTTCTGCGAGTATGGTCTTCAAACGTGAGACAGGACTCGGAAAAGTGGCGGCAGAAGAGAAGGCTGGACTTCCGGGAATTGAACCGGCATCGGTTAAGGAATAGGATTTCGGAAAAGGAATGTTCGGAAAAAAGAGAAATATTCTTGTCTTCCTAAGCTTGACCCTGATCATGGCGATCGAGTTGTTTTCTTTAGGGATCGCTTATATTGGGGGGATCAGGGGAATCGGACTCTCAGGAGTTTGCTTTTTCTTGACGGGAGGGGTCATCGTGGTCTTGGCCCAGTTGATCCCCGCTGGAATTCTTTTTTCTTCCTTTGTAGGAACGGCGTTTTCCTTTTTTCGTCGGGGAGAGATGCCTGTCCGGACGACCTAGCAAGTTTGGGATAGCATAGGGCCTTGACGGAGGAGGAGTTTGTATGAAATCGAAAACGATCCTTATTGCTTACCAGGATGATCTTTGGGCCAGACCACTCTCCACGTTCTTTCATGGGATTGGTTACAGAGTCGAGACGGCAAGGTTGGTGAGCGAGATGATTCGGAAGGTTCGGAAAGGGAACATCCATGTCGTCCTCCTCGACGAAGAGATGGAAGGCGTGAAGGCCTGTGACTTAGTGCCCCTCTTTAAAAAGATTGACGATAAGATCCAGATGATTGTCATCTCTTCGGATCTCTCTCTCGGGCTGGTGAAACGTCTCCGGGGAGCAGGGATCTTTTACCAGGCCATGAAGCCGGTGGATCCGGAAGAGATCAAGTCGGCAGTAGAGTGTGCTTTTGATAAAATTGAGAGAGAGAACTTAAGAGAAGGGTTCTTCCCTTTCCTCATTCCAAGGAGGGTTCCAGCATGAGACAGACAGAAGATGGAAGCACGGCTTGGAAAATCCCCGGAGGAGGCTTTTCTGTCTTTCCGATCTTGGGGCTGATCTTAGGGTTGATCTTGGGGGGGATGACAGGAGTCGCTTGGAGTGACAACTCTCTCTGTCTGGGTTGTCATCAAGACGAGTCCCTCAAAAACCAAGATGCTCGGGGAAAAGGTATTTCGCTTTTTGTGTCCGAGGCAGTGTTTAGAAGTTCCGTCCACGGAAAGCTATCCTGTTCGGATTGCCACACCCGCATCAAAGATGACAAACATGCAGAGGGCGGGCAGGTGGCGGCAGACAAGCGGGTGAACTGCGGAAGTTGCCACGCAAAGGCGGAGAAAGAATACTTGCAGGGCCTCCATTCCAAGATGATCATGAAAGGGACGGAGAGGGCGGCCAACTGTTATGATTGTCACGGAAAACACAATGTTCTTCCCAGCAAAAATCCCAAATCCATGACGAATATTTCCAACATCGAAACGACCTGTAACCGCTGCCATGCGGATGCGGTATTTGTCAAGGATCATGCATTAGGTGCGGCGATTCCGAAAGAGGAATTTAAAAGGAGCGTCCACGGGAAAACGGGAGAGGTGACTTGTACGAGTTGCCACGGAAGTCATAGCTTGAGGTCCCTGATCGATCCCAAATCTTCGATCTTTCGTTCAAACATTCCTCAGACTTGTGGAACCTGCCATCCGGATATTACAAAACAATTTATTGAAAGCGTCCATGGGGTGCTGGCTGCCAGAGGGAGGACGGATTCTCCCACTTGCACCACCTGCCACGGGATCCACGGAATCAAGGCGAAGTTAGACCCCGACTCACCGGTCAACGAGAAGAGAATCGCCTTAACGACCTGCCCGCAGTGTCATGCGGCGGAACGCATTTCAAAAGAGTATAAGATTACGACCACTCCGGTAAAATCCTACTACGATAGTTTCCACGGACTATCCTACCGCGGAGGCGATACGTATTCGGCCAATTGCGCCAGTTGTCACGGAGTTCATGATATCCGGCCCTCGTCAGATCCAAAATCGATGATTCACAAGAGCAATTTACAAAGGACCTGCGGAACCTGTCACCCTGGAGCCTCAGAGAACTTTGCAAAGGGAAAGATGCACGCTGTCGCCTCGATCGCCGGAGCGGAGTTCGGGGAAAAGGCGGTGGGATGGGTGAGGATTGCTTACATCTTGCTGATCGTAGCTGTTATCGGGGGACTGACATTTTTTAACTTTATGGATTGGTTGAGAAAGACGATCGACCGGGCACATTAGAAAGCAAGGAGCGGACCGCCATGACAAAGAAATATCTCAGGATGACATTGAACGAGAGAATGCAACATCTCAATCTTGCCGTTAACTTTACGCTCCTCGTCATCACGGGCTTTGCCTTAAGCTATTCGACCGCCTTCTGGGTCTCTCCCATCACGGATGCTCCTCTGGGAATGACCTTTCGAGGTTTTTTGCATCGTCTCTGTGGTGTGGCGACGGTTTTCCTGGGGGGCTATCACCTCTTGTATTTGGCCTTCACGGAGAGGGGGCGGGGGATCGCAAAGGATATGATTCCGGGGCTGAAGGATGCCCAAGACCTCTGGGAGACGTTGAAGAATAATCTCTTCCTCAACCGGCCGGCCAAAGTGCTCAAAATGCCGCGCTTCAATTTCCGGGAGAAGCTGGAATACCTGGGCTTGATCTGGGGAACGATCGTGATGACGGTGACCGGCTTCATCCTTTGGTTTAAAACAGAATGGTTGATGTATTTTCCGATGTGGACCTGGGATGTTGCCAGGACAGTCCATTTCTATGAAGCAGTTTTAGCTACCCTCACCATCATTGTCTGGCATTTTTATTCTGTCGTCTTCAATCCCGATGTCTACCCCATGAGTTGGGCGTGGATTACAGGAGACCTTACCGAACATGAAATGGAAGAAGAGCATGGCTTGGAGCTCGAAAAGGTTAAGGCTCGTCAGAGAGGAGAATTGAGGGAGGTTGGGGAGGTCATCCCCGTAAGAGGTGGCAGGGTTTACGCTGCCCGTAATGAAGCGATAGAAAAGGAGGGGGTAAAACGTCCGTCCCTCCGTCGCTTCTACGGGGTCATTCAAGACTTCAACGAGACCGTTAAGAATTGGAAGGGGACATAGAAAGGCGGGTGATCACCGTGATAGGTACTGCGAGGAAGGGACATAGGCTTTCTTCGAGGAAAAAAGGAAAGAAACCTGTTCGATCTAAAGAGACGGCATTTTTAAAAAAGACTTATGAGTGGATAAAGTGGAGAATTACGAGTAACGGAGATCTTATGTACCACACTCCATGTTTGGAGCAATAATCTGAATTTTTGGGCCCTATCTATCCTCTGACTCCCACCATCCAAACCCCACCCAAATGGAGAGGATAGATAGGGCTTTTTTGTTTGAGACCCCTCCTGATGAGCCATGGATTTCCTTTCTTGTGGAGATGATAAGAAAATGTTAGAATGGAAATCGTCAAGTCATCAGGACGGCATAAGGAATCCTTAAGGAGGGATTTTGCTTACCACCTATCGGGAAGGCTAACTGCCAACGGCAGAGTCAGGGCGGGGATCGAATCATGGTAAGAATGGCATCCCGGAAAAAGATCTTGGTTCATATTGCCTCGTTTCTGGTTTTCTCCCTTCTCTTTGGAAGTTTCACAAGAGAGTCTCATGCCATGACGACGGAAGAAGAGAAGAAGTTGGGGAAAAAGGTCCTCCTCGAAATCCAGAAAGAAGCCGATTTAGTCAGAGACCTGAATGTTCAGGCTTTTATCGAAAACGTAGGTTACTCCTTGGTGGACCACTTGGGGCCAACTCCTTTCGAATTCAAATTTTATGTGGTCAATGCACTTGATCCAAATGCCTTTGCCATTCCGGGCGGTTATATATTTGTTACCACGGGGCTGATTGTTTTGGCCGACAACGAGCAAGAGATCGCGGGAGTGCTCAGCCACGAGATCTCTCATGTCACCCAAAGGCACGTGGCGCAGATGATCGAGAAATCGAAGAGGCTTAACCTAGCCACTCTGGCTGCCATGGTCGCCGGGATTCTTATCGGCAGGGGTGGGGCGGGCTCTCAGGCGGCTGTGGCGATGGCGAACGCCACGGCAGGAGCGCTTACGTTGAAATATACCCGGGAAATGGAAACGGATGCGGATCAAAACGGCGTGAATCTATTGATCAAAGCGGGATACGACCCCAATGCGACGATCTCCTTTTTTAACAAGTTGCAGAAGGTAAGCCTGGCGATGGCGCCTAACATCCCTGCTTACCTTCTCACCCATCCGGCCACTGAGAACCGAATTTCCCTGCTGGACAACATTCTCCAAATGAGTCCAAAACCTACTGGACCCTTCAGAACGGTTGAAAACTTCGGCAAGGTTCGTATAAAGGCTTTCGTAGAGGAGAGAGAACCCCAGGCAGCCATCACTTATTATCAGTCTCTGATCGATGCCGACCCTCGTCAATGGGGTGGGTACTATGGTTTGGGTCTGGCCTATCGGAAGATGGGAAGACTCGATAAATCGGTGGAAGTCCTCCAACAGGCACACGCCTTGGCTCCTCAGGATCTTGACGTCTCGAGAGAACTGGCCATTGTCTATTTTCTTTCCGGGAAAGTGGATCAGGCCGTCGAGAATCTCGAAGCCATACGGTCTACCCCCGGCGGGGCGAAGAATAATGATTTGATGACTCTGTACTATCTTGGAAGGGGATATCAGGAAAAAGGAGACTTCGGCCGGGCTCTCCCGCTCCTTTTGAAAGTTCAAAAGGAAAAACCCGAATTCCTTGATGTCCATTACTCCCTCGGGTCTGTTTACGGAAGGACGGGTCAGAAGGGACTCTCTCACTTTTACTTTGGAAAATATTTCAAACTAAAGTGGGAGAGAAATAACGCCCTGCTCCATTTTAGAACAGCCATTGACTTGTTGGAGAGGGGAAGCCCGGAGAGGGAAGAGGCCCAAGTCGAGATCAAGGAACTCACCTCGCCCAAGCAATGAGACGTTGCGATGAGGGAAGGCTCCACTTTTCCATTCCTTTTCTAAGAAACGTGAGGGCCGTATCAGAAGCCGGAGACGACCACCGACTCGAGAGAGAAAGAAAGGACGAAGGCTGCCGAGCTTTCGCAAAGAGAGTGAGGGCTAGGGGTGAAACGGAGCAATGGTGATACATCTTCCGGACATCCTATGAAGGGTACCGGATTCCTACCAAGAACCATCTTCTGTACCGTAAGTTATTGAAGGGAGAAAAGGCAAACCCCTCCAACGAGACCGTTGCGGAGGTTGGGGTTAAAGTTTATCTCAACGTCCATTGTAAGGCCCGGAGCATGGGTTTGATTCTATCCCCTCTTTGTAAACAGTGCGACCCGACCTTTCCTTAGTAGACACCGTTTTGAAGCGAGGCCTTTGATGGAGGCCTCGCGGCCCCCATATCTTCAAGACCACCGGGGACAAAGCATTCTCGGTTGAAGTGGTAAGAGCTGATCAAGAAAAGGGAAAGGTTTTTGATTGATACGAGTGGAGCGATGGGGAGATTCCCCCGCGATGAAATTGGACGAAGGGCCCAAGACCTTAAGGTGAGGTCCATGGGAGGGATGACGGGATGAGCGAAGAAGCGAAAAAGTCGAGAGAAGAAATGGTGCGGCTTAATCAAGAACTTTCGATCCTCAATGCGATCAGCCAGACCGTCAACCAATCTATCGATCTGGATGAAATTCTGAACAAGAGTGTGGACAAGATTATGGAGATGATTGACGTCCACCAGGCCAGCATCTATCTTTTGGACGAAAAGAAGAGCGAACTGGCGTTAGTTGTTCATCGCGGATTGTCGAAGAAGTTTTTGGAATTTATGAAGCATAGAAAGTTCGGGGTGGAAATATCTGGAAAGGTCGCTCTTTCCGGTGAGCCGCTCTTCATCGAGAACTACCCCAGTCATTCGGATGCCTTCGGCCCTGCGATTGAGGAAGGGGTGAAATCCGTAGCCGTCATCCCTCTCAAATCGAGAGACAAGATCTACGGGACCTTGAACATCGCCGGGAAAGAGGTTTCGGAGATCAGCCCGTTTGAAAAGAATCTCTTCAACTCGATCGGACAGATCATCAGCGGAGCCTTGGAGAGGACTTTTCTCTATACTGAGAATGTCAAGCGTCTGGAAGAGTTGAAGACGCTCCATTCGATCAGTCAGGAGATTGCTTTAAAACTTGAGTTAAAAGTGATCCTTCAGAGAATTATGGAGAGCGCCATCGAGCTTTTGGGCGCGGAGTCGGGTAGCATCGCCCTTTGGGACAATCGAAAGCAAAATTATGCTATCGCGATTGTCCATCGATTATCCGAGTCACTCATCGGAATGGAGATTTCCCCGCCCCGTGGTGGTGTGACGGGGGAGGTGATTAATAGGAAGTCTCCTGCTCACTGGAGAGACTACGAAAACCATCCCAATCGGCTAACGGAGCTGGATTCCTTTCATTTTAAAGAAGTTTTGGGCGTGCCTCTCATCGTCAGGGAGATGATTATTGGAGCGATGAAGATCGCTTCATCGGATCCCGAAATCCACTTCCAACAAAAAGAGATTGATCTTCTTTACAGCTTTGCCCACCAGGCGGCCATCGCTATCGGAAATGCCAAACTCTACGAAGATTCCTTGGCGAAGATCAAGCAATTAACCACCCTTTATGAGATTGGAAAGACCCTTTCCTCCACTCTGGATCTTGACGATTTGTTCAAAAAGGCATTGGAACTTCTAGACGATCGTTTAGGCTACACATCTTGTGGAGTTCTTCTCTTGGATAGAGAAAAGGATGAACTCTATGTAAAGCAAGTCACCGGTAGGAGTTTAGAGGAGGCCCAGAAACTAAAATTTAGAGTCGGGATCGATGGTATTGTGGGATGGGTAGCTAAAACAGCGGAACTTGTTTATGTTCCGGATGTTACGAAGGATCCCCGATATATTCCTGGGGAACCTTCGATAAAATCGGAGGCAGCCTTTCCTCTCAAGGTGAGGAATCAATTATTCGGAGTTTTAAACATTGAGAGCGATGAGTTGAATGGGTTCGATGAAGAAGATTTGAAGACCCTCTCTTCCTTTGCCAGTCAGATGAGCATTTCAATTGAAAACGCCCAGCTTTTCTCCGATCTGAAGCAGACACTGCAAGAATTGAGACAGGCTCAGGACCAGATCGTCCAGGCTGAAAAATTGAGAGCGATGGGAGAGATGGCCAGTGGCGTGGCTCACGATTTTAATAACGTTTTAGCCGTCGTGTTGGGCAACATTCAGCTCCTCCTCCATCAATTGGATCACCTCAGCCCTGAAGAAGTCCGGGAAGGGTTGAAGGTCATCGAGCGCTCCTCGAAGGATGGTGCTGAGACCATCCGCCGGATACAGGAATTTACGGGTGTGAGAAGAGACAAAGAGTTTGTGACCCTTTCCTTCAACGATATCATCACGGAGGTCGTGAGCATTACGCAACCCCGTTGGAGGGATCAGGCGCAAAAGAAGGGGATACAGGTTGGATTGAAGACCCAACTAGGAGATATCCCGATGGTCATGGGGAATCCTTCAGAACTGAGGGAGGTGCTGACCAATATCGTTTTTAATGCGGTCGATGCGATGCCCAACGGGGGCGAGCTGACCATCACCACACAACCCCAAACAGAGGATTGGGTTGAGGTGAGGATTGCGGATACAGGAATCGGAATGACCGATGAGGTCAAAAGGAGGGTCTTCGACCCGTTTTTTACGACCAAGGGGGTGACGAATTCCGGGTTGGGAATGAGCGTTTCCTACGGGATCATCAAGCGTCACGGGGGTGAAATCCTGATCGAAAGTGAATTGGGGAAGGGGACGTGTTTTGTCATTCATCTGCCGACGGGATACGGGGAAGAAGAAGCCATTGTGAAAGAGGTCCCCGCGGTCAAGGAATCTCGACAAGCACGGATCTTGGTGATCGACGATGAAGATTCTGTGAGAGATGTTCTCTCTCGGATGCTAAAGGCCAAGGGTCATCAGGTGGCAGTTGCTTCCAACGGCGAAGAAGGGATTGAACGATTCCGATCCGAGCCGTTTGATCTGGTTTTCACGGACCTGGGAATGCCGAAACTCTCCGGCTGGGACGTGGGAAAGACAATCAAAACAATCAATCCGAAAGTCCCGATCGCCATGATCACCGGATGGGGAGTGGAATTGGACAGGGGAAAATTGAGTGAAAGCGGGATTGATCTCATCGTCTCCAAACCTTTCAACTTTGATCAGGTGGTTAATTTGGTCTCCGAAGCCATGGAGTTGAAGGAAAGGGTCTAAATCAACTGTTTGGTCTTCTTACACTCTTCTTACAGATCGATAGGTGAGTCCTGCTGAGATGAGTAAAGGAACCACGCCGAATAGGATGAAGACGGCATCCGCCGGCAAGCGCATCCACTCGAGCAGGGTGGTCATCCGATCATTCAAAAACTCTGGACCTCGCGCATGCCAGTATCCGCTCTTTAAGACATCAACGAACTGGAGTACCCCGCCAGGAAAGAGGTTTAAAACAACCATCCCTGCCAGGCCGATATTCAACCCCCAGAAGGAGACCCGCACATATTTCTCCACAGGCCCCCATTCTTCGTCGGGCAATACCTGCCGAATGGCGAAAACCATGAATGCGATGGCGAACATTCCGAAGACACCCATCATGGCCGCATGGCCGTGATTGGGGGTCAGTATCGTGCCGACCTCGAAATAGCTGACGATGGGCAGGTTGATGAGAAACCCGAATATTCCAGCGCCGACAAAGTTCCAGAATCCTACCGCCATCATAAAGTAGAAGGTCCATTTGTGGGGGATAGATATTTCCTTGCCGCAGATGTCGCATTTTCCCTTAGTCAACTTGATGAAGTCCCAAGCATCCAGTGTGAGCAGCGTCAGCGGTACGACCTCCATGGCAGAGAACGTGGCGGCCAAGGCCATCGTGATGGTTGACTGCCCTGTCCAATACCAGTGATGGGCCGTACCGATAATTCCTCCGCCGAGAAAGAGAATGGCATCTAAGTAGATGACCCGGGTTGCTGTGATCCGGGTGACCATTCCCAGCTTGTAGAAGAGGACAGCAACCATCGTCGTAACAAAGAGCTCGAAGAAACCTTCTACCCACAGATGGATAATCCAAAAACGCCAGTTGTCCACGACGGTGTAGTGAGACTTTCCAGTGAAGAACATGGCAGGCAGATAAAATAGAGGAATGGCAAGAGCGGCTAATAGGAAGAGACTGGAAATCTCGCGCTCTTCTGGATTCTTTCTTGCGGGAGCGCTCCCCCTGAATATCAAAACGAGCCAAAGGACCAGGCCGATGGCCAACAGAACCTGCCAGGCCCGCCCGAGGTCGAGATATTCCCAGCCCTGATGTCCAAACCAGAACCAGAGCTTGCCAAGGCGTTGATAGACGCCAAACATCTCCCCCAGCAGACTGCCGAGGGCGACGATGACGAGTGCAACGAAGAGAAGGTTGATCCAGCGGGTTTGGCCTTTTGGTTCTCCTCCTCCCAATGAGCTGGCGAGAAACAACCCCCCTGCGATGTAGCCGGTGGCTATCCAAAAGATGGCCAACTGTAAGTGCCAGGTGCGAAAGACATTGCCCGGAAAGAATGAAGACAAATCGATGCCATAAAAACTGCCTGGATCGGCGCGGTAATGGGCAGTCGCCCCGCCAACAAGGGCCTGGGCTAAAAATAAGAAGCCGACGATGACAAAATACTTTATCGTTGCTCTCTGGCTTTCGGTGGCCATCCCAGGGGTCATTTGCGGATGAATATGTTCGCCCCCGCCTCTCCAACCCAGAAAATTGAATTTGCCAAAGGAAAAGAGAACCACGGCGATTCCAGCAAGGAGCGTGATTAGGCTCAAGGCACTCCAGAGAATCGCGTCACCGGGCGGTGTATTTCCGGCGGCGGGATCGTAGGGGAAATTATTTGTGTAAGAAAATGTTTTGCCAGGACGATTTGTGACAGAGGCCCAAGCGGTCCAAGCAAAGAAAGCGGTGAGCTGCTCGATTTCCTTTGGATCCTTGATATGGTTGACCAGCAAGCCTCGGTTGAGTAAGGGCTGGGCGAAGTATTCCGCCCACCTTCTTTTTTGGTTTCCGTAAGACAACACTTCAGGAGGGGTGAACGTCAATGTCTTGGTCTGCGGGTTATAGCGATTTTGTTTCAATAACTGCTCGACTTCTGCGCTGACCGCGGCTCGTTCAGCCGATGTCAGTTCTGCCAGACTGCGATGGTACTGCTGTATAGAAAGGTGGGCACTTGCATCTCCGGCAAGGGTATGAAGATACGCGGCGGAGAAATCAGGCCCGAGATAGGCTCCGTGTCCCCAGATGGTCCCGTTCTCCATCAGCCCGTATTTCAAAAAGACTTCTTGGCCGGTCACGATCTCTTTGCGGGTAAAGACCGTTTCACCGTTTGGACCGACAACCTTTTCAGGAATCGGAGGGGCATCCTCGTGGGCTCGGATAGCCATCCAGATCAATACGGAAAAGCCTACGACTAAGACGATGATGACAGACCTTCTCCACCATGGGGATAGCTTTTCGTAACGTTCATTTTTTGCTGGCATAAGATTCTCCTTAACCTGGAATTATTTCTCCAGCTGTCGAGGATATTCGGTTAGAATAATCGGTCCTTTCGGATTGACCACCACGGTGTCTTCTACACGAACCCCCCACGGACCCGTGTACAACCCGCAATTACCCACTGCGATGACGACGTTCGCCTCCAAAGGAGGTGGCTCTTTTTCTCCGTGGAAGAAGGCATGGCCCGGTGGCAGAGGAGATTCTTCGAAGTCAATGCCCACCCCATGAATGGGAGGCCCAAAGATATGGCCGCCGTGCCCCCCTTCTTTAATTATTTCATGGAGCGTTTGTTCCAATTCAACCATCCCCACTCCTGTCTTCACCTTGGCGATTGTGCTTTGCTGGGCTCTCAGGTAGAGGTCGTAGGCGGTCTGTTGCTCTGCCGTCGGTTGACCTACACAGACGGTCCGGCAGATATCTGCGCTATAACCGTTCACAATAGGATGGATATCGATCATCACCAAATCGCCGGCCTCCAATTTACGGAGTGTTGGAAGACCGTGGGCAATATTCGTCCGTGGGCCAGAGGAGACGTATGTGCGCCAGAACTCCTCTGCGCCGGCCCGTCGCATGGCATACTCCGCTTTGGCCGCCACTTGGCTCTCCGTCATCCCTGGCCTCAAAGCTCCCACGGCTGCTTTCATTCCTTTTACAGCCACTCTTGCCGCGCCTTTAATACGCTTGATCTCGTCCTTATCTTTAACGATGCGTAGCTCAGATAAGAGATGGGTACAGTCTTTGACGGTTATTCCGGCGGGTTTTGCGTGGGGATGGGTCAGCATGCCCATCATGGATTGTGTAAGAAAAGTGTACTCCAGACCTACACTCCCTTCGTTGATCCCAAAATGTTCAAAGTTGTGGGCGATGGAGTGGATCATTCCTACTTCGTCATCAAAGCCGGCGATGTGGTCGAAGTATGCGAGTTGCTTCACATCCATGACATCGGTCTGTGGAACTCCCAGAGCCACCTTCCCATCCTGAGTGATCATGGCATACGCGCACAAACGCCCATCTCCTGTAAGGTAGAACATATTGGAAGGCTTGGTCAGCAAAAGGGCGTTGAGTCCGGCCTCTTTCATTAATTGGCTGCATCGTTTTAGGCGATTGCGATATTGTTGAGCGCACATTTTGAAACCTCCATTTCATCCTTACCCTCTCTGAGGCCGCTTCACCCGTTACCTTAGCGGTAACCCCCCTCTGTCCGCCCTTAAGGTAAGGGGGGATGAAAGGGGAGTTACAACAACGGGGATGCACTGACACCAAAGGCGTAAGAATTTTACTTCTTCTTCGTTTTTTCGCGCATTTCTGCGGCCATCTCCTTGATCTCTGTCAAATCCCTCTGCATCTCACTCCAGCCGTACCAAAGTGCATAATCCGGGTTTGCGTGATATGTCCCTTGAAATGCTCTCATCCGATGCTCGAGGAACATCACAAAAAGCTTCTGCTCGATCACTGTTGGGGCATCGTGGAAGGTGAGCAGATCCGGGAAGGCGTAGGAGTAGGTTTTCGGCTTGGGTAAAACACCATCTTTGTACAAGTCGGCAATAATACGAATAGCCTCTGCCATCAGACGATCTGCGTATTTAATCGTCATATCGCCTTTGGTCAGCTCTCCTTTGGCAAAATTGATAGAGTGACATCGATTACACGTCTTGATCATCTTATCCCGCTCTTTCTGCCAGTCTTCTTGTGTCAAGCGAGCCACATTTGCCGCCTTCACCACATCCAAGCGGGCAGTCGGTTTCCCTTCAGGGTCGAGGACCCCAAGGGCCTGCAGAATCGTTGCGCGGTCAGCGGCCCACTGCTTGTCCTCTGGCATGGGGAGTCTCACAGCGAGAAATCCCCAGGCGGTCAGTACGCCGTGATTTCCTTCCTGCATATGGCAGGTCTGGCAGGTTGGGGCGGAAACGGTGGAAGGAAGCATCTTGATCTGCTTAAGCATGTACCGAACGCCGTGTTTCGACCCAGCATACATCTCCCATTGGGGATGGTCGAAACCCATGTGGCAGGTCTGGCAGGCCTGTGGTTGCCTCGCTTCCTGGACGGAGAAAGTATGCCGAGTATGACAGGCATCGCAGGAAGCCAAACCAAACGCTCCGCCTTCCTTTTTTAATTCCTTTATATCCGCTTCGCTCTTCAGTCCGATCTTGTGGCACCCTCCGCAGCCCTTCATCCCTTCGATCAACTCCATGGGTTGCCAGTGTATGGTAGGCATTGCTTTCATCGCTGCCCATGCCGCAGCATGTTTTCCGGCTTTGAATTGTTTTACCCGGGCTTCGTGGCACGCTCCACAAGTATCGGGCGCAGGAATTTTCGCTTTTGCCACGTCTTGGGCTGACTTGTGTTGATCCCCGTGGCAATCCGAGCAGCCAATCTTATTCTGATGGTGCTTGCTCAGTTGCCAGTCCGAGACAATATTAGGCGTAATTTTTTTATGACATTCGACGCATACCTGGGCCGAAGCAGCGGAAACAAAAACCAAAGCCAAAAAGATGATAACCAACGTTCGACATGTTATTCGTCCCATATCTCCCTCCTTCTGGAATTATATTCCAATAAGCCAATCATTTTGCCTGCCCTGTACCATCCTGGGTGCAGGGCCCGTCGGCTGGCAGATGCGCGGATCTGGGTATAGTAAAGTTGTTCGCTCACCCTCTTTGCTCTGGTGTTAATATACTCTTACCATTTTAAACATCTCACCATTTTCATTTCAATCTTTTTTTTAAGACCTTTCTTTAAAACTTTACTGGGTGGTTGCCTTAATAACCGGGCTGTAGCCCGCAAACCCCGCCGTGCCTCTCCTATCCTAAAACAGAACGGACGGCGCTTCTTACTTGGGTGGCTGCCTTGGTAACTAAGGTTTGCAATGGGCTTAGAATAGGCTGAATTTAAAGTATCTCTTCGGGTGTTCTTTGATATCTTTCGCCAAGCCCTCCAATTCGGAGCTCAATTTCCTAAGTTCCAGAAGGAGATTCCGCAGCTCTTTTGCAAGTTCTTCATCGCTGATTAAGGCTCCTGCCATTCCCTTTCCTTTTTCTATCCCTTCCAAGACAGAGGAGAGCCGTGAGACCGCCTTATTGAGGTTGTCGTACAATTCAGGCTCTTCCATCAGTTTTTTCAATGTCCCGGAGCCCTCGTTCAGTTTTCTGCTAAATTCCTCAATCGATGACACCGTCGTTAAGGCTTTTTTGTAGAGCGAGGGGTTTTCGATGAGCATCTTCAGGGTACCGTCTGATTTTTTTATATCTTCTAAGAGCAGGGAAAGGGTCTCCGTGGACTTCCTTAGGTTATTATAGATAGCAGGGTCCGTAAAAAATTTAGCGACGGTACCTTCTCCCTTTTCCATTTTCGTCACAAAGATATCGAGTTTGTTTATGAAGTCGCCCATTTTTCCGATGGCTACGGAAGTCGTCTCCATGATTTGGGAGAACTGGATTGGCTCCGTTCCCTTGATCATCTCGCCGGGCTGGAGCGGCTCCGCTTGGGGAGAGCCTCCGCTCAGCTCAATGTATTTGTCCCCGAGAAGTCCCATGGTGAGAATACTTGCTTGAGAGTCTTTCTTAAGAAATCTCAAGACACTCTCATTAATAGAAACCGTCACGACGGCTCCGTAAACCGGATCCAAATAGATGCTTCTTACGGAGCCTACCTCTGTGCCGAATATCCAGACGGGAGCACCTCTTCTTAACCCTCTCACATCCCGAAACGCTACTTTTAACTCGGTCTTTGGCGATAGCATTTTTTCTATGTTGCCTGCAAAAAAAACAGCCACCAGCAGTGCTAAGAATGCAATCGTAATGACTAAACCGGCTTTCAATTTTGACCATCTGAGCTGCTTTTTGACGTCAAACATTTTAGTCTCCTCAATGGTTAACCTTACTATGAAGGGAAGAAACCTCCGATGGGGGACTTAACTCCTTCATAAATACCTGAATCTCCGGGATGGACGACTGCATCAACTGGTCTTTGTTGCCGTCAAACATGATCGAACCATTTTTTAGAAACATGAATCTTTCCGCCAGCCGGAGGGCATCGAAAACCTTATGGGTGACGATAATAAAGCCTTTTTCATCTTTAGCTAAGTCGAGAATCAGCCTGCATATTATATCCGCATTCACCGGGTCGAGTCCGGTCGTCGCTTCATCGTACAAAAACATCTTGGGATCGAAAGCTGCCAGGGACCTCATAATGGCGACCCTTCTGTGCATGCCGCCACTCAGTTCTTCGGGCATCAAATCCATCGCATGGTCCAGGCCGACCTTCCCGAGCAACTCTCTCACCTTCTGATCGATCTCTTCCTCGGTCATTTTCGTGTATTCCCTTAAACCAAAGGCGACATTTTCCTTAACATTGAGCGAGTCAAAAAGGGCCCCTTCCTGGAAAACAATACTGAATTTCGTTCTGATTTCCCGGAGGTCGTCCTCCTTCTTGTCCGTGATGTCCTTCCCATCAATGACGATTCTTCCAGAATCGGGTCTTAAGAGACCCACAATGAGTTTGAGCAGTGTCGTCTTGCCGTCCCCACTTCCTCCAAGAATGGCTACCCTCTCACTGAAAGGGATGGAAAAACTGACCTCTCGCAAAACTTCCTGTGTCCCGTAAGCAAATGAGATTCGGTCGAAAACAATCATAATGAAAAACCCAAAATGAAAAATAATATCCTCGTGAGGATGAAATCGGCGACAATAATCATGATAAAGGATGCGACGACAGCCCTCGTTGTGGACCGCCTGAGCCCTATGGCTCCCCCTTTTGTAGAAAGCCCCATATAACAGCTTATGCAGGCAATCAGGTATCCAAAGATGAAGGGTTTGATAAAGCCCGACAGAACATTCTCAAAATTAAGCACGGCCTGAATCGAACTCCAATAAACCGAGCCGCTTTGATGGCTTACGAAGACCGCTATGTAGTAGCCTCCCAAGATGGAGACGGTATCTCCTATAATGGTCAGGGCTGGAAGCATGATCAGACAGCTCAGTATCCTTGGGGTGACCAATTTTCTGACAGGGTCCACGCCGAAAACTCGAAGCGTATCCACCTGATGACCGAGGATCATAGAGCCCAGTTCCGATGCCATGCCAGAGCCCACGCGGCCGGCAAATACCAGTGCGGCCATCACGGGCCCGATCTCCCTGACAATGGAGACGCCCACGATCTTTCCGATATACATCTTGAATCCCAGGCCCGAAAGTTCGGCAGAAAGCTGGAGCGAGAGGGCCATCCCGATGAAAAGGGAGATCAGGAGAATGATGAAGAACGAACCTGCCCCTGAGTAGTCCATCTGTTCAATCATATCCTTCGAGTACAAGGGTGTTCTCACCAGACCCAAAAGACCTTGAAGGGAGAGGAAGTAAAAATCCTGGAGATCACTGATCCACCCCTTTATTCTGATGGTTCCCTTTCCAGCCTGCTCAATCATCGAACTGGTTTTGATCTCCATTTGTTCGTCCTATATCCATCCCTTCTGCTCCTGAACCTCACATGGAAGTGGCCGCAGCAAGCAGAGAGGAGATAAGGTAACGGAAATCGAGCGCCGTACAAGCGATGATAAAACTATTTCTGAAATGGTCAGCAGTAAATATGGTATCTCTAAGAAATGATATTGTAAAGGATTAAGTTCTGATAGGAAGTCGGACCTAAAGAATCTGTCGCAAATTTAGTATCCGTTCGAAACAAACCATTATTAACTTTCTTTTTCACCTTAACTCCGATGTCGATTCGTGCTTGTCGGATTATTTCAGTATCTCATCATCATAGATTTTTTCCAACCTGAGTTTGTGTTTGGCTTCTTCTCCGGCCAGGTAAGTAAAAAGTTTTCTGATGCACTCATCCGTGCTGGAATCCTTGAGATCAATATCCAATTTAAGAGAGTGTTCCTCCATCTTCATCGCCATTCGGAGGATTTCGGCATAGGACATATCTGGTCTGAACTCGGCCTCGACCAAATAGTCGCTAATCTTCAAATCGGGAATTGCTTTAATTCTCGCTTGGGTGACCTTTTCCATGCTGAGATTCTCAAGCAATTTCCGATGTCCTTCTTCTTCCTTGGCCAATTCGGAAAAGAGTTCCTTCATGCCGGAGTATCTCGCCATTTGACCTACCTTCGTATAAAAGTTGAAAGCCCGAATTTCTTTTTCGATGGTAAACTTAACAATCTCTCGAAACTTTTTTTCGTCCATAGTGTCTTTTCCCTTTCTTACCTTCAGAAATGGAGGTGGCAAGCCTGAAGTAGCGAAAGTCTGTAAAGGAAGCAGGCCCTCGCTTAGCCGCGGCCCTTTATCGTATCTCGTTCCCCAGACCCGTGCCGTTTATTCCAACATCCTCTTGAATTTATCTGCGTGTTCCTCCGTTTCCCGGAGAATCTCCTCAGTCAGTAGCCGGGTAGTAGGGTCGTCCTCTTCAACCGCTATCTTGATGATCCCTTTGCATAGTTCGATGGACTCATTTTCTGCCTTAAGGTCTGCCTCCACCATCTCCTTCAGGGTCTTACCTACTTTGATGTCCATAGGCTTTGTTGTAGGAGTACCTCTGAGGTAGAAAAGACGGTCGGCAAATGACTCAGAGTGTTTCATCTCCTGCATCGCTATTTCCTTAAAAACGTTGCTCACCGCCGCACCTTCCACCCCCAGAGTCGTTACGTGCTGCCACATATACTGAATGGTAGCTCTAAGGTCCATCGCAATCGCTTTGTTTAGTGCATCCAATAGTTTTTTGCTGGCCATTCTCTTCCCTCCTCGAGGAGCAATGAATGCCCCTTTCTAATTTTCTTGAGATTATCAATCTTTGTGTCCGCCGCCTTCTGTGTGCTCCGGGTAATGGCCATGGACTGCTTCCTTGGCTGCTTCGTAAAGCGCCTCAACATAATGAATAAAAATGACATAGGCTTCGATATATTTCCTACCTGCTTCCACATCATCTTTTTTGAAATTCTTTTTAGCCATTACACCTTTGAAATATTTATCAATGCCATCTCGCATTTTGTCCGCTAGGAGTTTTATCACTGGCTCTATCTTACCATCCACAATCGCTTTGTCCGCAGCCGGAATTGCGGGGCCGAGATCCCGGCCAGCAGGTTTAAGACCCGTGTAGGGCGCCCCTTCTCCAGCCCGATGAATGCGAACAAGAGTCTCAAAGAAATACATATCTGCGAGGTCTTTAGCCTCACGGTTAAGTTTCCTCACAGCAAGCGTCTTCTGAAAGGCCTTCTTGATTTCGGTTTCATCCTTCTTCTGAACCCAAATCAGGACGAGGTTCACGTTTCCAGTCTCCAATGCTTTCTTGGCAGCCGTGACTACTGGACCATCCATTCCATCACAATGGGCAAAGACTTTGTTCGATCCAAAGAGCACAAATGAGAACAGGATGGCAAGAGCCGTTAGTGAGGCAAAAATATTCTTTTTCATACGTTCTTCTCCTTTCTTTTGCCACCAAAGTGGCGGGTTTTTGGGTTTGAATTCTCAATTCTGAGGAGATTCATTTTTTCAATTTCTTCATCTCTCGCAATTTTCTGGCTTCCTCTTTAATCTCGATCAGGGACATCTGAAGGTGTGCCCATCCATACCAATGCGCGAAATCGGCACTGAAATGGTATGCCCCCTTCCAGGTGTAGACATTCTGAAATTGAGCCATCCGGTAATAGATAGCTTCGATGCGGGAGGATTCCTGATAGAGTTGATTCCTGCCAAGGACCAGGCCTTTGGGGAGAATTCCTTCCTGTTCAAGTTCCCGGATCACCTTCTCCGCCTCATCCAGAAGCCCCTTTGCCCTTTGTTTTACCCGATCGGCTAATTCAAAACGTTCCAAGGTTAACGACTTAATATGGCACTGGAAACAAACCCCCTTGATCATTTCTTTTCGGACCTCCTCCTGCTCATCTTTCGAAAGGGATCTTCCATTCTTGTCGACCGGATTTCCCCAGGAGTCATAGACAATTCCAAAGCTGATATTGTGGGTCCCTTTGTACATATGACAGCTTACGCAGTTTGGAGATCGGAAAGTATTTTTATCCACCGCATAGATCGTCCCGTGAAGGGAGGAGGCATACATCTCGTCGTGGGGACCTGCCAATCCAGTATGACACTTCTTGCAGGCTTCCGGTTCTCGCACCTCTTCAGGGTTGAAGGCATGGGAGGTATGACAGCTATTGCACTTGTTCTGTATGTTGTGGCATCGTTCGCAGAACGCCTTTTTCAAAGGGTCGGGAAGGGCCTGGTATTGAGGGTGCTCTTTCATCTTGTTCCATGAGATGGAATGCCTTCCTTGCTGAAACTGGTCATATTTCTCCTTATGACATTGGGCACAGACATCAGGTCCCACCGCTGATTTCTTCGTCTTCGCCTCTTCGTGGCTCTTATGACAGGTGTTACAGTCCACCCCGGCCTTGGCATGTTTGCTGTTGACCCAGGCCTGAAAGATCCCTCGCGTCTCCTGCTGATGGCAGGCGAGGCATTCGCCAATCTTTTCCTCTGGCCAGCCCAAGCGAGAAAAGAAGACAAGAACCAAAAGGATGGACAGGGAAACCATCTTTTTCAACATACCGCACCTCCGTTCTATTAGGCCCCGTGTTTTATTCCTTCGTCTCTCTAAGCACCTCCCTTAGTTTTCTTGCTTCTTCTTTGATATCAATCAAATCGAGCTGCATCTCGGTCCAACCATATCCATGGGTGTATGATGGACTGAAATGGTAACCGCTCTTCCAAACTCTGATGTTATGGAACTTAAACATCGTGAAAAAGAGCCTTTCAATATAGGAGGTTCCCAAGTAGAGTTGTGGATCGGCAAGGACCAGTGTATGGCCCTCTGTAGGATGAGGCATCCTTTCGGAAGCAGGCGGATAGATTAGCCCTTTTTGGGCTATGCCTTGGATGGCCTCTTTTCCTTCCTCCTGTAATCTAAACCCTGCCTCTTTGACCTGGTCTGCGTTCTCCAGCTGTTCCTGCGCAAACCGCTTCGAATGGCATTTCGTGCAGACCCCGACCATCTCCTCTCGTCTTCTTTCTTCCTTTTCTTTTGAAATTGGGACCCCTTCCAGGTCAACAACAGGGGAGCGGGTTCCCGCCGGTCCTCTTGCAATTCCAAAACTGGCATTATGGCTCCCCTTGGGCATGTGGCAGGTAACACAACGAGGCGCCCGCTCTGGATCCTGAGTTATCTTATAGATCGTTCCATGAAGGGAAGTCTCGTACATTTCCTTATGCGGGTGGTCAGGTCCGAGGTGGCAGCATCCGCAGGCATCCGGATCACGGGCCTCTTTCAGGGAAAAGCGATGGGAAGTGTGGCAACTGTTGCACCTTTTCTGGACGAGGTGACATCGCTCGCAAAAGGCGGAGCGGATCTCGTGAGGAATACCGAGGTATTCACCCTGGATCCGCATTCGGTCAAATCCGATAGAGTGACGGCTCTTCTGAAACTCCTGGAGTTGCTTGGGGTGGCACTGCCCGCATTTGTCGGGAAAAACCATGGCCTTCTGGTCGGAGGCTGCCTGATGATCGATGTGACAGGTGATACAATTGACCCCATTGTTTGCATGTTTCGATTCGACCCAGGATTGAAAGAGCCCAGGCGTCCTCTCCTGATGGCAGGAAATACAGAAACCCACGTCGATTCCCTCATCCGTTTTCTTGGGAGGGCTTGCGCACATCGCGAAGGAGAGACTGAGAACGCCGAAAAACAATGGACGGGTTGATTGCGTTATGATTTTTTTCATTTTCTGAACCTCAAATCCCTTCTTTCATTTTCTTGAATTCTTTGAGCAATTAGAAACATTGTATCATGGGAAAATTCAAGTAATGAAATTTTTTTCAAAAAATAGGTTGCTTTTCATCGGGTTGCGAGCTTCACTCGATTCTTTTATTATTTCCAAAAACAAAAATCTGTGACTTAAGTCACATTCTTGATAAAAGGGATGTAATACTATCTAAATTAGCCGGTCAGGATAAAGGGAGAAAGGTGAGACGAATCTTCCGGAACAATGCAAATCTGCCGAAAATGAGCGTTTCTCTCAGATCTCTAAAACATGTCCCTCTTTTTGCAGGATTGAATGAAAGAGAATTAAAGGAAATCAGGGCTGTTGCGGCCCTGATTCAAGTCGCGAAAGGGCAGATTCTCTTTTCCGATTGCGAAGAATCAAATGGCTTGTACGTTCTTCTCTCTGGTAAAGTGAAACTCTACAAAGTCTCGCCCGAGGGTAAGGAGCAGATTATTCATGTGATCTCGCCTCCTGATACCTTTGCGGAAGCCTCCATATTTCTCAAGGGGAGTCATCCATTCTATGCGGAGACCTTAAGTGATTGTCAGCTCCTTTTCTTTCCAAAAAGGGATTTTCTTCGATCGATGAAGAAGAATTCTCGTCTCAGTGCCAATATGACCGTTGCTCTCTCACAATATGTAAAGAGGTATGCGTCGCTGATTGACGATCTCTCCCTGAAAGAAGTCCCCTCCCGCATTGCAAAATATCTGCTTGATCTTTCGCTTAGACAAACAAAGGGAGCAAGGAGCACCGACGAGGTTGAACTTGCTTTGGGCAGGGCTCAACTGGCGTCAATGTTAGGGACCGTAAGAGAGACCCTCTCGAAAAATCTGGCAAGAATGAAAGCCAAGGGGATTATTGATGTTAAAAGAAATCGAATTCTTGTCTTAAATCGAGAAACCTTAGAAAAGCTAGCTACCGGCCACAAGTTATGATATTGCTTCAGCATATCGCTTTTTTGTGGCAAGGATCTGATTTTATTTTACGAAGGCGATCTTTTCAGAGCATTCCTTCATGAGATGATAAGCAGACCCACCCTGTTTCAATATCTTGATCATACCGTCCGCATCTAAAATTCGAACTCCGGCCATGATATCGATGGCTCTTTGAAAGAAAACATCCGGCATCATGCTGGCTGTGGGCCCGATGATCGCTGTTCGTTTGTCATCAGTGATCAAGGAAAGAAGATCATCAATGGTGTGATTCACAATTGCAGTACCAGTCATAATCACCACATTCGATGCTACTACCGCAGAGGCCATTTCGGGTTCCGGCATAAAATATTTCATCTCATCCGATCTCAACGTTTGAGGATTCCTCTCAACGATGAAGAAAGGATTCCCCATGACCTTGAGTCGCCGAATATAAGGACCGAAGGCGCCAATTAAGGCAACGGTCTCATCAGGTTTGATTTCTAAAAGATCAAAGCCGTCTTTTTCTTTGATAACTTTGTACTCTTTTTTGTCCCCTGACTCGAAAATCCATTGGGAGACTGCATTGAGGGTGGCTACACCTATAGCGCTCTTCAGGACATTGCTATCCAGACTGTACTTGAGGATTTCTGAGACAGGTCTTCCTTCTAAGCTCCCGGCTTGTGGCATCCGGGCTGCTGAGGTGGGGCAACAGACCGCCTCGGGAATCTCGCCGATGGGAGTAAAAGCAACGCCAGCATGACCAGTTGATAACTTCACACCTGTAAAAAAGATGCCGATGACCAAATCATCGACCCATACTTCCTGAAGTGGAGTGTGGGATTTCTCTGTTATGATGTCAATGGTTTCAGCGATAACAGACTTCATTTCCATAACTTCAAGCATCAAACTCTGGATTTTCTTGCGGCCAACGTGAGGAGATCGATGATGTAAATAATCACTCCGGTAAACAGCCCAAGCCCACCGAACAAAACGATCATGAACCACGGCCTCATAAAGCCCTGAACGGTAAGAAAATCCATTCCCAACCCTCTCTGCAAATAGGACTGGATTACACCTGCTACTCCAAAGGCTAAACCCATTACTGCCACACTGATGGTCGTCATCCAGAAGACCCAAAATCCTCTCTTCTGATTGAATGGTTCTAAGCCCTTCAGTTTAGGCAAGGCATAATAGATCATGGTCAGGATGACCATGGCATAGGCGCCAAAGAATGCCATATGACCATGGGAGGCAGTCACCTGAGTTCCGTGTGTCCAGCGATTGACAACGGGTAGCGTATGAGCGAATCCCCATACCCCGGCACCGATAAAATGGAAGATGGCACAGCCCACCGCCCAATAGAATACGAGGCGATTGGTGATTTCAATTTTTTTATGTTTAACATGATGAAGGGTATCAAAGACCATGAGAATGATGGGAACAGGCTCGAGGGCGCTGAAGATCCCCCCCCACCAGAGCCAATAACCGGGTGTTCCGATCCAGTAGTAATGGTGGCCTGTTCCAATGATACCAGTGACCAAAACTAAAGCCACTTCGACATACAGCCACTTCTCGATCACCTGGCGATCCACACCCGTGATTTTCAATAAGACGAAGGCCATGAGGGAGGCAGCGATCAGTTCCCAGGCTCCTTCCACCCATAGATGGATGACCCACCACCAGTAATAATAGTCGAGGCTGAGGTTTCTAAAGAAAGGGATACCAAAAAGCCACATGACAGCCAGCATGACGATTCCTCCCAAGAGCATGCCTTGAATGGCTGTCCATTTCTTTGTCCGAATCATCGTCAGAAAAACGTTGGAGATGAAGATCAATGCCACGACGACAATGGCCCATTTCAATTCGACGGGTAATTCTAAGAGAGGCCTTCCGGCTGTCCAGCCGAAGAGGAATCCGATGATTCCTACCAGACCACCCAGCAGCAGTAGATAGAATTGGAGGTTGGCCAGCTTTTGGCTGAATAATTCCGTACCGGATTCCTCTGGAACGATGTAGTAAGTTCCACCCATGAATCCGAAGATCATCCAGACTACGAGGAGATTGGTATGGATGGCACGGGCAGTATTAAAAGGAAGAATTGCAATCAGCGGGTCCGGCCAGATGTATTTCGAAACAAGTAGGAGGCCGACGATTATCTGAAGGCCAAAAAAGATTGCCGAGATAACAAAATATTTTATCGCCACTCTTTGCGATTCGAAAGCCATCTTTTTTTCCTCCTTTGCTATTTGAGAGCCGTCAAATAACCAACCAAGACCTTGATTTCACCCTCAGAAATCTGTGGAAAGGGTGGCATCGCGGTATTGGAAGCGTGAGATTTAGGGTCTCTAATCTGTTTTTCTATCCAGAGAGCATCTCGTTTGCTACCCTCATGGCTGAGGTCGGGACCTATCGTACCTCCCCTTCCTTCAATCTTATGGCATAGATCACATCGATAGTGGTCGAAGACAATCTTGCCCGATAGGGTTTGAGACTCTTCCTTCAAGGCAACCTCTGTTGGTTTTGCCTCGGCGATAGGCTTGGGGGGCCACTGGTTGGTATCAATGGCGTCTACCCATTTGAAGTAGACGACAAGTTTGTTGATTTCATCCTGAGAAAGGTTGAAATTGGGCATTTTCCTTCTTTTGGGGTCGGGGCTTTCTGGATTTTTTAAGAATGCTTTCAGCCAGGCCTCTCCTCGTGTGGAGTAGGCTTTTGTTACATCCGGAGAGTAATAGCCTCCAATACCAAGGATGGTATGGCAGTCATTACAATTATGTTTATGCCAAACCCTTTTCCCCAAGACAACTTCATCTGTCAATTGGTCTGTATGGGTTCGTTTGGGAATGGTGGTGTGGGTATCAATGGTGAGCCATATGAAGACAGCGGTACAGATGACCGTTCCCCAGATAAAAAATTTTCTTGCAGCCTTTTTATCCATAAGGAACCTCCTTCCCCTCAGGCGCCAAGTCAGATCCTAAATATCATAGCTTATTTATATGAACATAAAAGGACTAAAATCATTGACTTAAGTCAAAACCGTGCTCTCTTCTTTCCGCGCCCCGCAAGCCCCGCTCTTCAGGGCGGGGAGCCTTACTTCTTTGTCGAAGGCCATTGTGTTTAGAAAAGATTGAAAGATTTTGAATATAACTTAAGGGAGTATAGACGAGACAAGGATGATCGAGCAAATACTGCATTTTTCGCCATAAAATACAGGATTTGCCCTATTTATTTCTGAGTCCATTATCGCTATTTTTAGTATTGATTCGGAGATCTAGAAATTAGCAAAGGAGGTGACGAGAGAAAAGAAGACGAGGTCACTATATTGAAACGTATGAGCGGAGATTAAGAATGAAGAAAGGAGGAGAATATAATGCGGAAAATAATGATTCTCGGTGTGTTAGCAAGCTTCATGACGGCCATGAGTGTGGTTCTTCCGATCTATGCTGCAGATACGGTGACAGTCAAAGGAGAGGTCATCGACACTTACTGCTACGCCTTGATGGAAGCAAAAGGCGAGAGCCACCGGCAGTGCGCCATCGACTGCTTCAAAGCGGGTATTCCAGCAGGGCTGCTTGAAAATGGGACAAATAAGGTCTATGTGTTACTGCCCAATAAGGACAAAACCTCTTTGCCTCAAAAAGACGTCCTGGAGAAGATGGGTCGTCAGGCTACAATCACCGGTAAGACTTACGCCGTTGGCGGAAGTAACTTCTTGACTGTTGAGTCAATCAAGTGATACCTATGTTAGAAAGTTTTCTTCCGGGAGTGCAGCACCTACAAAACATCCATCCGCTGGTGGTTCATTTCCCAATCGCATTCTTGGTGGGTGCTGTACTCTTTTATTTTTTTTCCTGGACCTTACGCAACCAAACCTTTGCAACGACTGCATTCTTACTGCTCATCGTCGGCACCCTTGCCGCCGGGGCGGCGGTCGCAACCGGTCTCTACGGCGAGGAGGGAGTGATGGTTTCGCGGTCGGTGAGGGAACATCTCTTAGACACGCACGAAAAACTCATGCTTGTCACATTAGGACTAAGCGTTGTCCAGTCCCTCTGGGCTTCGATTGCGCGGCCGTTTCCCCGGAAGGGGAGGTTGTTGTTTCTTTTACTCTTTCTGGTGCTGTTGGGAATAATAACCGTGGGTGCAGATTACGGTGCCCGAATGGTATACGATTATAACGCAGGGGGAGATGCTTGTTCCCAGCCCATCGAGTTTACCAGGTGAAGGTTCTTAAATTTTCTGTGAGGGGTTTAAAAGAGTTATCTGGTGGTGAAAAATCCCCTAAGGCTCTGGTATTTCTTTTCTCCAATACCTCTTACATTTCTTAAATCCTCAACAGATCGAAATCCCCTTCTTCTTTCCCGGTAAGCGATCACCTCTTGGGCCAAGGATTCACCGATCCCAGGAATCAAACAAAGGTCCTCTGTCGATACTCGATTGAGGTCGATGGGAATGGAAAAGACGAGACATTTGTCGGCAGCCATCCTGCTGAGTCTTATCTCTATCTCATCGGTCTTCCCCTCCTTATTTTCCTCGTTTGACAAAGATTTCTTATTTTTTCTCTTCTCCTCCGGAGGGGAAGGGGAAGGATGTGAAAGAGATGGAGAGATTGCAGAAAATCGCCTGCCGACAATAAGGAGAGTTCCCGTTTCCAGTGTTTCCGGAGATGAGGTCATTCCGAGTTGGGCACTTTCCTTCAGACCTCCTGCCCGTTCAACGGCTTCTCTTAACGTGGGCGTCTCCTTAAAAAGAAAGACGCCGGGACTTCGAACCTCTCCCGAGACTTCAACGACAACCTCTTTCACAATTTCTTCGGAAGGAGCAGAAATGGGCTGATAATAAAATTGAAAGTAGAGGACGCCGAGGAGAAGAAGGGCGATAACAAGAAGAACCCACTGCTGGCGGAGGGAGAAGTATTTCATGAATGCCAAATTTCAAAATCCAAATGTCAAATCAATGACAAATGGTCAAATATCAAAAAATGTTTGACATTTGAGTTTTAGAATTCATTTGAAATTTGAACTTTGACATTTGATATTATTTTGTTACTTTCCGTTTTCTTCTTTCAAAAGCTTGTAGTCAATCGAGTCTACTAAGGCTTGCCAGCTTGCCTGGATGATGTTTTCGGAAACCCCCACCGTCCCCCATTTCGATTGTCCATCCGACGATTCGATCAAAACCCTCGTTCGGGCTCCGGTTCCATCCTTGCTGGAAAGAATCCTGACTTTGTAGTCGAGCAGTTTGACTTCCTTCAATTCGGGATATAATTTCTCAAGCGCCTTTCGTAGGGCGTTATCCAAGGCGTTGACCGGACCATTCCCAACGGCTGCCGTATGCTCCACGTGATCCCCTACACGAACCATGATGGTTGCTTCTGAAAGGGGAGTTTCTTCTTCCGTTTTCTTTTCCACGACGACCCGGAATCCCATCAGTTCAAAAAATTTTCTATGTTGCCCGAGGGCTTTCTTGACAAGAATCTCGAAAGAGCCTTCTGCCCCTTCAAATTGAAAACCTTCGTTTTCCAGGTTTTTCAAGTCGTCCAGGATCTTTCTTACTTTTGGATCTTTGCTCTCCAAATCAATCTTAAACTCGGCCGCTTTGTAAAGAATGTTCGATTCGCCCGAAAGGTCGGAGATCAGAACCCTCCGGTGATTTCCGACCCGTTCGGGGGAGACGTGTTCGTAAGTGGCATCACTCTTCCGGATCGCGCTCACATGCACGCCGCCCTTGTGCGCAAAGGCACTCTCTCCGACATAAGGAAGATATTTGTTATGGGGCAGGTTGGCCAGCTCTGAGACGAAGCGTGAGACCTCGGCGATCTTTTTCATCTGGTCGTCTGTGATACAATCGATTCCCATCTTCAACTTGAGATTGGGGATGACGGAACAGAGGTTGGCATTCCCGCATCGTTCCCCGTAGCCGTTCATCGTGCCATGGACCATCCTGACGCCTTCCTTGACCGCCAGGATCGTGTTGGCTACTGCCATCTCGGTATCATTATGGACATGAATGCCCAGGGGAACAGCAATCTTCTTTTTCACCTCTTGAACGATGGATTGGATCTCGCCGGGGAAAGTTCCCCCATTCGTATCGCATAATACGATCCAGTCCGCCTTGGCTTCCTGGGCTGCCTTCAGCGTGGAGAGGCTGTAGTGAGGATTGTTTTTGAACCCATCGAAGAAATGCTCCGCATCAAAAATCACTTCCTCGACACGTTCCTTAAGGAACTGAATGGAGCTGTAGATCATCTCGAGATTCTGATCCAGGGTAATATTGAGTGCCTCGAGGGGATGCACATCCCAGGACTTTCCCACGATCGTTACCACTTTCGTGCCAGCCTCGACCAGGGCCCGGATGTTCGGATCATTTCTTGGCAAAATTCCTGCGCGGCAGGTGCTCCCGAAGGCGACGATCTTCGCCAGAGAAAGGGAAACCGATTTGACCTCTTGAAAAAACTGGAGGTCCTTTGGGTTGGAACCAGGCCATCCCGCTTCAATATAGTGGATGCCTAGTTCGTCCAGTTTCTGCGCGATTCGAACCTTATCTTCAACAGAAAACGAAATGTCTTCTGCCTGCGAGCCGTCGCGCAGTGTCGTATCGTAGATTTTTATAGAATCGGAATGGGTCAAATGAAAATCTCCTTAAATAAACGATGAACGGTGAACCATGAACGAGGGGCAATAAACGATACCCCCTCCTTAACCCTCCCCCCTCGAGGCGGAGGGGAGGGTGGGGGGTAACATAAATTAGGACGTTTGTATTGGTTTAAAGTTCATCGTTCAAAGTTCATAGTGCACGGTTCATCGTTCCTCTGTGATAACAGGCTTATCGAGTTCAAAAGCATCGTGGAGCGCCCGGACTGCCAATTCCGTATATTTGGAATCGACGATGCAGGAGATCTTAATCTCCGAGGTGGAGATCATTTGAATGTTAATTCCCTCCCTAGCCAGGGCAGAGAACATTTGAGTGGCCACATTGGAGTGGCTCCTCATCCCTACCCCTACAATGGATACCTTTGCAATGTCCTCATTGGATTTGACCTCTTTCCCGCCCAACTCCTTAATCGTATTCTTAACGATCTGGAGGGTTTTCCCGAAATCGGATTTGGGGACGGTGAAAGCCATATCGGCGCAACCTTTCTCGATGCTGGAGGTTTGAATAATCATGTCCACGACGATATTCGCATCGGCGATGGGTTTGAAGAGTTTTGCCGCCATCCCGGGAACGTCGGGAACACGCATGATCTCTATTTTTGCTTCATTTTTGTTGTAAGTGACACCGGAAACCACTACCC
>JAPVTA010000179.1:0-4554 GCA_047519465.1 Thermodesulfobacteriota bacterium | reverse complement strand
CGACATCGTCCCCCGCATCGGCGTCCTCCCGCAGGGGTTCAGCTCGTTCGGCAGGATAACGGTCAGGGAGACCATCCAGTACTACTCGCGGCTTTTCTGCTGCATGAACACCGATATCGACGGGTTGATAGAGCTCGTGAACCTCAAGGACAAAACCAAAGAGCAGTACAAGAACCTCTCCGGGGGCTTGAAGCAGCGCCTCGGAATAGCGATTGCTCTCGTAAACGACCCCGAGGTCGTGTTCTTCGACGAGCCGACGACAGGGCTCGACCCCCGCGCAAGGCACGAGGTGTGGAACGTCCTGCTGGGCCTGAAGAAGAAGGGGAAGACCGTATTTCTGACCACACACTATATGGAGGAAGCGGAGCTTCTTGCAGACACGGTCGCAATCATCTCGAAGGGGAAGGTCATCGCCAGGGGCTCTCCCCGGGAACTCATCGAACGCAACGCGAATTACCTGGCCATCACGCTAAAGCCCGTCGATGGAAAAGTTTTTGAAATCGTCCGGAAAATGGGCTTCGAGCCGGTCCTTGACAACCACAAAAACGTCGAGGTCAGGGTGGAGCACACGTACGACGTCCAGGAGATACTGAACGCCATCAAGGATGCCGGGGCTCTGTACCTCGGCCTGGACGTTCGGAAGCCTAACCTCGAAGAGGTCTTCCTCAAGCTCACCGGCGAGGCGCTCCGGGAAGATCCGCCCGAAATGGAGCCAAAATGAACCCGCGCATCATCGGTGCAAATCTCGTCGTGAAGCTCTTGAACTTCTCCCGCGAGAAGACCACCATGTTCTTTGTGATTGCGTTCCCGATAATCCTGATACTCTTGTTCGGCACGATCTTCATGAGCCAGGACAACGTGGAATTCCACCTTTGCGTGCAGGACCTCGACCGTACTAACTCCTCGGCGCATCTGGTCAAGACCCTAAAGCTCAACGGGAAGTTCAAGATAACCAACGTCGACCCCGCCATGAACGCCACGCAGTATGCGAAGGAGAACAAGGTAAACCTTGTCCTCATCATTCCTAAAGACTATGAAAAATCCCTCAATCAGAATATCGAGTTCGACGACCCCAGCGCATCCGTTACCATCACGTACATATACGACCCCAGCTCTAGTTCGGTGTCCACGAAGATGCTAATCCTGAACTCGGTGTTCGCCTATATAAACCAGGGGCTATCCGGGAAGTCCCCGTTCATCAGGACGGTTGAGACATCGATACTCACCAAGAAGTACCGGTTCATCGAGTTCTTCGTCCCCGGCATCATCGCGATGGCGGTGATGACATTGAGCCTGTTCAGCACGGTGGATTCGGAGACGGAACTGCGACAGAAGGGCATCATCAGGAAGTTGTCCACCACCCCCATCACCCGTACCACCTGGATACTGTCGAACATCCTGTACCAGTTCATACTCGGGGTCATATGCACGATTGCGATGCTGCTGGTGAGCTACGCCGTGTTTAATGTCAGCCTGCATATAGACGCCTGGCTCCTTGCGTTCATTTTGCTTGATGTCTTCGCGTTCGTCGGAATCGGGATGATACTCACCCGCTTCGCCAGGGAGGCTCAGAGCGCTGCTGCCGCGGCAAACGCTGTCAGTTTACCGATGATGTTCCTCTCGGGGAGCTTCTTCCCTATCGAGCTGATGCCGGGGTTCCTGCAGACGCTCGCCAGGATACTGCCTCTGTACTACGTGAACGAGGGGCTCCGGGCATCCATGGTATTTGAAGACAACATGGCCGCGCTCCGTGACGCCGCGATCATTGGTGTTTTCGCGGCTGTGGTCTTCATCCTGGGCATCATCGCCACCAAATGGGAAGAGGACAAGTGATCGCAAAGTGCCCCCTTCTCGCCATCATGCAAACACCAAGTCTGAACGATGAAAATAAAACTTATCGCACCACAGCCCTTTCAAGCTACAGAGGGTAAATCTTCCTCTTCTGGCAGCGCTCACCCCGCCTGGCCACACGATGACCATTGTCGACGAAGCTTTTGCTCCCGATGACATCAATGAGGATGTGGATTTGGTGGGGATCACCGTCATGACTGACCTTGCGCTCAGAGCCTATCATATCGCTGACGCCTATCGCCGGAAGGCTGTGAAGCTGGTGGTGGGAGGAATACATCCCACTGTATTGCCTGACGAAGCCTTAGAGCATGCAGACGCTGTCGTCGTGGGAGAAGCGGAGGGTGTCTGGCCACGACTTGTATCGGATGCCGCCTCGGGACGGATGCAAGGGCTCTATCGGGCCGGTAAAATGACAGATCTCAAAGGTCTACCGAAACCACGGCGAGATCTTTTACCCGGTATCCAATATCAGGGTTATACTCCTATCCCGATCGGCGTCGAGACATCCCGCGGGTGTCCGTACGATTGCGAATTCTGTTGCATTGGCCAGACATTGGGGCAGCAATATCAAGTCAGGCCTGTACGAGAGGTGATTGCCGAGATAGAGTCTATTGATTCCCCTCACCTCTTCTTCGTCGATGACGCCCTTGGGCTGAACCGGAATGTAGCCAAAAAGCTTTTTACGGAAATGATACCTCTTCGGCGGCTATGGCTGGCGCAGGGAACAGTGTCGTTAGCTGAGGACTTAGAGTTACTCAGGTTGATGAGACGTTCGGGGTGCCTGGGGCTTTTAGTTGGATTCGAATCGGTACAGCAAGGAACACAGAATGAGGTAAAGAAAATAAAGAATCTGAAGATCGATTTTTATGAGGCCATGCGTCGATTTCACGGCGAAGGTTTCGGTATACTGGGCACGTTTGTTTTTGGCTTCGATTACGAAAACGAGGATGTGTTCGAGCAGACCCTTGAGTTTATCATGAGATGCCGTCTGGATGTTGTCCAGCTAAGGATCCTCACTCCTTATCCGGGAACACGGTTATATAAGCGCCTCTTAAGCGAAGGCAGGTTGTTTGTGCGTGACTGGTGGCTCCGTGGATATCCTCCGGATACACTCCTTTTTCAACCGAAGGGCATGACTGCTGACGAGCTCATGAGTGGCTTCGCCCGCTTGAACAGACAAACCTATTCTTTCGGGGCAATGATGAAACGATTCCTTGGCATGAGTCCATGGAAACGGACTCTCCTCGGTTGCCAAGTGTACGCCGGGATCAATCTAGCTACCCGTAAACGTTATTTCAAAGGCCTGAGGAATCCACAACCCTTTGCAGGGGCTTCCAACTCAATAGGAAAGCAATAGATACCACCTGTGAAAAAGCTGACAAATGGAAAACACGTATATCCGCCCAAAAATTCCTTAGTGGAATACAGCAAAGATCATTTGTGGACATGGGAAATTGTAGTGGCATTGACAATTCAGTTTTCAGGGGGCTTGGCGGGGCATAGCGGATAAAAGTAACGATGAGATTCAAAGTTTGTCGAAGTGAGAGATTCGTCGAAAAAGGGGAAAAACCCACGAAAGGGTTTACAGGATTCTTGTTTCTCAACATAAATCCCGGAGGCGCAGGAAAACTCCTTGGACCTGGTGGAAGCATTACCGAACCGCGGCTGGCTGTGGACATTGTAGACCTCATCGGGAAGTATGCCTTCGGAGAGGTTAGGGAGCAGTAAGGGTGTAAAAAAGCTCACAGAGGTAAAAAAATGAAAAGACATTTCATAACTTTGGGCATTTTGATGTTCTTTCTGTCTCCTCTTCCGGTAGATGCAGGTGCACCGCTCGACACGGTTCAGACAAATGTCAACAAGGTGCTCGATGTGCTGCGCGATCCGAAGCTCAAAGCCGAGTCGGCGAAAGAGATCAAAAAAGAGAAACTCGAGGCTTTCTATAAACAGATGTTCGATGAAGTCGAACTTTCCATGCGGAGCCTGGGGGGAAATTGGAAAAAACTGAGTCCCGCTCAGCAGCAGGAGTTCATCCAGCTCTATCGACAGATACTGGGAAAGGCTTACATCGATAAGATCCTTTCTTTTACCAACGAGAAAATTGTTTTCTCAAAAGAAAACATACTCTCGAACAACCAGGCTGAGGTTCAAACGAAAGTGATCACCTCCTCAAGCGAAATCCCTATTTTCTACAGAGTGATCCTAAAGGACGGCACCTGGAAAGTATATGACGTTGTTGTAGAGAATGTGAGCCTTGTCCAGAACTATCGCAGCCAGTTCAACTCAATCCTGGCGAAAAATACACCCGACCAGTTGATTGAGATTTTGCGAAAAAAGGTGGAGGGGAAATAGGTAATCAGGAGTCCGAGGGTACCGGGCTCGTTGGATCTGCCAGGGTCCATGCCCCCTCCTGGCATAACGATAAACATTCTCCCTATTAACTTTATTTTTCAGAAAGAACTAAGGAGGGAGGTATTCACACCATGAAACGTCTCTCATTTCTAGTAGAGGCCTTCTACGGAGTAGAGGTATTACGGTAGTCCATCCCAAAAATGGTTAGGATGAAAGCCAAAGCACGTCCCCGAACAGATTAGGGTCATGGGAATGGGAGGAAAAGATGGCAAATTCTGTCTTTTCTTTTCTCAATAGGGTGGAATCGCCGTGACCAGGGCATATCTCTGTATCATCAGGTAGGGCAAAGAT
>JAPVTA010000178.1:0-2600 GCA_047519465.1 Thermodesulfobacteriota bacterium | reverse complement strand
TCTTACGGATGTTTACCGGGTAGTTTATCGAAGAAATATTCGACAAAGGGACAGCCCATGCGTAAAGATCTGGAGCGGCGGGATACTCCGAGGACGACCAGTAGTATTCGGACTGCACATTGCTGAACCCCTGGGTCATGAGCCATTTGGCGTTATCAGCCTCACCGGCTTTGATCAGGCTCTCCAACTCATTCGAGTTAGGTAGGCGCCAGTCCTTGTAGCCGCAAAGTCCCAGGCCGGAGTTGATTGAGGCCACGTAATCGAGGGCGCCCTGCCAGTCTCTGGGTCCGTTTGGGAGATTTCCATTTTTCGCCCACATTAAACGGGTCTGACTGTCGCTGACGCAGTCACCGCTCACTTCAAATCGTGGACTCTGAGTTTTCCCTTCATTAGCAAGAAGCAAAAAAACTAAATTGATCAATATGAACAATGCCAGATAAACCAGTTTTTTTTTCATACCTCCCTCCATTTCAGTCCCCTTGGAGCCCTCACATTGGGTCCTTCCGGGAAATCCATTTCATGGCTCTCTCCAAAAGGTTAAGGGTTGTGTCGTCAGGTTGATTATTGATAGGCGGCGAAAATCAACTTCATAATACGCCCTGAAAAAATGGTGAGTCAAGGGGAAAATTTCACTCAATATTAAGGCTATTCTGTTGATTTACGATTAAAATGTTGCATGGAGGTAGAAAAACTGACAAACAAGATTTCAGGAGGAAGTAATAGAGCATCCAAAAAGAGGCTTTAAAGCAATTGTATAACGAATGAGTAGAAATCACTCAAGGATCTGGGTCAATTTCTGAACCGACGCTTTGGTGAATGCGATGGCATCCTTACACATCTTCATCCTCTCATCCCATTCCTTTTGTTCAAAAGGGCCGAGTCCAGAGAGATCCAGTTGGTTACAAAACCGCATAGCCTCATCGAGGTGAAACGTGATCCGCTCCAGTGCCATCCTGTTTCTTTCTTTTTCAATTTCCATCGCTACACCCCTTTTGGGAACACGGCAGGGATTCTTGTTTAAGAATCTAATTTTACTTACCATTCATATCGTTTATGACATCCTCGATTTCCTACTTCCTCTGCGCATTCTATGTTAAGGTTAGACGCATAAAATGCGCATTGCCGATTAAAAAAATTTCATTCCATATAAGAAGGGAATGAGTGGCATGACTAACGGGTAATCTCTTTTCGCATCAGGGTCGTGAGGTCTATAAATCGTTTCATCCTATCGAGCGGCTCATCTGAAAGCATCCCTCGCATGAAGACCTCGATGACTCCCGAAGCACTTAACCCAACCCGTTCAACATTCTTCTTAAACTCTTTAATGACCCATCCCTCAATGCTTAAGTTGAAAGGTTCTTTCATTTTCAACCCCTATCAGATCTAATTAAACGCCAATAGAAACATCTTTTCCTGTTTGTTAGGAGTTCTCTTTTTTGAAAGAAATAAGCGGATAGTCAAAAGGTGAATTTTCAGAATGCTGCGATTAGGGCGAGAATGGCTACAATGCCAGCCGTAATCCATGTTAGGAAACGTTTATCGGAGCCCTTTTCACCTCCTCCTTACCGAGTCTTGGTTTTTATCGAATGAGCCCTTTATAATTAAGCTTTCTACCAAAGGCTGTGGCTTTCGTCAATCAAGTAATTTAGGATACCAAATCCACCAACCCTCGGACCGCCAGTCCCGACAAATCGCTGCCGTCAGTTTTCCAAAATCTTTTTCTCTAAGCACGAGTCTGGGCTGCTACCGGCCGCCGACTTCACCTACCTTCAATCGAGGCATGCTTAGAGGATTGACGATTTCTGATTGAAAGAGCGAGAGTACTAACTCTTCTCTTTTAGTCAGAGAGCGGCGCGCCAGCATCTAATCATGCAACCCAGTGTAGACAGTTATTCTTTGCTGCCACCGTTAAGGCAACTTCTTTACCATCGCTGCAAACTCTTCCTTCGTGTACGCCCTGAGTGTAGTCGTCTTCACATTTCCAAGCGAGCCAAGTCCTAAGGCGAAGGTCGTTGCGACCTCATCACTGGGAGCCTCACCGACTGTTACGTAGTCGTATTCCCCCATGACAGCATAAAAGCCAATTACCTTGCCTCCCATTTTTTCGAAGGCTTTGATGCCTGCTTCGACCCGCCCAGGTGCATCCTTGATGGTCTTGGCCCCCTGGTCTGTCAGTTTCATCAAAATAACGTAGTTCGGCATGCCCTTGCCCTCCTTTCTGTCTTAAAGATATAGCCAGTGCGCCACCCCTCCGTTTCATTTCCCAATGCTCTCCTATTCGTTATGGTGTGGTATATACCCTAGGAAAGAGAAAGTCTGTTAGCATAAGCGGGCCTCCAAAGGGTGCAAGACTCCTTTGAAGGCATTACAGCGGCACCTTTTGGAAATCCCATTTCATAATCACTCCAAAAGGTTTAGGGTTGTGGTGTTAGATTATTCTTTCAGGAATTAACGGAGAAAACTCACCTACCATATTAAATATCAAAAAACGTTGCTTCTGTCAAACGAAAAATAGACTTGTGAAAATTATCTCTTTTCGGATTATTGCTTGAAATCTGGCATAGCGACACGGGTACTCGCCTTGATGGTAGGAGGAAGGA
>JAPVTA010000177.1:0-11924 GCA_047519465.1 Thermodesulfobacteriota bacterium | reverse complement strand
GTGAATCTTTCACAAAAACCATCCTGACCTTCTGGACAAGCCGATTTCCTTTCAAGTCGAGTGCCGCCCCGTTCACAAACCTCCCGTCTTCGACAACATGTTGCCGATCTTCCCCGACTTCCAGGAGAAACTCCACATCGTTGATTTCCCCCTTGCGAGTAACAATAGTGGTCGTTTTGTCTTTCGGTATGATACTGCATTTGATGTTTTCAAAGCTTTTGAAAACGATATCCGCCTTTCCGGGCCTGTATCCTTCGATCGGTCTGAACGAATCTAAAATGTTCTTGTCTTTCGCGTAGGTAACGGGATGGATTTCAAAGACGTGATCCGGATTGGCAACCTCGATGGGCGATAACTCCTCTCCCTGAACCTCTTCAGCCTTACCCACATGTTCGCTCCATATCCTCCATGCCCCGGCTATTCTCATCGGCTCGCCCGTCCCTTCAAATCTGTGAATTATGTCAACCGCTTCTTTCTCGGATGCCGCATTCTTGATTTCCGCAACAATGGAGAGGCCGATTTTGGGCGCCCGTCCCGCTATATGAAAGTCTCCGTCCAAAACCGCGGGATGTGGCCGCCTGTCTGCCTTGTCAACCGTAAACATCACATCAATCGTTGCCCTGTTCTTGTAGGTATCAATAAAGGAATCATGAAGGGTAATATTTATCTCCGAAGTGGATACCGCGGATTTCACCATGATGTATTCCTGTTTTGCTTTCCTGACAACTATGGCGCAACCTTGCAGCAAGAGGGCAATACATAAAAGGTTCAGCAGAATGGCTTCAAGTGACCGCATGAGTCATTATTCCTTTCAGCTATAATAGGAGCACGATCCTTCTTTCACTTCTTGATTTTCCATAGCCAGTGTGAAAATAGATGCGCAAACCACTCTTTGACCCCGGGGAACAAAGGTCTTTTCCCCCATACGTCTCATTTGAACCCGTTCGGGCTCGGCAAGATCCCTGGTAAACATTTTTTCCATTTCGGTGGCAAACTCGCGGCTTAGAATAACCGCGTTCACCTCATCATGGCTTAAAAAGCCCCAAAAGTGCAGTGGGTGCCATCATAAAAGAACTACTATTCTGTCCATTGTTCATTTGCAGGTAATTTTCATGATTGACCTTCATGTTTAATTTTACCCGGAATCAAGAACTTTTCAAGATGTAAGAAGAAGCACATCTTCTATAGAAGCAGAAACGTCGAAATGCTTGCAACTTATGCACAATAAGGTTGATTCTGAAGAAATACGGATGAGATTTTAGTAGAACAACAAGGAAAGAAACCAGATGAAAACTATATAACACTATAAAGCGATCTCACGACCTTTTGACTCCCAAGAAATTAAACCAACGTCGCGACTAACAGGAGCAATTTGGAGGCGTCCGGAATCGATCAATTTCTCTGCTGCATGGGCTGTCCGACGGACCTGGAAAAGGACAGGGATGAAGAAGATGAGGACCAAAACCAGGATTGCCCAATGACAGTAACACCAATGGTCAATAGCGTTGGTAGCGTTGGATTCATGATCATCTCCTTCCCGCTTAGAATTCTCTTCCTACGGTGTCTCCTTTCTCCGTTCCACCGGCTTCGGCCTCCTTTTTCTCACCCCGGGCCAAAATCTCTTTCGCCTTCTGGCGACCCTCTGAGAGATGTTCGATCGGCTTCCTTCTTTAACTCCTTCACTTGATGTTTGGCTTCCCCGACGATCCCTTTTGCTTTCGTACTGGCATCAGCATAAATTTCTTTCGCATCCTTCAAAACCTCGCTTCCTTTCCCCTTGATATCAAACCTTATTTCTTTTCCGGATTTTGGTGCGAAGAATATGCCTGCCAATGTACCCAAAACGCTACCGATTACAAACCCTTTTAAAAAGTTCCTGCAATGCTTTCCACTCTCTGCCATGAGAAAACCCTACCTTCCTGAATATCACACCAATCATAAATAGTGTATCAAAAAAGCCTCATTATATTAATCAGCCTTTTCCTCCGGAGAAAGGCAGAAATCCTTCGGGGATCTTTCTCCCAGTGAATTACTGAAGGAATTTTCGGGAGATAAGGCGCATGTTGATTCTCAGTATATGCAGCGAATGAGTCGAAAACCGTACGGTTGAGGTTACCTTGAAGATTTTATCGAATAGAAATTGGTTGCAATCAAAGGATTTTCTCGAATAGAATTAAAATAAGATGCTTATCAAAAGAGTTTCATTTATCGAAGCGGGCTCACCCGGCCTTCATATCTTCAGCAAATTTCCCATACCGGGACTCGGAGCTGTGTTACTTTCTACCATCCTCAGGGAAAGGGGATACGAAGTAAAGGCATTTGTTGAGAATGTTGCCGAACCCGATTGGTCATTCATTGAGAGCTCTGACCTCGTCTGCATCTCGACCATAACGTCCACAGCGATAAAGGCATACAGAATGGCGAAACGGCTAAGGGCCCTTGATATCCGGGTGATTATCGGTGGGACACATCCCACATTTCTGCCCGATGAGGCCCTGGAATATGCCGACTTTGTCATACGGGGGGAAGGAGAGCATGCTCTTGTGGAACTCCTTGAGTACCTGGAGAAAGGGACCCCGTCATTATCAGGCATCAAAGGCCTTTCGTACCGGGACAGGGACTGCCGGAAGGTTCATAACCCTCCCAGAGAATTTATCCAAGATCTTGACAGCTTTCCCGAGCCTGACTTCTCCCTTGTTCATAACTGGAGCCCGTCAAACCCCTATCCTGTTGCGACATCGAGGGGCTGTCCCTATGACTGTACGTTCTGTTCTGTCATCAAGATGTTCGGAAGAAGATACCGTTTTAAATCCGTTGAGGCAACGCTGAAGGAGCTAAAATATGTAGCATCCGTATCAAAGGCGACCAAGTTCATTGTTGACGATAACTTTGCGGCCAGCAAAAAGAGGACCAAGGAAATCCTCAGGGGAATGATTGCTGAGGGAATTAAGACGCGATGGTCTGCCCAGGTGAGGCCAGATGTTGCCAGGGACCCGGAACTTCTCCGCCTCATGGCTGACTCGGGCTGCCATACCTTGTACATCGGCTTTGAATCCATCAATCCCCGGACATTTGAAGAGTATAATAAAAAACAGAGCCGGGAGGATATCATTTTCTGCATCAGGACGGTCAGGGAATACGGTATCCATATCCACGGAATGTTCGTCCTGGGGGCGGACACCGACGATGTCGAGACTATCCGCGGGACTGCTGATTTTGCAACAGGCCTTGGGATAGACACGGTGCAGTTCATGATTCTTACACCACTGCCAGGAACACCGCTCCTTCACGATATCATGAAGAGCGGAAGACTTCTCCATACGGACTGGAGTAAATATTATGCCCACCATGTAGTTTTCAGACCCCGGCTCATGTCACCGACCACCCTGCAGATTGAGACCTTCATGGCAATGGGTCGTTTTTATTCATGGAGGTATATTCTTAGGCATCTGGCAACATTGGACTTCCACTACGCAGCGCTCGGAATCTTTGGGAAAACAGCCGTTCATAAATCCCTGAAGATGTCTTCCGCCTATCTTGATGACCTCGACTTCAATACTGGTTAGCTACGAAGCGTATGAGGATTTCGGCAAAAATATCTACATCCTTTCACACAATCTGTTTGATATCCGCAGTTTATGTTTTTTTAGGACCTCTCATCCGGAACCTCCCTGAAGAAGATTAGGCAGATGGCAAGTGGCCGAAGAAAAAGGATATAGAACCGATTTGTCGTTTCATGGACGCAACGTTCCCCTTTCTTTTTTGACCTTGTCAGACCGTTGATCTTTGTCGATCTTCTTCCAAAAAATAAGCAAACTCCCCTCCCAGAACGAGAATCGTCGAAGAATAATACACCCACAAAACGAAAATGGCAATGGCACTTAGTGACCCATAAACAATAGAGTAAACGGCCAGATGGAGGACATACCAGGCGAAAAGATATTTGGCCAGTTCCCAGAGCAGGCTAGTAAAGAGGGCCGCCTGAAGGGCCGATATGAAGTGGACCTTCTTATTAGGGACGATTTTGTAAATCGAAAAAAACATGCAATAGGTGAGGAAAAAAGGGAGCAGGTATTTTAGGATCCATTGAATCGTCGGTCCTAGAGCCACGGGAATCCGCCCCTGGTAACTCTGCAAGAAGATGACAACGGGGCTGAGAATCATGCTCACGAGCAGGAGGGTTCCTACCAGGACAATCATCAAAAGATCAACAACTATTCCTCGGAGCATTCCCTGGCTTTTCTCTGCCCGGAACACGATGTTGAGAGCGATCCGCAGGGAGCTGAAGACCCATGTCGAGATCCAGAGTAAACCTACCAATCCCAGGATTCCCACAATCTGACGGTTCTGGATGACGTCCATAAGGGTTTTCATAACCTTTGGATCCAATGTCGGAGCCACATCTCTGAAATAGGCGCGAATATGATTGAGCACTTCTTGGTCGTTGTAGAGATAAGTTCCAACCAGTGCCAATAGCAGCAGGATAAAAGGAATCAAGTTGATGAGGATGTTAAAGGCAATCCCCGAAGATAAGAAAAAGCCATTGTCATTATTGAATTTTCTTAATGCCTGCCAGAGGAGACCGAAGTTCTTGAGAATCTTTTTGAGCCGTTTGAATCTCATCGAATGAGTCCGTTTCATTGGGTCGAGGTCTCCCCAGAGGCAATCTCTGATTCACTCTTACAGAGCGGAACACCGAGGGGTTTGATGTTCATATCCTTTCACCCAATCTCGTCACCGGATCCCAGCATGGTGGCGAGCCCCCGTGTGTCTTCATAACTTTCCAGCGCGATCTTGACAAGGCTGGTCATAGGCACCGAGAGGATCATGCCAATCGGTCCCAGGATCCACCCCCAGAAGACCAATGAAAGGAAGACAACCAGCGTCGATAGACTCAGACCTTTGCCCGTCAGTTTCGGTTCTATGATATTACCCACAACCATATGCACGACGACAAAGCCAAAGACGGTTAGAAGGGCCGACCCCACCCCTAACTGGACGAGGGCGAGAAGGGCAACAGGCAAGGCAGCAATGATTGAGCCGATATTGGGCACATAGTTCAGCAGAAACGAGAGCGTCCCCCAGAGCACCGGATAATCGACCCCGAGGATTAAGAGCCAAAGCCAGATCACAAGGCCAATGGCAGCGCTGATCAGGGTTTTAATGACCAGATAGCGCTTGGCACTCTGGCTGAATTTCTCGATGGTAGATAGCGACCTCTCCGGGTTTTTTAAGACAAGCCGCAATTTCTTGGGAAAATCTGCTGCCTCCAGAAGGATGAACACGACCGTAAGCAGTATCAGAAGCGCATCGGTGAGGACACTGCTCAGGGCTGAGAATATACCCCCTGCCAAGCTCATCACCCACCCCGGATGGAGAGTACCAGCTACCTCTTCTTGTGGAATGTTAACTCCCTTTTCACGCAGCCAGCTTATTGAAGCAGCAATAAGGGCCGATAATCGCTCCTGATACTCGGGAAGGGAGCTCAAGAAATGATTTAGCGAAGAACCTATCAATGCTCCAAAGAGCAATCCTACAACCAGGATGGCCACCAGAATGAGAACAAGTGCAAGGACCTTCGGCACGCCCTTGCGTTGCAGCCAGAACAATGGTGGAGCGCAAATGACCGCAATGAACACCGCCAGAAAAAAAGGAACCAGGATGGAGCTGGCCGCCTTCATCCCCGCCACTACGATGATAAAGCTGGCCAGGATCAATAGTGCGGGCGCCTTGGCCGCGCGTTTCACATTGTTATCCATTGGAACCTCCTTCTTGACGAAGCTACCCAATAGGGAAATCCTGCATGCTGCCGTCAGGCTCGATGATATGGAAACGGACCTGATGCTTGGGTTTATCTCGCAACTTCTCCCATGCTTTTCGGAAACGTTCCGCCTGCCTTTCGGGCGGCTGCACAGGGGATGACCCGGCGATGACTTCCGCCGAGTCAAGTTGCGCAGCCGTGAGGGCGATGGCGTCGAGAATGTTGGAGGATGGCACGACGAGCAGGTGCACGGGCTTGCCTTCCTTTTCCGCAAGAGCGATCACATGAGTGAACAGCAATTGCTTGGTGCTTGTAAAAAGATGGTGCTCAGCAATGCCTTTGTACCCGGTGTCGGGTCCTTTTAGAATCTGCACGGTCATCACCACCAAGTCTTTTTTGCTCGTGTCCGTCAGTTCCAGAGCTTTACGAAGGTGATCGAGCGTGTGGTAATCACGAACGAAACAGAGCGTGTTGCCGGGCCGAACGCCAAGGCTCTCGTTTGAAACGTTGTCTTGCGGGTGGATCTGGAATTGATCCATCTCGACGCGGGCTGCCCCGCCCTGTTTTCGTTGGTTGATACGTTCCGAGATGACAAAGATGGAGAAAAAGACCAGCGTGAAGGCTACGCCACTGATCGTCGCCACCTCTTTGGTGATCAAGTTTATTCCGGCTACCGAGAACAGTAGCGTTGCGATCACACCCAGGCCAATTGGAATTTCGTTGCTGCTCAGTTTGATATTGAAGGGAACCTTCCACTCGCGCGGCGATTTGTCTTTGAAGCGCAGCACAACCATCGCCAATCCTTTGAATGCAAATGACCAGATGACGCCGAAGGCGTAAGCCTCGCCCAGAACGTAGACGTTGCCGCGCGAGCCAATGATCGTCGCAAGTTGCAGGACCACGATAAGGTTAATCATGCGGTAGGTGGTCCCGTATTTTTCATGGGGTTCGCGAAACCAATCCGTCATCACGCCGTCTTCCGAGACCCGGTTGAGGACACCGTTGGATCCGATGATGGCTGTATTCACGGCTCCCGATAACATGAGAAAGCCGACGATCACGATGAAAGCCTGAAAGAGGAGTCTTAACGGCGTCGGACCGGCCAGGTATAACGCAATACCGCTGATCAGGTTGTCAAAATAGTGCGGCCGGATGTTATCGGGGATGATTGCGTAAGCGAAAAATGAAACCAGCGAGGTGAACAGCAGGGAGTAAACAAAGATGACAAATCCCGCACGCACCAGGTTTTTGTGCTTCGGGTATTCCAGCTCGCGGTTGACCTGCGCGAGAGATTCTTCGCCCGACATCGCCAGAAACGAGTGTCCGAAGGCGATCAGGATGCCGATCAGCCCCAACAAAACACCTGCGTTGGGCACGAGACCATAGAGCGGTTCAGCGGCTGTTTGCTCAGGCGTGGGTGTCGTGGCCGGCGGCGCTTCAATCGGGAGTTGCCGGAGAGCGCCTGGCGTGATTTTGGGCAACCACCCAACGGCATCGTGATTGAACGCGAGGTGGTTCGGCACAGGCGCGGGCGGCAAACGCTGCATGCGGGGCTGCGTCAAGATCGTTAACCCGCACCACCCGATCAGCAGCGCCATCATCACCGTCGTCACATACATGATCCTCAGCGCATCGTCCGATGATTCGTGGATGCCTTTCGTGTTGCGCCACCAGAAGTAAAGGGTCACCACCACAGCAAGGCTGGCGGCCAACAAGTTGATCGTCGCCTTCGAGGGGGTCCACGGATGTCCGAAATAGGTGACTGTCTGGGCAATGAGTCCGACGATATACTGCCCTGCTGAAACACCCGAGATCGGCCCCGTCAGAATGTAATCGAACATCAGGGCGGAGACGGAAAGTTTGGCGAGGGTGCCGCCCATCGCCTCTTTGACGACGCGATAGACTCCGCCCCGCGTAAACATCCCGCACGATTCGATATAGACGGCCCGCACGGCATAGGAGAATAGCATTACTCCGAAGATGAACCAGGGGGCCGCACGTCCGACCGCTTGCTCGGCAATGCCGCCAACGTAGAAAGCCGACGAACCGAGATCGTTGAGGACGATGGCAGCAGCACGCCAGAAAGAAATGAACGAGAGCATCACCGATGTGACGACGACCACTTTTGTCGCCCGTTTGGCCGGCTTCATCGAACCCTCGGGTATATGGAAAAACTCTGGGCCGCACTCCAAGATAGCCCCATTGGGCACCACAAACGTGGTGCCCATCGAATCTTCTCCTCGTCACCACAAAATTTCACAGGGACGGTAGTTTTTCTCTGACGGCAAGAGCTAGTGTAGTGTCTCTAACACTTCTTTACAATGATCCAAGAGTTGTCATTCCCGCCCCGTATCAAGTACGGGGTAAACTCCAGCGGGAATCCAGACCGAAAACACTGGATTCCGGATCAAGTCCGGAATGACAAAATGTGTAAAGCTTTTTCTGAGACACTACACTAGAAGATCAACTAAGATGACCGAGATTTACAGGTCCATCTTCAAAAACATCCTGACAAAAAACCCTATGAAAAATGTTAAGGTGGCTATCCCAAAACTGATGATCGCCATCTCAGAAAACCTCTTCCAGAATGGGATCCCTCTGGCAACAGAGACATAGAAAGTGAATAGAAGGATCACTATCATTGCATTAAAGAGCGTAAAGCCAAGGCAAAAATAGTAGTTCGCAAAAATGAGGTAAGGAAAAATCAGAAATAACACCGTTATCACATAGGCGGAACCGGTATAAGCAGAAGCCTTAAAAGGGTCTCGGGAGCCTTCTTCTGATTTGGTCGAAAGATACTCTGAAGCAGCCATTGAAAGCGATGCAGCGATTCCGGTAATGAAACCTGCCATAGCAATAAGGCGTGTATTTCGGAAGGCCAGGGTAAATCCTGCAAGCGCTCCGGTCAGCTCTACGAGGGCATCATTCAAACCCAGAACCATAGAACCAACATATCGAAGTCGCTCTTCGTCTATTAAATCGATGAGTTTTCTTTCATGTTCTTTTTCGTCCTTTTCAATATCTACGGCGGCCGGAACATGCTTCGAGATCTCTTCATAGATCGCCTGCGCCTTTCCTTCGACCTTCTCCATGAGTTTTATTCCAAATGTGATTCCGAATATTCTTGAAGTAAGGTAGTATTTCCATATGCTCAGCGTGTTCGGTTTTGCATCCTGACGGGTATATTCCTTCCAGAAATCATAATGTTTCAGTTCATCGTCCGAAATTTGTTTTAAGACGCTTTTGTTATGAGGATCCATTGCCGATTGTGAGAGCTTCTGGTAAACAAAATGCTCCGTGATTTCACTCTCTTGAGTAGTTAAAATTAGATTTTCTATTTTCTTTTCTACCATCTTTTGTAAATTAATTTTTTCTTATGCTTCGACTTTCATGCCCGTAAGAGTATTGGATACCAAAAGACATACTCAGTGATACCGGCCCCACCGCAGGACACCGGATTGTCAGGATGGCTGCTCAGGCAACGTGGTTGGCATCCTGGGCTTGGATTCGGACAGCATCTTTCTGAGCTCCTCCCCTTGCACCACCTCCTCCTGGGAAAGGAGGTGCGCCAATTCATCTAAAACTTTCCGGTGAGCGGACAGGATTCCTCGCACCCTTTGATGAGCTTCCTCGATCACCCGGGCGACCTCATCGTCAATTTGGGCGGCTTTCTTTTCGCTGTAGGTTTTGCTGGGAGTAAAACCTCCTGGAAAGAACGCAGGCTGACGAGGGCGCTCATAGGTCGCCAGTCCCAGGGAATCGCTCATACTATATTCCGTGACCATGGACCGGGCAATGTCTGTGGCCCGCTGCAGGTCGTTCTGGGCCCCTGTCGAGATTTCTCCGAAAACTTGCTCCTCCGCTACCCTACCTCCTAAAAGAACAGCCAGCCGGTCCAGCAGCTCCGAGCGAGTCATTAAATAGCGGTCCTCCGTGGGTTGTTGTTGGGTATATCCGAGAGCGGCAATCCCTCGGGGAATAATGGAGATTTTGGCCACCGGGTCGGCATGCTGTACAGATTCAGCCACAATCGCATGTCCGGATTCATGAAAGGCAACAATTTTTTTCTCCTGCGCATTCATCACCCGGTTCTTTTTCTCCAGACCCCCCACCACCCGGTCGATAGCCTCATCGAAATCTGCCGCCTCTACCACTTCCTTATTTTTCCGGGCAGCCAGCAGGGCAGCCTCATTGACGAGGTTGGCCAGATCAGCTCCCACAAAGCCTGGGGTGCGGCCGGCGACCTTTCGGAGGTCCACATCGGGACCTAAAAGAACATTCTTGGAATGGATCTTCAGGATGGCTTCTCGCCCGTTGATGTCCGGGCGGTCTACCAAAACCTGCCGGTCAAACCGCCCCGGGCGCAACAGAGCAGGATCAAGAATTTCCGGCCGGTTGGTGGCGGCCATGATGATGACCCCTTTATTCGTTTCGAATCCGTCCATCTCCACCAGGAGCTGGTTGAGAGTCTGCTCTTGTTCGTCGTGCCCACCCATGACATTCATTCCCCGGGCTTTCCCTAATGCGTCCAGTTCATCGATGAAGATGATGCAGGGGGCCTGGCTCGTGGCCTGAGAGAAAAGATCGCGAACGCGCGCCGCTCCCACGCCGACGAACATCTCCACAAACTCAGACCCGCTGATGCTGAAGAAAGGTACTTTTGCTTCCCCGGCCACGGCCCTGGCCAGAAGGGTTTTGCCAGTCCCCGGGGGGCCAACCAGAAGCACCCCTTTGGGAATCCTCCCCCCCAGTTTCTCGAATTTTCCCGGGTTGCTCAAAAATTCCACTACTTCCTGGAGCTCTTCTTTGGCCTCATCGATTCCGGCCACATCCACGAAAGTGACCCGGGTCTCTTTCTCGGCAAACATCTTGGCTTTGCTCTTGGCAAATGACATGACCCCCATCCCCGGCCCCATTTTTTTCATGGCATATCGCCAGATCAGGAGCATAATCCCGATGGGGAGGATCCAGGAGAGAATATTGCTCAGGAATTTGCTCTCATAGTGTCCGGAATAATCGACCTTGTGCTCATCCAGTTCTTTCACCAGGCCGGGATCGTCCACCCGAATGGTCGTGAACTGCTGGCCCGGCTTCTTTTCTTTTCCTGTGAGCGTTCCGGTGATATTTTCTGGGCCAATGGTTAACTTACTCACATTGCCCTCAGCCAGGGCTTGTTTAAATTGGCCGTAAGGAATGGTCTCCACTTTTTTTCGAGAAAGAAAGTATTGTTGCAGGTACATAAATAAAAGGAAGGCGATCAGGAAATACCAGATGGTGAAATGAGTCTTAGGGGGCAAGGCATTCTTCTTTTTCTGGGGGTCCTGGGGACCGAAAAGAGAACGAAGCTTATCTTTTAAATCTTGGATTGGTTCTTTTTTTCCGTTGGATGGCATATTCCCCTCCTCATGAGTTATTAAAATAATCCTGAAAAGATGATTGGCTACCGTTTCGAAAATAGCAAAGTTGAGCCGTCCCGCACCATGGGTCCACACGTAGATTTGGACCTGTCGTAAATCGTACTTTGGCATGATCGTGAAGTCCCCTGGCCTCAGGATCAAGCTTTCCAGTTTATCTCTGGTAGTCGCCAGTTTGCAACCTGCAAGTTTTCCCTTTCCAGTGGCCCCGTCGGAAGATTATACGGTGGATTGATTGCTATGTGGAAGTCAAGGATTTAACGCTGAATAAACCCTAAAGATCCTTCAGACCCTCGGGGAAGCGTACAATTACTTCTCATCTTATCACATGGCGAGACCTGGAACAAGAGGGCCTAAATCGTAGATGTCTGCCTCTCATTGAGATCGGAGATTACGTTATATGCCACAACGAGGCCAAGTCCAGGTTAAGGGAGCCCCTATGTAATCAACAAGATTGTAAGAGGACCCCTGGTGTCAATAGCCTTCACGCTTTTGGGATTCCTGCTGATTTTTGTGATCACAGGATTACTGGGAGTTTGGAATGGAAAAAAACCTCGGAGGGAGGCCCCTTTTGTAATTTAACCCTCCCTCAGGAATTGAGCCGTCTCCTCGGGAAACGAAACGTTGATATAGATGCCGGATCCCATTTCAAATCCGGCGGGGTTAGTCAGTCTTGGGATAATCTGAAGATGCCAGTGGTAGTAATCTTCCTGTTCATCCTTAATGGGAGCGGTATGGATGACAAAATT
>JAPVTA010000176.1:0-56847 GCA_047519465.1 Thermodesulfobacteriota bacterium | reverse complement strand
GCTCTAAAAACGACTTCACCATTTCCTCCACAATCCATTTTCTCCACCCAACCCATATCCCGATATCCACCCTGACACATAGATTGTATACCACCCGCAAAGCGAATAGATTGCTCGCCTGACCTTGGTATGATATAATGTAATACTTAGGAGGATTACCATGGGCAAAGAGAAGATAGCGATTACATTGGACGAAGAATTTATTGGTGAATTGGATAGGCTGGTTAATCAACACGTCTTCCAAAGTCGCAGTCAGGCCATCCAAGAAGCGGTCAGTGAAAAACTTCGCCGCATGAAGCGCAGTCGACTGGCGACGGAATGCGGAAAGCTCGAGCCCGCATTTGAAAAAGCCATGGCTGAAGAAGGAATGACTGAGGATGTGAGTCAATGGCCAGAATACTAAGAGGTGAAATCCGGTGGGCTGATCTCAACCCCACTCGAGGTCATGAACAGGCAGGGCTACGTCCAGTTCTGATCTTAAGTCACGATATCTTCAACGAACGTTCAGGAACCGTCATAGCTGTCGCAATTACGAGCCAGCCTCAGAGAGCGGGATTTCCGTTGACCCTTGAATTAAAGACTGAAAATCTGCCGAAGCAGTCATGGGTTAAGATCAGCCAAATCCGAACCCTTTCTGTAGAGAGGATCGGAAAGCTCATTGGCAGAGCATCCCAGGAGGAAATGGCAGAAATAATTGAAGGACTGAATGAAATCATTGGGTAATCGGGTAAGGGACGGCAATTAGCCACCCCTTTCCACTCAATCCCAGGAGATCCCTAACGACAATGGGGCAGTTCTGGAGGCGCGCAGGCTTTGGCGCGCCAATCTTAATACCCTTAGCGTCCGGCATTTATGGAGCGAAAATTTGGGCCCAGCAGACCATGCATTCCCGCGCTGAGCTTGCCGCACAGGCGACGCTTTATGCGTTGCCTTTGGTCATAATGGACTTGACGCGCCAGGAGATCTTCGCTAGTCCTGCTGCTGCGGATGCGACGCCTAATCGCTTTCTCCATATACCGGTGCTCGCGAACGCTTCATCCCGTACGGTCGTCCGTCCGAACGTCGATACACTTCGTTCTATTGCCTGGCTGGATTTGGGCGTCCAGCCCGTGTTGATGACGGTGCCGCCGAGCAACGGCCGATATTTCATGATCCAGTGCATGGATGCATGGACAAATGTTTTTGCCGATCCCGGCATTCGGACGCTCGACAACAAAGGGACAACTTACGCAATCGTCGGACCTGATCGGCACGGCCGTCTTCCGGAAGGTGTAACGCAGATCCGAGCCCCCACGCGGATGGTTTGGGTGCTTGGGCGGATTTATGTTCGCGGTCAGGCAGACCTGCCTGCGGCGCAGGCGTATCAGGAGCAGCTGGATATACGCCCGCTGAGCCGTTTGAATGATGCGTCCTTCCGATCCGCCTATCCGCGTCCTGGGGAGAGGAACGTCAAACGCCCCATTATGATGGACATCTTGAAAAGGATCGGGCCCGAGGCCTTCTTCGAGCGCTTCATGAAATTGACGGCGGCAAATCCTCCGTCCCCACAGGACGCGCAATTTATGAAAGACGTTCTCGCGCCGCTCGGCCTTTCGATGAGCAGGCCGAATGCTTGGAAAAGTATCGACCATTTGGATCGCCGTGCCTTAGCAAACGGGTTCGAGCGGGTATTAGGTACATTCAGGGACCGAGCGTCTCTGGAGCAGCATCCTATGGTGACGCCGACCGGGTGGTCAGGCATGGGCACCCAAACTCTGTTAGGGAACTACGGCACAAACTATCAGGTCCGAGCCGTCGTCGCCGCATTGGGGCTCGGCGCAAACCTCTGTGCTGATGCGGTCTATCTCAATGCGAGTGTCGACGGAAATAGGAATCCTCTGGACGGCAGCAAGAAATATCACCTGACGTTTGAGGTACGGAACACCCCGCCTGCGCGAGGGTTCTGGTCTGTTACGCTCTATGATGACGAGGGCTACTTGGTCGCGAATCCTCTTGGGCGTTATGCAATCAGGTCGGGTGAAAACCTTGTTTATGGGCCGGACGGATCATTGGTGATTTATTTGCAGCCTGATGACCCCGGACCGGAGCATCGCGCCAATTGGCTCCCCACGCCGCGCGGGCAAACATTTGAGTTGATCATGCGCGCCTATTGGCCCAAGGAAGAGTTGCTGGAAGGACGGTGGACACCGCCTCCCGTTGTGCCGGCCGAATAACGGGACCTTGGTCATGATATCTCTTGAGGTGGAGAGAGACGAGGTGAGTCACCGAACCGATGCTGTGGTCAAAGTATTTCAGACACAGAGTACCCAACATCTATAAGGTCAACACCGAGCGGCGTCGCGGGCGACGCCCTGGCCCAGCGCGGGTTCCTCGATATCGAGGATAAGGTCGTGGACGCCATCGTTGCATCTATCAAGGAATATTCTGTACTCGTGACACAAGTTCTGAGGAGAAAACAAAATTTATGAAAGAAGACCGACCGAGTGCTACGGCGCTGCGCGTTGCAATGCGACGCGCGGCCCATCAACTTCTGGATGATCCGAAGGTTTTCGATGACCCTGTTGCACTGCGCATCATCGGCAAAGAAAACGCGTCGGCGTTGCAAGCCGATCCATGTCAATTTGAGACCACGCCTCTGTCGCCCTACCTGCGAGCCTTCGTAGCCGTACGCAGTCGATACGCTGAGGACGAACTTGCCCTTGGCATTCGACGCGGCGTCCGCCAATATGTCATTTTGGGAGCAGGGCTTGACACATTCGCCTACCGAAACCCATATCCTGAAGAAGTGCTGCGCGTTTTCGAAGTCGACCATCCTTCGACACAGACCTGGAAGCGAGCACGCCTGGAAGAGGCCGGCATCGCGCCCCCGGGTATTCTTACCTTCGCGCCAGTTGACTTTGAAACGCAGACACTCGAAAAGGGACTGCGAAGTGCAGGCTACGACCCAAACCAATGCACATTCTTTTCGTGGCTCGGCGTAACGGAATACTTAACGCCCGAGGTGGTGATGGCGACGTTGCGTTTTATCGCGTCGACACCGGCGGGAAGCGGAGTCGTCTTCGACTATATGATCTCGCCATCCTTGTTGACTCCGGCCCAGCGGTCACGCTTTGATGCGGTTTCGCGGCGGGTCGCGTCTGCCGGGGAGCCGTGGCAAGCATATTTTGATCCCGAGGTGTTAACAAGGGATCTACAAGCCATGGGCTTCGGATACGTCGAGGACTTAGGGCCAAAAGAGATCAATGCAAGGTACTTCAAGCACCGGAAAGACGGGCTTCAAGTCGGAACCTTGTCGCACATAATGAATGCTCGGGACTAACATGCCTGGCAGCCCCCGTCTGAGATAGAGACTTCCCACCCAAATGACTCTACTAGATTTCCATACGTAAGGTCTGAGAATTGTTTTTGGAGACTGTGTTGTGATTGCGATGCGAGACTGGATGCAGACAGGCCGCTTTGGCGACGGCGCAGGGGAGGAAGAATATTGAGAACCGAATATTGGAAATTGATCCTGCAACATATTAAATTAGTCGGATAGACAGGAAAAAGATATGGACAAGGAATTCGGAAGAGATTTTTCCAAAGGGAGTATTCCCAGGCACCTTTTGAACTTCTCCATCCCTATGCTCTTGGGAAACTTGATACAGATCGGCTATAGCCTCATCAATATTATATGGGTTGGACATTTAGTCGGGGAAAATGCGGTCGGGGCCGTAGGGATTAGCTTCCCTATTCTTCTCATCCTCATAGGATTTGCCATGGGCATCACCCTGGCAACGACGATACTCGTTTCACAGTACTATGGGGCAAGAGAATATGGGATGGTAAGAAAGGTGGTCAACAATTCATTTTCATTACCGCTGATCATTGGGGTCGCTTTGACTTTCGCATGTATCCTTTCACGCAATTTTCTTTTGGAACTTATCAAAACACCCTCCGAGAACTTTGCCATGGCATCAAGCTACCTTAAAATCATGTTGCTAAGCTTCATCCTGACGTATATGGGATTTCTCATAAGCTCCATCCTCAGGGGAATAGGCGATACAATCACTCCCCTGATATTTATGGCGGCGGGGGTAGGACTCAACGCCATCCTTGATCCATTCTTAATCGGAGGTTTCGGTCCGTTCCCCCGTCTTGGTCTGAACGGAGCCGCCTATGCGACATTGATATCGCAGGCCGCCGCAGTAAGTTTAGGTTTTGTTTACCTGAACTGGAAAAATCATCTCGTCGCATTCCACCCCAGAGAACTTGCCTTTGACAGACACCTGACCTTTCTGGTCTTCAAGATCGGTGTTCCCTCCATCATCCAGCAATCACTCGTTTCGATCGGTGCGATGTTCGTCACCACTTTCGTCAACTCCTTTGGCAGTGCGGCCACCAATGCCTTCGGAGCGGTTGGCAGGGTGGACATGATTGTGATTATGCCTGCCTTGTCAATGAGCATGGCGGTTGCAGCGCTCACTGGACAAAATCTTGGGGCCGAAAAACCCGAGAGAGTAAAAGAGGTATTTAAATCGGCCGTTGTGATGACCGCTTCCATCACCATTTTTATATCGCTGATTGTGGTCTTCTTCTCAAAATTAATACTGATTCTGTTCGGTCTGGGAGATGATGCTAAAGTCATCGAGATAGGAATAACCTATCTGCGGATTGTGGGCTCGAGCTATCTATTTCTCGCTGTGATGTTTATTTCAAACGGTGTGATCAATGGGGCAGGTCATACCATGATCACCATGACGTTTACCTTGCTTTCATTATGGTTAGTCAGGGTGCCGGTTTCATGGTGGTTGTCAAAAACCAGCCTTGGAATCATAGGAGTATGGATCGCCATTGCATTAAGCTTTCTAGCGACCATGACCATCAGTCTTACTTATTACTTCTCGGGAAGGTGGAAAAAATCAGCGATTATCACGCGTGCCGCCGATCCGGTCATAGGATAAGTGGCTCAAACGATTCCGCCGTCTACCACAATCGTTTGGCCTGTGATGTAGTCTGACTGCTCTGAGGCAAGAAAGAGGACGGCCCGGGCAACTTCTTCCGGCCTGCCGATCCTTCCGAGGCTACAGGATTTGATGATGGCTCCGACCTTCTCCTTGGGCATCTTCGACACGACCTCCGATTCGATCAAGCCCGGAGCCACTGCATTCACATGGATGTTGAAGGAGCCTAACTCTCGCGCAAGGGATTTTGTGAAGCTGATCATGCCTCCTTTGGTCGCCGCATAATTGGCCTGGCCCGGAGTGCCCATGATTCCGCTGATCGAAGAGATATTGATGATTTTTCCTTTTCTCTGAGGAATCATCTTTCGAACCACAACTCTGCAACAATAGAAGAGGCTAGTCAGATTTGTTCTAAGGAGAGAGTCCCAATCCTCATCACTCATCAACATCAGAAAATTGTCTCGGATGAGGCCCACATTGTTTACCAAAATATCGATCCTCCCATATTGGGCGAAGGTCTCCTCCACCATTTCCTTTACCTGATCGAGCTGCGTGACATCCGCTTTAAACAGACCGAGGCTCAGCCCTCTCGATTTGGCTTCTTCCGTCAAAACCTCTGCGGCCTCAACATCCTTTGAAAAATTGGCAACTACCTTTGCCCCTTCCTCTGCAAAGAGGAGAGAGACCGCCTTTCCGATTCCCTTCGTCCCCCCGGTAACGATAGCTACTTGATCCTTTAGTTGCATGTGCATCCTCCCCCTCACTCTATGCCTCTCCCCAATTACCAATTTGTCACTCCCGCGCAGGCGGGAGTCCAGTATCGTTAAGGGTTTCTGGATTCCTGCTTTCGCAGGAATGACATTTTAAGAAATAGCCTCTGTTCTGGGTCATTTGAAATTTGGGCTTCATTTGAACTTTGTCCTTTGACATTTGTCATTTCATCTCCCCAAGAGGGCTGACTCTTGCTCTTTTCATTCTTCCCACCAGCTCCCAAAGGGGGCCGCGAATTCGGAATCTCCGTATTTGCTCTATCAGATTTTTCGTGATGTTAATCTCCAACCCGGGGACGATCCACCGCTGCCTAACGACGGCTTTCTCTTGAATGATCTCACTCAGTCTCCCTCCCAATTTTGGCGAAATATAAAAATGAGGATAGATGAGGTTCGCATCCTGACGGATGACATCGTGAGAAAGAGCGATCCGCTCCAATTCCGTCCCTGGATAGATTCGGATGCCCAACATCGCAATAATTGCCGTGGGATTGATTTGATCCATCAAAAGGAAGGACTCCTCAATCGTCTCTTCATCTTCGCCCGGGCCTCCGAACAGAAGATAGTGGCACTGATTCACCTTCAATTTGGAACAGATGTTTGAAGCTTGGACGATGTCTTCTTGATTGAAAGATTTTCTGTAACTCTTGAGCATTCGTGGAGATCCTGAATCCGTCCCAAATTCGATCCCGTCGCACCCGGCCTCTTTCATCCTTTGCAACAGCCTTTCGTTCAGAAAGCTCGGGTTGACAAAGGCGCTCCATTTGACATTGACCTTTCTTCGAACCATCTCCACGCATAAGGCTTCTGCATAGGAGGGTGGATAGTTAAAGATATCGTCAACAAAATAGAGGTAGTCCACTCCCTCTTCCACAAGGCGTTGAATTTCCTCTACCACATCCTCCGTCTTTCTCAGCCTGACCTCTTTCCCTTCTAACAAAGGGTAGGTGCAGTAGATACAGGAGAAAGGGCAGCCTCGCTTCGTCTGAATATTTCCCATTCCTCCTTCTTCTAAATAACGGCCTGTTTCGAAAAGACTCCGGTCAGGGCTCGAGACAGAACTAATCCTTGCTCCCTTGATCAAAGTGGGAAAAGGTTTCTCTTTCATCAGAAGGCAAGGAGACGGAGAGACGGGCTCCCCTTTTTCGAGATATCTGGCTAATTGCGGGAAGACTTCCTCCCCTTCTCCCACAATGCCAAAATCGACATCGAAGTGGCTAAGAAGCTCTTTGGGGGCCAAAGAATATCCTGAACCTCCGATGACCAATCGTGACGAAGAGAATTGACGACAGATCCCGATGACCTCCTCCACCCCTTTGAGATAAGAGTGCGAAGTGGGATAGGTGAGATTGTCGAGATTTCTTAAAGAAATGCCTATCAGGTCGGGTTGAAAGCGCTGAACGGTGCTCTTCAAATCAGCCGATACCTCTTGAGAAAAACAGAGGTCGATGACTTCAATCGGATAGCCGTCTTCTCTCAATACCTTGGCGATGTAAGCCAACCCCAGAGGGAAGACGGGGAAAGGCATCCTCTCACGGTTGGCTGAGATGAGCAGGACTTTCATGGCGAACTAAATTTCCGTTACCCCCTAATCACCAATTACCAAGCTCCAAATAAATTTCACATGACGGGTTCGTCACCCCTGCCTACCGGCAGGCAGGCGCAAACCATGAAAATATGGCTAAGCCCCCTCCCCCTTGACGGGGGAGGGTGAGGGTGGGGGTGAACAATTGGACTCATTTCCCCCTCACCTCAATCCTCTCCCACCAGGGGAGAGGGGGTATTTTCAACATAATTCCAATCACCAATAACCAAACTGAGTTAATGTAGTGCCTCAAAAGTCCCTCTACTTTGTTTGTCATTCCGGACTCGATCCGGAATCCGGTCTTTTCAACTGGATTCCCGCTTTCGCGGGAATGACGGTAATGTAAACAATTGTCGGAGGCAGTACATTAGAATGTTTGGTCATTGGAAATTGGATCCTTGGTCATTATCTGGTAATTGCAATTTGGTGATTGGTATATTAGGCATCTCTTCTCTCTTGATCCTTCGAATCACTTCCATCTGCGCACCCCGGAGGACGAAGTTTGACATCAAAAAGTAGAAGAAATGATGCCTAGGGCCCCAGAGCAGTCGCTTCAATATCGACCGAGGGGCGCAGGCGTATTTCTGCGCCCAGAGGTATCCCTCCTGGAGTTCACGGACAGTCATATTTTTCGGCTCGAAGACCACATGGCTCATGTCATAATGGGACCAGTCACGGTCGAAGATCCTCCCTTCCTCCTCCAGCCGCTTCTGGAGGGGGGTTCCCGGGAACGGGGTGAGAACGGAAAAGGTGGGAAGCTCGATATTGTTCTTCTGGACGAATTCGACCGTTTCCCTAAAAACGTTCGGGGGATCTCCGTCGAAGCCGAAGATGAAGGACCCATGAATGCCAATTCGGTGCTGTTGAATTGTCTTGATCCAGTTCGATAATTCCTTTGCTTCCACAAATCGTTTTGAAACGCTATCCAGATTCTCCTGAATGAGAGATTCAAAACCGATGAAGAGGGAGATGCAGCCGCTCTCCCGAGCTTTCTTGAGAAGTTTTTCATTCGTGGCGATCTTGATGGTGCTGAACCCCATCCACTTGACGCCGTGTCGCTTGAGGATATCAAAAAGGCCCAAGGCATAATCCTCTTTTGCCGTCGCGTTGTCATCCGCTAAAAAAAGATACTCCCCTTTCTTCTTGATGATCGTGGAGAGTTCTTGATCCACCTCTTCGAGGGGACGGAGTCGATAGCGCTTCCCGTTGATGATTGGAACCGAGCAAAATTCGCACCGATTAGGACAACCGCGGGTGGTTTCGATTGCTTTAAAGAACGGGTGGTAGCCCCTGCTCAGGAGATCCCGCCTGGGAAGGGGCATCCTATTTAAATCCGACCACTCTTGGTTTTTGTAGAAAGGCTTGAGCTCCCTTGCCTCAAAGTCCTTCAGAAATTTCTCAAACTTCCCCTCTGCCTCTCCGAGGAAGACGGCGTCAGCATGTTCTTTTGCCTCTTCAGGCAAAACGCTGGGGTGGACTCCTCCCAAAATCACCTTGACTCCCCTCTGGCGAAACCGATCCGCAATCGCATAGGCTCTTTGGATCACGCAGGTCAAACCGGTGATTCCCACCAAATCCACATCGGCGTTGAAATCAACCTCTTCAATCGATTCGTTGATGATCTTGACCTCATAGTTTTTCGGGAAGAGAGAGGCGAGAAGGGTAAGACCTATTATGGGAAAAGGGTAAAGAGCATCGTTAGAATACTTAATCCCTTTCTCCCGCGGAAAGATGAGAAGAACCTTCTTAACTATTCGCACCATAATATCCCTGGATCAATGAGTTATGATGCCCCCTCACCTTTCTCCTCTCCCCCGAGGGGAGAGGGTGGGGGTGAGGGGGTGAGATTCGGCTGTTTCCATGGCCTTTTCGTCGCATTCTCCCAGACATAGCGGAGGATGAGCCGGTAGGCCATTCGTTTGAAAGGATTCGGGTTGAAGAAGGCGCCCAAAAGGATCTTCGGCTGGGTGTAATATTTTTTCAGGTAAACCTGTTGAAGGTGATGAAGCTCCTCAGGGGACAAGAATTTCGTATCCATCACGGGATGCATGAAATCATACTTACCCAAATCCCTCTCTCGGATCCTTCCCAATCGCTCCGCTTCTTCAAAATATTTTGTTCCGGGAAGGGGGGTCGTCAGAGTGAGGACCAAGAAGTCGCTCTGAGACTTCACAAATTGGAAGACCTCCTTGATCGTCGCCTCAGAGTCATACCAATCTCCGACCATGATATTGGCCATCACCATGATCTCATTTATTCTGAGAATATCGATGGCCTTCTGGGCCATCTCTCTAGATTGATGTTTCTCGTACCGGTCGAGGACATCGGGCTGGATGCTCTCGATTCCCAGCATCACCTCATATAAACCGAGCCGTTTCATCTCGGGGATCAGATCTTCATCTCGAATGATGTCCTTGGTTCGGGATTGAAACCAGAAATGGATACGAAGACCCGACTTCCCCAACTCTTCAAGAAACTCTTCCACCCGCCTCCGACTCCAGTTGAAGGTATTCTCGTTGAAGACGAAGAGGGTCTTGCCGTATTGACGGTAGAGATGCGAAATCTCCTCCACGACTCTCTTTCCGCTCCGTCCCCTCCAAACCGCTTCCCAGAATTTCGACTCCGAACAATAAGCGCATCGATCTCCGCAGCCGCGGCTCGTAGAAATGCCAAAGGTCCTTCTTCCCATTCCGTGCCAGTAGTAAGCCTCTCTCTCCATATCGATGAGATGGTAGGCGGGGAGAGGAAGGGAGTCCAAATTTGGAATGGGAGGGTATCTTTCGCTGAGAACCACTTTCCCATTCTCTCGATAGGCGATACTCTTCGCAGCTCTTCCTTTCCCACCTCCGGACAGGTCCTTGAGAAGTTGAGAAAAAGCGATTTCCCCTTCACCTAAGACGATGTAGTCCAGTTCCTTCATTTCCTGGAGGACGATTTCACCCATCAGCGTGAAATGGCTTCCTCCTGCTACGATGATGGAACGGGGAGAAAGTTTTCGACAGAGATGAATGGTCTGAATCGCCTCCGGCGACAGACAGGTCGCAGAACAAGTAATCCCGATGACATCGGCTTTGGATGTGGAAACGGCAGTCTCAAGAGTTTTCCAGGAGGCCGGAAGAGTCGTAGCGTCAACGATTTGAACTTCGCTCCCTTCTCTTTCTAAATAAGCGCCTAATTGGAGAAGACCAAAAGAAGGGGTCCACATCCGAAGGCCCGGAAAGAGTTTGTGGGGAGGATCGATGAGAAGAACTTTCATAAAAATTGTTTTTGTAGCGCCCCCATTCACTGGGGGCGAACCTTTTCGTCGGTAGTAAATGCCGACGCTACATCATTCATACTTCTTTATCTCAGCGTCGAACGATTCACTATATGGATAGTCATCTGCATTCTCAACAATGCCTTTTCTTACCGGGTTATTTCGAATATACTCGATCATCCTTTTCAAATTCTCCTCTGTCCTAATGACGTGGTCAAAGGCTGATCTTTGCCATATCCTTATTAAGTTTTCCTTGTCCTTGAAAATCTTGGTTGTTCTCCCTTTGAAAATATTAAGAAATTTAGAGAGTGGAAGAGTTGATCCCCCGGGACATAAGATTACATGTAGGTGGTCAGGCATTAGACAATAACAAAGAATTCTAAATCTGAGATCTTTTGCTGTCTTCAGCAGTTCATTTACTACAATTTTTGCATTAACCTCTGAACCAAGAATATTTTCCTTGTTTTCTGTACAGATAGTCACATGGATCGGTCGGTCTTTTGAATAATCGTAATGCGGCAACCTGTTAGAACGACTCTTCCCCCATGTTTTGTATTGATCCTTAGTTCTTGTTTCCATTCTTTGTAGCACCCCCATTTATTGGGGGCGAATAAAAACTCCGTCGGCAATGAATGCCGACGCTACACATTTACACCTCCAAATATTTCCGCATCGCCTCGATTCGTTCGAACACCTCTGCAGGAACCCGGTAGAGAAGATTTCCCCTGAGATCGGTCAGCACATGCGTTGTAAAGCCCGTAGCAAGAACCTTTCTGCTCTCTTGATCAAGGATTCGATAGCGAAAGATCAGCTTGGCCACCTCTGTTCTCTCCATCGTTGTCTGGACGATAAGAGGGGCGCCGAAGGTGGCTGGGAGCTTAAACTGGCAATTCAATTCCACTACGGGTGCCAGATAATTCGTCTCCTTAAGCTGAAGCGGCCCCATCTGGAATCGCTGGGTCAGGTCGTTTCGACCTACCTCGAACCACCCCACATAGTGACCGTGCCAAACCACACCATAAGTATCCACTTCATAAAAACGAACCTGGAGTGGGGTCTCGTGGTATCTCATCTCATATCCTTTACAGGATCCCCTGCCGAAAAAGCCTCTACTTCCCGATCAATCCATCGCATCAACTTCGTAAGCGTCGCTTCATGTCCCACTTCGATGAATTGGGTAAACCCTTCTCCGAGCAACTTCTCGACACATCGAACCCAATACACGGGCCGCGCGATTTCCTGGGAGAGAAAATCTTTGATCTCCTCTCTCCTCAAGGGTTTGATCGTCCAATGATTGAGGACGGGAACGTCAAGAGCTTGAACCTTGATATCTTGAAGGATGGCCATGATCTCTTCCCTTAGAGAGGAAAGAGAAGGGGAATGAAGCGCCGTGTTAAAGGCAAGACGGGTAGCCGAGACCGCCTTTCTCGAGAGGGCAAGGGAAATCGCGCTGTCCACGCCCCGCTCCTCTCCCGAAAGGACAAAATGCATCGAGCCATTATAATTGGCGATGGAGAGTTGAAACCCGTCGAGGTCTTGACAGATCTTTTGGACTTCCTCTAAAGGGAGGCCGATGATGCTGGCCATGCCTCCCCGATGAATGGCCCCTTCTTTCTTGAGGAGCCGGCCGATCGCCTCCGTGATAAAGAGCCCCTCTTCGAATTGAACGGCTCCCGAGGCAGCCAGTGCCGCATAGATTCCCATGCTGTGTTCAGCAAGGATGCCCGGCTTCCATCCTGCGGCTCGAAGACGGTAGTAGTAGGCCATCGAAAGGATGTAGGTCGCGATCTGAAGCTTAAGGCCGAAGTCTTCCCCTTCGTCCTTATCTCCGAATGAGAAGTGGAGGAGATCGAATTTTGTCTGGCTGGAAGCCCTTCTTAATACTTCCTTAAAATGGGAATCTTCTTTCAGGGGATGATGATCTCCGAGGATCGGCTCCTCATGAAGTTGGCCGGGAAAGCAGAAAACCGTTTTCCCTTTCGATCCCTTCATGCGGTCCCCTGGTTTTCTAAGACATACTGGGCCATGGTTCTGACGGACTGAAAAACTTTTTTCCCTACTTCTGCATCGGGAATGATGACCCCGAACTCTTTCTCCAGGCCCAGGACGAGCTCCAGGGCATCGATGGAGTCCAAGCCGAGGCCCTCACCGAAGAGAGGGGCGTCGGTCTCGATCATCTCCGGGGTCATGTCCGCCAGTCTCAACCTCTGGATGACGAGTTCTTTCATTTTTTCGATCAGGTGATCATTCAATTCAACCATTCTTCTCCTCTTCTTCACCCTCCCCTCTCCCCGGCGGGGAAAGGGGAGGGTGAAGGGATTATTCTTTCCAATAGGAGTAAAAATTATACCATTGATCCGGATATTTTTCGATATAGCCTTCAAATTTTTTGATGAGTCTTTCCATCCCCTCTCGGATAGCGGTCTCCCGGTCCTTTCTCAAGAGGTGATTAAAATAGATGGGGGGCTCGATGATTCCTCTGTACTTCCGATTCTTCTCCATTACGACGAAGACGGGTAAAACTGGAGCTTCCGTGGCCATGGCGAGAACGGCCACACCGATGGGAAAGGCTGTCTTCTTCCCAAAAAAGTCGAAGACCATGGTTTTTTGAGACTCTATCCGATCTCCCAGCATGGCCAGAATTTCGTTTCGCCGAAGGGCTTTGACGGCATCCAAAACCGCCATTGGAGAATCGTCCTTCGGATTGATATAGAGGATTCTTATTCCCCTCCGTCTTCTCATTTCCTCCCGAAAGGACCGGGTGTCCGCGTCTCTCTCGTCGAGGGTGAGGACATTGAGGCTTCCTCCTCTGAAGGAGAAGAGCAACCCTCCGATCTCCCAATTCCCAAGATGGGGTGTGATGCAAATCGCTCCTTTTCCGCCGTCAAGGGCATCCATCATATGGTGCGCCCCCACCTCCCCTTCAACCCATCGTTCTTTATTGGACGGACGGAGGCGGTGCATCACCATGTAATCCAGAAGGTATTGGCCGTAGTTCTGGAACGTCTTGCGCGTTAAGACATCCACTTTCTCCTTTGACCATCTGCCTCTGCTCACCCCTTCCATATTTTTTCGGACATGAGCCCTCGTCTTTCTCATCAGAAAATAGAAGAGATCTCCGACGACCACACTGAAGAATTTCTGGACCGGCCGAGGAATGAGCGTAGAGCAGAACTGGAAGAAAAACAGGTAGATAAACCGATTCAGTGATCGGGGATGACGTTCCTCCATGCTAACCCCCGAAGTAGTCTCTTAAGAAGCTGAGAAGCGTCTGGATGCCGAGGCGGTGCTTCTTGATGTGATGCCAGATATCCTGAATGGCTTTCTTCGACCGGGTATAGTAGAGAAGATGTGCCTTCAGAAGAAGCCACTCCATCCGGATAAATGAGAGATGGTCGTGCTTAAAGACTAAGTGCTGCATATCGAAGAAAGACCATGGCGATCTCCACTTGAAGATCCGGTCCTTCACCTGCTGATAGATGGCCGTCCCAGGATAAGGGGTGAGGATGGCGAACTGGGCCACGTTCGTGTCAAGCTTTTTTGCAAAACGGATGGTGTCATGAATCGTCTTGGCGGTATCGTGGAGCCCCGCCAGGATATAGGAGGCATGAATCTCCAGGCCATTCCGTTTCAGCATCTCCACCGTCTGAACAGTCTCGTCCACATGAATTCCTTTTCTCAACTCTTCGAGGGTTTTCGAGCTTGCGGATTCCACTCCGATAAAAACCGACTTTGCTCCGGCCCTGACCATCTCTTTCATCATCTCTTCATTTCGAAGCAGGAGGTCGATCCTGGAGAGACACCACCACCAGAGGTCGAGTTTCTTTTCAACGATCCCACGGCAAATCTCAATCACCCGCTTCGGGATGAGGTTAAAGGTATCATCCACAAAGGCGACGGCATGAAAATGATACCGGTGATAAACCTCCTCGATTTCCTTTAAAACAGAGGACACACTTCTGGCCCTGATTTTTGTTCCCCAAAAATGGGAGGAAGAACAAAAAACACATTGGTAGGGACATCCGCGGCTCGTGATCAAGGGGGTAATGGGCCGGCCTCCGATTCTTGTTCTTTGATAGTCGTCGATGTGGATCAGATGCCTGGCGGGGAGGGGGAGACTGTCGAGGTCCTCGATGAAAGGTCTGGGAGGGGTTCGAACCAGCTTTCCGTTCGAAGAGAAACTGATCCCTTGGACCGAATCGAACGGACCTTTTTTTTTCTCTAAAGCACCGACTAATTCTGAAAAGGTCACCTCGCCTTCTCCACGGACGATGAAATCCACTCTTTTCGTTGAGAGGATCTCTTCATCCACATACCCAGGATGGGGTCCCCCCATCACTACCGTGCAGCCACTCGCCTTCGCTTTCTTGGCTAACCGGAGCGCCTGGCGGTGACGGGTCGTGTCCGTGGTGATGCCGACCAGGTCATATTTCTTAAAATCGATCTCTTCCTTCTTCCTTCGAACCGCCAGATCCCTGACCACGACTGGATGGCCCTCTTTCTCCGCATACGCCGCAACATAGAGAAGGCCGAGAGGAGGGAAGAGAACTCCGGTTGCTTTTAAGGTCCCCGTGGGAGCAGGATTGATTAATAGGATGTTCATGAATTTCAAATTTTAAATTTCAAATTTCAGATTGTTCAATTTGCAATTTGAAATCTGCAATTTGCGATTAATGCTTCTCGGCATGGCGATAGCGCTCGCAGAGGTCTCCCCAGCAGGCCACCACTTGATGGTCCACTAGAAGCTGGATCACCTCACACTGATTTCCGCATTCTTCGCAATCAAACCCCCGTGTGGAACACGATTTTCGAGGAAAGTCAAATCCTCTAAATTGAGTTTTGGAGGGTTTGGCCCTCTTCACCAATTTGGCCGCGCCGATGGCACCCATGACGTCAAAATGCTCTGGAATGATAAGAGAGACCTCCAGTTCGCTCTCGAGCGCTCTTTGGATACCTCGATTCGCCGCGACGCCTCCTTGGAAGACAATGGGAGAAAGGATTTCTTTCCCCCGGCAGACATTATTCAAATAATTCTTCACCAGAGAGTCACAGAGGCCAGCCACAATATCCTCGACAGAATGTCCGATCTGCTGCTTATGAATCATATCTGTCTCGGCAAAGACCGTGCATCGGCCTGCGATCCGGACGGGGTGATTGGCCCTGAGCGCCAGATCTCCGAAAGCCTCGATGGAGATCCCGAGCCTGGCTGCCTGCTGATCCAAAAAAGATCCCGTGCCCGCGGCACAGACGGTGTTCATGGCAAAGTCGACCACAACATGATTTCTCAAGACGATGACCTTGGAATCCTGGCCGCCGATCTCGATAATCGTCTTGGCTTCGGGCAGAAAATCAATCACGGAAACGGCATGGGCAGTGATCTCATTTTTGATAAGATCGGCGCCTACCAAATAAGCCGCCAAATGCCTGGCGCTGCCGGTCGTGGCCACTCCGTCAATGGAAATGGTATTCCCCAGATGAGTCAAGATTTCTTCCATCCCCTGCTGGATGGCCTCAATGGGCCGGCCACTATTGCGAATATACGACTTGGCCAAAACCTGGTCGTCTCCGCTAAGCACCACCAACTTGGTGGTGATGGACCCGACGTCAATGCCTACGTAATTTGCCATAATAGGAATTTGTAGCGCCCTCATTTATTGAGGGCGGAGTCCGTCTTTGACATTTGAACTTTGTAATTTCTTCTGCTCTTCTACGACATCCCGGAACGCCTCCAGCCGGGTGGTCAGCCCTTCCCTTCCCGTATGTTCGTCTAGAGAGAGGATAAGAAGGGGGACAGAGGACCCTGCCCGGACTTTCAACCTTCTCTTGATGAATTCCTGAAGGAGTGCATCGATGCCGCACTTAAAGGAAGTGAGGAAGACCACGCCATCCACTCCACCTGATAGAAAGTGAAACAGAGACCCCACAATCTCTCTTCCGGACGACCAGTAGATCTCTTTGGAGAGGTCAGAGACTTCTCGATCGATCTCCTTTTCGGAAAGAAGATCGGACGTGACGATCTCCATTCCCAAACTTTTCGCCAGGGCGAGGAGATCTTTGTTGATATCGGTGTCGAAGAGATTGTAAGGATGGCCGATGAAAGCGATACGTAACGGGTGTCCAATTCCTTCCCCTCCGACTTCTACGGACGAGGCGGCACCCTGAACCATGTTAGGTTCAGGGCAGCCCTTCACTCTACGTAGTGCAGGGGTTGGAATATCCATTTCGAAAAGTTGGGCCGCGGGAAGCCGGTTGATTCGATCGACCCAGTCTTTTTGAAATTTGGAGAAAGATTTCTCCGCCTCCCGAAAGGCGCTATTGCTCTCTTGCCTTGAGGCGCCCAGCTTCTCGCCAATCTTCAAAAAAGACCGAAGCAGGGAAGTCCCTCTTTCCCGAAGATCGATGATTTCGTCGATGATGGAAACATGTCCGTCCGTAGCAAGCCGCACAATGTCCGGGGCTCCGCGAAACTTAGGACACATGATGTAGGTTCGATGGATACTAACTAATCGAGGGATAAAAAGATGATCCACCCTGTCTTTCAATTGAACCGCATGCGTGACCAGAAGTTTCATCGGCAGGCAACTGTCTTCGAAGTAAATGATCTTCTCCTTCTGTCTTACCCCTTCGGAAACGACGACCCTCCATCCCAACCTTTCAAAAAAAGGGCGCCAGAGAGGAAGGTACCGATAAAACATCAGGGCTTTGGGAATGCCTATGCAGCCCTTTTCTTCCATCCCAGCATCTCCACAAAGGCCTCAAGAAGCGTCTGAATGCGGCCTTCGATCTCTTGTTCGTCCAGGATGAGCGTCAGGATGGGAATGTCTCGATCCCTCCCGACCTTTGTCAGAATTCCAGAGGCGGTGGTCTCTGGCATGCAGGCAAAAGGCATGAGATGGACGACCCCATCGTATCCTTCTTCGGATCTCAGGATGGCCTCGCCGATGGAGATATTGCATTCCGCGCCGACGTCGTAACCCAGGTAGGTCTTTGAGGCTTCGAAAAACCGAACGCGCTCCGAAGCCCGGTCCGCCTTATTTTTGCGGAGGCTCCTCAGAATATGAGTGGAGAACCAGGAGGTGCGCGTCACTTCCACGCCCAGTTCCCCCAGTTTTTGCTCCACGCCTCGATTGATATGGGGGTCCATCACCGTATAGAGTTCGCCCACAATGGCGACTCGAAACGGGATGCGGGAATGATCTTGCTCCATTTCCTGAAGAAACGTCTTACCTTTCCGAATGGCTTCGTCGAGGGCCTTCGGAGTTTTGGCCTCATCCACCCAGGAGAGGGCTTTCTTCACTCGCTTCTGAGTCTCTCCTTTCTTGAGCTCCATCGGTCTGACCCTCATAGCCAATCGTTCTAAAGCTTCACAGGCCATCATCTTCTTCCATCCCATCCAAAGCCCATAGGGGAAAAAGAGGACGTTCTTGGCGCTCAATTCTTTTCTCAGCTCTATCGTCTCCTCGTGATTCTTCCAGAGAGCCTTCCAGGTTAATCGAGGCGGAATCGTCAGCCATCGATAGTGAAGGCCCATGTCTTCAAGGATCACTTTCTGAACGAGGTCATAGAGTCCGAGACGGCAAGGAGGGCCACTACCGACCATCACAATGGTATCCGCCCCCATCTGAAGGGCCTCGATAAAATTTCCCAGGATGATTTTAAAGGGGAGACAGATACACTCATTCGAGTGGAGGACACCGAGAGTTAGGGTTTTGCGGCTGGTCTCAGGAGGAAGGACGTAGGGAATGCCAGCGGTTTCTGCGATCGCCTTGCAGAAGATATGCATCGAACCCAGATGAGGAAAGGTTACCTTCATCCATGTCTACCCGCTACCTTTTTCCTAGCCGGAAGGGGCTCGGGGTTTGGACCTTCCATTTTTTCCTTCCAGGCAGCTTCGGCAATCTCTCCGTAGGCTTTGGCATAGTCGTCAATGGCCTGCGCAAAATCCGTAAAAAACTGCTCCGCCCCGTCATGGGTAAAGTATTTCGCGTGCCGAAGCGCAAACTTCCTTCCCTGTTCGGGGTGGTCGATTAAAAAACAGGGCCGGAAGTAATTCTCTGAAAGAGGCTGATGGGATCGCATTTCCCTGAAGAGAGGAGAATTGAGAGCCTCCATGAGAGACTTCTCTTTGATATTGTCAGAGGCAAAATGGCAGAAGATGCACGGCTCCACATCGCCCCGGGCATTGACGTGAAAGTATTTCCTCCCTGCGGCAATGCATCCCTGAGTGAGACATCCATCATTCCAGAAGTCGACAAAGAGCATGGGCCGGGTGGCCCGAAAATAGGCGAGCCGCTCCCTCGCCCGGCATCTCTGCTCAGGGGTCACCATCAGGGAAAGATCGGGGTTTCTTCCGATAGGAACGTAATGGAAGTTCCAGAGAAGAATGCATCCCCTCTCCACCAGAAAATCGACGAAGGTATCGCTTGTCAGGATGTCATGATTTCGGGAAGTCTGCGTCGTGGAGACGGCAAAAAAGATTCCTGCTTCCTTAAGTCCATCCATCACCCGCAGGATGTGATTGAATTGCCCCGGTCCCCTTCTTCCGTCGGTTTCTTCTCTGAGCCCCTCGAGGCTAATCGCGGGGACGACGTTTCCCAGAGCCACAAATCGATCGATCATCTTGTCGTCGATCAATGTGCCGTTGGTATAGACCTGGAACATCACATCGTCGTGTCTCTCGAAAAGGTCGAAGAGATCCTGCCTCAAGAAGGGTTCTCCCCCTGTCATCATGACCAGATGGATGCCCATCTCTTTGCATTCCCCCGTGAGCCGATCCAGCACCTCATAAGGAAGATCCTCTTGGGAATAGACCCCTGAATAACAACCGTAGCAATTCAGGTTGCACCGCATCGTCGGGCTGATCAACATGGCATCCGGCGGATAGAATCCCCTTTCTGCCTCAAAGGCTTTTCTCCGGTTCGTGCCCACCAGAAGTTGGCTAACGATGAAGTTGGAGATAAGCTTTTGACGGTGATGGGGATGGGTCTCACTCAGCACTCTTCGGGCAATCGCGAGACCGGGATGATTGGTCTGGAACAGCGTGCGAATCCATCGAATCTTCTCTCGGTAGGATTCCTTCTGGGGGATCTTCTCCGCAAGATAGGTCAGACGGATCAAATTTTCTGAGGAGGCGCCAGCCAGGAGCGAAAGAGCACTCGTCGTGAATTTTTCTATAGAATAACGCTTCGCTCGCTGATAAAAATCCATCTTCCTCCTCACCAGAACAGACCCCGAAGAAAAAGCAGACACACCATCCAGGTATCCGCTACCGGCCTGAAATGGCTGGAGCCAGTTCCGTCAATCCTGGGCGTATTGATAGGAACAGATAACACACTGAACCCCTTTTTGCAAGCTTTGATCAGGAGTTCCAATTCTGTTTCAAATCGAGATGTCGAGAGGGCGACCGCCTTTAATACCTCCGCTCGAATGAGTCGAAACCCGGACTGACTATCCGTAATGTCCGAGTGGCAAAGGCGTGAAACCGCCTTCGCCCCCAAACGATTCCAGAAACGGCGAAGAAAGGTCATCTTCCCAAACTCCATTGCCCGTGAGGCGATGAGGATATCGGGTTTGACGCTTTGGAAGATCTTGAGAAGGAACGGGATTTCTCCGGGATCATGTTGACCGTCGGCATCCAGCGTGATCACCACCCGATAGTCTTTTTGTAAGATATATTGGAATCCTGTCCGAAGGGCCGCCCCCTTTCCAAGATTAAGGGGGTGCTCCACGAGTTGAACTCTATTTTCCAAAGCCAATCGCTTCGTTTCATCTGAAGATCCGTCATCGACGACGACGATATCGCTTTTGAGAGGCTCGATCTTCTTTAGGACAGAGCCCAGCGTGTCCTGGGCGTTATAGGCAGGGACGAGGATACAGATCTTATCCGATTGGCTCCTACCGTTTCTCGTATCTTTCATGGACGGTTTCTGCTTCGGTATATAAAATTAGACTTGGAGATCTAAATATGAAGCTCCCCGCCCAAGGGCGGGGCTTCCAGGGCACGCAGTGGCGAGCAGAATGCGAGCAAAGGAAGTTTCGTTGATATTGTGCCCCCCGTGGTCGGGTCTAATCGACTTGACCCCGCCTATCCCGCTTTGGCGGGACGGGGCACGTTCCGGTCAAATGACAAACTCTCAAAATCTTCGATTTTTGAAATTTGGATTTCCTTTGAACTTTGACCTTTGACATTTGTCATTAAGCTATCTTCTCTCCAAGAATCGTTTCATCTCCCCATCATACAGGAAGGTCAGGAAGGTTGCAACCGATCCTAACAGCGGAAGGGGATCGTCTTTTGAAAAAGCATCATAGGAAGTATCGGGATCAAAGAAGTTGAAGAACGAAGGATGAAGGCCAAAACGTTCCGGATGGTTGAGAAAATGGAGGATATCCCCCAAGAGAAGCCAGCGAAACCGTTTCCCGACGGCATACTGAAGAACGGGTTCAAAATATTCCTTCCTGGCCATCTTCAAAATAAGAAAGGGAAAATCAACTCCGGAGACAATGGCCAGCTGTAATGAACCCCAAAAGCGGGGATTGACCTCCATCAGTTTTGGAATTCCATCTCTGGGATCGACTTTGAATTCGACCATCCCCACGCCGGCCCAGTTTAATGATTTTAGGAGGGACAGGCCCAGCTCCCTGATCTGAGGATGTTCTACTCCTTCCGCCAATGTGCTGGGACCTCCTTGAATCGGGTACATCCTCAACTTCTTATGAACGAAAGCAGCCTTGACATTCGAAGCCTCATCAAACAGGGCGGATAGCCCAAAAGTCCCCCCTCCATCAGGAATCCATTCTTGAATTAGCGGAAAGGGATATCGTCCATGGACGTTTCGATAAGAGGAGCTGAGGTCCCCCCTCTTCTTTACATAGACAATGCCAAAGGAGCCGGAGCTGATCCGCGGCTTGATCACCGCTGGGATGGGAATCGAAAGAGAGGACGAAGGAGAGGGGAGGACGTAGAATGTCTTGGGGGTTGGAATCCCGTGGGCTTCCGCAAACCGCATAAGATTTCCTTTGTCTCGAACGAACTCAATCTTATTCAAATCAGGAACGAGGAAGTAAGTATATTCGGAGATTTCAGAATGATATTTTGCCAATAAAAGCAGCGTCTCCTCTTCCATAGAGAAGAGGCAGTCGTACTGTCTTTTTTTAATCTCCTTCATAAAGAATTCGATGAATCGATTTGGCGATTGCTGTGGTGAAGGGTAGACCAGACGCTTGGTGCAATACTTCGAAAAAAAAGAGGTACTCAAGAATGTCCGTTCTCCTACGGTGACGGGAATCCCTTTCCGACCGAGGGACCGAACCGCAGCCAATGATTTTCTAAAGTGGCCATCTGTGACCAGAACGCCTGCCATATCAAGTTCAGAGTTCGGAGTAATGAGTTCGGAGCCTAAAGCATTCGTATTAAAGATTTTGCTCCGAACTCCGAACTGTAAACTCCGAACTTATTTTCAAATTAGTCCTTCATCTGCCAGGCTTCGATAACTCTCGCCTGCCAAGATGATATGATCATAAACCTTGATTCCAAGAAGCCGACCTGCCTCTGTTATCTGTTTGGTAATTCGGAGATCTTCTTGACTGGGGCTTGGGTTTCCACTCGGGTGGTTGTGGATCAAAATGACTCCTGCCGCAGGTTCCAACAGAGCCTCACGAAAGACATCCCTGGGATGGACAATGCTCGCCTCAAGTGTCCCTTCTGAGATCGTCACGTCTTTAATCAAACGATTCGCTCGATTGAGAAGAATGACTTTGAAGACCTCTTTCCTGAGATCCCTCATCAGCGGCAGATAGTGGTTTGCCACGTCCGCAGATCGCTTGAAAGAAATCTTGGGGCTTTCTTTCTGGGATTGAATCCTTCTCACCAGCTCAAACGCAGCAGAGAGCGTAGCGGCCTTGGCAGATCCAATCCCCTTGACCTTCATCAACTCCGAAGGGGAACGAGAAAAGAGCTTCTGAAGGGATTGATACTGGTCCAAGAGTTCCCTCGCTAAATCGACGGCCGTCTTCCTTGTTGTCCCTTTCCCAAGTAAAATACCTAAGAGTTCCGCCTCGGCAAGGGGTTGAGGCCCGTGTTGAAGAAGCCGTTCCCTGGGTCTCTCCTTCTCGGGCCATCGGGTTATCTTGTAAGAGGATTCGACCATGATTGATTAAGTGGAAGCAGGGGATTCTGCCTTCGTCCCATCACTTTCAGAAGAAACCGGTGAGGGTTTTTTCCCAAAAATTTTAGAGAGTAGGATGCTCACCTCATACAGTCCCATCAGAGGGAGGGCCATGAGCACCTGAGAGATCATGTCAGGGGACGGGGTAACGATCGCCGCAACGATGAAAATGAGGAGGATGGCGTATTTCCTCTTTCGGGCCAACATCTTCGCGTCGATAATTCCGATCATTGATAGAAGAACTAAGACCACGGGAAATTCAAAAACCAGACCGCAGGCTAGTAAAAACTTGAGGCTAAAAGAGAGGTATTCTTTCATGCTCGGCATGGGCTTGATGATGTCCGTGGCGTAACCCAAAAGAAACTTAAAACCGACAGGAATGGCAACATAATATCCGAAGAGAATTCCTAAAACAAAAAAGAGTGACCCCCCAAGGACAAAAGGGATCACGTATTTTTTCTCTCTTTGATAAAGACCCGGGGCGACAAAGGCCCAGATTTGGTAAAGGATAAAGGGCGAGGTGACGATGATCCCCGCAATGAACGCTACTTTCATGTATGCAAAAAACGCTTCGGCGACGCCCGTAAAGATCAAAGATCCCCCTTTGGGCATCAGTTCGTTCCTGAGCGGGACGGCAAGGATGTTAAAGATAGAATCAGCGAAAGCGTAGCAGAGGATAAAACCCACCCCCATCGCGATAAACGACAAAATGAGTCGCTTCCTCAGTTCTTGGAGGTGAGCGGTGAGGGGGAGTTTCTTTTCATCCATGGGAGGGAATCCCTTCTTTGGCCTTCTCGGGTTCCTCCTTCTTTTCCTCTTTTACGTTTTTCCCTTCGGTTTGAGCAGAAGCTCCTTCAAGGGCAGGTGCCTCCAAAGGGAGAGAGGGCTCCGGATGTGCGGATGTCACTTCTGTGGTGGGGGCCTCATGGGAAAGCTCTTCGGCTAAATCGGCCAAGAGACTCTTGTCCGTGAGGGTCTGTTTAATTTCCTCTAAGTCTCTCGTCTCGGCCTCAAAGCTTTCTTTTACCTCTTCGGTCGCCTTCTTAAACTCCCTCATTGCTTTCCCGAAAGCCCTCGCCAGCTCCGGTAATTTGTTAGGACCGAAGACAATCAAGGCGATGGCCACGATGATCAACAGTTCCGGGAATCCGATATTAAACATAAATCCTCCCTTGGATTTTATACCATAATCTTTCCCTCTAATGCAATGGGAGCCAAGTTCGGACTTAAGGGCTCAGTAATCGCTCATTATAAATTACCAAAAAATCCTCTCATTTCGGTTATAATACCTGTGCAAGGACGGACCATGGAACTTCATTTTCTGAAAACATTGGTCATCATCTTCGGGGCTTCTGCCTTTGTCGTTTTCCTTCTCCAAAAATTGAGGGTCCCCTCGATCGTAGGATTCCTCATCGCCGGAGCGGCTCTGGGTCCCCATGGTTTTGGAATCGTCCGACAGGTCCGGGAAGTGGAACTTCTCGCAGAGGTTGGAGTCATTCTTCTACTCTTCACGATTGGACTCGAGATTTCTCTCAGAAATCTCAAAAGGATTCGCTCTGCTGTGTTGGGAGGGGGATTTTCCCAGGTCCTGCTGACCCTTCTTGTCACGGCGGCAATCGCCTACCCATTCCTTGGAAAATTGAATGAATCCCTTTTCACAGGATTTCTCGTTGCTTTAAGTAGCACCGCTATTATCTTGAAGATGCTTCTTGACCGGGCCGAGATGGATTCTCCTCACGGGCGCCTTTCCATCGGGATTCTGATCTTTCAGGATCTGTGTGTTGTCCCTTTCATGCTCCTGATTCCTTTCCTGACAGGCCATCAAGGAAGTGTTGCTTCGCTTTTATGGACTTTCTCCAAGTCGGCCACCATCCTCTTCATCGTCATTTTCAGCGCCCGATGGCTGGTCCCAAATATCCTCCACCAGATCGTCCGCACTCGAAGCCGCGAACTCTTCATTATCACCATCATCCTGCTCTGCCTCGGAACAGCTTTGTTGACTTCGAGGCTGGGACTCTCTTTGGCCCTTGGAGCCTTTCTCGCAGGATTGGTCATTTCCGAATCGGAATATGCGTATCAGGCGATCTCCGACATCCTACCCTTCAAGGATAGCTTCAACGGGCTGTTCTTCATCTCTGTAGGGATGTTGATGAATTTAGGATTTCTCGGCGGAAATCTCGTGGCCGTTCTTTGCGCTGTCATCATCATTTTACTGCTAAAAACTCTTACAGGCTTCTTCTCTGTCCACTTGCTCGGCCATTCTGTCCGGGTCTCTCTCCAGACCGGTCTCCACCTGGCTCAGATCGGTGAATTCTCTTTTGTCCTTGCTATGGCTGGCAAGTCCATTGGCCTCATCACAGAAGACCTTTACCAACTCTTCCTTTCCGCCTCGGTGTTGACCATGGTTCTAACCCCGTTTATCCTTCGAGCCTCCCCCGGGATCTCAAGCTGGATGAGTTCAAGAAAGCTCCTTGAGCGTCTGGACAGGATGAGAAGAATAGCCGAAAAGGAGGGGTTCCCTTCAAAGAGAGAAGGACACGTGATCATCGTTGGATTTGGCTTAAACGGAAGAAATCTGGCGGAGGTCTTAAAGGAGTCATCGGTACCTTATGTCGTCCTTGAGATAAATAATGATACCGTCATCCAGATGAAGAAGAAAGGGGAACCGATTTTTTACGGGGATGGAACCAGTCCGGAGATCCTCCGCAAATTGGGGATCCTTACAGCGAGAATGCTTGTCGTGGCTATCTCTGATCCTGCTTCGACCCGAAGAATTGTTCAGGTGGCAAGGAAAGAAAATTCCAGACTTTATATTATAGTGAGAACCCGTTATACGGTGGAGGTTGAGGATTTGCTCAAATTGGGAGCAAACGAAGTCATTCCTGAAGAGTTCGAGACATCGATCGAAATTTTCGCAAAGGTGCTCCATCACTATCAGGTTCCCAAAAATCTCATGACCGAGCAGATCGAGAGGGTTAGGAGCAAGAGTTACGAAGTCTTGAGGCGGGTGGAACTCCCGGCAAAAGACCTGCCAGAAAAATGCGAAATCCTTGTTGATATCGACACGGAAACTTACCTGGTCAGAGACCATTCCTATGCCTCCGGGCGCTCCATCAAAGAACTGAGGATACGCTCTACGACGGGGGCCACGGTGATTGCGGTAAAACGAAGAAACGAAATGATCGCAAGTCCAGGACTTGATTTTGTCTTTGTCACAGGGGACATCCTCTACCTTATAGGAAACAAGGAAAGCCTTTCAAAGGCCTTTGCGTTGCTGGAGTCTTGACTGCGACGTAAGGGATCGGCGAACAACAGGTAGGGAATTGAGTTTTATTTTTGGGGATGATATAAGAATAACAAATTGCTGGAGAGAAAGGAAAGCCCTTCTGTGGCTATCATTCATATTAATGTCCCCTACACAATGCTTCTTCAGCGCATCGAGTTTGCAATCAAGAACCAAATCCATCCTGAAATCTATTTCAGTGCAGAAGATTTGGATACTTGCCGTGAGAGAGAGGTCCAAGGCCTGTCGGAAAAACTGCAAGAAAACGAGTTGGAGATCACTTTGCATGGTCCGTTCATGGATTTAAGCCCTGGAGGAGTGGACCGAAGGGTCAAAGAGGCGACCCGTGATCGACTCTCGAAGACGATCGAATTGGCACATTTCTTCAAACCCAAGATGATCGTCTTTCATCCAGGATACGAGAGATGGAAATTCGACGGAAACATCAAGCTCTGGCTCGGGAGCAGTCTCCAAACATGGAGACCTCTGGTTAAGAGAGCAGAGGATATGGAGTTGACCCTTGCCATCGAAAATGTTTTTGAAGAGACTCCCGAGCCTATCCGAAACCTTTTGGAAGAGATCGATTCACCCCATTTTCGATTCTGCTTCGACACAGGCCACCACAACGTCTTCAGCCAGGCCCCTCTTCCCGTTTGGATGGAGGTTTTGGGGGGATATTTGAGTGAGGTCCACCTCCACGACAATCACAAAGAGATGGATGAGCATCTTCCGATGGGGGAAGGAAGATTCGATTTCGACCAATTCTTTGCTCTCCTATTGCAGTATAAACTCAATCCGATTTACACCATCGAACCTCATGAAGAAGAACATTTATGGAGAGGACTCCAAGCGGTAAGAAAGTACATCGAATAAAGCTGAGATTCGAAGCTTGAATTTCCAATGGATGTGAAAGGAGGCTATTATGAAGCGTCTGTCGGTTCTATTGATCGTCGTTATTGCGGTGTTCGTTGGGACGGTTTCGATGGGATCAAAGGCATGGGCTCAAAAGGCAAAAATGGATTTCAAATATGAAGACCCGATCGGTGTGGTGAAGATCAAGCCTGGCGAACCCATCCACATTGCTGCTTGGATGTCTGTGGCAGGGCCGGACGCCTCTCTGGGAACAGACACCAGGCGTGGCGTCGAAATAGCGATCGAAGACAAGGGACGCAAGATTCTCGGGTTCCCCATCAAGCTAAGCGTCCAGGATACCGGCTGTAATGCGGAGGGAGGCCAGGCAGCAGCCGCCAAACTCGCCTCTGACCCGACCATTATAGCGGCGATTGGCTCAACCTGCTCGAGCGAAGCTCGGCCCGGTGCACCCATCCTATGGAAAGCCGGTATCGTGACGGTTTCCCCATCCGCTACCTCGCCGGATTTGACCGATCCGAAACGTGGGCCCGAATATGAGGGATTTCTTCGTACGGCTCACAACGATAAAGTTCAAGGTGCCGTCGCTGCTCAATTTGCGTTCAAACAGTTGAAAATTAAAAGAGCAGCCACGATTCACGATGGAAGCATCTATGCCGAAAAACTACAGGCTATTTTTGCTGAGACCTTCAAGAAACTGGGTGGGATTATTACTTCTCAAGAAGCGGTTGACCGTAACGACACGGACATGAGACCGGTATTAACCAAAATCGCCACAGGGAAGCCGGAACTCATTTATTACCCCGTCTTCATCGCAGCGGGTGGCCACATCACGCGCCAAGCGAAAGAAGTAAAGGGACTGGAGAAGGTTGCTCTGATGGGTGCCGACGGGATATTCTCCCCAGACTTTTATAAGGCGGCAGGGGAGGCTGCTGTTGGCATGTATCACTCCAGCCCTGACTTCTCGGCGTTTGGTGAAGGCTATAAGATTTTCTTGGAGAAGCACCAGAAAAGGTATGGCGAAAAGCCGATCGCTCCCTTCCATGCCCATGCGTATGATGCGGCGATGATGATTTTTGCTGCCATTGAGAGGGTGGCCAAGAAGGCTCCAGACGGGACGCTCTATATCGGCCGGAAGGCATTGACCGACGCCCTTTATGCCACGAAGAACTTCAAAGGGCTGACCGGAAACCTTTCCTGCGATAAATATGGCGACTGTGCCGATCCAAGAATTGCGATCTATAAAACGAGCCCCGAAAATATCAAGAAACTGGTGCTTCCAGACAAACCCTTCTGGAAGCCTTATTAAATTCAATACAGGGGAAACTTGATTCTTTTGCAAGAATGCGTTTCCTGTCAACGAGGGATGAGCCAGGAAAAGAAGTTTTCTTTGGCTCATCCCAAAAAAGGAAGGCTTCTCATCCATGAAACGAACCCCCTCTTGACCGCTCCCTCAAAGCAAGAGTAAAATTCTGGCTAAACAATCCCAAGGGAAGGGAGCCTTTGTGTTAAAACGTTGGAGAGAAAGGATAACTCCTTCCGATGCCATTATGTGGTTCATCGGAGCGGCAGTTTTAACGTTAGTGATCTGGGGCTCCACAGCCACCTTATCCGAAGGCCGATACACCTCTCACCACTGGTTTGACTTCATCATCTTCGGGCTGGCCCAGGGGAGCATCTACGCCCTCATCGCCATGGGTTACACCATGGTCTACGGCATTCTTCGAATGATCAACTTCGCTCATAGCGAAGTCTTCATGAGTGGCCCTTATACAGCTTATTACGTGGCGGCGGCCTTTTACTCCTCCGGTTTTCTGGATAGTCACCCGATCATCAGTTTAGTCGTTATCTTCATTGTCTCCATGGCTACCTCCACCTTCATCGCAGTCCTTCTGGAGCGAATCGCTTATCGTCCCTTGCGAACGGCGCCCCGTCTGGTTCCCCTCATCACTGCCATCGGAGCCTCCTTCTTCCTCCAATATACGTTTCGAGGACTCTATGGCTCTGGTTTCCAGGCCTATCCAGTGGTGAAAATCCTGGAAGGAGAATGGATGATCGGGGAATTCCGGATTCTAAAGTTTCAGGGAGTCGTGATTGTAGCGGCGGCTCTATTGATGGCTGCTCTTTATTCCTTTATACAGCGTACCCGCATGGGAAAAGCCATCCGGGCCGTCTCTGAAGATAAGGAAATTTCTTCACTGATGGGAATCAACATCGACAAGATGATTGTAACCACATTTGTGATCGGCGGGATGGCCGCCGGAGCAGCAGGGGTTTTGTATGCGGTGATGTTCAAGCAGGTTCACTTCTTCATGGGTTTTATTCCCGGGATTAAGGCCTTTACCGCAGCGGTATTGGGAGGTATCGGGAATATTCCCGGAGCCATGCTGGGCGGCATTTTTCTCGGCCTTGTTGAGTCGGTGGGACCCAGCCTGTTCCTGGACGGTCTGGGAATTGTTGCGCCCTACCAACTCAAAGATGCCATTGCTTTTATCTTGCTCGTCCTCGTACTGATCTTTCGGCCCACCGGCATATTGGGAGAACGACTGGCTATTAAAAAGGCCTAAATAAGTTCGGAGTATTGAGTTCGGAGTATTTCACTTTAGTCACTTTTAACCTTAGCACTTTAGTCACTCCAATATGAAACAGGCAATTAAAATTGGACTGATTGGCGGTGTCGTAGAAGCCCTGTTGGCACTCATCGGAATGATCGAAGCTTTTAGCCAACGCGATATCATTAGCCATATCATCTCAATGGGCCATACCCTCTTGCTGGTTGTCGTGCTGTTTATGGCCTATCTGGCAGCGAAAAAGGCGTCACGAAATGAGCCCCTCTGCGCTCTGATGAATGGCTTCACCTCAGGATTGATCGTTGGAGGCATCTTGGCTGTACCGGTCATCGTTGGGGGACTGATCAATTTGCGGAGGGTCTTTATCAATGCCTCGCCTCTCCTGTATAGATTACTGACGTTCGACCAGGGCATAAAATCGGGCGTCCCTCTGCTCCTCGGTGCCGGAGCCCTAAGCGGTCTTCTCGCAGGTCTCCTCTGCCTTGCACCAAGACTTCTTCGTCAGACGTTGATCACCTCGTTAGGCAGTGTCGTTGGTGCAGGCGTTCTGCAGGACTTATTGCGGCCCACCTTCGCCCTCTGGGGGCCCATTGCCGTCATTAATGAGTTGTTCTTCACGGCTAATGGACTGACGCTTCATGGCGCTATCGGATTGTCTGTTTTGATTGCTGCCTTCTCTTACTTTTGGGCTCAAAAAGGAAATGCAATTCGAGACGGCGTAAGACATCTCTCTCCAACGAGCCAGCGAATGTTAAGGGTAATGAGCCTCCTCTTCCTCATCATGATCTTTCTCGTTTTGCCGCAGATTCTGGGGCTTTTCCTCAGCGAAGTCCTGACGATTGTGGGACTGTATGTTCTCTTGGGCCTGGGACTGAATATTGTCGTTGGATTCGCCGGTTTGTTGGACCTGGGTTATGTCGCATTCTTCGCTATCGGCGCCTATACCGTTGCGATATTAACCTCTCCTGAGTTGGGCTTCTTTAACCTTACCTTTTGGGAAGCTCTTCCTTTCGCCATCTTCATGGGAGTGCTGTCAGGGGTTCTTCTGGGCATCCCCGTTCTCAAGATGCGCGGCGATTATCTTGCCATTGCGACCCTTGGCTTTGGCGAAATCATCCGCATTCTTGTGCTCTCTGATTTCTTGCGACCGTGGTTGGGTGGAGCACAAGGCATCGGTAAGATTCCAAAAGCCCATATTGGCAGTATCGAGTTCGCCACCCCTCAACAGATCTACTATCTCATTCTCGCCGGTTGCCTGCTCGTCGGTTTCATCTCTTTGCGCTTAAGAGATTCTCGGTTGGGACGCGCCTGGATGGCAGTGCGCGAAGACGAAGACGTCGCCCAAGCGATGGGGATTAATCTTGTCTCCGCGAAGCTACTGGCCTTCGCCACCGGAGCCGCCTTTTCTGCCCTGAGTGGAGCGATCTTCGCCAGCAAGCTGGGCTCGGTCTATCCACACAGTTTCAATGTCATGATTTCCATCAACATTCTCTGTTTGATCATCGTGGGAGGGATGGGAAGCATCCCTGGTGTGCTCGTGGGAGCCTTCGCCCTTGTTGGCCTCCCAGAGTTGCTGCGGGAGTTTGCCGATTACCGCCTCTTCGTCTATGGCGCTGCTCTTGTAGCCATGATGCTTCTTCGGCCAGAAGGCCTTTGGCCGGAAGCTTTGCACCGGCACGAGTTGCATGAAGGAGAACCGGTCGAAACAAATTCCGAATCATCATCCGAGTTAGAACCTCAAAGATAGAGAAGTCTTGTGGCCATTCTTTCAGCACGAAAAGTGACGAAGCGCTTCGGCGGATTAGTTGCGCTGAGCGATTTGGACATCGAGATCAAAGAACACAGTATCCAAAGCATCATCGGACCCAATGGTGCCGGCAAGACGACCCTTTTCAACTGCGTCACTGGTTTTTACCGGCCTGAAGCCGGAGAGATTTTCTTTAACAGCCACTCCCTCGTCGGGCTGCTCCCCGACCGAATCGTCGGCCTGGGGATCTGCCGAACTTATCAGAATATTCGTCTCTTCCCGAACCTCACAGCTCTGGGGAATATCCTCGTGGGCTTCCATGGCCGCTTGAAGGCAGGGTTCTTGGGCATTGTGGTGGGATTACCTGCTACCCGTCGGGAGGAAAAAGAAGCAGCAAAGGATGCGCAGCGTCTGCTCAAGTTCGTCCGGCTAACCGGTAAGAGTGACTTCCTCGCGAAGAATCTTCCCTATGGTGAACAGCGGCGCTTGGAAATCGCGCGAGCCTTGGCAGCCCGTCCCAAACTCTTACTACTTGACGAACCCACTGCGGGCATGAATCCGCGAGAAACGCAGGATATGATGCATTTTATTCGGCATCTCCGTGATGGGCTCGGGATCACGATCCTTCTCATCGAACATCAGATGAGGGTTGTGATGGGTATCTCCGAAACGGTCACCGTATTAGACTACGGAGAAAAAATCGCAGAAGGTACGCCGGCTGAAATTCAGAAGGACCCAAAAGTGATCGAAGCCTATTTGGGAAGAGGCAGTCAAGTAGTCGTGTAGTCTTATAGTCTCGTAGTCAAATAGTCATATGTCACTTCTCGAAATCGAAGATGTGCATACCTATTATGGACAGATTCATGCCCTCAAAGGGGTCTCCCTCACCGTTGAGAAAGGAGAGATTGTCACTCTGATAGGAGCCAACGGAGCGGGCAAGAGTACCTTGCTCAGGACCACGAGCGGCTTGTTACGGCCACACCCGGGATCGATCCGCCTCGACGGGGAGGAACTCACTCGCTATCCTCCTCACGAAATCGTATCCAAAGGGGTGGTGCACGTTCCTGAGGGGCGCCGCGTCTTTGGACGTCTCACAGTTACCGAAAATCTTGAGATGGGCGCTTTTGCTATCCTCGATCAAAAGCGCGTCAAAGAAAATCTGGGGCGAGTCTTCAACCTCTTCCCCAGATTGAAGGAACGCTACAAACAGGTGGCGGGAACGCTCAGCGGCGGAGAACAGCAGATGCTTGCGATGGGCCGGGCGCTGATGGTCAACCCGCGCATCCTTTTAATGGATGAGCCTTCCATGGGGTTGGCGCCTGTGTTGGTCGAAGGCATCTTTGAGATCATCCGCCGGCTTTACACAGAGGGCACGACCATCCTTCTGGTAGAGCAGAATGCTCGAATGGCTCTTCAAATTGCGGGTCGAGGCTACGTGCTTCAATCGGGTAGGGTGGTGATGACCGACACGGCTGAGAATCTGCGTCAAAATGAAATGGTGCGTGAAGCCTACCTCGGCGAGTCCCTGGGATAGGTCGAGAGATCCTCTAACCCTTAAAAATAATTAGCCTTAAAATAATTTGTCACCGAGTTGGATTCGTATATAATGGCTACCAATAGATAAAATCAGAGTAGGGGCCATTGATTCTTTAACGGCGAGAAAGGTAATGGTAAACCCCGATCGTACAAGAAAAATGGACTCTCATAGGTCCACCCTGCCTGCGGTTTGCAAAGGACGGGACTATGAGGGCTTTTTTGTTGCCTACAAAACCGGGGGATGGATAGAAATCCAGACTCCGCGCGATCGACTCCGAACCAATCTGTGAGGGTGCCGGGATGAAAGATCCATGCAAGACAAAAAAGCAGCTCATTGAGGAAGTAGAGGTTTTACGCAAGCAACTCGTTAAACTTAAGAAGGCAGAAACGAAGCGCCAGCGGGCGAAGGATGGAAGGTGTCCATTATATCCAGAAGCCCTTTACAGTGGATGCCCTGGCAAAAAAAGTGAGAGAGGTGCTGGACCGTTCACGGCAGAATTAAGAATCCTACCCGACGTTAGGGCATCTTTTCCTTGAGGCAGTCCCAGACCTTAAGGCCTTCCTTCCGCGCAGCCTCCGCGAGCCTTGAATCCGCGGTCACCAGGATCGGCTGTGCTTCAGGAAACCTGACAAAGTAATCTTTCTTAACCGTCACAATCTCGTAAGCGTCGGCGATGTCGAGACCGCAGCGCTTCGCTGTTTTCTCAACTTCCCAGAACACCTCGCTATCCGAGATGTCCATATCAGCGAGGGCAATGCGATCGCCCACATAACCTCTTAAGATATCGCCCGCTTTAGAGTACGTCTCTTGATCGATTCCTTTGTGGAAATAGGTCGACCTCAATATCCCAAGAGCCTCCGCAAAACAGAGCGACGTGGCATAGAATGTGGATGTCGGTTCCGCAGCCATATATTTCTCGACCACCTCGCTACCACTCTCCTTTACTGCGAGCTTAAATAATACCGACGCATCTAAGTAGTACACGCGTTGAGAATCCATGGGTTTCTCCTCCGGTCGGCCCGACACCCGGACCAGCAAGTGCCTGAATCAGCGATCATGGCTTGGAATATACACCCTTTTTAGAATTTTTGAAAGGGAAGATTTCAAAAGAATAAACAAGGGAGGAATGACCGATTTCGCACGAAGGCTGGACTGCTGTTCTGTTACAAATTGTAGGGGTTGAATATTTACCCCCACCCTCTCCTCTCGGAAAAGAAGAAAGGGTGGGATGATCGATCGACCGCTCACGAAGTGAAGGAGGGTCCGCCGATTTTTCCTTCTAACTCCTTCACCTTTGCCTCAAGCTGAAAAATCTTTTCTTCGGTAACTTTCCTGTAGCTCTCCATGTCCACATCTTTAGAAGCTAACTGCCTATTCTTATACTCAACCTCCTCCTTTAACCGATTCATTTCGGCTTCCTTCGCATTCGATTCTCTTTTCAACTTCGCCAATTGTTGTTTCAGCAGGGCCACCTCGTTCTTTTTGGGTTTCTTCACAACTTTCGCTTTTGCCACCTTTCTTGTCTTCGCTTTTACCTTCTTAATCTTCTTAGCCATGGCTTGTCCCCCCTTCTTTGGGTTCTGGATTGGCGATTTCAGATTTCAGGTTTGACGCCTGCGATCTGCCCCATGCCCCGCAGGGTGCATGGCCCTGCAATATGGTACCAGGCATGGCAGCCCCGAACCTCACATGGTTCGGGCACACCGGCCTATGGAGCTTTGTTAAAGAAATTCTTTAGCCTTTTGATGGCACAAAACTCTCCGCACATGGTGCACACATCTTTTTCTCCGGATTTGCCTTCTTCATGATAGCGCTTTGCCTTGTCCGGGTCAAGTGAAAGTTCTATTTGCTTCTCCCAGTCGAAAGCCATTCTCGCCTTTGACATCTCGATATCCCTTTGAAGCGCTATCCTATTCCCACGGGCGATGTCCGCAGCATGACCCGCAATCCTGGTGGCAATCACTCCTTCTCGGACATCTTCGACGGAAGGAAGCTTGAGATGCTCCGAAGGCGTCACATAACATAAGAAATCTGCTCCTGCCTTGCCCGCGAGGGCGCCACCGATGGCGCAGGCGATGTGGTCATATCCCGGAGAGACATCCGTCACCAAGGGTCCGAGTACATAAAAAGGGGCTCCTTTGCACAATCTCTTTTCCAAAAGGACATTGGCTTCAATCTGATCAAGGGGAACATGGCCGGGTCCTTCGATCATCACCTGAACCCCCTCTGCCCATGCTCTTTCCGTCAGTTCTCCGAGAAGAATCGTCTCCTCCACTTGGGGACGGTCTGTGGCATCTGCCAGGCAGCCGGGTCTCAGTCCGTCTCCCAGGCTCAAAGTCACATCATGCTTTTTTGCAATTTCTAAGAGCCGGTCGTAGTGCTCGTAGAGAGGATTCTCCTTCCTATTGTAAACCATCCATTCGATGAGGAAAGAGCCCCCCCGGCTGACCACTCCCAAGAGCCGACGGGTCCTCTTTAGCCTCTCCACGGAACTCCGGGTGACCCCGCAATGGACCGTTATAAAGTCGACGCCCTCTTCTGCCTGGCGCTCAATGACTTCGAAGAGATCTTCAACCCTCATTTTGGCAAGGGCCTTCCTCTTCTTCGCCGCCTGGATAGCGGCTTCGTAAATAGGGACCGTCCCCACGGGGATAGGAGAATGACGAATGATCTCCTTACGGATGGCATCGATGTCTCCACCCGTGCTTAGGTCCATGACAGCATCGGTGCCAGCTTGAATCGAGACCTCAAGTTTTTTCAGCTCCTCTTCTAAATCGACGTGGTCGGAAGAAGTTCCGAGGTTCGTATTCACCTTGATCCGTAGCTCCTCTCCAATGCCCACCGGCCTTACCCCAAGATGACTTCGATTGGCCGGGATAACCACCCGGCCAGAAGCCATCTTTTCCCGGAGCCTTTCCGGCGAGATCCCTTCTTCTCCGGCGACCCTCTTCATTTCTTTTGTGATGATGCCCTTCTGAGCTTTTATTCTTTGAGTCATGTAATCACCTTCTTCGTTGAAGTTGACAGTAGGCAGAAGGATTGACAGGGCCTGTTCCTTTTCCAAGGTTGAGGCCGGATTGGATCGCCATGGTGACAAAAGCCTTCGCCTTTCTCACCGCTTCATCCACCCTATCCCCTCTTGCCAAAAGCGTTGCAATCGCTGAGGCGAAGGTGCAACCTGTACCATGGCTGTTCTTCGACCTAACCCTCGGTCCTTTCACGTCGCTGTAATTTTTCCCGTCATAAAGGAGGTCAACCGGCATCCCCTTCAGGTGACCTCCTTTCACGACCACATGTCTTGCCCCCAACTTGTGAATGAAACGGGCGGCTTCCTTCATTCCGTCGAGACAGTTCACTGTAAATCCGGCGAGAGCCGATGCCTCCGCAAGATTCGGCGTAATCACCCATGCGAGAGGAATCAATTTTCGGACGAAAGCATCCTGAGCATCCTTTCGAAGAAGGGATCTCCCGCTCTTTGATACCATCACAGGATCCACCACCACCCTCTTGACCTTATACTGCTTAATCTTCTGGGACACGACCTCAATAATTTCTCGGTTGGCCAACATCCCTGTCTTGATCGCATCAGCGCCGATGTCGGAGAGAACGGAATCGATCTGTTTTCCGACAAACCGGGCAGGAACCTCATGGATGCCTTGAATTCCAACCGTGTTTTGTGCTGTGAGGGCGGTGAGCACGGTCATCCCGTAGCCGCCCAGCAAGGCGATGGCTTTTAAATCTGCCTGAATTCCTGCTCCCCCACCGGAGTCCGATCCCGCAATGGTCAATACTCGCTTCATCTCCCTTTCCTTGCAATGGAAAAACAAAAAATAAAAGCCGTAATTCCAATGGAGGTATTACGGCTTCCTTTTCGTTTTCCGCTTCCCTTCGCTGGAATTACCCAAACAGGTTCGGAGGGTCTCCCTGTCCTGATGGCAAGGACTCTCAGCCCAATGAGCTCCCCTAGCTATTTTCTTAACTAATTTTACTCAACAATGAGAGGTCTGTCAAATCGAAGCCTCGGTTAATCCATATTAGATTTGGGTCTGCAGCTTGTCGCCCCACTGATCATCCCTTCTGGTCACTTGTCTTTGGCATTTAGACGAGGCTACTAAGGCCCGTGGCTAAAACCCCGAAAGACGCCAGATGATCTTGCTCAATGTTTTATCGGGCTCTTATAACTACTTCAATTATTCCTGCAACTTACAGATGGTTCTCCGGCTAATGCGAGTTTGTGAAACAATTCTTGACTTATTAAGATCTTTACCTTATAAGTTTTAGGATAATTTTCTCGGCCTCAATAGAAATTCGGGCTTCGTTACCAGAAAGCTCGATTGCAGGAGCGTTTTAACCTAATACAAACTTTTTAGGAGAGGGCATTATGAGAATGAAAAATGTATGGCCGAAGTTAATGTTGTTCATGGTGGCTGCATACCTCCTCATGCCGCTGGCCGCGCTCGCGAGCGAGGCGGATCTGGCGATACCCGACTTGCATAAGGGCGCTCCCTATACCCTTCTGGGTGGCATAAGACCATGGGATCTTCTGTTCTACGGTGCGTGCATCATTGCCGGTACGCTGGGTATCAGCTTGTTTCTGCGGCACCAAGTCAAAAAGTTGAGAGCCCATGACTCGATGCTCAAGGTGGCTGAGATCATCTACCAAACCTGCCGTACGTATCTGATTCAGCAGGGCAAATTCCTTATCTTGTTATTCCTGTTCATCGCCGCCGCCATGTCCTTCTATTTTCTGGCCCTAAAGGGAGAGGGGGTTCCCACACTGCTGCTGGTGCTGCTCTTCTCGGTGGTGGGGATGGGCGGTTCCTACGCCGTAGCCTGGTACGGCATCCGGATCAACACCTATGCCAACGCCCGCACCGCCTTCGCCTCGCTGGCGGGGAATCCCTGGGACGTGGTCAATATCCCTCTTCGTTCCGGGATGAGCGTGGGGCTCTTCCTCATTTCCCTTGAGCTTGTCATGATGGTGATCATTCTGCTCTTCGTCCCTCGCAACATCGTCGGGTACTGCTTCCTCGGATTCGCCATTGGTGAGTCTTTGGGCGCATCGGCACTCCGCATCGCTGGTGGTATCTTCACCAAGATCGCCGACATCGGCTCCGACCTCATGAAGATTGTTTTCAAGGTGAAGGAGGACGACCCGCGTAACCCGGGTGTGATTGCTGACTGTACCGGTGACAACGCGGGCGACAGCGTGGGCCCCACGGCAGACGGTTTCGAGACCTATGGCGTTACTGGCGTTGCGCTGATCGTTTTTATCACGCTTGCCGTTGTAAGTTCTGACAGTGGGACCAAAGAAGCCATCCAGGGCAAACTCATTGTCTGGATTTTCGCAATGCGTTTCCTTATGGACTTCTGCTCCGGGCTTTCCTATTTTGTCAATCAGGGCATTTCTTCTGTAAAATATAGAGGGAAGAAAGAGATGGATTTCGAAGAGCCCCTCATGAGACTGATCTGGATCGCCGCCACCTTGTGCATCAGCACCTCGTTTGTGATGAGCTACCTGCTGATCAGCGACCTCCAGGTTCTAAAAGACGGCGTGCTTACCCCCATGCCCCATGTCTGGTGGCACCTTGCCATGATCATCAGCTGCGGTACGCTGGCGGCAGTTCTCATCCCAGAATTCACGAAGATTTTTACCAGCTCGAAATCGAAGCACGTGCAAGAGGTTGTGACCGCGTCGCGCGAGGGCGGTGCTTCTCTTACCATACTGTCGGGTATCGTTTCCGGTAATTACAGCGCCTACTACATGGGCTTACTGATTGCCCTCCTCCTGGGCATCGCGTACTTCGTCAGCCTTTTCATCCCACCTGAGGTCATCAACTATCCGTCGATTTTCGCCTTCGGTCTGGTCGCCTATGGATTCCTCTGCATGGGCCCGGTCAACATCGCGGTGGACAGCTACGGTCCAGTCACGGATAACGCTCAGTCCATCTTTGAGCTGGCGCAGACCGAAAACATCCCTGGCATCAAGCAGGAGATCAAGAGGGACTTCGGGTTCGAGCCCGATTTCGAAATGGGTAAATTCTACCTCGAATCCAACGACGGGGCTGGAAACACCTTCAAGGCAACAGCCAAACCCGTGCTCATCGGCACTGCGGTGTGCGGGGCGACGACGATGATCTTCTCGATCATCCTGCTGCTCCAGAGCAAGAACATGCTTCATGTGCAGCTGACCGACGCGCCGATCATTCTCGGCCTGATCTGCGGCGGCGCGGTGATCTTCTGGTTCGCGGGGGCCTCCATGCAGGCAGTGACCACCGGTGCATATCGGGCGGTCGAGTTTATTAAAAAGAACATGAACCTGGAAAAGAAGACAGCCGATATAGAGGATTCCAAGACGGTTGTAAGGATCTGCACCCAGTATGCACAGAAAGGGATGTGGAACATCTTTATCGCGATCCTGTTAATGACGCTCGCCTTCGCTTTGGTGAACCCCAACTTCTTTGTCGCGTATTTGATTTCCATCGCCTGCTTCGGCCTCTTCCAGGCCATCTACATGGCAAACGCGGGCGCCGCGTGGGACAACGCCAAGAAGATCGTTGAAGTCGATCTCGATCAGAAGGGGACGCCGCTCCACGCCGCAACGGTCATTGGCGACACGGTGGGCGACCCCTTCAAGGATACCTCATCCGTATCCATGAACCCCATCATCAAGTTTTCGACTCTGTTCGGCCTGCTCGCGACCGAAATGGCGATCGAGATGACAGTGCACGCGAAGGAAACCAGTTCCACGAACTACGCTTCCTACATTGCCATTCCGCTGTTTATTGTCGGGCTCATCTTCGTGTGGCGTTCATTCTACAAGATGAGAATACCGCTGGAAGAAGCCACTCAAAAACTCCCAACCATGGAGACAAAAATCGCTCACCAACACAAATAGTCATTGTTTGATACACAAATTGAAAGCCCTCACCCGAACAAAGGGGTGAGGGCTTTTTTATTGGTGAAAGTAATACGGTTGGGTTTGAAAGGTTAGCTCTGGGAGGCGTTAACCTAGGGGAGAGGAAGTGTGAAGGTTATGGCCAGTTCAAATCAAAGGCATTCCGGATCAGTTCGATCTCTTCTCCTCTTTGTCCGAGGAGAATCGCTACCACATCAAACCGGGCTTTCACGTCTTCTATCCTTTTTTCTTTAAGGAAATTTAGTGCCACCTTGGACAGTTGCCGCTGTTTAAATTGAGTCACCGCCAGTTGGGGAGGACCAAAGTGCATTGAGGTACGAGTCTTCACTTCGATGAAGACCAGGGTGTCTTTCTCCTTGGCAACGAGGTCCATCTCCCCCAATTTGCAGACATAATTCGTTTCTATAATCCGATACCCTTTCTTCTTCAAAAATCGAAGCGCCACCTCCTCGCCCTTTTTCCCGAGGTCTTTCTTCTGCATTCGAGTTCCAATCCGTCCTGCACCACGTCGGGTGCAGGACTGCCCTGAACCTCGTTGGATTCAGGGTCAAAACCCTGAACCTAACATGGTTCAGGGCGTGTCCGTAATAGATCCTTCCTTTCTCCGTGTCCCCGCGTCTCCCATCAAAGGTATTCTTTAACTCCCCGGAAGGACTTCCGGTGGAGTTCGCAGATGCCGAATTTTTCAATCGCCTTCCGATGTTCCTTTGTCCCATAGCCTTTGTGTCTCGCAAAATTATACTGAGGATATTTCTGATGGCATTCAAGCATCATTCGGTCCCGGGTTACTTTGGCCACGATGGAAGCTGCCGCAATAGAGTTACAGAGCTGATCCCCTTTTCGGATGGGTTTCTGAGGAATGGGAAGTGTAATACCTTGAAGACCATCGATAAGGATAAAGTCTGGGGGCGGGGAAAGGTTTCCAATGGCCACAGCCATGGCCTTTAGCGTGGCCCGGAGAATATTGATGCGGTCGATCTCCTCCTGCCCAACAATTCCAATTCCTACTCCCTGGGCTTCCGAAAGGATTGTTTCGTAAAGATGCTCTCTTTTTTGGGAGGAGATTCTCTTTGAATCAAAAAGTTGCTCCTTAATCCCATCTCTGGGTAAGATAACAGCCGCTGCAACAACCGGCCCGGCCAAAGGACCTCTCCCCACCTCATCCACACCAGCGATCCGGCGGTAATCCCGGCCATAGTACATCTTTTCGAAATAATCCATGGGCTGGGTTGGAAGGGATGGAAACAGCATAAAGAACCCTGGAATGGCTCAATGCATAGAATTGAATCGAGTGTCGCGAAATAGCCAAATTCCAAGCACCAATATCCAAGTAATCACAAAATTACCAATGACCGAAACTTTCAGGAAACGGATTCCAGAAATCTTGATATTGGATCATTGGAAATTATTTAGAATTTGGGATTTGGTTATTGGTATTTTTGATTATGCGACCTGTTTCTTTTCGCCCCGGATTCGTGCAGCCTTCCCTTTCAGGCCTCGAAGATAGAAAAGTTTAGCCCGCCTCACCTTTCCATGGCTGATCACATCGATCCGGTCGAGCCGCGGCGAATGGAGAGGGAAAACCCTCTCGACGCCGATCCCGTAAGAGATCTTTCTCACCGTGAAGGTCGATCGAATCCCTCCCCTTTTCCTACGAATAACCACTCCCTCGAAGGGTTGGATTCTTTCCTTCTCGCCCTCCACGATCTTCACGTGGACCCTTATCGTATCTCCCACCCTGAAATCCGGGAGATCCGTTCTGAGCTGTTCTCTTTCGACCAATTCCATCAGATTCATTTTAATTCTCCTTCCTAAATCAGTTCGCAGTTAGGAGTTTTGAGTTCGGAGTAGTCTGGAGATTGTCTCCGAACTCCGAACTTATCACTCCGAACTATTCATTCTATCCCCTAATAGTCGGTCCAAGATAATTGCCACTGCTGAGCGAACCGGAAGGTGATTATACCCTTTCCCCTCAATCGGCGCCAGGACATAATCGGAACTGTCCTTTACTTCCTGAGTCAAACCCCATCCGGTCCCAAAAAGAATGAGGAAAGGGGTATTTTCCTCTTTCAATAACTTCTTTAAGAACCCAAAATCAATACTCTTCGGATGAGAGGAAGCCCCTGTCGCTATTCTCTTCGCTTTTGTCTGCCAGAGGTCGGAAATCTCCCGGTCCGCTTCATCAATGCTCCGTGAGACCCGGACGAGAGAAAGAGATTCCTTTCTCGTTGGATTGTAAGTCGACCCGTTACCCTCCACCCAATGGCGAAGGATTCTGTCTGCTAACTGAATCTGACTTTCCAACGGGGTGATAATAAAGAAACCTCCCGCTCCGAAGGTCTTTGCGCAACGTGCAATGTCGTGAATATCAAAATTGGTAATGGCCGTGGCCACTACCTCTCGCCTCTTGTCATAAACGGGATGGTGGACCAATCCAATATAGAGGTTAGACGCCAATCCCGACATTCATTTATACTCCGCCATGTTTCCAGACGAGGTGCTGCTTTAATTTCAAATTTCAAATACCAAAATCCAGTTCCCAAACAAATTCCAATCGCCAATCTCAAAATGACCTAAACGAATTCTTCGGGAATTTTAACTTTCGTTCATCGAGTGAACTGTCTCAGCCATGACTTCACAATGTTGTCATTCCGGACTTGATAAGCCTGCCCCGTACTTGATACGAGGGAATCCAGGGTTCCCGATGAAAATCGGGACCCAGAGTATAACCTGGATTTCCGCTGGAGTTTACCCCGTACTGGATACGGGGCGGGAATGACAGTTGTACGAGCGTTGTAAAAAAGTGTTAGAGACACTACACTAGGTTTCCCTGGGATTTGGTGCTTACTTCAACTCCACAATTCTATCCCACGCTCCTCACTCATCCTTTGAACTGAGAATTTTCTCCAGGAGTCTCTTGTCCTCCTCAGAGAGATTGGCCTTGGTCAACAGATCCGGCCGTCTCAGCGATGTCCGCCTCAGTGCCTCTTTTCTCCTCCACTGAGAAATGGCCAAATGATTTCCAGACAGAAGGACCTCCGGAACGCAACTCCCTCTGAAATCGGAAGGCCGCGTGTACTGAGGATATTCCAAGAGCGAGTTGAAGAAGGAATCCTCCTCGGCCGAGCGATCAGACCCTAAGACCCCGGGAATGAACCTCGCGACAGCGTCGATGAGGACCATGGCTGCCAATTCTCCCCCTGTCAGGACATAGTCTCCAATCGAAATCTCTTCGTCGATAAAGAGCTCTCTTACCCTCTCGTCGACTCCTTCATATCTTCCACAGAGAAGGATGAGATGGAGTTGAGTGGAAAGCCCGCGAGCCAAATCCTGATTTAGGTTTTTCCCCTGGGGGGTCAGATAGACTGTCCGGGCAGAGGGATTTTGAGACTTGGCCGATTCAATGGCTCGGGCAATGGGCTCCACTTTCATCACCATGCCCTGTCCCCCTCCGTAAGGGGTATCGTCCACCACTTGATGTTTATCCGGGCTGTAATCCCGGATGTTAATGGTTCGAATTTCGATGAGCCCTTTCTCAATGGCTTTCCCCAAAATGCTTTCTTGCAGAGGAGAAGAGAACATACCGGGAAAGAGGGTAAGAATATCAAACCTCATCTTCATCCTCCCACAACCCCTCCATTCGGGCCACCTTCATCACCCCTCTTTTAAGGTCTATACTCCGGATCACCTCCTCTGTGGCCGGCAGTAAGATTTGTCGCCTCCTTCCTTCAACAACGTAGACGTCATTGGCTCCCGTCGGAAAGATTTCCCTGATCTTTCCGATTCGCTTTCCTCCCTCCGTTTCGACCCTCATTCCCAGGAGATCCATCCAATAGTATTCCCCTTTTTCCAATTTAAGAAGTGATTTTCTCTCGATGAGAATCTCCTTCCCAATCAGAGGCTCTGCTTCTTCGATCCTTTCAATTCCCTTTAAACGGAGGATGAGACGTGGCGGCTGAGGAATTGCTTCCAAGACTTCGTAGGCCTCGGGTTCATCCTGTTCATCCATGATGAAGATCTCACGATACAAAGAGAGCTGGCCGAGGTCTTCCCCGAAATACTCCACTTTCACTTTCCCCCTGACCCCATGGGGCTTGACCACCCTGCCGATGGGGAAAAGATTCTTCTCCATAGACTATTTTTCAATGATCTCTAAAACAGAACGTTTCCCTAAATTGGCCGACACAGCTCCCAAGATGACACGAATGGCCCTGGCGGTCCTTCCCTGTTTCCCGATCACCTTCCCCAAATCTTCCTTAGCTACGGAGAGCTCAAGAACGGAGGTTTTTTCACCTTCGATTTCGGAGACCTTGACTTGATCTGGATAATCAACCAGCGCCTTGGCGATGTACTCAACGAGCTCTTTTGCATTCATGACCCCACCTCCACTTTTCGCACCGCTCCTTGAAGAGATTCGTCCTCAGCAACGGTTTGAAAAAAGGCAGCTCATTCAGTCTTCCCTTCCGCCAACTTCTTTGAAATTCCGGTCCGTATGAGCAGCTGACGAACGGTTGGGGTAGGCTGAGCTCCCTTTCTCAGCCACTGAAGCGCCTTTTCTTCCTTGAACTGAACTTCCGCCGGATTTTTCTTTGGATCATAGGTCCCTACCTGGTCAATAAACTTGCCAGCCCTCGAAAACCGAAGATCCGAAACGACAATTCGGTAATAGGGGCTCTTCTTGCCACCAAACCTCATTAACCTCATGGATGCAGGCATATCGTTCTCTACCACCTCCTTCTATTGCATAAAATCCGAAATTCGAATGTCGGGCGAAGCGTCCGTATCGGACCAATACGAAACAAACCCCATTTTCAAAGTATAAAATTGTCTCAATCTGTTTTGGTCATTTGGATTTTGAACATTCGTGCTTGTTTCGGATTTCGGATTTCGTGCTTCGAATTTGAACGGCATTCTTTCCTCATCAGGAAAACAACGGTGGTCTTCCTCTTCCGAATCCTTTTTCTCCCATTTTCGCAAATTGCTTCATCATCTTTCGGGCTTGCGCATATTGTTTAAGCAGCCGGTTGACATCTTGAACACTGGTTCCGCTTCCACGAGCGATTCTCAATCTCCGACTTCCGTTGACGATCTGATAATTGGCCCTCTCTTTGGGCGTCATGGAATTGACGATGGCCTCCACCTTCACCAATTCCTTCTCATCAAAATCGAGGCCTCCCATCCCTTTCATCTTCTTGGGTAGTCCCGGGATCATCCCCAAGATCGACTCCAACGATCCCATCTTTCGAACCTGTTGAATCTGGTCACGGAAATCCTCCAGGGTAAAGGAATCTTTCCGCATCTTCCTTTCTAATTCCTTCGCCTTCTTCTCATCGAAGGCGGTTTCTGCTTTTTCGATCAGGGTGAGGACGTCCCCCATCCCCAGAATTCGTGAGGCCATTCGATCGGGATAGAAGGCCTCGAGGGCATCTAACTTTTCCCCCACTCCCACAAATTTAATAGGTTTCTGTGTCACGGATTTAATCGAAAGAGCTGCTCCTCCCCGTGCATCCCCGTCCATTTTTGTGAGGATCACTCCGTCAATCCCCAGCCGGTCGTTGAAATTTTTCGCAATATTTACCGCATCCTGGCCGGTCATGGCATCGGCTACTAAGAGTACCTCATTGGGCTTGATCTGGGTTTTGATCTCCCGGAGTTCCAACATCAAAGCTTCATCGATATGAAGCCTCCCGGCAGTATCGATGAGCATGACGTCGTAGCCCTCCCTCAGAGCGGAGTCCCTTGCTTTTAAGCAGATCTCCATGGGCGTTTGGGAGGCCTCGGGACGATAGAAGTTCACTTTTAGCTCTTCCCCTAATCTCTGCAATTGCTCAATCGCTGCGGGTCGGTAGACATCAGCCGGAACCAGGTAAGGTCGCTTCTTTTTTTCTTGAAAGTACCGCGCTAGTTTAGCGGCCGTGGTTGTTTTTCCACAGCCGTGTAGACCTACCAGCATAACCGGAACAGGGGGGCTTCCCGAAAGACGAATCTTCTGCTCCTCACCGCCCATCAGGGAGGTCATCTCCTCCTTTACAACCTTGATCAATTGCTGAGCGGGTGTGAGGCTATCCATCACTTCCTGGCCAACGGCCCTTCCCTGGACTTGTTGAATAAAGTCCTTGACCACTTTGAAATTGACGTCGGCCTCCAAGAGGGCGATCCTCACTTCTTTTAAGGCCTCTTGGATATTTTGCTCCGTCAACTTTCCATGGCCTCTCAGTTTCTTAAAAATGGAATCTAACTTGGCCGAAAGATTTTCAAACATAACTTGATCCAAACGAACTATAACCACTTCATTTTATTAAGTCTTCCCCAAATTGTCAATTTTTGAGGACTAAGCCTAAAAAGAGAAACGCCCCATCGGGGCGTTTTTGCACTTTCAAACTTACCTTTATCTATGAATTGTTACTGCTTAGTACCTTCTGCCTATTTCCAAACCTTCTTCCTTGAGGTCTACAGTCCCTTGATGATCTTCCAATTCTTCCCCTCCCTCTTCAAAAAGAGGACCTCTTTGCCAGAATAGTGATTTTTGTTCTTTCCTTTTTCCACTTCTAAGTAGAACGGTTGGATGACTACCGCGGTTTCTCCATCGACTTGGACCGATCGATCCCAACAGGAGTACGAAATTCGGTCGAAGGTTTTGAAATACCCTTCGATCCGCTTTTGAAGCCTGTTAAAGTCTTCCTCCTTATCTTGATAGGCTTTGGAGATGCAGGAGAGGTAAAGGGAGAGGTCTCTTTTCTGCAGGGCCTCCTGCCTTCGATTCAAAACTTGATAGATTTTTTCTTCTTCGGAAACCTGGCAGGCTAACAGGAAAAGAATTGGGAGGAGAAAGGGGAGGAGATTTCTTCTCATTTCAGCTTTTCAATTTCCCCGGGTTGAATCTTCGCCTTTCCTCGTCCACTCGACCCTCCTCTTACCTCGACTCGATTCTTATCGATGTCAACGATGATCTCATCTCCTGAGACAGTATTCTCTCCTTCTGAAACTTTCGGGTCGCCCGTCAGAACCACCTTTTGGTCAAGGTTGTAGAAAATCGCCTTCTCGCAATTGGCAACTCGAAGACCCTGTTGGATCTTTACATTTCCTCCGGCAGTCACCCGCTCGATCCCCTTGCCGTCTTCAAGGGTCATGGCCTCTAAAGAATCGGCATAGATCACCATATCCTTCTGTCGGGCAACGACATTCCCTCTGAAGATGATCAGATTCTGCTTCCAGAAGGCCTCCACCTTGTCGGAGGTGATATCGATGGGCTGGCTTTTGTCCACCAGCTTCGCTTCGTTGGTTTCCGGAGGGACCCCTTCTTTCTCCTTTGAAGGGACCGCTGAACCCGGTAATAAAGCCGTTTGTTTCTCCTCGACAGGTTTTGCCTCTGCCTCAGGTGCCGGTTTGGCGGAAGGGGAAGAGGGAGATACTGGAAGGGGGTCTCCCTTCTTTGCCTCCCTGAAGAGTGGAATGGCTTGGCTTCGGTCCTCTTGAACAGGCTCGATCACCATGGATGGAGAAGGCTTCTTGCCTTCTTCTTTAGAAGGAGTTTCTTTAACCGGCTCGCTCGTGACAGGAGAGGAGGAAGCCTTCTTCTCCTCCTCCGTGGGGAGAGGAATGGCTTGGCTCCGGTCCTCTTGAACAGGCTCTATCACCGTGGGTGAAGAAGGCTCTTTGGTTTCTTCTTTAGAAGGAATTTCCTTATCCGGCTCGCTCGTGACAGGGGAGGGAGAAGCCTTCTTCTCCTCCTTTAAGGAAACAGGCCGTTTTCCTTCCTCCTCGAATTTGACCAAGGCGATCTTGTCGAGTTCTCTTTCGGCAGCTCCGTTTTTCTCCTCGGACTCCTTCGCTTTGGCTTTGCGAAGAGAGATCTTCTTTTCCGTTAGACTCTTATCAAGAATGGTCTTGGCTTCTTCATAGCGGGGGCTTTTGGGATATAGGGTGATCATCTTTCTAAAAGTCGCCTCGGCCTTGTCCCATTGCTCCAATTCAACATAACTTTTCGCTAATAAGTAAAGCGTCTTATCCTCGTCGGGGTCATTAGGAAATTTCTCTAATAATTCCACAAACCGCGAAGCCGCGGCCTGATATCTTCCATGTTTGTAATAGAAATTACCGATATAGAATTCATGGTCAGCCAGCCTCTTCTTGCAGACACCAATTCTTTCTTTTGCCTTCTCCGTAAAGAGACTCGGGGGATAATTGGCGATGAGATATTCAAAGCTCGAGAGGGCCTTCTTCGTCGAAGTCTGATCCCGGTCAAGGGTCAGCATCTGATTGAAATAAGACATCCCAATTTGAAACTGAACATAAGGAATCTCTTCGTGGCTGGGATGGGTCTTCTTAAACTCCTCATAAGCCGCAATCGCCTCTACGTATTCCTTCTGCAGAAAATGACAATCTCCCACCTTCAGTTCCGCTAAAAGGGTATAGGGAGGACTATCGGGAAAACTTGACTTCAATTCTTCGAATTTCTTCAGGGCCTGGGGATAGTCTCTCTGATTGAATCGGGTTAACCCTTGTTTATAAAGGATCTCAGGGTCCCCCTCGATTTTCTTGACATCCTTTCCCTTTCCGCTACAGCCAAAAAGAAAGGAAAGGGAAAGGGGCACCAAGATCATCCATCCCAGAAATATTCTCTTTTTCATATCCAAACCTGTCATGGGTCTCACTATTATGATAGGAAGAGCTCAGGATGTCAATACAAAATCCCTTTCTCTTCAGAATCATGGGGCGAAATAGGCGTTTCGGTAGAGCATATTTTATCTTGAATTTGGGACGGAAAGTCCTTAAGATAAAAATAGAAAACGGTACCGTACGTGTACGGTAATAGTGTCGTGTGTCAAAAGTCCTTATTACTTCGTTCGTCATTCCGGACTTGCCCTCAACCGCATGTTGTTCAGGGCTTGATCTGGAATCCGCAAGGGTCAAAGAAATCTCCAGAAAAAGAAAGAGAAAAAGATGCGAATCGAGATGGCAAAAAGAATTGATCAGATTCCTCCTTACCTCTTCGCAGAAATAGACAAGAAGAAAGAGGAGATGAGGAAAAAAGGAGCGGATGTGATTGACCTGGGAATTGGTGATCCCGACCTCCCTACCCCCAAACCGATTATCGAACGATTAAAAAAAGCAGCGGAAAATTCTAAAAACCACCGGTACCCTTCCTATGAGGGGATGATCGAATTCAGGACGGCCGTCGCCGAATGGTACGGAAGGAGATTCGGCATCAAGCTCAACCCGGCGACAGAGGTCCTCTCCCTGATCGGTTCCAAAGAGGGAATTGCCCACATCCCCCTGGCTTTTGTCAATCCGGAAGATATCGTATTGGTCCCCAGCCCCGGTTACCCTGTCTACCGTGTCGCGACCCTCTTTGCAGGAGGCACGCCTTATTTCTTGCCTCTCCGCAAAGAGAACGGCTTTCTGCCCATCCTCTCTGAAATTCCGGCCACCGTAGCTAAAAAAGCAAAACTCTTATACATCAACTATCCCAACAATCCGACCTCCGCCGTCGCTGGGAGAAACTTCTTTGAAGAGGTTGTGGCATTTGCCCAGCGCTACCGGATCGTCGTGTGCCATGATGCAGCCTATTCAGAAATCGCTTTCGATGGCTACCGGCCCCTCAGTTTCTTGGAGGTGGAAGGGGCCAGAGAGGTGGGAGTCGAATTTCATAGTCTCTCAAAGACCTTTAATATGACCGGATGGAGAATCGGGTTCGCCGTAGGACATCCTGAAGTACTTTCCGGATTGGGAAGGGTGAAAACCAATATCGATTCCGGTCTCTTCCAAGCGATCCAGGAAGCAGGAACCGAAGCGCTCAATCATCTTAACACCCCGCTTCCGGAAATCATCGACACTTACGAAAGACGAAGAGATGTGATGGTCGGGGGCCTCGAAGAGATGGGGCTGGAAGTGGATCGACCGAAGGCCACCTTCTATCTCTGGATTCGGGTGCCGAGAGGATATACCTCCGCCCAATTCGCCACGCTGCTGATCGAGCAGGGAGGAATCGTCGCCACCCCGGGAAATGGTTTTGGAGAAGAAGGAGAAGGCTACATCCGAATGGCCCTCACGGTAGATGAAAAAAGGCTGAGAGAGGCCATCGAACGACTCAAAAGGATTAAGTTCTAAGCTTTCTTTCTGCACGCAATTTTCCAAGACACCGGTATCCCCATGGTCGAAAAGGAAAACAGTGCCCCGGTTTCTGCTCACTGCAGTCGGGCAGTAGAGAGCAGAGGTTTGGGGGTACGGGAGGCAAGAAATGGAGAACCTTCTTTATCAGGCGTTTCTTATTGCGCTTCTCATCCTTCTAAACGGTTACTTGGCCGGCACAGAAATCGCCGTAGTGACGGCGAGGAAAAGTTATATCAAACAGCTGGCTGAAACCGGGAAGAAAAGTGCGAAGATTTTTCTAAAGTTCAAACAAGAACCCGATCGGTTTCTGGCCACCATTCAGATTGGCATCACGGGCGTGAGCGTTCTCGCCTCTGCGGTGGGTGGCGCGGCGGCCGTCAAGGTCATCAAACCTGTCCTTCAGTCGGCTCCCATCAAGGCCGTCTCTATTGCGGCCGAACCGATTTCCATCGGGATCGTCGTGGTGGTGATTACGTATTTCACGGTCATCTTCGGAGAACTGGTCCCTAAGTCCGTTGCTTTGATGCATCCTGAAACCGTTGGCCTCTGGACAGCAAGAACCATCGATGCCTTTTCCAAAATCAACTCCATTTTTGTCAAGCTCCTCACCTTCAGCACCTCCCTTGTCCTCAAACCCTTCGGCAGGGAACCCTTTACCGAAAGAGCCTACATTACCGAGGAGGAGGTGAAACTCTTGATAAAGGAAGGAGGGGAGCATGGGGTTTTCGAGCCGACAGAGGAAAAAATCCTTCAAAGCGTTTTCGAATTCACGGATATGTCGGTCAAAGAAGTGATGGTCCCCGACACGCAGATGGTGGCGATTCAAATCGATCGGTCACCCCAGGAGGTTCTTTCCGTCATCGAGGAAGAACAATTTTCCCGATACCCCGTTTTTGGAAGAGAATTGAATAATATCAGAGGAATCCTTTATGCGAAAGACTTTCTCACCATGTTTGCAAAGACAAGAGGGCAGGTCGACATTCGAAAGATCGTCAGGCCCCCCTATTTTATCCCGGAGACGATGAAAATCAGCCTTCTCTTAAGGGAGATGCAAAAAAAGAGAATTCATATGGCATTGGTCGTGGACGAATATGGCGGGGTTGCGGGACTGGTCACCATGGAAGATCTGGTGGAGGAGATTATCGGAGAGATCAGGGACGAGCACGATATCGAGAGTCCTGTGATCCTACTCCCGGATGGAACGATGCTGATCGACGCGTCCATCAGCCTCAGGGATTTAAAGGAGGACTATCATATCCAACTTCCAGAATCTCCGGAATACGAAACCCTTGGCGGATTCTTGATGACGGCCCTGCAAAAGATTCCCCAAGCCGGCGATATGGTTGAAATTGAAGCGAAGCGAATAAAAATTGTTGAGATGGTCGGACAAAGAATATCAAAGGCGAAGCTGGAGAAACTGCCCGAGCCCTCCGAAGGACCATCCGGCACATCGGGTGAGATATAGCCTTCTGCTAAAAAACGGAACCATTGGAATGGGAGAGAAAAGTCATGGATTGGAAGATTTTTTTTACCACCTTCGGAATGATTTTTCTTGCCGAGTTAGGTGATAAGACACAATTGGCGACCGTTATGATGACTTCTAAGACAAAACTTCCCTGGTCTGTATTCACAGGGGCATCTCTGGCTCTGTGCCTCGTTACATTGATCGGAGTGCTCCTCGGTGAGGGTCTGATTGCCGTCGTTCCACAGAATATTCTTAAAAAAGGGGCTGCCCTGGTCTTTATCGCCGTCGGGTTGTGGATGTTTTTCGCGAAATAGTCACCCATCTATCTTTCCTAATCTCTTTGTCCGTTTGTCGCACCAGCCCCGAATCATTTGACCTCCTCCTGCCCGCCTACGACCAACTCCGGAATTCTCAAGGTGGGTTGGGCATCGGCGACCGGAACTCCCTGGCCATCCTTTCCACAAGTCCCGATCCCAAACCCGAGGTCACGGCCGACCATATCAATGTCTTTCAGCACCTGTGGTCCGTTGCCAATAAGGGTCGCTCCGCGGACCAGTTCTCCGGCATTTCCTTTTTCAATCAAATATCCCTCGTTCACTTCAAAGATAAAATCCCCGTTGACGGTATTGACCTGTCCGCCGCCCATCTTCTTCACAAGCAATCCCTTTTCTACAGAATGAACAATCTCTTCGGGCTCCATCTTCCCCGGAAGGATCATCGTATTGCTCATCCTGGGAATCGGTTTATGCTGATAAGACTCTCTTCGTCCGTTGCCACTCGATTCCACCCCATCTTCCAAAGCGGATAGCCGATCATAAAGATACCCTCTCAGGATTCCCTGTTCAACCAGGATCGTTCTTCGAGAGGCAACCCCTTCGTCATCGAAGGCATAGGACCCTCTTTTTTGAGGGAGGGTAGGATCGTCAACCACGGTGATAAGAGAGGAAGCAACCTTTTCCCCCAGTCTCTTCGAATAGATCGAGAGCCCTTGCTGGGCGAGGTCTGCCTCCAATCCGTGGCCGATGGCCTCATGGATCATCGTTCCCCCTGCTTCGCTGGACAACACCACTGCCATTTTCCCCATCGGTGCTTTTCTGGCCGAAAGCATGAGGAGAGACCTCCTTGCGGCCACTTCCGCTACTTCCTCCGGAGGACGAAGGTCAAAGAGCTCAAACCCTACCGTTCCGCCTATCGGTTCGTACCCGGTCTGGATAACATCCCCTTTTGCAGAAACCACCTGAACAGAGAAAACGGTCCCCACCCTTTCTCCTTCTATTAAAATCCCCTCTGAATTTGAAATCGTCAGCTTTTGATCGACATCCCGATAGAGCACTTTCACCTGTCGGATGCGGGAATCCAGCCTCCGAGCCGCCTCATTGGCCCGCTTTACTGCAGAAACCCTTTCTTCTATCAGGAGCCTCTCGGGATGTTTCTGAATCTGATAATGGGATCCGGAGATCGGGACGGCTCGATCCGGCCGCGGAGAGACATTGATCCTCTCCGCTCCACCTTCTTTTGCAGATCGACTTATCCGTTTGGCTAAACTGAAGAGAGATTCTTTTGAGATTTCTGTGGTAAAACCGTAAAATGTTTTCTTACCAAAAAGAATTCGAAGCCCCACGCCCGCATCCAGGCCGGATATCGCTTTTTCAATCCGATCTTCTTCGCAGACGATCACAACGGAACGGGTCTGTTCAAAAAAGAGATCCGCAAACTCCCCGCCTTCTCGAAGAGCTTCACGCAATATCTCTTGGTATGGAAGCTCTAAACTCATTCTTTTCTCGTAGATTTCGCTTCTACGTCTCAAATCACAAATTCCAAACTCTCATGAGTCATTAAGTCACTGGGTCAATAAGTCATTCAATGACGAATGACTTATTGACCTATTGACTTAGCTACTTCGTTACTTGGTGCTTAAACGGAAACCCAATTGCCAGGGAACGTTAGAATGGGGATGGCAGAGATTCGATAGCAATCTCTTTCCGTAGTCCTTCCAACACCTCCTCCAAATCTTTTTCCCATCCCGGAGCCACCATCACTTCCACGATCGCCTCACGAGGATCCTTCGTCCTTATGACCGCCATGCCTTCGTAGGATTCGATAATGAACTTAAAGTAGGCGATCTCCTTCCTGGGAATCCTGAAATATCTGGACTGCGTATCCATCTTCTCAATTTCAAATTTCAAATTTTAGATTTCAGATTGAAAATTTGCAATCTGCAATTAGATTTTTTTGATGAGGGTTCCCCTCACATCACCGAAGAACACGACACCTTTGATCGCCCCTTCTGTGGGGTAGAGTTCCTTCGATAACCATCCTTCGATAAGACCTTCCTTAGAATGGGTCACCTCCGGGTCCAGAAAGAGTTTAACGAGATATTCTTTTCCATCTTTGAGTTTCTCGGATTTCTTTCTTTCCTCCTCCTCTTGTTTCGAAGCCACCCTCACCTCATAACTGGAAGGGCCTTTCTTGGGAAAGGTAGCCACCGTATATTTTCTACCTCTCTCGATGTCCCCGTAAACGCCGTAACGAAAATTATAAGAGGCCGTGATAAAATCATCATAGACCATTCCCGAAGGAATCTCCTCCTCTGTCCTCACCTTGGTGCCATCTTTGCTCTGCCTCACTCTAATCCATTTTCGCCTTTGATAATCGAAGAAATGGGTTCGTCGCCGTAACGTGTTTCCAATCTTTACATCTTCTTCGAACGACAGGGATCGCAGGCGTCTCCCTCCGTCTATTTCTTCCATGACGGAGCGATACGTGTCCGTTCGATAACGGGCCACCCACCCCAGCACCCCCAGGGTCTCCCCCTGAAGGGTGGACAGATAACGGCCCTTCTCCTTCATCTCCTTGAAGCTTATTTTTCCCAGCGCCACCTTCTTAAACATCCAAATCCCGATAGCGTAGTGAAGTTCCTCTCCCTTGAAGAATTCGCCGATGGACTTTCCCTCTCTCTTTCTCGAAGGGAAGGAGACGTCCGCCCATGCCTTCGGGTCGGGAAGAGGAAAAGCAGAAAGGAGGGGTAGTCCCAAAAGAAATTTTAAGAAAAGTCTTCTCGTAAGCAATGCCATTCCATCCTGAAAGCCATCGGTCACATAGTCGAGTGGTCTAATAGCCAGACGATCCACGAGTCCGGCAGTCGTGCGGTCGAAAAGGCCAAGGGGACCGGACCCGGCGGCTGAATGACCACGAAACGACCTGACCACAGAACTATCGGACTATGGGACTATATATGTAATTCGATCACATCCCCTTCGCTGACGAGATAATCGCGTTTGACCATTTGTCCATCAAATTTCCCAGAACCCCACACCCTTGCATATCGAAGCTTAGCAACGAAGTCCTTATGAATAGAGGCGGCGACATCTCCTACGGTGCTTCCTTTCTTAAGGATAACAGGCTCCGTCAAATCTGCCTCTTTCCCGGGGATCTTCGTATAGACCCGGAGGATATCGAGGACTTGATAAATCTCTTTCTTCAATTCATCAGAATTCATCCCTTCTTTGGCCGAGATAGGGAGGATGGGATAGGCGTCTCTGAAACGGGTCTCGATTCTTTGGTAGGCCCCTATTGCATTCTTAACATCACACTTATTCCCGACGAGGAGCGCCCGTAGAGAAGCCCATCCCGGCTCCGGCGAGAGGACAGGTCCTTTCCCGGCAACTCTTACTCTCATTTTCTTCAACTCTTCTAAGAGGATGTCCATCTGGAAGATAGGATCCTCCGTCAGGTCGACCAAGAGTAGAAGGGCATCGGCGTTCCGAATCAGGTTTGGGAATCCGGGTTCAATATGATCCAATTGAATCGGAGGAGTATCCACCAATTGAACCTGTAAATTCTCATACTTCATCATACCAGGTATGGGCTTCTGGGTTGTGAAGGGATAGTCCGCCACCTCTGAAGAGGCGCCCGTGATCTGGGAGAGGAGGCTCGATTTACCGGAATTTGGAAGGCCCAAAAGAACGACTTGAGCAGCTCCCTCCCTCTTAATATTATAGGCTTGCTCTGCCCTCGTAACGGCGGGTCTTCTTTGGAGCTCCTCCTTTAATTTGGCCATTCGGCTCTTGAGCTGTCCCCGAAGCCTTTCTGTCCCCTTGTGTTTGGGGATGACGGCCATCATCACCTCGAGCGCTTTTATCTTCTCCGGCGTGCTCTTGGCCTGTTTGAACTTAAGCTCTGCCTCTAAATATTGGGGGGTGAGATTGGCTGGCATATCTCATCGAATCCTTGCCTGCCCCGTACCATGTTAGGTACAAAGCCTGCTCGGTACCATGTTAGGTACAGGGCAGGCCCCGCCCCCGGTCTATTAGTTAATAGTGCGGGACCGGGGCTGATAAGCATAGGCGGGGAGGCGGATATCGCCGACGGAGAAAGAACGAGCCCTTCAAAATCGCCCTCAATGAACGGGGGCGCACCATTTCTGGTTATAATTGATAAATTTTTTCTTGCAGAAAGATTTCCAAGATTTTTGGGTCGAATTGTTTTCCCTTGTATTCTCCCATTTCCAAAAGGATGTGCTCAAGGGGCATGGTTTCCCGATGGGGTCTCAGGCTCGCCATCGCATCGAAGGCATCGGGGACAGCGATAATCCTTGCCTCAAGAGGAATAGCTTCTCCCGCTAAACCGTCTGGATATCCTGTCCCGTCAAAATGCTCGTGATGATTACGAATCATGGGTATCTTATCCTCAAAAAACTCGATCCCCTCTACAATCTTGACGCCGATCAAAGTATGCTCCTGAATCATCTGATATTCTTCTGAGCTTAGAACTCCTTGTTTGCCGAGGATCTCATCTTTAATGCCAATCTTACCAATGTCATGGAGGAGTGCTCCATATTCCAGGGTCTCCATCCTCTCCTCCGTGAATCCCAATGAAACGGCAACCTTCAAACTCATCCGCCTGACTCGATCGGAGTGGCCTCTTGTGTAGGGGTCTTTGGCGTCCGTCGCCCCTGCAAGAACCTTGACCGAATCCAAATTAGCTTTCTTTAGAGTACGACAAGCCTGTCGAAGGTTTTCCGTCCTAAGTTCCACCAATTTCTCCAGATTTCTGTGATAAGACTCGAGCTCCTCTTCCATCCTCTTCCGCTCAAGGGCTCTTCTGACACTGAAGACCATCAGCTCCAGATCCACCGGCTTGATGAGGAAGTCCGTTGCTCCCGAGCGGATCGCCTCTACGGCTATCTGGATCTCTGGATAGGCCGTCATGATGATGAACATCGTGTTTGGTTGCGCAGTCTTTACATGCTTCAAGAGTTCTAAACCATCCATTTCAGGCATTCGGATATCCGAAATAATCAACGAAAAATTTTCCCTATAAAAATGACCGAGGGCCTCCTTCCCGCTATGGGCGGTCACACATGAATGCCCTTCTAACGTCAGCCTCTTAGACAGCATTTCACAGATCATCTTTTGATCGTCGGCAATCAAAATTCGGCTTTCCACAGATGCCCCCTTTTTTTCTCTTTTTGTTCCTGACGGATATATTTTATAAGAAATTGATAAACAGTCAACTCCTTCGAGCATTTGGTGGTATACAATCTATGTGTCAGGGTGGATATCGGGATATGGGTTGGGTGGAGAAAATGGATTGTGGAGGAAATGGTGAAGTCGTTTTTAGAGC
>JAPVTA010000175.1:0-48043 GCA_047519465.1 Thermodesulfobacteriota bacterium | reverse complement strand
TTACACGACCTTTGGTCATTACAACTCACCTCCTTTCGTTTCTGAACTTGAGTAAGTTGTAATAGCCTTTGATCCCAAATAAAAAAGGCCACAGAAGTTTTCGAAGCACTTTTGTGACCTTTTACGATCCAAACGATTACTTCTTACAACCTACGCACCTGTACTATCACTCTTTATTTTCTAAAAGTCAAGGGTTTAGACTAAAATTGTTTAATTGGATCGATATACCAATAGATGTCGAAATGTTGTATGGTGTCACAAAAATGTAAACGAAATGTTCCAGGGGGGTCATATTGGGGGTGGTATAGAAGCAAAGGGATAGAGCCAATCCGGACCCTGCGTCGGTTCCGCGAGAAATGGTTCTGCTTTAAGATTTTACGTCGTCCAACTTCTCGCAAGTTTGTTTGAGACTTGCTTTACCAGTCAATCTGCGGCCCAAACCGTTTTCCCCTTCCAGGCAAAGGGTATCGTTACCAATTTCCATTCTTATAATGTATATCTTTCCGGTTGTCTTATCTTTGAACCTGTCTCCTATCTTCATAACACCTTTACCTTTCTTGACCTCCCGTCGGACGACAAAGGTTTGACACCAAAAGTCAGTCTACTAAATCCGGAACCCGTATTGCCTTTTTTTCGGGATCGTTGAGGTCGAGCTTAATGACTCTTCGACAATGAGGACATTGTATAAACTCTTTGGTTTCCAGGCCAATCATGCTCAGTTTGAATTTTTCATCACAATGCGGGCATAAGGCATCAAAATCGAGCATCGGTCTTCCTTTCTTTCATATTTTAAAATCGTTGGCGAATTTCTGACGGGGTTTACTCTTTGGGTTTTTCCTTGGCGTCGTCTTCTACGAAAGGCAAAAATACGGATTCCATGCTGTTCGGATTGACAAGCATGGAATGGGTTCCGTCTTTGGTTCCCAAAATGACGATGCTGGAATCGGCGCTTTTAACTATAAACATTTTTCCATTCGCTATACTTTTAAACAGGTCGCCTGCTTTGATCATTGTATCCCCTCTCTTGGGAACAGTCACGGGTTAGGTCTGTGCCGCTCTCGCCAACCCTGCCCGAATCGCTGCTTCCTACACCTTTTCACATCAATAGGGTCTTACGGGAGGCCTTTGGGGCCTGACTTTTTTGGGGACGCTTTTCTTGACGGAAAAACGATCAGATTTCTTGTTGGGTAACAATTGCGACTTGCTCCTGTAAAGGCTTTCCAGCCTATCCTCCTGCCCTTCTGTTAGCGCATGGTTTTTATCGAAGTCCCCCACCGCGGTTTTGAGAAATTGGGCTTCCGCCTGGGTTAATGCGTACTGATTTAACCCGGACATAACCCATTCAAGCCTTGCTTTGTTCATTGTGGCTCCTTTCCATCCTGACGACCGTCTTTAAGTTCTTATGACTATCTCCCCCGGAAGCCGCGTCTGACGATTGCCTCTTTGACCAGCAAGTTTTTTCCCATAAAATCTGTTTTATTCAGCATGGAGACAGCTCTCCGGGCTTCCCATTGTGTTGACATCTCAACGAATGCAATCCCTCTCGGTTGGCCGGTCTGCCTGTCCGGTACGATCTTGACTGACATGACGTCCCCAGCTTTGGAGAACAGCACTTTGAGTTCAGGCTCGCTGGCCTGGAAAGGGAGGTTGGCTACGTACACCTTCTTATTCATATATTCTTCTCCTCAACTATCTCTATTTACTGAAGCACTCGGTACACAATAGTTTCTTGTCGGTCGGTGGAGGAACGGGAGTAACAACCTCCTTTCCACATCCCGAACATAAAACTTTATAGCATTTCGGATGCCTGAAATGGTTCGGTCTTGAAGCCCGGACCCTTCCGTGTCTTCTCCGCTGTGCCATTGTTTCAGCCTCTTTTCTGCGAAAACAGCATTAATAACGGTTTCTACGGCCGCTATAATCCATCCGGGCTCCTCCGGTTCTTCCTTGATCGGCACGAGCACGGGCCTCATTCACACTGATCTGTTTGCCAAGGAGTTCCTTCCCGTTAAGGCTCTTAATGGCCGTTTGAGCCTGAGACAGCGTAGGCATTTCTACAAAACCAAACCCCCGGGACTGGCCGCTGTACTTGTCTTTGATCACTCTCGCCGAGGTGACCTCGCCGAAGGATTCAAAAGCTTCTCGAATCGTCACATCTGTTGCATCATACGATAAATTCCCCACATAGATATTCATCATCATTCTCCTTTTCTTGGACGTTTTTTCCTTTTCTTTGTTAAAAAAGTCTCGCTCCATTCGACTGCAAATTCTTCATGCCAGGCCCACACTGAGCCTGCTTTCTTTCGGGCGGCAGTTCCGGGGCGGACGGTCACCTCCTGTTCTTTGTCCTCTTTCCCGTCAATTTTGATTGTTTTTATATCAGTTCTTCTTCGGCCGCTCTCCCTTCTGATGCCTTTTCTCCGGTCGTTCTGCCTTGTATTTGCCATCCTAACCTCCAAATCGGCTTCGATTTGGCTATAAAAAAAGCCCGCAAAGAAGTCGTTTAGAGTTCTTGCGGGCGTAAGCTATAAGCCTATAAGGCTCTGTGCAACTTAGTTTGTAAGTTCATTATAAGCTAATTTATGCTTAAAAGCAAGAAAATATACTTGTTCACTAAATGTGGAACGGATGCAAGTGGGTCTCTTTCTACGGAACCATTACGGATCTTACTTGGAAGATGGTATTACACGACGATCATTCTTTAACTCATCATTCTGACGCAGTTCTGACTTCCAAAAGGATTTTCAACTGTTTCTTGGGCATTTGGGTCGTCAAGCCAGACTTCATCAACCCTGAAACGGTATCCATACCTTCCGGCTTGTAGGGCCAAGTTGGCCTCCCGGGTTCCTTTATTATCCTTCTTCATCGGGAGGTTATTGACATCCCAATTGTTGAAATCTCCTGCCAAGAATAACCTCTTAGCTGCATATGGAGTCTGGGGGAACGTAGTTGAGAATAAACACTTATTCCTTAACCCCTCCACGATCCTGTCTCCGAAGTTTCCTCTGACCCCAGGCCTTTTCCCCAAAGCCAAAGAAATATCTAGGCCGCCACCCTGAGGATTGATGATCGCTGATTGACGATTGCTGATTGGAAATGTAAAAATTCTGTGAAAATTGGTCAACCGAAACTTTTGGAAAGAAAGGGGCAAAGAAGAGGGCTCTTTGTTTCGCCCACTGATGTCGATCCGGGTGTGATCTCTGAGGACGACTTCCTGCAACATCACACGTGCGGTCGTCAAGGCTAATCAGAGATAATCTGTTTTCGATACAACACCGCGGATAGTAAGCGTCAGCATAACCGGAATCCGACGGCAGAGATAATCGGTCATTCGGGCAACTCGTCGAGTGTAACGTATTCCCCTTTTCTGATCTCTTCTCTGGCCTTAGCGATCCTACGGAGAAATTTCTCATCATGTTCGATCTTGTAGTCGAACCAATCGTCCTCGTCGCGAAATCCGATCACCACGGCTGCTGGTTTGCCGTGACGAGTAATGAGAACTTCCTCCTTCTCTGCCTCGCGGATGATGCTGCAAATGTCATTTTTTGCTTCGCTCATTGTATGCTTTTTCATTCCGGTACCCCATGTTCTTTAAGCCAATTTTGAGCTTCAGGCTTCTTTACGAAACCCAATACTTCAACTCGGCCTTGTTCGTCGTTCACATCATAGAACACCCGCAGCTTGTCTACTCGCAGACGGTACTGCGGTTGACGTAACCCCTTAAGCCGTTTGATCCGGCTCTTACCCTCTTGTTTAGGTGCATTTTCAAGATGTGTTCGCATGGCCTCCTTCAAGGAGGAACGCCACCGCGCATCCAGTTTCTTAAACGTCTCTTGAGCACTTTTCGCGATGACAACGTGGTATTTCATTCTGGGAAGAATATAGCCAGATTACACCTGATTGTCAAGTCGTTTTGCGCCGCCACCCTGTGGCTTATTGAATGGAGTATATAGATTTTATAAAAATTGGTCAACCGCACCAAAAGGCGTCAGGTCTTGCAATCCAGCAATTCAAGGAGAATTCTTGAAAACTATAGTAATGCAAGGCCTGACCCCGATCGCCCCCATGTGTCTCTCCTTTTCAAGCCGTATTCTTGTGTGTATTCAAAAGGGGACGGGACGTAGTCAAGGACGTTAAGTGATTTGCCACTTTCGTGTGTTGTTGAGAGCAAGTTATTTAAGGATCTTAGCAACTTCGGTTGCTTTAGGGCGGACCTACGGTGTATTAGAACCGTCGTCTCCCAATAGGGTCAGGCTCTATTAATCACGGGCTCGACATTCCTCCAAATAGCGTCAGTTTTCTGCCGTACTATATCAACGATTCCAGTAGGCGGGTTTCCATGGTCAAAGGCTTCCTGTAAGGAATATGCCATCTGCTCCAAGGGATTATGTAGGAAGCCGAATTGCATTATACCTACTCCGTATGCCAATAAGAAATTATCCACTCCTAACCTTTCCCATTGGACAACGTGAATCAGTTCATGGAAATGGAGACTCTCGCTCCGATCAGCTTGGTTGATAAAGAAAGTATCTTTGTATGACATACCGGCCATGGGCATATTTTCTATTTGCGAAAGCTCAGGCAGACCCATACGGCTAAGCGGAGGAAAAGGGACTTTGCCTATCACAACTACTACTTTTGCTTTTTCCAATAACTCTAAGGGGAATACTTGTTGAATTCTGGAAAAACCGAGGTTGATTATTGGAGTGGCCTGGTCTTTGTAAGCTTCTAATAGGTCATCGATCCATTTTCGAGCCATAGGTAATGTTGAATGAAACTTTCTTATTAAATCCAATGAATCCATCTCTTCTCCCCCGAACACGACCTAAAGGTTACGCCCCTTCACGTGTCATAATGAAGGATCCTGGGGCCAAATCTTTATCCTTGGCTGCAAGGTGGCCCGTCCCGCCAAAGCGAAATAGGCGGGGTCGAGGCGCACAATATGAAGTAAAGTTCCTCCCCGGGAAGCTGCGCCCAGCGGGCGCAAAGCTTCACTTTGCCCATATTTTACGAATGTTTCCTTCTGACCCCAGACCTTTTTCTAGAAACGATGAAATGCCTGCGCCGCCACCCTGTGATTAGAGTATATAGATTTTATAAAAATTGGTCAACCGAAACTTTCAGAAGGAAAGAGTCAAAGAAGTGGACTGCTTGTTCCACCCACTTATCTTCACTCTGAGATAATACCTGAAGCTGAGGATTATTGACTGAAACCATGCATAATGTTCTTGGAATAACCGAATATCTGCAGGGAACCTTGCTCTATCTCTTCTTTCGCAATGTTCGTCTGGCCAATCCATACATAAGGAGGGGTAGCTTAAGAAATGCATTCGTCAAGTCGAGGCCACTGACCAGTCCAATTCGCCGTGCTTTTCTTATAATATGAATGACCTGCGGTAGATCGTAGAATTCCGACCGGATCCGATTACGGATTTGCATCAGCTCCTTGCGCCCGTAGCGGTCTGAATACACGGAACCGCCAATACGGTTGAAATAGTAGCCCGGCGTCTGCTCAACCACTTCCTTTAGGGGGGAGAACTTCTCAATGCGGAGTTTGTGGAAATTAATGGAATCCAGCTTGATCTCCCTCGCGAACTTCGGAATGTAGAGCATCTCTTCTTCCGTCTCGCCGATGTTGCCGTAGATGAAGTACCCATGTAGATAGAAGTCGTATTGCTCCAGGACCGCAAACGCATCCCGGATCTGCTGTTGGGTAATCCCCTTCTCAAGCTGCTTCAAGATCCGGTCGTGCGGCGACTCGATCCCAAACAGAAAGATTTTGAAACCTGCTTTAGCTGCCTTGTCAAGGATGCTGGGATGCCTCGCGATGTCAATCCGGGCCTGGACAGCAAAAATCTTCTTGATTTTGTTCTCGATAATCATATCGCAAAGCTGTCCGCTTCTGTTCGGGTTTGTGAAGAAGTTGTCATCGCTGAAGAGCACGACATCAGCCGTAACCGTCTTCAACTCTTCAACGACAGATTCGACTGTTCGCTCCGTGTAGCTCCTCTTCTGCCCGAGAGGGTTCAAACTGAATGTGCAGAATTTACATTTGAACGGACATCCCCTCGTTGTCAGTACTGTGTCGAACGTGTGGTTGCTGATTTGAACACCATACTTAACCATGCGATAAACGTGCCTTCTCAAGGACCGGTCAGGAAATGGAATTTTGGTGATATCGGGCAGAGGATGGATCTCATTGTGAACGATTCCTCCATTCTCCCGATAGGAAAGCCCACGGATATCCCTGTACGGGACCCCCGTAACGATCTGTTTAATAATATCTTCGCCTTCACCCCGTACGACCATGTCGATATTCGGACAACGGTCAAACAGACTATTGACTTCCTCCGTTGCTTTGTAGCCTCCGACGACTGTGCAGATCTCGGAAGGCAACTGGGAGACAAAATCACAGATGTTCTCGAACTCAGATTCCCATCGAATGCTTACGCATAGAAGATCGATCTCGTTCCTGATAAACTTGCTGAGTGCCTCCGGGTCCTGGTAGGCCTTCTCATACCGAAGGTCGAGAAGCGTCACCTTGCCGACCAGGCCTTTCAGGCTCGTGGCGATGTATTCCAGACCGGTTGGAGGGAAAGCCCCTATGAATGCGGTAGAATCCCCGAAATATGGGTTTAAGGCGAGAACGTGGTTATACTTGACCATAATCATAGAGGCCTTCAGCAAATTTCTCGCCAGAAAATCAAAATTTATGGTCTTTATCCATAAGCTATTGGAAAATCACTATATCTGAACTTCAGCAAAGGTGAGTATTTGAGATGGAAGGGTGACCACCCATCTCTTTCATGGTTCATTTTTGTTCATAAATGGCTAAGAATCCATCCTTGGATTTCCTACAAACGGCTTTCCGCATCGGGGGCATGGCCATAATTGCATGCAGAGAACACCCAAAACAGACATAATCAGACAAACGAAGAATAATCCCTCACCTATGTCAAAAAGAAATTGGCCCTGATTAGTCTTCAAAGCAAATATTCCTATAAAAGGCAAAAGCGCAACCCCTAACGATGATAGAAGAGTTATTATTCTAAAAAGTCGATGTAACTTCCAAGTATAAGAAAACCTTTCCTCAGTAGTCATTTTCTATATTTCAGGTAGTGTTCACCCCATGAAAGCGATGTCGGAACGCACAGTAAAAATACTGTCTGGGTCGAATCTTTATCCTTGACTTTGTCTATGTTTCACGAACATTTCCTTCAGACTCAAGGCTTTTTCCTGAAACCGAAAAAACATCTGCACCACCACCCAGTGATTACCTATAAAAATATACCTGTTTTACGAAAATTGGTCAACCGAAACTTTTGGAAAGGAAGAGTCAAGAAAGCAGGCTGTTTGTTACACCTGCAAAGTCTGATTTCCGCATACTCAGCGGAATCGATGATTACCGATGCAAAGTAGTAGAGTGGATTAGGCAAAGTAGATGATTCGAGTAAAAAGCTCTATTTCTGTTTATCCTCATGCAGGGGCAATGGGACTGACTTTAAGAGCTTTTCTTTGGAAAAAAGAAAAATAGATCTCGATCTGGTTAAGCCGACTCGCAAAGACGAGGCCACGAACAACGACCTTCCCTCTGGAAGAGGGATAGAGTCAGGGCTGCTTCTTTTTAGCCTTTAAGGGCACCCCACATGATTTTCAAGATCCTCCACCAGCAGGGCTCCAACTCATACCGCACGACCTCTCGGATGACGCGCTCAAAAGCGATGGCCCTCGACGGAAACCAAAGTGGACGAGGCCATGTGCGAAACGGGGCGCGCACCACAACTTTCTGTGGTCGCGGGAACATAAACGTGTTATGCACAAAGCCCGTGCCCGACTGTATGTTCCACGGCCTGTTTCCAGGATAGCTACCCCAGGGCGGTGTCGTCATGGCCCAGGCAAGACCAGGAATTGAGTTGACTATGATGGCGCCATATCGGAGGTTTTCCATGGCCCGGTCAAGTGCGGTGTAGACCGCTGGATCCTTCAGCGAACGCGGATGAACGATGATTGTGGCAGATAGAGTTCCCCATAAACGCTCGTTCGCAAACTTGACTGCATGGTCTATGAACTCAACAACCGAAGTTGCCTCTATCGCCGTTTCGGCGATGATGGGGCAGAACGATTCCGTTTTGAAGCAAATGTCTGACCATTGCAGGGAATCGATCTCTGCGATTAGTCCCCACGGGAGCTTCCCCTCTTCACGGGAACCGAATTGCTCTGTCTCTGGATGGGCGGACAGAAATCGTTCATACAACCTGGCTGCACCTGGATAGTGGTCTGCCCGGCTCGGTAACTCTCTTAAGACGTCCCTGATCCCGCCCAGAAGCTGCCGACGTAATCGCCAGTTAGCATGCTGTAAAATGACACGTGTCCGGCTGCAACTATAGCTGCCATCATCACAAAGATGAGAAACCAGTTGCTCGGCTTGATACCTGATATCGCTGTCACTCCAAGGGCCGGGTACGACGATGGCCGGACTTATATTCCCCAATTCGGCAGTAAAGCGTTTTGTGAGAACGCATTCGTGATTCTTCTTCCGCTGTTCACTTTCGGGACCGGCGCCGAAGATGATCGCCTCGTACGTCCGGTCCGAGCCGGTGATGTGGATCTCATCTACTCCAGGGTGATGGCAAAGGTATTCGCCCTCAGCAGCTCCTCCGTAGACAACTCGCAGAAAACCCTCGTCAATTAGTTGACGAAAACCTTTTGCTATAAGCGGCCCCAGGTACTCGTTGATAGGGTTCATTTTGAGCAGAACTACGTTTTGTTCTACGAAAAGTTTTGTCAAAGAATCGTTGACTGGAATTCCCGATACGTTACCTGCACCGAGGACCAAAGTCACCTTCCCCTGCTTTTGCTTGCCTTGGTAGGAAAGCGCCATATCCTCCAGGATCTCGCGCTCACTTAGCCCCGGCTCCATCCAAACATCTGCCGTTACTCCGGGTGTGGTAAGGCGCTCGTAGAACTCCAGTGGAAACACGCGGGATACCAACTGGCCATTCGATCTCTTAGCAAACGGGCTTGGCAATGGGACTCTTCCCTTCTTCGCAATGAATCGCAGGGTCTTCCGCAACCCTTGAAGATAACGAATGGCAGCCAAAAATCCAGTCCATTCCCAGCCGGCGTCGTACGGATTGCCGATGGACTGCTTTGCAGCCAATCCAAGTGCCACCCACTCATCGCGGATGGCTCCGAACTCCTTTAACGCATCGTCCAGTATTTGTAGGCGACGCTCCAACGAAAGATTAAGCCAGGAATCCTTGCGATCCTGCAGCGCCTCAATGGCGCTATCCATCTCGGATCGATCTGAATACATGATTTTTCCGCTCATGCTTCCTCTCCAAAGCCAAGTGTCAGGCTACAGAAACGAATGCCCGACTGGTCTTGTCTGACCACGACCGTGGGCTACCCGCTTGGAATTTACCTGCGGCTCGTGGAATGACCCCAAACGTTGCAATATGTGGGGCTCTGGGGCCAAAGTTTTATCCATGATTTTGCCCATATTTTACAAAAGATTCCTGCTGACCCGACGCTCTTTTCTGAAAACTAAGAATTATCTGCCGCCACCCTGTGATTGGAGTATATAGATTTTACGAAAATTGGTCAACCGAAACTTTCAGAAAGGGAAGATTCAAAGAAGTGGGCCGTTTTTACAGCGACAAGTCCTCAAAAACGATAAACGGCGAAAACTTGCGCTTACCATTCCGAATCTTTTTGATCCGGGTATCAGCTTTTCCCCGCTGTTGGAATTACCTTTTTTCCCTGGAATCTCTTTATTGTCCAGGATGACATCATAAGAACAAATGAGAGAATCATAAACATGGGAAATACGAGCAAATAAGTGATCGAGATTCTTTGCGGTTTCATTATCATGGACCCATTATCATAACTGGGCGTTCGATGCCTTTTCCCTTGATAGTTCCGCCATTGAGTCAACGTCGAATATTCCGCCCTTGTCAGGGTCGACGATGAGAGAAATTGATTCATGTGGGCAGATGCTTACACAAACGCCGCAGCCCATACACGAATCTCTGGAGTAGCTGAGTTCCTTCGTTCCATCAACCTTAACAATCTTCATGGCGCCATATTGACATGCTTTTGTGCATTTTTCGCACGCTTTGCACCTTTCTCTATTGACTGCAACCGAGAATCCAGATGGGGCAGTCATTGCCAAACCTTGAATCCCCTTTCTCCGCGACAACACTTCAACTTCCATGGCGGCGCAGCAACAGGAGCAACAGCAGCAGAGGACACCCGCACGATAGCCGGTCGCATCCTTGAACCAGACTGTAAAAACCTTACCATTCTCATGTTGTGACTCCAGCAGGTTCAATACTTCCTCTTTCGTCGCCCGGTGACCGTTCATTCGGGGCATATGCGTTGTGACAAAATCGACGCCGATCTTCCCATAGAATATACAGGTATTGATCGGTTCACAGTATCTCTTGCCAGCTGTTTTCTTTTCCATGCGACATGGACAATCAACGATGGCAAGCTGATCCTTATGCCTTAAAATGATCTTGTTCGCTATCTCCCAGGGGATAATCTTTTTAGACTCTTCAGTAGGCAGCACAACTTCTTCTTCCAGAACAATCAACTTTCGGGCGTTTTCATAGGTGATGACTTTGCAGTGATATCTCCTACTAAAAAAATCAATAACTACAGTTTTATAAATGATCTTTGGGAATCGGCTCAACGTCCTCACAACGAGTAGGCCGAAAGCGATATAGTGGTCATACAGAGTGTAGTAAACATATCCATGGATCATGTTTAGGATTCTTTGAATGCCCCATGCTCCTTCTCCCTGCATTTTCCAAAAATTGACTGTCGATCTCTTCATCATAACAACTTCCCCTCTTCAATTATGATGGACAGCGCCAAACACTCGGTGTGACCTCGTAGCGACAGGGTCAAACCATCAAAATTTTGAAAACGACAGTGGTTGAGGTCAGGTCTTGCAAGAAATACAATGGCCCTGAGGTCGAATCTTTTTTCTTGACTTTGCCTATGTTTCACTAAAGTTTGCTTCTGATTCCAGGCTTCTTTCACCCGGAAACGAAAGAATAACCGCGCCGCCACCCAGTGATTGGAGTATATAAATTTTATAAGAATTGGTCAACCGAAACTTGCTCCCGCTAGTAGTCATTGAGTCATTAGGTCATTAGGTTATTGTGAATCCATTGGTCACCCGAAACGTTGTTGATTGCGATCGGCGATTGTCGATTGTTGATTGGAATATACAAATTCTACAAAAAAAATTGTATCAAGAATAGGGATTGACCCTATCCCCTTTACCATTCCCTTCGTTTAATTCTCTCCCAACCTCTTTATGAAGTCACTTTACGGATGATATCGGCAGAGAAGGGTTTTCCATGGGATGGGTAAATTATTTTAGCCCCTTGCGCTAATAGTAATTTCCAACTCTCACTTAACTTTATCGGGTCTTCAGCAAAGATGGGCAGGCCCGGACTAAAACGTAAAGGGAACTTGTTCATAGCCATATCCCCCACAAAGGCTTCTCCTGTTTCCAACAGAATGCTAACAGATCCAGATGAATGACCAGGAGTGTGAATCACCTTCCCCGGAATCCCAAATTCGTCCAACAACAATCCTTCGTTCCCAATCACTACATCAACATTGGCCGCTGGAATACTTATCAGTGGCAATAACGCCGTTATTATTTTGCCTAGAATATCCCCCCATGTCGTTACTCCGGGAGGCATCGGTTTCAAAGACTTTTCCAACCATTCCTTTTCAAGGTGGTGCATTGCGATTTTGGCACCAGTTAACTCTTTGATTTCCTTAACAGACCCGATATGATCCCAATGCCCATGGGTAAGAATAACAAGTTTAATATCACGTATGTTGATACCTTTATTCTCTGTGGCCTTAACGAATTCTTTTGCTTTCTTGGGTGCTCCACCATCCACCATGATCGTTCCCCTGTCCCGAATTAGATAACAATGATCAAACCCTAGTGGAATAGGGTAAATATGAGTGCTCATTTTTAAACCCCTTCTGAACGTGTTAGGAGATGCTCCGGCGTCAAATCTTTATTCTTGACTTTGTTTATATTTCACGAAAGTTTCCTTCTGACAAAGGGCTTCTTTCCCGAAAAGGAAGAAATCTCTACGCCGCCACCCTGTGATGGAGTATATAGATTTTATGAAAATTGGTCAACCGAAACTTTCAGAAAGGGTCAAAGAAGTGGGGCGTTTAGTTCTTGAACTTAAGGTGAAAATCGACTATTGCTCGTAGTAGGTCTCAATTAATTTGCTCTTCCCGGTCTGGAACTTAAACATCTTAAAGAGATTGGTGATCATTGCACGGTTACCATTGAGCCGATTAAAAAATATCTCTGCCACTTTCTCCATAATTTCAATGCCGGCGTTGCTGTACTGTTTCATCAGTTTCCTAAGAATATCTCCATTGATGGAGTATGCTCGTGCCTTCTTGGTACAGGTGGCTGAAACGCTATTTCGGTAAGGTTTAATTAATGCAGGGAGTCCGAAAGCTTCTCCTCTCCTTGCGACCGAATAGGCGGTAATATCGATCTCACCTTTTGCCTTGATGCCCAGGGTCACTTCTCCTTCCAAAAGGATATAAAGATTCTGGGCTGGCTCCCCTTGGGTAAAAATTGTCTCCCCTGCCTTAAAATTCACCTCGGTAAAGTGCTTCCCAAACAGTTGGAGTTGTCTTGTATTCAGCCCCTTAAAAAGATCAGCCTCTTTTAAATCTTTAATGGCAATCATAAGCTCTCCGAAGATTAAACTTTATAATTTTGTTCAGTAAAAATTTAACTTCCTTAGCCCGAGAAGATTAAGGGTTGTGTTGTTAGATTATTTTTGCAGATAGTAATGCGATGAAAGATCCCACCCATTGTGTCAATATCAAAAAATGTTTCGCTTGTCAATAGAAAAGTTGTCTTCTAAAAACAGCCTTTATTATTGCCGATTTGCTTGTTGAGGCGGAAAGGATACTGAAGCGTTATCTCACTGATTTTCATTTGAAGTCTTGACTATTTCCTTAGAAGAGGAAGGAACATTGTATCGCTCACCACCTGATTGGGCATATCTCGGGGAGGGTTCTTTTATTCTGTCTTGAAAACGAAGAAATATCTGCACGCCACCCTGTGGACGTGTGATGAAAATATACCTATTTTATGAAAATTGGTCAACCGAAACTTTCTGAAAGAAAGAATCAAAGAGGTGTGGTGTTTGTTATACCTACAAATCCTTGGTGACAAGTAAATCTTGGAGTCGATGATTACCGAAGGAAACAAATAAAAACGCAATGAAATCCTGTAAGCTGCCTAAATCGGTTAACCAATAGCTTCAGGAACAAATGGCCAGATCAGCACTTCATGCCCTGAACGGCTGGGGTTAATCGTTTTCAAGAAACTCTACAGACTAAGGGCAGACCGCTGTCGTCGCTCTTCCACCTCTCGTTGCAGCGATGACGGCGATGGCCGCTATTCCCGCTACACTAATACTCGCTATCCATATCCACGTGCTAATCCCCAAGAACTTCGAGGATTCGGGTTCAGGGTCATTGGTTTTCTCGCCTGCCTTCGCCACCATCACTTTTGGAGGGACTGTCACCGCGGCGGAAGGAAGGGTCACCGTGTCTTTAGAGGAAAGTGAAGCCAGGACAACACGCTCTTGGTTTAAAACGAACAGGGAACCCTGGAGACTCTTGACGGTGACCGCCCCATTCGAATGCACCCAGATGGATCCAATCGTCGCTTCGTTCTCTTGAGAAACAGCCGAAGGGTTCTTGGAAGCCTGAAGTGATTTCGATTGGATCACCGTTAAATCTGTCACTTTGAAACTCAACTCCCCTGTCCAAGGAAGTCTGAAATCGATCGTCCCCTCGGTCAGTCGTATCTGATCGCTTCGATCAAATGAAAGGAGGCTGTTTTCCCTTACTTCGATCTGACGGTTACCTTCCAACGTGACCAAGGAGGCACCTTTTCCGGTCTTTATTCTCATCCCCGGAAAAATTGGAAATTGCGAGAGTTCCACATTTTTCCATGCCATCTTTTTCGATTCAAACTTCACCTCTCCGATTGACACCATCTCACCCAGGGGACGGCCCACCTCCTTGGTTTCTGCAACCATTGTATGAAATCCAGTTGTCAGGAGCAAAAAGGATACGCAAAGGAAATACACCCAAACCTTGAAAGCAAATCCTCTGTTCGTACGCTTACCCTCCCGGATATGAAAATATACTTATTTTATGAAAATTGGTCAACCGAAACGCTGCACAACTCTTCACATCGCCTCTATCGTTTGGTTGGTTCGACTATCCTTGCCAAAGACGTCGGATAACCCTTTTTCTGTTCCTTATCGGTAGCCTTAAAATAATTTCCCGTAAGTAAGTCTTGGGACATTTCCAAACGTGCCGTGTAATGAACATTGCCACCAGACAGAAAAACGAGATAGACTGTTTTCCCTGAAACTACCCCCTTAATATTGTAGTTACCGATGGCTCCGGTTATCTTGTTTTGTTCTTGGCGTAGGTAGCCTTCGCCCCAACCGAAGTAAGTACTCCCTTCTGCGTCGTGCCATTTTCCAGTGATGTTTATTTCTGATGGCTTACCACCTGATATTGTATTGAGCCACGGATCAATTTCATTTTGTCTTAGCACTTCCCGTGCACATGAAATCACAAAAATAACTGACAGAGTCAAAAACACAGTCGAGAATGATCTCATTTGAGGATACCTCCTTAGAGTTTTATTACAGGGCGACTCTTGGCCCGGCAACATTTCATTTATTACCGCAAGCTCTTTCCTCTAAAAACAAAGAAACATCTGCACCGCCACCCTGTGATTGAAATGTATCAATTTTATGGAAATTGGTCAACTGAAACTTTCAGAAAGAATCAAAGAGGTGGGCTGGTTGTAAGAAAACCACCAGGCTCCCATGAGTGGTTTCTGGTATTTCTTCTGGTATTTCTTAGTTGACAGAATCCTATCGTCAAAATAGAATGCGGTCGATAACTCGCATTTGGGGCTATCCATCGACTCGTTTTAGGTGGATAAGACACGGGACTCTTCAGTGAGAGGTTTGATCCCAAAAAGGAGGTGCGGCATGGCCTACGATTATGACTGTGTTTTATGTGAAAAAAGCAAAGGGGTCTTGAAAATATTGATGAATCAGCCCGAAACGTTGAATGCCCTGACACCGCAATTAGAAAACGACCTCCATCAGGCTCTTTATGAGGGTGATGCGGACCCGGAAGTTTTCTGCATGGTGATTGGGGGGGTTGGTCGCGCTTTCAGCCCAGGTTATTCGATGGGGTCCAGCGGCGGGAAAGAGGGGAATTTCATTGATCCGGCCCTCTACGAGACCATCGGCGAGTATCTAGCGGCTGTTCAAGTTTTGGACTACCATAATGTTCAGCATCGCCAGATGGATATCTGGCGTCTGAAGAAGCCCGTCATCGCTGCTGTCCATGGATATTGTCTGGGAGGTGCAATGTGGCTGGCCATGGCATGTGACATGTGCTACTGTTCCGAAGACGCCGTTTTTGCGCAGCCGGAAGTCCGTCATAATGCAAATAGCACATTCCTAATACCGGCATTGGCTGGCTGGCATCGTGCCGCTCGTTACCTATACACCGGCGATCATTTCGACGGAAAAGAGGCGGAGAGAATCGGTTTAGTGAATGAATGCGTCCCCAATGATAAACTTATGCCTACCGTAATGGCCCTGGCCGAAAGGGTGGCCATGGTACCTCCTGACTCCGTTCGCATTATGAAACGGCTGATCATGTCAGGATTCGTAGCGTACGGAATCGGAGCGGCAATGGAGGTATGCGCTCCCTACTCGACGCTGGCTCACTGCTCGCACGGCCCGGAGCGACAGGCAATGTTTGACGCCCAAAAGGAGCGAGGGGTGAAGGGCTTCCTGGACGTTCGGGATAGCAAGTTCTTGCCGGAGCCCTTCGGTCCTAAATCGAAATCCAAAAAGTAGACAAGTAAGGTGTCAGGGCCCTGACATTTGACATAATCCATCTAATGCCGAGCTTGAGTCGCATTTCAAGGCCTGGCACAGACATTCAGACATTCCGCAAAGAATATTTTTCGTTCCTGACCTCCCGAGAAACCCGGGAGGCAAGGTGATCAAGGGAAAATTAATCGAGCGGTTTCAAACGACTTAATCCTCAAAAAAAGGAGACGGTGATGGATTTTCGACTCACGGAAGAACAGGTGCTTATCAAAAAATCGGTGCACGACTTTGCCGATCAGCGGATCGCCCCCCTGATGGACGAAGTGGAGAAGACAGGCAGATTTCCTGTGGAGGAAATCATCCCTATGTATCGGGAAATGGGGCTCATCGGAATGACGCTTCCTGAAGAATATGGCGGCGGCGGCATGCCGGCATTTGACGCCGTCCTGGCCATGGAAGAGTTGGCGAGAGTCAGCCCGATCGCTTCCGGACCCGTGTTCGAAAGCTGCTTCGGCCCGATTCGGGTGGTGGAGAAATTCGGCACCGAGGAACAGAGGAAGCGTTTTATTCCCCCCTGTGCCAAAGGGGAGAAATTCATGGCGATCGGGATGACGGAGCCCGGCGCGGGCTCGGCCCTGACCGATCTGTCCACTTGCGCCGTCCTGAAGGGGGATCATTACGTGATCAACGGCCAGAAACGGTTCGTCTCCGGCGGCGGCCACTCGGATATGTACATGGTTTATGTGCGTTTGAGCGACAAGAGGGGGGCAGCGGGGATCGGGGGGATCGTCGTTGAGAAGGGTTCACGCGGTTTCTCCTTCGGGAAGCAAGAAGAGTTTATGGGTCTCCGCGGCATGGCCAGTTGTGACCTGATCTTTGAGGATTGCGTGGTCCCGAAGGAAAACCTGATTATCCCAGAAGGCGGCTTTGCCCAACTGATGCAGGCCTTCGATATCGAGCGCTGCGGAAATGCTACCCAATCTCTGGGGATTGCCTGGGGGGCCCTGGAGGCGGCCAAAAAATATGCGAAGGAAAGGAAGGCTTTTGGAAAGCCCATCTGTGAATTCCAGGCGGTCCAGTTCCTGCTGGCGGATATGGCCATGAAGGTCGAAGCGGCCAGGCTTCTGATCTACCGTGCCGTGACCAACGCCGGCAGGGGTATGCCGTCCATTTTTGAATCGTCGGTTGCCAAGTGCTTCTCGAACGAAATGGCCAAAGAGGTAACGGACATGGCGATGCAAGTGTTCGGAGGGTACGGCTATTCCAAAGAGTACCCGGTCGAACGGATGTTGCGCGACAGCCGCGGCTGGGCCGTGGCGGGCGGCACCGTGCAGATGCAACGGATCAATATTGCCGGTGCGATGTTGGGAAGACGCTTTAACCAGAGATAGGGGAGAGAATTCGTTAGCATCTTGAGGCGAGGATTAATGGTTGAACTTTCTTCAAGGGCTGTTAGAGAGGCGAAAGCGTGAGATCCATTAATTCAATATTGATGGACCCCAGCTTTCTGATGTCCTTTTGGTCGAAGGGAGAAGGTACTTGATATGAAGATGCACGCTTAACCCCTGATTCAAACGTAATCGGGAAGGTAAACGCGTTGCTCCTATTTCCGGATTTATCATAAACCGAGACCGTCAAGGTAATGGGTGTCCCTTCGGAGAGAATCGGTGTTTTCGAGCTGAAGGTATTCCATTGGAGGTATCCTTTGAAGTACTTACGATCCGTTGGCTTAACATGCACCCAACTGATCGGATAGCGGCCGTAGCCAGCCTGGTCGACTAACGTGGCAATCCTAACCATCCCTCCGTTCGGATCCTCCGCCTCAATATAAACCTTCAAGATGTCTCCATAGCCTATTTTTCCTACGGTATATGCATGAGTTATACGGGGACCTCTGGGTTCATCTGGCTGGCCGGCCATGGTGCGACGACCCAGGATTTTATATCCGATGTCCTGTGCAAAATCACTAAGCTTCAACATCATCTTATCCATACCATTCTGTTGGGTATAAACAGTGACGGGCCGTTTTTCCTCGGCGACACTGATCAGGCTCGCATCAAGACTCACATAAGTGTGGGTCTTTACGATACTTCCGAGAACAATATAATCGGCTCCAATTCTCATCCCGATTTTCCTAGCTACTGTTTCGTCGAGACGGATCGGTTTCTCATCATAGAGGGCTCGTTCCACAATCGATCGTTCGATGACAACGACCCCCTCCTCGGCCATAATTCGGGAGGTGAGGATGTCATTGATTCCTTCCCGGAGATAATCGAGATTTTCCTGGCTGTAAATCAGAAAAGGGAGGATGGCTACCTTATAGACCTTGGTGGGATCTTTGCTTTGAGTGATCGAAGATGAAGGAAAGGTAAGAATAGGGATGAGCAATAAGAACAGTAATATCGGTTTAAATTTCATAGGAATACCGGGGGCGGACCCATCTCTGGCGACCTAAGGGACGTTCATGCGGGGCGTGCCCACAAACAATATAGCAACGTCACACCTTTAGATGTCACGAGACGAAGGAAGTCTGCACCACCATCCTGTGATTGATGATTGGAATGTATCAATTTTATGAAAATTGGTCAACTGAATGTTGAGTCAAGGGATGCTTTAAAGATCGAAGATTACCGAAAGAAACTATGCATCCCGATTCAATACATGGAAACCATATCGCATCTATTTTTAATGCGCTGGAAATGATGATTAAATAGCAGACAAAACCATTCGCCTCTTATTGAAAATGGAAATGCCCTTTTTCCTCCAAACCTTAACTCCCGGGGTTTTGATAGGGTTGTTAACTAAATTTCGATTATTCTCCTTCAATCGCCCGAGCTGGACAGATGTCTGAACATGTCCCACAGTCCGTGCAGAGATCCGGATCTATTTTCGGCCGGTCTTTACTATCCGTAATCGCCTCAAGGGGACAAACGGTGAGGCAGTCTCCACAATTGGTGCATTTTTCGGTAACCTGGTAAGCCATAATAAGATAGCCTTCAGTTGTCATCCATCAGAATTCAACCGAAGATCAGGCTGATTGCTGATAGCCAATTTAAAAGTTTTTCCACATGTCTTCGTCAGTGAAGCATTTCTCTTGCTGGGCATCGATTCCCATGGCATCCATTTCCACGTTTCTTCGGTCACTAAGATCTCCAAGGAACTCCGTATACGTTTCATGCTGGATGAGGTCATCCATGATCTGGTTGGTTCCTGTCCAAATAAGGCATAGCCGAGTTTCCCGCAGTGCCCGCTCTAAGGGATAAACATTGGTATACCCAATCCCCCCCATGACCTGCATCGCCGTGTTAACAACGGACCAGGCAGCTTCGGTAGCAAATTTCTTGGCTTCACTCACCAGCCGCCGATGGGGCATACCTCGGTCTACCGTCCTGGCTGCGCCATAGGTAAGTCCTCGGGCGGCGTCCAGCCGTGTTATAGCATCGGCGATCATGAAATTCACGGCCTGAAACTTGCGGATCTTCTTGCCAAACGCTACCCGCCGATCGCTGTAGCGGATGGCTATTTCCAAAGCGGCTCGTCCACCCCCTATGGAAGCGGCTGCCGAGGTAAGGCGTTCCGGGATCATCATCCGGTCAAAAATCAGGCCACCCATGCCAATCTTTCCAACCAGGTTTTCTTCGGGTACCCGGCAATTTCGAAACACCAAGCGCCCCACCCCGGTACCACGGCATCCCAATAGTCCGTATACATGTTCAACCTGAACCCCAGGCCCTTTCTCAACAATAAACATCGAAATCCGCTCATGGGGAGGCGCTTGATGATCCGTGTTACAGTAAACGGCGAAAAAGTCAGCGGCCTCGGCACCGACGACGAAACGCTTCTGGCCGTTGAGCACGAAAGAATCCCCATCCGGAATGGCTCGGGTAGTCGCCCCGAAGAAATCGGAGCCGCCCCTCGGTTCGGTAAGAGCTTCCTCCGGTATCTTCGTTCCCGTGATGATGGGCCTTAGAAATCGTTCTTTCTGCTCCTCGGTTCCAAAGATATTGATCGGCTCACCTACAATGGAGGTCATTACGAAGGCACATCCCAAGGCCAACCCCAGAACCCCCACTTCTTCTTCGGCCACAACCTCTGCGGTCCAGGGCAATTCCCGGCCGCCCCATTTCTTGGGAAACCTTATTCCCCGGAGCCCATGCTTGGCCAGTTTGTCGATGAACTCGTATGGGAACTTGGTCTCATCCCGGTCCATAGCCCGCAGGAGGTCTGCCGGCACCTCATCCCGAACAAATCTACGAACTTCATCTCGCAAAGACTTTTCTTCATGGGTTAATAAGGCATCATAAAGCATAAGAATACCTCCTTCTCTCGTAAGGCAGTCATAACCCTAGTTAACATCTGGTGATTTCTGGTTTATAAAACCAAGAAATGGCTCCAGAGAAATATTTCACCTCTCTGGAGCCATTAAATGGGCATCTTCCGGAAATTCTCTACCATACGACACTCCAGAAGGTTAGAGGAATTGTTAATGGGTTAACTGGGCTAAATTGTACATCCGTCTCTTGGGGAACTGTTCTTATATTCTGAATCAATAACAATAAGATACAAACTATTTTATTGGTCTCGCCATTTTTTTCCTTTGTCCCCAACCTTTAATCTATTTTTCCTCCTTTTTTGAAATGTTTTGGGAAAGCATTTGAGCTAACCATGCATTGAACAGGTTAGCGCCGCCCGAGCTATCTCCACCCCCAACCAGAATCTGCGGCACAATCTGAATTTTACCGGCCGCGATCTCCTGAATCAGTTTGATGATCGCCACATTCTGCTGACCGATGGCCCCTTTCTGGGCATTGTAGGCAGCAGCGACACCGTCGCCTTCAGTCTTACTTTTGTACGCATTGCCGTCCGCCACCAGGATGGTGGACTCTTTCGTTCCTTGAGCTTGGAGAATCACAGATCGCCTGATACCGTCGGCCTCCTTAACTCTTGCCTCGGCCCTATCATTGTTGATATCGATAGACAATTTGGCATCGATCACATCTTTCTGCTTATCCGCCCGGGACGATTTCTCCATGACCGCAATGCGTTTTTCTTGAGCGAGCGCCTCCTGATCATACTGGGCCTGCTGCTGGTTGGCGATCTCCTTCTTGGTTTGGGTGTCCAGCAAATCCTTAGGGATATCGATATAGGCAATGAGTAAGTTCTGAGCCTCTACGTTGTATTCGGAAAATCTTTCTTTGGCGTGTGCCAGGGCTTCGGTCTGCAGGTCGGTCCGGCTTTGGAAAAAGTCAATCGCTTTCTTCTCGCCGGCTTTATTCCTGAAAGATGAATCAATCAGCGGATGGACGATTTGATCAATCAGGTTGGCAACGGACCCGAATCTTGCGATGATGTAGGCCGCATTGCCCGGTTGAATTCGAATCACCATTCGAACGTTGACTTCCAGTTGAAAGCCATCTTTCGAAGTCACCTTCAACGGATCGAAGCTGTACAGGACCCCTGCAGCCTTCGCCTCCGTTGGCTTAATTCCCTTTACCTCCGTCCCGATTCTTCCCTCGGATGCCCAATCGATGGTCACAGCGGAAGTAGGCACCTGATAGGCCGTGAACGCAATCGTATTCAGATTGTATTTTCCGGGCGCGATCGGCTCCCTCCAAATGCCGCGAGTGTATTTATCGGTGATTAGTATTTTCTCCACGTCCTCATGGATCGGACCACAGAGCTTTCCTTCACCGGTCGATTTATCGGGACCTTCGGGTGCCCTCTCCAACTCCAATCCCACGTTGGACCTGATGACGGCCACATATCCCGGAAGAACCTCGGCGACCTCTTCAACTTTAATTTCGAATAGGTTCGGGTTGATGTAATATATTCCCGGCTGCAGGGTATCCAGCTGCGGTCCCCGGTACCCTTTGCTATCGATAAAGAGCTGGCCATTTTGATAAGATTTGTGGTCTGCCTCGGTACCGTCAGCATTTTGAGCCTTCGGGGCGACGATATAGCCGGTCGGTAAGGGAATCCCGTCTTTAGCGATGGCGATACCGATGGTGTTCGCAGGTATTTTTACCGCGGGAGCTTTGGCAATACTGAACAGTATCGTATTGATCCGGTAGGTGCCCGGACGTAGAATTCCGACTTGCGGTCCCTTCTTTCCATGGTTGGCTAAAAACATTTCTGCATCTTGAAATTGGTTGCACTCGACTTCGTCGCCTAACACTCTCCCTTTGGGCAGCGGTTCGCCGTCAATCGATTCGACGATGCCAATACTGGCAATATCTACCGTCACTACCGGAACTTTTGCAAATGACCAAATGATAGGCAGCCTCCAGTAGAGCCCCGGCATCAAGGTCTTCGCCTGAACCCCGACTTGCCCGTGACGGGCGATGATTTGTCCTTCGGGCATTTTTTTGCCGAGCATGTTCCTGGTTAAGATGCCGACTTGGCTGGCCCTGATCAAGCAAAAGCCGCGAAGAATAAGCACCAGAAGAATAAAACCACCGATAATTGAAGCAGCCCGACCTATCATTTCTAACGTTATCATTGTATTTTTCCTCCTTATTTATTCTCAACGCCCTTTGGGCCTGAGGGGCTGAGTAAATGAATAGGGTCATAGCGAGACGTTGAAGCTCCCCCGCGTCTATCCTACTGAGAATTTGTTTAACTCCTGATACGTTTATAAGTTGTGGATTATGGGTTGTACTATACACCCTTTTGGGAATGTTTGGAAGGGGAAAATGAGGGAAAGAATCTTCAGTACGGTTCTTATATTCTGGTTCGACAGCAATTAGATACAAACTATTCTATGAAAATTGGTCAACCGAATCGTTCAGTGTTTCCCTTACTTTCTATTTCTACTTCTGATGCTCTTGCAGGTAGTGCAGGCAGTATTTCAATGCTTCCTGACCCGGTAAACCTTTAGCTTTCATATTCTCTACATAGTCATCGAGGAGTGGATTTACCTTCCGTGCCCACCTTGTATTTTCTTCTTTTGACAGCGGAATAAATTTAATTCCCCTTTCTAACGCGTAACCTTTTCCTTCCTTATCAATTTCATCCCAAAGCTGACCATTCTTTTCGATCCATTCTCTGTCAATAGCCTCGATGGTCTTTTGAATGTCGGGTGAAAGGGAATTCCATTTTTCTTTATTCATTACTACAAAGAAACCTGTTGAATAAGCCGAGCCGTAACTCTCTGTGACGTGGCTTGTTACTTCAGCGAGCCTCCACTGCTGTAATGCTTCCACAGGTACCAGGACTCCCTCGGCTACTCCTTTCATTAACGCATCATAGGTTTCACTGATCGGGAGGGCAACAGGAACCCCTCCAAGAGCTTCGACTATCTTCGCGCTCAATCCAGTCGATCGAATCTTCTTACCCTTCAGATCCTCCAGTCTCGAGACAGGGCTTTTTGTTACTAATAAACCGGGTCCATGTGCATGGAGATAGAGCACCTTTACTTCATTCAATTCCTTTGGCTTAAAACGTCTGTAAAAGTCATTTATGAGTTTTGTGGCGAAATACCCACTGTTGTAACCTAGGGGGAGGTCAATCACTTCTGTCAGGGGAAATCTTCCCCTTGTGTAGCTCAGTATGGACCAACCTATATCACCAATACCTTTGACAATTCCATCGTATGTTTGAGGAGCCGGCATCAAAGTAGAACCAGGAAAGAAACTGATTTTTACCCGGCCATTTGTTCTTTTCTCGACCTCCTCGCACCATTGTTTTGCAAGAATACACTGCTTTGTTACAGAAGGCATAAAGTGCGCATAGTTTAAGGTGATCACCTTTTCCTGAGCATCGGAGGGAACCGGTATGAGAAATACACTCAGGAAACATATTAAAAGAAGTGATATTACCATCGCATCTCTATTCATAACCATCCTCTTTTCGCCGGGTATATGTTCCACTTTGCTTCCTCCCTTCCCATGAAGTTTCTGCTTCTCTTTTGAGGATACCCAGGATATGGGATCAAATTTTTATCCTTCACTTTGCTGATATTTTGGGAACATTTTATTTAGATCCCAGATTGTCCTGGGAACGAAGAAATCTCTGCGCCGCCACCCCGTGATTGGAATATACCTATTTTATGGAAATTGGTCAACCGAAACTTTCAGAAAGAAAAAGGCAAAGAGGTGGGATGTTTGTTACATCTGCAAAGGGTAAGCATGATGCATATCATACCCATTCTGCCTCTCGGAGAACAAACAGGGGAGACAGAAATTTCCAGCCCTATTGAGGCCCAGGAGGCGCCCAGAAAGGACGCGTCTTGGCGATTTCCGATATCACAGAAAGAACCTCGCCCCAATATTCTTTAACGTGTGAAACGTAATTCGGGTCCAGACGCTTCCGCATAAATTTTTGCGAGAACACCTTGACTATATTTTCAAGCGGAAGGATACCTTGTTCAGCTGCAGAATCGTATCGCGCCCAGTTTCGAATGTGCCCTTCCGACCGGAAGAGGTTCATGGTACTTCAGGCGTATGGAAATCGCTTTATCCATTTTGAGAATGGAATGGAAACATAACCCATGATTCCTTTGGGTTTGGTTTTTAATACAACTCCGTCCCGCATTTCAACGTGGACAGGCGAACCGCAATCAAGGCACGGTGCGTCAATCTCCACCACCTTGCCTGGGAATAGCCAGCAAACTGCCAGCGACTCGAAACCTCACTGGCCGAACCACTTTTGCTCGCCATCGACTGTGATCCGATACTGGGTGGGAAGGTTGCTGAACGGTGCGAAACTGCTGATATAGTCAGTATCAGGAAATAACCAAGTACCTGGAACCGCAGATATCAGGTCGTGAAGAGCCTTTCGACCGTCTTCAACCGGGGCCCCGAGTTTCGCAGCAATCTCCGTGTAGTGCGGGGCTTGACCTGTCTTTACCATCCTTTTAATGATTATGCTGTATGTCTTATCCAGCACACTTGATGGTCTCATATCCGCTTGCCTCCTTTCTTTTGTTGCTGTCCACTTTTCATTGAGGGTTTATCTTTACGGGTTGTATAATTTTTTTCAACCTACAATTAGGCTACCGAGGGTGATTTCAAACGTAAATACCTTGAAGATTGTATTTTGTGAGAAAAAAGATTGTATTTTGCGCTAGCAGATCGTATGAATTGGAGGGTTCGATGGAAAGGAATCTGAGGATTCCGATTTGAAATGCCGTATGGAGAGGAGATTTCCAAAAACGAGGAGTAGGTTCTTTCCCCTCAAAACGAAGAAATATCTGCGCCGCCAGTCTGTGAGTGGAATATATCTATTTTATAAAAATGGGTCAACCGAAACTTTCAGAAAAGAAGGGTCAAAGAAGTGGGTGCCTGTTGCACCTTTGAAGGTTCACCTTTGGTTTGGATTGGTTTCCCCTTGTCCGGCACGCGGGAGCTCATGGCTGCCAACCTACCTCCTGATTTGCTACGGATTTCGGATGGGTTTTCGATCCGCCTTTAACGGCACCTTGCTCATCGCGTACTCAGCCAGAGCGGTGATGGTCAGGCTGGGATTGACGCCCGGGTTGGCAGGCACAATCGACCCGTCCACCACGTAAAGACCCGGATAATTGTGGACCTGGCAATCCAGTCCGACCACCCCTTCTTTAGCGTCCTTGCCGAAGGGACACCCTCCTAGAATGTGCGCGGTGGTCTCCATATTAAGTAAGGTCTCGCTGATTGAGCCGGCAGCCACCCCGTTGACCTTGGCGGCGAAATCGCGTGTTACCTTGTGTGCAACATCGATCCTGGGCGGGACAGACGCTTCGATATCCGGCTTTGAAACGAGGCCGCGCCGGAAAAGAGTGAGCAAACCGCGTCCTAGACGCAGCCGTACACGGTTATCCACAGTCTGCATGACGAGTAAAATCGTAGTGCGGCGAGCCCAACCCAACGGCAGATGTCCCCAAAAGAAGTCTATGGGATGGCGTAGATTCTCCCACAGAAACCTGGCCAAGCGCACCGATGCTCTCGGCGACCTATCGAATAAGGGCCCGGCGATGAGCAAAATGAACCCCGAGCCGTCAGGAAACCTCACTGGCTCAATGCAGGTTACCTCATCACCGTGAAAGATGGAGGTGATGGCTATTCCCTTTGAATAGTCGACTTTACCTCTACCGCGCTTCGTCACACCCAGCAAAGCCTCGCTGTTGGTGCGCACCATGTCGCCCAGCCGCAACGAGATATCGGGGAGCGACCGAGTAACATCGCGGCACTGAAAGAGCAACTTCATGGTTCCCAGCACACCCGCAGAGAGCACCACATTGCGGGCTCGCACTCGTCGCGTAGGTTTGAATAGCCAGGAGGTGGATTTATGATAAGCCACTTCGTAACGGGCGCCATCGGGCTGTCCAGAGGACAAAGGTCTGATGTCGGTCACATCAGATTCAGGGAGGATTTTCGCACCCCACTTTTCGGCCAAGTATAGGTAATTCTTATCCAGACTGTTTTTGGCATTATTTCGGCACCCTACCATACAACCGCCGCAGTGGTCGCATCCTCGTCTGGCCGGCCCTTCTCCGCCGAAATATGGGTCAGGCACTTCCTCTCCCTCTGGCCCAAAGAAAAAGCCCACGTTGGTAGGACGAAAGGTATGACCCTGTCCCATCTGATCGGCGATTTCTTTCAAGACATCGTCTGCGGGCGAAAGCTTTGGATTGAGGGTTACGCCCAGCATTCGTTTCGCCGTTTCGTAGTGTGGTATCAGGATGGTCTTCCAATCGGCCAGGTTCCGCCACGAAGGATTTGCAAACAGTTTATCGTCGGGTACCTCCAACACACCTGCATAGCACAGGCTTCCGCCTCCCACTCCTGCACCGTGCAGAACGAGTCCACACTCCATGGGTGTGAACTCCCAGGTGCCAAAAAGGCGCAGGGCCGGCATCCACACGAATTTCCAGACGATCCAGTTACTGAAGGGGAAGTCCTGGTCGCGATAGCGTTTCCCGCGCTCCAGCAGCAGAACGCTGTAGCCTTTCTCGGTCAAACGCATAGCAGACACGCTCCCACCGAAGCCGGACCCAATAATTGCGTAGTCAAATACCTCTTGAGGGTGTGCACCCATAGCGGTCGCCCTCCTTCATAGAATCAATGCTCTCTGTTGCCAAAGGATTAATGAATAACTGCTCTGGGGTCGATTCGTTTCCCTTGGTTTTGCTTATATTTCACGAAAGTCTTCGCCCGACCTCAAGCTTTTTTCCCTGAAAGCGAAGAAATATCTGCACCGCCGCCCTGATGATTGCTAATTCTTGATTGAAGTATATCTATTTTATGAAAATCGGTCAACCGAATCTCTCAAAGGAAAAATCAAACCGTACCAGCCAGCAATCCCGGGAAGCCACGAGCGTGACGTGCTCATGGGCTGGTGCTGCCGACGTCCTCCGATACCATCTCTATGCGACAAAACCAGCGGGCGCGCGATCAATCCACGGCTGGGCGCGCTCGATTTGACCGGCGAGACGGAAGAGTGTTGCTTCGTCGCCAAAGCGCCCGGCAAACTGCATGCCGACAGGCAGACCAGCCTCATTCCAATACAACGGCACGGACATCGCGGGTTGCCCCGTAACATTGAACGGAGGTGTATATGGGATAAAGTCAAAAGTCTGCGTCGCTGTTGGTTTAATCACCCCGAGCGCGTTCAGTAACCAATGGGCGTTCAGCGATCCGATGAGTTTAATCAGCGTCTGCTCACTGCTTGAAGGCTGCAAGGCCCCAATTGGCACCGGCGGACGCGACAAGGTCGGAGTGAGCAGGACATCATACTGCTCGAAAAATCGGCCGATTTCTCGCCCGGCAGTTTGCAGGTAACGGGCTGCCTTGGCATAATCTGCCGCACTCAAGGCCTGGCCGATCATGCCAACCGCATACGTGCTTACATCAAACTCGGCACGTGCCGGACGGTGCTTAGCGAGTTGGGCCGCCCATTCAATATCGGCGCGCGTCTCTCCCGCGACAATTGTCAGGAAAGCGACCGCAAACGCTTCAGCTTCTATCTTCGGTGTTGCTTCGATCACCTCATGTCCTAACTGCTGTAGCAGGTGCACCGTTGCCTCTAAACCTTTCTTGCAATCGTCATGCACAGTGTGTCCCATCAAGGGGTCCGCAGTGAACGCAATGCGGAGGCGTCCAGGTTCCCTGTCGACTTCTTGAAGGAAGGAGTACACCTGTGGCGGGGCAGCGTAGGGCGCACCGATATCCACTCCGGCGATCGCATCCAGCATTGCCGCACTATCCCGCACCGAGCGTGTAAGCACGTGGTCAATGGAGAAACCGCGCCAAATCTCACCCCGGTCAGGACCCGTCGGTACACGTCCACGGCTGGGCTTGAGACCTAAAACGCCGCAGCACGATGCGGGGATGCGAATTGAGCCGCCACCATCGTTGCCATGCGCCATCGGCACCAGCCGCGCGGCAACCGCCGATGCTGAGCCGCCACTAGACCCCCCGGGCGTACGATTCAGATCCCACGGATTGCGCGTTGGACCGAAGGCTTCGGGCTCGGTATAAGGCACCAGACCAAATTCGGGCGTGTTGGTTTTGCCGAGAATGATCAGACCAGCGGCTTTGAATCGGCGCACGATTTCGCTGTCTTGGGACATGGGAACGTCTTTCAACAAGCGATTGCCGCTGCTGGTAGGCACACCTGTGTAAGTGAGCTGCAAATCCTTTAACAAGAAAGGCACACCCTTGAAGGGGCCGTCGGGTAGGTCGCCTTTCGCCGCTGCGCGTGCATGGTCATACATTTTGTAAATCACAGCGTTGATTTTGGGGTTGTGCACTTCAATGCGACGGATGGCTTCTTCAACTAATTCAGTAGGCGTGACCCGTTTGGTGCGCACCAGTTCACTGAGACCCAATCCGTCATACTTGTGATATTCGGGAAAGAAGGTCATAGGCTCCTCCGGAGGTAGCTTTTATATCCTCGCCGCCACCCTGTGATCGGAATATATCTATTTTATAAAAATTGGTCAACCGAAACTTTCAGAAAGAAAGAGCTAAACAACCGGGCTGTTTGTTTGGAAAAAGGTGGGGTGACTCCAAACCCATAGACGAGCTAAAGCGCTCCCCAGATTTCTTTTCCTCCAAGGAAAGAGGCCGTCAACAGTTTGGCCGGATCGTCCGTGATGACGACGTTGGGAGCGGGCCGTCCGCCCAGTAGTTCGAATCCTTTGGGGAAGTAAACCGTGAAATCCAAGGGCCTCGCTCCTGCAGCAACATCCGCGAGGTACGCCTCAAGAGCTCCCCTTCGGGTCCGGGCACGCATTGCGCCCGAGTACTTGCCTTCATTCTGGCTCCGGTCTGCATACACGAAGGCAATCCCGTACAGGCTCCCGGCTGCGGCCTTCTTGGGATACCCCGGACCGTACAGGTTTGAGGCCAGAAAGCCGGCGCTGGCCAGATGGAAGCTGGGCCATTTTCCCTGTCCCCAGACAAGGCCGGGAGAAAAGGGATCGGGGAATTCCCTTTCGGACTGCGACATCCGGTAAGCCGTCAAGGCAATGCCCCCCCACAGGATTTCCCGCATGAAATAATGTCCCTGTGGATTCCATTTCGGGTCCGAGCATTTCAGTCCTGCCGCTCGCGCTATGTAAGTCCCCTTGAGATGCCCCAGCGGTTCCGTCGCCGAGATCGAATTTGAATAAGCCCCCCAGTGGATGTTCAACCCGGTATGGCCTTTTTTCCCGAACTCCTCGTAACTGATCGAACCGTCTCCGTCCTCATCGAAGTCGGTCAGGAATACCTTTTTCCGCTCGGAGCTTTCTTGGAGGCGGTCGGTCGCATCGAGATAATTCAGAAAGGTCTGCTGCATATCCCAGGGGAATTTGAAAACATCGAAATAAAGCTCTTTTGTGACAATCTCATCGAAGCGGCTGCCGTCCACCGTGCCGATTCGCCCCTCAACGGAGACAAGCGGCAGGCCGGTCACCGCGTCTTTTCCTGCCACATAATATTTTCTCTGTCCCAGCCCCCGCTCTTCGGAGCGCACCGCCACGAAATCCCGGGCAACAGGGCAGTCATAGCCCGGACGGGTCAGGATCTGTCCGTCTTCCAGGGATGGGACGGGTACCCGCTGGGGGAAACGGCCGCCGAAGCCGTCGTCGAGCCCGGCCTCGTAAGCCTCTTTCATGGAGACATTGCTGTAAATGTAACGGGCTGCCGCCAGATCCAGGGCAACGGGATCGGCCCCCGCAAATACTAGTCCCTCCGGCACCCCAATTCCCGGCAGGATGCTCTGGTGGTCGAGGTTGGTCGGCTGAATGGCATCAAGCACGTGAAACATTGGAATTCCCTGGCTTCGGAGGGCCTGGATGATATCGATCATGGCAGCCGTAATCCCGCCCGTCTTGGTGACAACATAATTTCCATCGCTATCCCGCTTGGGAAAACCTTTCTCACCCATTTCCGGGACCCAGGGCTGATGGGGAATGCGCCCCTTGAGCCCAGGAATGCCTGTTCGGGGCAGACTGTAATCGTATCCTTCTTCCGTGCGGGCGGATTCCATCGGATAGAGTCCTATTCCCAGGTTTTTGACAGCGGCGGTGAGCAGGGTGCAATTATGAACCTTGAGTCTCGGCACATTGATGAGGATGCACCCCGGATAGAGCTTGCAGTCCTCTTCGTCTTTCGGGTCGCCTCCCACAACCGCTTTATGCAAGGTGATTGTACGGAAGTACTCGCCGTCCGCGACGTCGATGTCACGGCCTTTGGAGGGGTTGTCGATAATGCGGTTGAGATCATAGACCATGAGCTTGTCGCGGACCAGTCCAGGCGGGATATAGGTCCCGGCAATGCTTTCCTCATACCCGGCCATGGGATCGTCACCCGGGCCGGCACTGGACGGGAGCGATTCTTTCAGATACTTACGGACGAAGTAAAATCCCCAGCCGCAATAATAGTTGTCTATCTTTCCTTCAATCGCGGCCTGGGGGGTGATCCGTTTCTTCTGGGGATGGAGCATGGTGTAGGTGGCCGCTGCAGACGACATCATCGTTGCCGCCTCACCCATCGCCATTTCAGAGTAGCGGACCCCCATGCGATCGTGGTACCAGCGCATCAGGGCCGCCAGAAAGGACCATTCCAGGCAGGCAGTCATGGACCGGTCGGGGCCGTGCGTCTCAGGATCAATGCAGGTCATGCTCACTAGGTTCGGCTTGAAAAAGAGCTTCCTTCCCTTTTTGATTCCGGAGCGGATTTCCCCGCTGAGGCCTGTTTCGCGTTTAACCGGATCCAACGCCCAATCCAGATTGCTGTAGATGTAATCAATTCTGGCCCGGATCTTATCCCAGGCCTCCGGATCGGTTCCGTTGATGTAAGCCTGGAGGAGTTCTCCCATGCCCACATGGCGGCATTGGGATCGAGCCGGACGACTCCGATCATGGAGCCTTCGGCATCGGGCGCGCGCCGGCCGATCGCGGAATCGAGGCTCATATCTTTGTTCAGTTCGATTCCCCCTGTCTGTTTTCTAACTTCACCCAATTTCATAAAACAAATTGAAGAGATTAAAAAGAGGAAATTGAAGGAGAATATCCTCCCAGGTCTGGGCAGAGCGCTCTGGCGTCGAATTTCTATCCCTAATTTTGCTATACTTCAGGAAAGTTTGCTTCTGACCCCAGGCTTTTTCCCCCGGAAACCAAGAAATATCTACACCGCGACCCTGATGATTGCTTATTGTTGATTGAATGATTGGAATGTATCAATTTTATGAAAATTGGTCAACCGAAAGTTTCAGAAAGAACGAGTCTGTTAAGTACAAAACTCAACCGAGATAAATTGTCCGCTTCGTTGGGATTTGGAATCGACATCTGAATTGACTCTGCCTTTACATCTACACTCATTGTCTCTAATGGAAGCTCTTGGATCCCATTCACTCTTGCTCGTCTGACCTTGACACCCTTTCCAATTCATAATATCTTCTTTATCGTTGTTTCCTTTCTTGGCTAAGAAAGCGCAGCATCTCCATTCCAGGGTTATATCATCCCCAATAAGATTATGAAAAAAGAAGCGTATCTATACCATGAACTCGACCAAGAAAAGGTCTTGTGCCTCACCTGTCAGAGAGAATGTATTATTCCCGAGGGCCAAAAGGGTTGGTGTCAAACAAGGGAGAACAAAGACGGAAAACTATATAGCCTGATCTATGGAGAAGTCTCTACACTCTCTATAAACCCTATCGAAAAGAAACCGGTCTTTCACTTTTACCCCGGATCCAGGTGGCTTTCCCTGGGAAGCCTGGGATGCAATTTCCGCTGTTCCGGATGTCAGAATTGGGAAATCGCCCACTGGAAGGAAGGACAGATGAATACGGAATATTTGTCTCCGGAAGAGTTGGTTTCTAACGTAAAGGCTGCCGACTGTATTGGCATATCCTTTACATTCAATGAACCTGCATTGTGGTTTGAATACACGCTTGATGCTGCAAAACTTTCCAAGGCCCAGGGCCTCTATACAAATTACGTAACCAATGGATTTATTACAGAAGAGGCATTCGATGGGATCGCACCTTTTCTTGATGTATACAGGGTTGATATAAAAGGTTTCGCTGAAGAGACGTACACCAGAATCGGGCATATAAAAGAATTCAAGGGGATCTTGGAGATTACAAAAAAGGCAAAGAAGTACGGGATGCATATAGAGGTCGTCACAAATGTCATTCCAGGGTTCAATGATAGTGACGCAGAGATCCGGTCCATCGGATCCTGGATAAGAGATAGCCTTGGCCCTGAAGTCCCATGGCATGTGACAAGATTCTACCCCCATCTCGAACTGACCCACCTATCGTCTACACCTGTCTCCAAACTCGAAAGGGCCTGGTCCATAGGAAAGGAGGAAGGTCTCTGGTACGTATACCTCGGGAATGTACCAAGACATAGAGGGGAAAATACGTATTGCCATGGGTGCGGTGAACTACTGATAGAGAGGCATGTTTTTGATATCATAAAAAATAGAATGGCAGGTGACAGATGCCCTCAATGCAACGCTATCATACCAGGAAGGTTTGGCAGAAAGGGTTGAACGATAGGATGGCTCAGTGCAGTCTGGGGAGTCCGGGACTTATCCTGCAACCGAAGAACATTATCGATGACGAAAAGTCGGTTATGGCGGCGGCCTGTCGATGAGTCCGGCGTATTCCAATATCCTGCGTATCACCGTCTTTAATACCATCAGTTGCATTTCCTTGTCCATACCGATAAAGTCGAATTCGTTTCTCGACAGAGTTTCGGCGGCAGCCTTTTGAACTGTCTCGTCGAAATCTCTTGTCTTTTGGTAAATCTCGGAAATACGGTTGTGGAACCTTTCCATTTGTCTTAGCCCCTCTTGTAATAATTGCCCAGCCTTGGCGCCGGTCACAGCGCCATAATGCTCGGAGGCAAGTATTTCAACTTCGAGACTCGCCAGTCTTGCCATGGATTGTTTAAACAGGCCGAAGTGATACTGCGGTCCGGGGAAAAATACTGTATTTTCATCCTTCGTTGGCGGTGGTGCCGCATCGCCTGGAAACAGAACTTTCAACTTAGGGACATACACGGCAATGGAGCACTGGGTATGCCCTGGCACGTCCAGGAAGTGCACATCTATACCATCTCCAAGGTCTATGATGTCTTTTTCCATGATGACACGATCAACATGGATTCCGTCGAACTTCAAATCTAACCTCTCATATTCACTTTGCAACCCCAGCCTGGCAATCGCATACTGATTGGCAGCAGCTATGAAATTAACGGCCTTCTCTTTGGCAAAGATCTTTTCAGCGTAGGCCGAAGCAAGTATCTGGATATGGGGAAATTTCTTTTTCAAATACGGCACGGCCCCGCAGTGGTCGAAGTGGGAGTGGGAAACCACCAGGTACCTAAGCTTTTTGGGCTCGAAATCAATTTTTGATAGCTGTATTTCTAGAGACGGGACTATCCAGCTCATTCCCCCGCCGATAATCATCATATCTCTGCCTCGGAGCAGGTACAGGCAATATTCCCTTGCGCCTAAAAAGTCTAATCTGTCGCTGACCTTTCCCGGTTCTCTAATCCACATGTCGGCTCCTCGTTGTTTCCTAAAAATATCTGTCATCATGAACCTAGGGAACGTTCATGCGGGGCGTGCTCAGGGATAATGCAGCAACGTCACATCTTCAGATTTCACGAGACGAAGAAATATCTTGGCCGCCGCCCTGATGATTGATGATCGATGATTGGAATGTATCAATTTTACGAAAATTGGTCAACCGGAACTTTCAGGACATATTTTAAGGCGGGTTCTTATATTCTGCCTCAATAACAATTAGATACAAAAGATCTTATTGGTCCCGCTTGAGCAAAAGGAGTTTTGTTGAGCAAGTTGAAGAACTCACTCCGAAGAAACCCGGGCTTGCCACCAGGATGTAGCGGATAGCGCCCGCGCGGCTCTTTCAAATGAGGGAAAAGCGGGAAGGCCGGCGATCGTAAATTCCTTCATGCCTTCTGCTGCTCTTGCAGCATAGGGTGGTACGATATAAATCGGCAGATGGAGTCTGTCCCTCAGCTGACAAAGTGCCTCAATGTATCTGGATCTCATGTCCGGCATGAAAAAGGGTAGATAGGACATGAAAATGACCGAGTCGACCTCGCTCGCTATAAACTCAATGCACTCTGTACATATGGTCAAGGCGGCATCGAATGGGAGCCATACCAGGTCGAGAGGGTTGCTCGTGCCGGAGAAAGGAGGAAGATACTCTTTCAAAAGCCCTTTCAGTTGACCTCCCAGCTTTGAGCTGAATGGTTTTACTTCTAATCCCAGCCTTTCACAGGCATCGGAAGCGGATATTCCACCTCCTCCTGCCTCCGCTATGATCCCCACTCTTCTGCTCCTTGGAAATGGGGGTGCGGAGAATGCGACACCCAGATCGGCCAGGTCTTCGAATCCTTCAGCCACGATAATTCCTTTGCTTCGTGCAGCTCCGAGCCAAACCTCTCGATCTCCTGCGATGGACCCTGAATGGGACAGAGCCGCTCGTGCCCCCGCTTGGCTAAACCCCGATTTCCAGATAATGACAGGTTTTGTGAGACCCACTTGGGAGGCTACAGCCAGAAGTTCCTTCCCTCGCTTGATCCCCTCTGTGTAGGCACAGATCACTCTCGTCGACGGGTCTCTGCCGAAGTAGGAGACATAATCGAGAAGATCCAGATCCGCTTGATTTCCGCTACTGACGACGGTACTGAATCGGAGTCCCCTGGCACTCCCCCCTGCGATGAAATTCTCCGTTACCCAACCACTTTGCCCGCAGAAAGCGGTACTTCCCGTCTTGGTGTCTGCTTCTTCAAGTTCGACGATGGTATTCAGCCGTACTTCAGGGCAAAAAATGCCCATACAGTTCGGCCCTACCAACCGCATCCCCCCATTTCGAGCGATCATGAGGGCCCTCTCTTGCAGAGCCTTTCCCTCTTTCCCCGACTCGGCAAAACCAGCCGAATGAATAACGACAAATTTTATTCTTTTTTGAGCACATTCGATCAGCACACTTTCAACAGCCGCCGAAGGGACGGCAGCGATGGCCAGGTCAACGGGCTCATCGATGTCCGATACGGAACGGTAACATGGAACGCCTTCCAATTCAGTAAGGCTTCTGCTGATAGGATATTTCTTACCTTGGTAGCCGTGCGTCTGAACTCTCCACCAAATAAACCTACCACCTCTGGTAGGATCTTGGGAGATACCAATGACTGCCAGGGAGCATGGCCTGAAAAGGGGACCGAGATCTATGCCTTTATCCGTCCAGTCTTTTTGTTCCAAGGTTTCTCCTTTCTTCTATTCGGCCACCCCCTGCGGATTCCCGGTTGGAATATACAAACTTTGTGAAAATTGGTCAACCGAAACTTTCAGAAGGAATCCGGAGAGAGTACTATGATGGTGTTTGATAAATGAAGTTCGTGAGGGTAAGAAGAACGAGATACGTTTGCCATACCTCTTATCAGATTCAGTTCATGGCCTTATACGTTTGATTCAGGGTTCCGCAAAAGCTAACAGCAGCCTGGACGTTTAGCAGTCGGAGAGCTGTCAAAAGGATCGCCCGGTTTCTCTTCCGAATCGACCACACAACAGCACGAAGAACTTTTTCGACCCAGCATGGCATTGATCACCGCAACTGCACAGCCTACCCCTGAACGCACGTTGAGCGCTTCGGCAGGACAATTTCTCGCACAGGCGCCACATTCCATGCAGGCGTCTCTGTTCGCAATTTCAATCTTACCGCTTGTTAGAGTCAACACAGCATGGGGACAAACGAGTAAACAAATACCACAACCGATACATTTTTCGTGTTCAAGCTCTAATGTGACAACATCCTTGAGATAGATCAGCTGTCCCATCCTTTGAACTCCTTATGCAATGTAATGTGACCCGAACCAGAGAATGAGACCTACAATTCCCCCAGCCATCTCCAGTGGTAAGGCCCAGCGCATCTCTTTCTTCACCCCTGAGAGAGAAGTGTATGTTGAAGCTCCGGTGAAATTCATTGCGAGATAAGCCGAGACCGCAGGGATAAGAAAAAACCAAGCCAATATTTCCAGACGGGTTGTCCCTGTAATCCGATCCTTCCAGAAAAAACCCATGAGGATTGCGGCAAAAAGAAATCCGAGGCTAAGTCCCTTGATTGAAAAAGCCCGACCTGGCAACCACGGCAGGAATAAGGGTGTTAAAACAGCACCCGCCAGAATAGCAGTCAGGAGTGATAGAGCAGAAAAATAGCCATGGCCCAAAGCATTCATCCAACCTGCTCCAGACTTCCCAACATAAGATAAAAAGAAAAGGATAGGGATGGCAATAATACCCAGTTTGAGGGCTCCGATAAGCTCCATTGGAATGAGTTCCATTCGCTCCCATGTTGTAAAAGTTTTGAGCCTCATTTCTGGTGTCGCTTTAAGCCCATGGTCCAAGAAAGTCAATAGATCTGTCGCCCTGACGGGGCCATAAATCACTTTGAAGCCGGATAATTTTTTGACATGGTGAGCTGCAACTCCTGGACCAGATAATTGTGGCAATATCAATTCCCGATGCGAGACGACCTGGCTCAGGCCACTCGATTTGATTCGACCGACGAGCTCTATCGTCCCGAAGGTTCCCTTACCCGAAGCACACCAGACATTGATACCTTTCGTATCCAGAACCAGAATCCACATGTCCCGGCCTGGCAATACCTCGCGCAACTTGTCAAAGCTCATTTTATAATTAGCTGTGACTAAGACCGGGGACTGTTCATCGGGTTTTCCCAAGGCGTAAAGACCGGGTTCGAGGGTGTAATGCATGCGGCGTATTCCCCAACGAGCTTTATAGGTTCCTAAACGGTCTGCCCAAAAAAGAGAGGATGAAACCTGAGGCACAGGGCCAACTGAGGTTTGGATTGAGCCAATAACAAAGGGTTGTTTCAAACTGGGAAGGCTCAACTGAGCCACTCCACTTTGTGGTCAACAGCTTGCAGGTTTAGAATGATCTTCCATCATAACCCCCTGTCCGAGCCCTTTAGATTTCTTCGCTCCAAGTGCCAGAATATTTGATCAAAATGCACAAAAATAATTGTAAAAATTATCGTGTTAAAAATTATAACCTGAAATCTGGTAGAGCGATAGGAACGTCTCATTTCCTGACTAAATTTTTCAGTCAAGTTGTAATTGGGGAAGGGTTCCCATTTTTAGGCCAACCCTTCGACGTCGTTGAATCCTACACTTCCTTTGCCGAACACCTCTAAACCATTGATGGTTCCCCCGCCAAACTGGACCATGGTTTCCATAGCAATGGTCAATCCTTCCTTGAGATAAATCCCATCAATGCCAGGAACAGCATAGGAATAGAAAAGAACATTGCGTGTATCATCCTTCACTCTTGTCTTTTCATCTGCTCCCTGGCAAAGAACGCAGATGATGTCCTTTTGGTCCCGGAGCACGATCTCCCCTTCTTTCATTGTGAATTGGCGGCCGCCCATTCCGACACTTGTCTCTCCCCCGCGAGCCACATCGAGCGTCAGCTTGCCTTCGATCCTATCCCAATCCGTGACAGCCACAAGGATTCCAGCACACATCTCAGCCATGAAGTGGGCATCCACCATGAGGTTGTACCTCGGAAATCCGCTGTGGATCGTTCTCTTCAGATGCTGGGGCAAGGGGCACTCGTACCCGAAGCTCTGGAAAAAAAAGGCGTATATCTGGATGCGCTCAGAGATCTCAGCAAGGTTTTCCCGCTTTCTCATTTTTCGCAGGAGCTTTCGCTTATATTGCTCAAACCCTGCGCTGTCGGATAAGGGCTGGCACCCTGAGATGAGTGTCAACCCAAACGCCACCCCCGGGTACTTGACTTCATAGGCCGACGAGATTGAAAAGTCTATCCATGTTGCCATCTTCTTTCTTCCGCTCCAAACCTTGGCCTCAGAATAGTATTCAAACCTCTTCCGGTAATCATCCTCTAAATGAAATTGAAAAGCCCAATCCTATTTCAGAAATGGGCCCAAGTTAAATTTATGTGCTGATTGAAGCTCCCTGCCCACCTGCCTACTGGCAGGCAGGGCAGTCTTCCCGCACTTAAACCTGGCTGGCCTTAATGGCTTCCCGCAAGGCTTTCTGGTCCAACGGGGGCGTCAAAATACCGGCCCTTTCAACCAAGGTCACCGCATCAAACGCACATCCGGTGGCGCAGACGCCGCATCCGATACAACGGTCTAAATTCAATTGCGGCATGTCTTCATTGTCCATGGCAAGGGCATGGGTGGGGCAGCGGTCGATACAGGTCCCGCAAGAGGTGCACCGATCACGGTCATGCCGGGGTTTAAACCCGGAGTTCAAGATCAGCCCGGGTTTAGGCTGGGACAGTGCGGTCTTCATGATGATGCAATGACAGCCGCAGCAGTTACATAGAAAGTCGATTTCCTGGCGGTTGACGGCCGCATGGACCAGACCAGCTTCCTCCGCCTTATTAAGGACTTCCATCGCTTCTTCTTTGGAAATTTGCCGACCCATCTTCCGGTCGATGACGAACTGGGCCCCCATTCCGAATTGCATGCAGACTTCGTCGGGTTTCCCACAATTGTCCTTTTCATCGATCAGCTTGGCCTCATGGCGACAGAAGCAAGTGGAAACCGCCAGGGGTTGGTATTTCTCGATGTAGGAAGCCACCTGCTGATAGGTACGGACGGTGTTTCCGGCCTCGATCTTTTGGTTCACCGGGATGACCCGATTGATCGGATAGGTTATTTTCACCGAATCCCGCCCGGCATCGAGAACCGCTTTGTATGCACGGATCAGACGGGCCAGCTTTTTATCCCGTTCCGTTTTTGTGCCCCTCATGAATTGGAATTCAAAGATCCCGGGCACAAAAACCGGCGCACTGTAAAAGGTTGCTCCGCCCATGGAACCGGCGGTGCAAAGCCCTTTGTTCGCCATGCCTTCCAGAATGGGCTTGACCTCGTTTACCTCTTTTCCCATCTCCTTGGCAATGGCCTCGGCCGGATGAAATCCTTTGGGTATGGCGTTATAAACCGCCGCCTCTTCCGGGGTAAATAGCTCTTCTACCAGGGCATAAAACTCGGGGATATCCTTGCCCGGGTATGTCCCCCCTCGTTTCGCCAATATCTCGCATAGGTCATGATACACTTTTTGGGCCATTTTCCTTACCTCCTCTATTGAGACTTTCATTGACTGTTGCGATATCTTCGCTTCAAAACTTTTTTCAACATTTTGCTTTTATTTTTATCTCCAAACAAATATCTGCCTAAGCGACGTAGGGGCTTTCTCCCTGGCACGCCAAACACGATCCGCCTGCGGCTGCGGGGAAAGTCTCCCCGCAAACGGGACACAGAGCCATTGGCCCTCGGCTGATCTTCCTGTAAACCTCCGGCTTGATCCGAATCGGCTGCTGGTTGAGAATTTCTTCTCCCGCCTGTTTAATCTGAGAAATAAGCAGATTTAAGTCCTGTTCATGTTTGGTTTTAAGTTTCATATACCATGCATTCAGCTCCGGCCAGGATTCAACCTTGGCCGGGTTCGGAAAAACCCGTACTCCTGATCCGGTATCTTTATTAAAGAGGCTAAGCGCAAAACGGCCTAAAGATATGATCCTGAGCCGGCCATTGCCTATGGTACATGGGGTCAATAATTGAACGGCATCAGGAAGACATTTGGAAGTCTCGCAAAGGGCTTCATATAACACGCCGGGCGGAAAATGTCTTATTGCTTTGCTAACCATGAATCCTCCGACCAGTAGCCCGGGTGCGGCAAACCCATGAAAGGCTTCAGCCTCCTTAATGTATTCCTCAAAGGAAAAAGGAGAGAAGGGATCTTTTTTCATAGAGCTTCCACCCGGCAAGGCACATATCGGTGCATCGGAGTCCCGAAGCGATCGCGATTTGTATTTTTAGTCAACCGGTTCACATTCGCTTTGTATTTCTCGCCATCGTAGACGATGCCAAACCCGTGCGGGATGGCCACATGGCCTTCATAGGCTGTATCCGTCACCTCCAGTTCGATTTCCTCAGAACCGGCTTCCGTGATTACCCGGACCACCTGTCCATCTTTCAGTTTCAAGGCTTCTGCGTCAGCGGGATGCATGGCCAGCGTGCAGTCCCTTTTCCCTTCATTCCAAGCGGGATTTCGCATGAGGGTATTGGCATTCATGGAGGTATGTCTCCCGGCCATGAGGATCAGGGGGAATCGGGGATCGGGAACCAATGCCGCCTGTTCCCGCTCGGCATCGACGGCCTTGAGTTCATCCAGCAGCTCCGGTAAGAAAAGGTTTACCTTGCCGTCTTCCGTCCGGAGGTGGTTCAAATTTTGTTCCGGATCGATCCGGCCCACCCAGATGCCTTCCGGATGATCGATGATTTTCTGAAAGATCTCCTCCCCAAGGCTCGGCCCTGGCTGATAACCCGCCCTCGCGGCATTTTCGTGGAAGTCCTTCGGAGCCGACTGCAGCATGCCCCACAGCGCCGCCAGGTGCACCGACCCCATGACCTTGCCCAGCGTCTTGCCGATGATAAATGGCATACTCTTCATTGCCGCCGGTTCTGTCATCGCGTATGCCATCAGGGCCTTGCCGAAGGCGGCATGCCCTTCTTCCGCTGCTTTATAGAGACTGTCCGGAATGGGCGGAATCAGCCCCAACCGGTCAGCGATACGCAAGTGGATCTCGCCAAGTTCCAGCGTTTCCCCTTCCGGCTCAACAATGGGTCGGCGCATCTGAAAATAGATCCTGGGATAGGTCAACGGGAAAAAGGTCCCGTCCCACGATTCGTATCCCGACCGGGACGGCAGAATATAGTGAGAAAGAACCGCCGTTTCGGTCATGGCAATTTCCGCCGTCACAAGGAGATCAAGCCGTTTGAAGGCTTCTTCATATGCGGTCGTATCCGCGTAGGAACGGAGGGGGTTGGCGCCCGAAACGAGGACCGCCCGCAATCGCTCCGGGTGATTGGACAGGATTTCCTCCGGCATAACATTGGGCGGAAAAGAACCACAAACAGGGAAAGAGTTGGTAGCCACCGTTCGCCAGGTCTTGGGGCTCCGTTCATCCGAATGGGAACCCATGGGCATGATATAGCCGGGGAAGACATTGCCTCCGCGCACGCCGAGCCGCCCGCAGATCGCCTTGAGCATTATAATGAGATACGAACAGACGGCGCTGTGGCGGTTCATATAGATTCCGAGATCGTGACGCATGGAGGATTTTCGAGTGGCGAACAATCGGGCCACTTCCCGGACCCGATCGAAATCGAGGCCGCAGGTCTGGAGCGCCGCCCGGGAATCGAAATCAAGAAACAAAGATTTCACCTCTTCGAATCCCGATGTGTAGTCCGCGAGGTAGGCCTTGTTTTCCAGCCCTTCCTGGAGAATGATTGAGATCATCGATTTGAGCAGCAGCCCGTCTGTTCCCGGTCGGATAGGAAGATGGATGTCCGCCAACCTGGCCGTCTCCGAGAGGCGCGGATCAACAACGATCAGGAGTTTGTCGGGGTCTTTAGAGATTCTCTGAAGCTGACGCGGGGCCTGAGGGACCTGATGGCTCTGCATTCCGTTCCAGCCGATAACCAGCAGGAGGTCCGTCTCCGCCAGATGCGGGCCATCGTGAATATACTGCCGGCCATAGGTTCGGCCGCAGACCCAGAAGTCACCGGCAAATTCCTGGGCCAGGGCGCTGTAATGATACTGGGAACCCAGACCCCGCATGAGCCGCACGCCGAAAGCCGCCTCAAAATGGCAGGCCTGGCCGCCGCCCCCCATATAGGCGAAGGAGCGGGGGCCATACTGATCGATGATCCCCTTGAGTTTGCCAGCGATCTCATCAATAGCCTGATCCCAGGAGATTCGCTCAAAGCGGTTCCCCACACGCTTCAAAGGGTATTTGAGCCGGTCGGCATGATGCTGGTGGTACGCAACGTTCATCCCCTTGCGGCAGGCGTATCCTTCGCTTTTCACATTGGACTTGTCGGGTTTAACTTTAATGATGCGGTTGTTTTCGACTTCCAACTCCAGACCACAGTTCTGAGCACAAAGGACACACCCAGTCTTATATGTTATTCCCATGATGGCTCCTTTCTCCGGCCGTGATGCCGGCGGTTCTCTTCTCCCCTGCTCACTTTTTGGAGGCCGCCCTTGTTTCAATCAAGTCTTTGAAACTCTTTGGTGGTTCAACAAAATCGTGACGCGATACGAGGGTTATTGCCCCCATGGGACAGTGGTAAACGCAAACACCGCAACCAATGCAGCGCCCCAGATTTATTTTGGCTTTATCGTCCACGACCGTAATGGCATCCATCTGGCATCTATCCGCGCATTCTCCGCAACCGCTGCAGGAATCCATGTCCGTCGCTGCTTCGAAATTGCTGGAGACGCTTCTGACAGGTTCCCCGAAACGATAGACTCCCTGCAGAATTCCACAGCAGCAGGTGCAACAATTGCAAATGAAGTCAATTCGTTCTCTCGTGTTGCTGGACGTGTGAATCAGGCCCGCCGCCGCACTCTTTTTTAAGATGTCGAGGGCTTCCGTCTTGTCTATCTCACGTCCAAAGCCTCGTTCCTTAACAAATCCGGCGAATGGACCCAACTGAAGACAAACTTCATCCGGGTATTTGCATCCTTTGTCCAGAAGCCGTTTTTCATGGCGGCAATAACACATGGAAACAGTAATGGGTGAATTGTCTCGGATGTATCTGCTGGCAGCTTCAAATGGGAATACATTCATAGTCGAGGTCAGGGTTTGTTCAATCGGGATAACGCGCGCCATATTGATGGTTTCTTCCGGGCGGGCTTTGGCATCCTCCTGCGGCATGCGAGCATGAAAATAGGCATCAAACAGTCGGGCCAGTTCTTTGGCGCGCTCGTTGACTTCTCCTTTCATGAATTGCAGCTCGAATATACCGGGGACGAGTTGAATCAGCTTGTACCATCTTTCTCCGTTGCGGGTGCTGGAATAGATCAAGCCTTTATCGGCCATCTCGTCCAGCACACCGGCTACGTGACCGGCATCTAAGCCGAGCCGGCCTGCCAGTTTGCCGGGTGGTTCCGGTATCATGGGAGACAGATTCACAGCCAGCCGCGCCTCCTCTTCCGTAAAGAGGGCCTTGAGCAAAGATTCGAGTTCCGGGCTTCTGCGGCTCCCATACCCGATGAGGTTAAAGATATCTGCCAAACGATCGTATAATTCATCCGCCATTTCGCTCCTCCTCGATGGTCATTGGATTGTGGGCGAGATAATTGTAAGCAAGATATTTACTCAAAAAAAATTACCGGCTGATCTTTTCCCGCAGCTTAGAAATAAGACCGCGCAGGTCGCGGTTTTCATTTTCCGTAAAGTCTGCCAGAAATTCTTTATTGGCTTCCTCGGTCAGCTTTTTGGCCTCCAACCCCGTTTCTTTTCCCAGCTTGGTCAGATGGATCTTGACCGATCGCCGGTCATCGGGGTTTCCTTTGCGTTCGATGAGTTGAGCGGCTTCCAGACGATCCAGAATACCGGTTAAAGTGGCGCTGTCCAGTTCAACCTTTTTCCCCAATTCACCGGCCATAACCTGATCTTCTTCGGCCAGGAATCCGATGACCATGGCCTGAACCGGCGTGATGTTAAGCCCCGATATCTTCTGGCTCAAAAACTTGATGCCGGTCTGACTGGCCTTTGCCAACTGGAAGAAGATGCAATGATCGGCTTTCATCTAAAGCACCTCAATTTACTTTGCTTACAATTTGCTTGTATACAACATAAAAAGGAATGTCAAGTTTTTTTTGCGGAAGAAGATGATGTGGTGGGTCTCTCGATCTTACCTTAGTGCGCGGCCTATTTTTTTAGGCGGCGGAAATCGGGTTTGCGCTTTTCCATGAACGCAGTCACATATTCTTTATGCTCGGGGCTACGATTACAGCGCTCCATGCCGTCTTTCTCGAATTCCCAGGCATTCTCGACCGTGCCTCTCATGCCGCCGTAAAGCGCCTGGCGCGTCAGGGCCAACGAAGTCGCAGAGCATTGAAGCATCTCCCCCGCGATCTCCCGGGCCTTGGCCATCAAATTCTCTGCGGGAACAACGTGGCTCAGCAGACCCATTCGATAGCACTCCTGCGCTGTGAATTGCCGCCCGGTCAGCATCATCTCGGCCGCATTCGACGATCCGATCATGCGGGGCAATAGAAAGGTCGAGCCGAGTTCCATCATGAGCCCGACGCGCGGGAAAATTACCCCCATTGTCGCCCCTTCGGCGGCGACACGGACATCACACAGAAAGGTGATAGTACACCCGATTCCGAGGGCAAACCCGTTTATGGCTGCGATCGCGGGCTTGCTCAAATTTTGCATCAGGCCGGGAAATTCCCGCATTCGCGAAGTACTATGCTGGGCCGTTCCGCCGGATGCCCGTGTGTCAATATCTTCGGCAAAACTGCCGATGTCGGCGCCAGCGCAAAAAGCACGCCCCGCACCCGTGAGAATGATCACCCGCACCGCTGGGTCCGTATCCGCACGGCTGAATGCGTCAACCAGTTCATCGCCCATCTTTGGTGTATACGCGTTGAGTTTGGAAGGGCGATTGAAGGTCACTGTCGCCACCTCATCACCAACCTCGTACAGAATGGTTTCATAAGGCATGTGAGTTACCCTCCCGGAACTCCTTCCCCTTATTTTTTCGCGCCGCCAAATTCTCCTGGCGGCCATCCCCGAAAATCCTAATCCAATAACAATTAGAGACAAGCTATTTTATCGGTCTCGCCATGATTGTCTCCTGTCATGGCCGGAACCCAACCGAGAGCATCACCATCTCGTCGTTTCAGAAGGCATTGACTTGCATCGCTCAGCTGATGAGCACGGCGAGGATCTTCGCAGGCTTACCTCCATGAGCTTTTACCAGATGCATGCTCGTGGAATCGTAGTAGACCGAGTCGCCGGGTTTCAAGACGTCTCTGGTGTTCTCTATGACGACTTCCATTTCGCCGTCCAGGACGTAGATGAACTCCTGCCCGTCGTGGGAAGAAGGCTCATCGGCTCCGGAGGGATGGAGCGTAACAATGAATGGCTCCATTGCCCGATCTTTCTTTCCGGCAGCCAGGGATTCGTATTCGTATCCATAGCTGGCCTCCCTGGCTTTTCCGAATCGAGAAAAACTCAGACGCTGATCCGATCTCACGATGGTGAACGGCTCTTCGCCTGTAGAGATGACATCCGCCATCCGAAGAGAAAGGGTCTTGCTGAGTTTTATGAGCTGCCCCAGAGGCAGCATGAACTCACCGGCTTCAACTTGGGCCAGCGCGTCTCGAGAAATACCGGTTCTTGCGGCCAACTCATCAAGGGAAAAACCGCGCTTTTCCCGGACCGCGCGGAGCATATTCCCGTGGCTTACCGCCTTTTCGTGTTCCGCTTTTTCACCGGCCTTTGCGATAGCGGCGGGGTCGGTGAGAAAGTCGTGTCCCTTGTCTTCGCCGTAGCCTGACGCTGTCTCTTGAAAGTCTTCATAAGACATCGCGTTTTTTTTCTCATCCATGTTTGATCCTTTCAGCCGCTGTGTCTAGCACGCGGTATCCTGGCGCACTCCTAAACGGATCTGCCGGACACACCGCTATTCCTGGCAATGACCATCCTCTGGACTTCGGATGTTCCTTTGCTTATGAATATAATTATTTCGTGAGCGTTGGTCAACCGAAACTTTCAGAAGGAAGCTGCGGGGAGAAGACTAACCGGGGTCGGCGGCAAGCCACCACAGGACTTGCAATATATCGAATATAGGTATATAAGTTGAATGCTACTGCAGCTCTTGATTTTCTGAAGGCCCTGCCAGGCGACCGCCTGAAAACAGTGAGAGGAGATGGAAAACGAATTTCGCATTACCGATTGAAGAGAATTGAAGAAACTACCCGGAGAGGACCTGCATCGTCGACGGAGACATTCGGCTGACCTACGGCAAGATGGAGCAGCGGGCCTCCCGCTTGGCCCACGCCCTCGCCGGCATGGGCGTCTCACCGGGAGACCGGGTGGCCATCTTTCAAACCAACTGCTACCAGTTTGTGGAGATGATCTATGCCATTGCCAAAGTGGGGGGGATCATCGTCACCCTGAATTTTCGCCTCATGGGCGAGGAAACGGCTTACATCCTGAATAACTCCGGCGCCAAAATTCTTTTGGTTGGCGACCGCTATGCCGGGATGATCGAGTCCATTCGAAAGGACACGCCGTCCCTTAACCAGTGCATCTGCATGGGCAAGCCGCAGCCCGGCATGGTCGAGTACGAGGCTCTCCTCGCCAGCGCTTCGAACCCTCCCTATCCCTGTGCAGCCGTGGAAAAGGACGACACGGCCTTCCTGATCTATACGAGCGGCACCACGGGCCGGCCCAAAGGAGCCATGCTGACCTATGACAACGTGAGCTCCCTCTTTCCAGAAGAGAGCGAGGACACCACCCCCCTTGGGGCCATCCTCGTGAATGTCCCCATGTACCATATCGCGGGCATCAACACGAGCATCATCGCCCTGCATACAGCAGAGAAGCTGGTCTATCTCGCCCAGTTCGAGCCGGGTCTCTTCCTCGACACCGTCGAAAAGGAGGCCATCGCCTTTACTTATGTCGTTCCCACCATGCTCCGGGCCATCCTGGACTATCCCGACTTCTCCAGGCGCAATCTCTCCTCCCTGAAACTTGTTGGTTACGGTGCCTCTCCCATGCCCCTCGACCTTTTGCTTCGAGCGAAACGGGAACTCCCCACGGACTATGCGAACTACTTCGGCATGACCGAAGCCATGGGCACCATCTCGGCCTGCTCGGAGGAAGACCACAAGCTAGAGGGCACCCAGGAAGAGATCGGCCGCAAGACCCACCGCCTTTCTGGCATCGGCCATGAAATTGCGGGAGTGGACGTCCGCATCTTCGACGACCAGGAAGGGGAAGTGCCGGCGGGGACCGTGGGGGAAATCGTGGCTCGGGGCCGGAAGATCATGAAGGGCTACTGGGGAAACCCCGCTGCTACGGAAGAAACCCTGCGGGGCGGCTGGCTCCATACGGGCGATCTTGCCTTCATGGACGAAGATGGCTATCTCTACCTCCAGGGGCGAAAGAAGGACATGATTATCCGGGGTGGCGAGAATATCTATCCCGTGGAGGTCGAAGCCGTGCTCGAAAACCACCCCCAGGTGGCGGAAGTGGCTGTCATCGGCGTTCCCGATGCCTACTGGGGAGAAATCGTCAAGGCCGTTATCGTCCTGAAGCCGGGACAGAGGGCCACACAAGAAGAGATCATCGACTACTGTAAACGCCACATGGCCAGTTACAAGAAACCGGCCCTCGTGGAATTCCGGGCGGCCCTGCCCCGGAATGCCATGCAGAAGGTGCTCAAGACCGTCCTGCGTAACGAGCCGGTGGGTAAATAGCCGCTTCCTCTGTCGTTCATCAAATCAACTGTCACGGGTTCTCCCGCTGTCCGGCCTTTTCCTGAGGCTTCTCCTGCGAAGGCGGCTTTGCCGGTGCCTTGACTTCGGGTTTAGAGGGGGGAGGCGGCACAGGTTTTGTAGGTGCCTTCACTTCAGGTTTAGGGGGACGGGGTGGCACAGGCTTTGCGGGCGCTGCGACTTCAGGTTTAGGAGGACGGGGTGGTACAGGCTTTGAGGGTGCTGCGACTTCAGGTTTAGGAGGACGGGGTGACACAGGCTTTGTGGGTGCTGCGACTTC
>JAPVTA010000174.1:0-26185 GCA_047519465.1 Thermodesulfobacteriota bacterium | reverse complement strand
TAACTCTTAACTCTTAACTCCCTCGTGCTTCTTTGATCGCCTTCAGAAAGGCGCGGGTGTTTTCAGTGATAACATTAAACTTTTTCTCCTTCACCGCTTTCTTATCTACCAACTCACCTCCTACTCCGAGGGCCGTAGAACCGGCCTTGATAAAAGCTCCTGCATTCTGTAGGTTGACTCCGCCCGTGGGAACAAGAAGAATTTGTGGAAGGGGTGCCCTGATCGCCCGAATATATTCCGGTCCGCCCAGCTGGGCAGCAGGGAAGACCTTCACCAGATCAGCTCCGGCATTCCAGGCAGTTAAGATCTCTGTGGGTGTCATCGCACCTGGAATAACGACGGCGCTGTAACGATGTGCGAGCTGGATGAGATCAAGATTGATCATGGGACTCACGATAAATTGAGCGCCTGCAAGGAGAGCCGCCCTTCCTGTTTCTGGATCAAGAACTGTTCCTGCTCCCATGATGATATTATCCTTATATTTCTTGGCCAGATCTTTAATCGTGTCGATGGCTCCGGGAACAGTCATTGTAATTTCGATGAAACTAACTCCTCCCTCCTTGATGGCATCGGTCACGTCCGCTGCCTCTTGAGCAGACGAGACCCGGATCACCGGGATGAGTCCTTCAGTAATCATGCGATTGAATACATCTCTTTTCTCCATACAGTCCTCCTCTATCTTGATATCCTTAACCCCGCACCTTTTAGTTGGGCCTCTACTTCCTCAAGGCTACTCCAGTTGAAATCTCCTGGAAAGGTATGCTTGAGCGCAGCGAAGGCGTTTCCATACTGGACACCCCTTTGAACATCCTTCTCTTTTAGCCAGCCATAGAGAAATCCCGCCGTAAAGGAATCTCCAGCTCCTACTCGATCTACGATCTCCACCTCGTACTTCCTATCCTTGAAGATCTTTCCATCCTGACAAGCAATCGCGGTCCAGTTGTTCCTCCAGACCGAGAGGTCTTCCCTCAATGTGATGGCGACAATTTTGAGTTCGAAGGTTTGAGCCAGTTTCTGTGCGGCCGCCTCGTAATCCCTTTCCTTGATGCCAAAGACGACATTGGTGTCTTCCTCGGTCGTGATGAGGATATCGACATCTGCCATCATGGGTTCCTGGGTTTTCTTCGCATCCGCAGGGGTCCAGAGTTTTTTCCGGTAATTGAGGTCATAAGAAACCGTGCAACCTGCTTTTTTTGCCGCTTTAAGGGCTTCTACTGTCACCTCTGCTGCAGAGGGACTGAGCGCCGGGGTGATCCCACTGACATGAAGGTGTTTCGATCCCGTCAAGATCTTTGTCCAGTCGACCTCACCTCGTTTGATCATACTGATGGCTGAACCTGAGCGATCATAGAGCACGCTTGAGGCCCGGGGTGATGCGCCCAACTCCAGAAAATAGAGTCCAGCCCTTCCTTGATCAGACCAGACAATATGGGAACAGTCGACTCCAAAGTCCTGCGCCCGATCGCGAATGAGAAAACCGAGGCCGTTCTTGGGAAGCTTTGAAACCCATGCACTCTTCATCCCAAGACGGGTTACCCCAACGGCCACATTCAATTCCGCGCCACCCACATTTAAATCGAGACTCCGGGTTTGTTCCAACCTCTGGAAGTCAGGCGGTGAAAGCCTCACCATGGCCTCCCCAAATGTCACGACGTCGTACATATCCATCTTCCTTTCAATAAAATTATTCCGTCATTTTGAGAACAATAAGCATTTCATTTTGAAACTCGTTGAGTCTCGGAGATTAGGAAGGCTCTCCCTTTTATGGTGAAGAACGATTACTTCAGAACGATCACCATTTGTTCACCCAGCAAACAGGGATTTCCCCAGTGAGAACTCTTAAGACTTCATGGGCCGCCCTCGTCTGAAGTTCTCTCACAGAGTCCTTGGAAAACCATGCCACATGTCCGGTCAGAATGACATTGGACATCCTTAGCAGAGGATGGTTCTGACCGAGAGGCTCCCTTTCGAAAACGTCCAAACCTGCCGCAAGAATCCATCCTCCCTTAAGAGCCCTTATCAGGGCATCCTCATCGATCACTTCGCCACGCGACGTGTTAACCAGAATAGCGGTCTGCTTCATTTTTCTCAACGCTGCTTCATCGATAATATGCCTCGTCTCTGGAGAAAGGGGGGCATGGAGAGAGATATAGTCTGACTCGGCAAACAACGTATCAAGGTCAACTCTCTCCGCTCCATTCTCCTGGATTATTTCCGCAGTTACATAAGGGTCGAAGACCAGCACCCGTTTGGGCAGAAATCCCTTCCATTTTCGGTGAAAAGCGCTTCCGATTTGCCCATATCCAATGATGCCCAGGTTTTTCCCGGTCGTTCGATAAATCGTATCATTAATGTCCGTTTCGAACTTCCCCTGTCGCAAAGTGTTGTCTCGAATTAAAAGCTTCCGGATGCAGGCGAGAAGCAATGCAGCCGCGTGGTCGGATACTTCCTCCGTGCCATACCCAGGGGTGTTTGTAACATAAATCTTTTTTTGTTTAGCCGCGTCGAGATTAATATTGTCAACACCGACTCCATAGCGAGCAATCACCTTGCACCGGTTGAGGGAATCCAGGACCCTGGCACTTATCGGAGCCTCCCTGACGAGGATGGCATCTGCATCTTTAGCTACGGAAATGACGTCATTCTCTGTTAAGCAATCATTTGGAGCCAGGATGAGTTCAGCATCAACGGGTTTCAAGATTTCTCGCTCAACTTGATAAGACTCATAGCCTAAATTGACCACAACAACTTTATATTTAGACATATTGAACTCTATCCCCTTTTAGGAAAGAAATCTCTGCTCCCTTTTATCTATGTAAACGATAGGTGCGCAGCCACAAAATAAACCCTTTGTTTCTTTGAAACTGACGCCGTAAACGGGTTATTCGCCAGTTGGTGCTACGAACGCACCAATCCGGCATCAGTTTTATGAACGACATCGCCTTGTATCGTTCGAGGGCTTGCTCAGCGGGCCTTCCGGTTCGCCTCGATGGCCTTGAAGAGATCCGCCACCAACTCCTTGCCCACTTGGCTCTCCACGTAGGCCTTGACCGGCGGCTGGGCTAAATTGCGGAACGCCTCGACCTGTTGGGGTGTAAGTTCAGTAACCTGCATACCCAGCTTTGTCAGGATCGCCTTCGCGTTGAGGTCTTGATCGCTCGTCATCTTGCGATGGATATCCCGAGCAATCTTCGTCGCTTCGAGGGTCACCTTCTGCTGCTCCGGCGTCAAGCCCTTGAAGAACTTGTCATTCATTAAATAGGCATGAATGCTCCAGACATGGCCGTCGAGGGTGATATACTTCTGATACTGGTAGAGGCTCGCGGCCAGAATGTTCGTGACTCCATTTTCCTGACCATCCACAACCTTGGACTGCAGGGCTGTCGGCAGGTCCGCCCAGGGAACAGCCGAGGGCGAAGCCCCGAGAGACTCTACGAGAGCCTTGAATACGGGGCTGGGCATAATCCGGATCTTCATGCCCTTCATGTCCGCAGGCGTGACAATGGGACGCAGGCTATTAGTGAAGTGACGCTCGCCGTTGTCGGCGATGGCGAGCATGCGGATGCCCGTTTTTTGCAGCATCAGGTCGGCAAATTTCTGACCGAAGGGGGAGTCATAGACCCGCCAGGCATGGGCATGGCTGTCGTAAAGATAGGGGATACCCAGAATGGCAATCTCCTTGAAGACGACCGCAATGGCCCCGTCGTGCGCCACAGCCATCTCCAGCGTGCCCATCTTCAGGCCTTCCATGGTTTCGGCGTCCTTGCCAAACTGGCCGGCAGGATAGATCTCAACTTTGATGGCGCCATTGGTGTTCTTTTCCACATAGTCCTTGAAGGCCAAGGCCGCCGCATGCTTCGGCTGATCATCCTTCGCAGGTTGAAAATGCGCATACTTGAGCACTTTCTGTTGCGCCTGGACGGGTGAAACCAAAGCCAACATCATCACTGCCAACATCAAGACGAACAATTTCTTTTCCATACTTCTCTCCTTTCTTTGGTGTTAGAAAATTCGTTAATGGCTAAACCCTAACCAGCTGGGAAACACCACACTCAATGCCGGAAACTGGATGATGAGTGCAAGAACAGCAACCTCGGCCAGAATCATCGGCAGGATCGCCCGGGAGATCAGCTCAAACTTGAGGCGGCTGACCGAGGTGATCACGAAGAGCACTCCTCCGACAGGCGGGGTGATCAGCCCGATGCTTATATTCAATACGAAGCACATGGCGAAGTAGAGCGGGTTGATGCCAAACTGGTCCGTGAGAGGGGTCAGTACCGGCACCAGGATGATGACCGCGGGCAAGACATCAATGAGACAGCCGCAGATGAAGACCAAGATGGCCACGAGCCACATGACGACCATGGGGCTGGTCGTCACTTTGCCGATTCCCAGGGCAACGGTCTGGGGAATCTGCAGGATCGTCAGGAGCCAGGAGAAGAGGGACGCCATGGCGACGATGAGCAGGGCCGCCGAGGAGACGAGGCCACCCTGGAGAAGCACCTTCATGATGAGCCGGAAATTCAATTTCCGGGTGATAAAAAGGCCGACAAAGAGAGCATAGAAAACCGCCACGGCCGCAGATTCGGTTGCCGTAAAGGTCCCGCTCAGGATACCGCCGAAGATGATTACCGGCATCATCAGCGCGGGCAGGGCCTTCCAGAAGCTCCGCAGGCGGGCGGCCCAGCTCGCCTTCCTACTGGTATGCTTATACCCATGCCGGACCGAGATGATGTAATTGGTGAGAGCTAAGGCCCCGCCCAGTAGGATGCCTGGCACGACCCCTGCCATGAACAGACCGGCCACGGTGACCCGGCTGTCAGCCATGGCATAGATGATCATGATTATGGAAGGAGGGATAATGGGCCCGAGCACGGCCGTCGCCGCCACGAATGCCGCGGAGTAGTAGGAGTCGTAGCCAGCCCGCTGCATCATCCGCATCATGACCGCACCCGGACCGGCAGCATCGGCGAGGGCGGAGCCGCTGATTCCGGAGAAAACCATCTCGCTCAGGACGGTTACATGGCCCAGCCCACCCCGGATGTGGCCCACAAGACTATTGGCGAGGCGCAAGATGAAGGAGGTAATGGCGCTGGCCGACATCAGGTCGGCGGCGAGGATGAAAAAGGGGACGGCCATGAGGGGAAAGGAGTTGATGCCGTTGAAAAAGCGCTGCGGCACGGACATGAGAGACAACTTACCTTCTACCAGGAGTGCAACCAGACCCGATCCACCCATGACAAAGGCAAGCGGCATACCGATTGCCATACATACCAAAAAGGCAATCCAAAGCGCAACGCCCATCAAAGCACCTCCTCGTCAATTTCGGCTTCAAGGCTCTCCGGGACGTCGAAACTCCCATCGATATAGGACCGGTACAGAAAAAAGAGATGAATGACCAGCAATAGTGCACCGATCGGCACAGCCATGTAGGGAATCCCGAGAGGAATATTCAGGACCGGGGTTTCCTGATCCCAAGCGAACTTGACGAACCGGAATCCCAAAACAGTGAGAATGCCCATAAAAAGAATCAGAAGCAATGCCACGAAGTGGCGCGTCATCCTTCGGGTTCTTAATGGCAGACGATCCTGAAGCATTTCGATGGCTACGTGCCGGCCTTCCCGCAGGGCCAGACCAGCGGCTAAAAAGGCCACCCAGACCATGAGATACTGAGAGACCTCTTCTGCCCAGATGATCGAGAAGTTTAGGATGTACCGGCAGACGACGTTCATGAACACCAGCGTCGTCATGACGGCCATCATGGCAATAACGACCCACCGGTTCGCTGTGACGACGACCCGCTCAAATGTCCCTTCACGACGGGGTTTACCAACATGAGTTTCAGACACAAGCTACCTCCTTTCTGGATGGAAGAAAGATGAACTCTGGCGGCAGCGCGTGCCACGACGTCAGTTCTCTTCTATCACAGCAATCCGGCTCAGGAGAGATTCATTTAATGACATACTTATCTTGAACATGATACAAGTGAACACCATGGGGCTTGTTTTTTTACAACATATCGTGGGCAAAATTGCAAGTCAAGAAAAGAAATTACAACATCTAAACTGTTATCTTTTAATGCCTGCAAAAAAGTCTTCCTCCCCGATAAATGGGCACGCCACTGACGGAACTTCTCTTAGATGAACCCTCCACAATCTCTTGTCGACATGGGTGTGCTAAGCCAACGCTCATTGAGGTTGACCAGGGGGAGATAATTATGCTAAATCTGATTTATTTAAAGACAAATTTTTCATTAGATGGAGATTGAATCGACGGGAGGAGAAAAATGGATCCAAACAAGGAATGGTTGATTGAGTTGAGATTGAATAAGGCTGTGGAAAAGTTAAAGGCTCATCAATTTGAAGCCCTCTCTGTCAAAACGAAAGAAGATGCAGCTCAGGAGATTTGGAAATACATCCATCCAAAACAGATGATTGGGATAGGTGGGTCCGTGACAATAAGGGAGTTGGGCATTTTGGAACAATTGGAAGCAAAGGGTCACACCCTTTATGACCACTGGAAACCGGGTCTTTCAAAAGAGAAGGTTCTTGAGACCCGTAAATCCCAAATGACTTGTGACCTGTTCCTCAGCAGCGTCAATGCCGTCACCCTGGACGGAGAGCTAGTCAACATCGATTTTGCTGGAAACCGAACCAATGCCACCACCTATGGTCCGGGAAAGGTGATTCTCGTCGCTGGCTATAATAAGATTGTAGAGGATGTTCAGGAGGCGATCAAAAGGATCAAGAATGTAGCAGCGCCCATTAACGCAAAGCGTTTGAACATCGACGTTCCATGTGCTAAGGCAGGGAAGTGCGTGGATTGTAACTCTCCCAATCGGATTTGTCGAGTCGTTGTGATCCATGAAAGGAAGCCAGCCTTAACCGATATGCTCGTCATTCTAGTAGGAGAAGAACTGGGTTTTTGAAATACGAAGCACGAAATCCGAAATACGAAACGATTTCGAAATATTCAACTCTAATTTCCGAAACTTATTTTTAAGGTTTATCTAATTTGATATTCGGACTTGTTTCGAATTTCGATATTCGAATTTAGTATTTTGGGGGTGTAGATATGGGGAAAATCAGGAGGGCAATTGTCAGTGTTTCGGATAAGGCTGGGGTGGTTCCATTTGCTAAAGGCTTAGCACAGATGGGGGTCGAGATCCTTTCTACCGGGGGGACAGCGAAAACATTGAGGGAACAGAGTGTCTCTGTGATGGATATCTCTGATTATACGGGGTTTCCGGAGATGCTGGACGGACGGGTTAAGACACTTCATCCAAAAGTCCACGGAGGGCTTTTGGGACAGCGATCTAAAAAGGAGCATGTAAAGAAAATGGAAGAGCACGGAATCCTTCCTATCGATCTGGTCGCTGTCAACCTTTATCCCTTCGAGGCAACAGTGGCCAAGAAGGATTGCGCCCTGGAAGAGGCGATTGAGAATATCGATATCGGAGGACCGACGATGCTCCGTTCTTCGGCGAAAAATTACCCCGATGTCACCGTGGTGGTGGATCCGAGCGACTACGAGCCGGTTCTTTCGGAATTAAAGGAGAAAGGCGAAATTTCTTTGGAGACCAATTTTCGTTTAGCCAAGAAGGTCTTCCAACACACAGCCCGCTATGACGGCGCCATCTCAAATTACCTTGGCCAAATCGAGAAGGGCAAGAAAGTCTATGAATTTCCGGAGACCTTCACCTTCCAGGTGAAAAAGGCTCAGGAATTACGTTATGGAGAAAACCCCCACCAAAAAGCCGCCTTTTATCGCGAGTACTTGTTAACCGAGCCCTCCGTTTCGAATGCGGTCCAACTTCAGGGGAAAGCATTGTCCTACAACAATATACTCGACATTGACTCTGCCTATGAGACGGTTAAGGAATTTGAGGAAATGGCGACGGTTATCATCAAGCATAACAATCCCTGCGGTGCGGCGGTCTCTTCTAAAAGCTTAGCGGACGCCTACAAGAAAGCGAGGGACTGCGACCCGGTCTCGGCATTCGGCGGCGTGGTGGGTTTCAATCGGACCGTGGATAAAGAGACGGCAAAGGAGATGGCGGATATCTTTCTTGAAGCCGTCATTGCTCCGGGTATTGACCCGGAGGCGTTGGAGATTCTTAAGAAGAAAAAAGATCTTCGGATCCTCAAAACTCCCCCGCTCACAGGCTTCCATTCTCAAGGAGGATTCGACCTCAGAAAAGTGGTGGGCGGGCTTTTGGTCCAGGACCGAGACCTCGGCAAGGTGCCGATGGATCAGTGGAAAGTGGTGACCAAGAGGAAGCCAACCGAAGAAGAGAAAAAGGCGATGGCTTTTGGTTGGAAGGTAGCCAAACATGTCAAATCGAATGCCATCATCCTCGTCAGGGAAGACCGAACCATTGGTATCGGCGCTGGCCAAATGAGTCGCGTGGATTCCACCAGGTTGGCAGTGATGAAGGCCCAATCCTCAACTAAAGGAACGGTTTTGGCCTCGGATGCGATGTTCCCTTTTAGGGATGGCGTGGATACAGGTGCTGAAGCAGGTGCCTCCGCCATCATTCAGCCCGGCGGTTCGATTCGAGACGATGAGGTGATTGCCGCCGCGGACGAATACAATATCGCCATGGTCTTTACGGGAATGAGGCACTTCCGTCATTAATGCATGGCATTAATAACGTAAATGCCAAATCCGAAATCATAAATTCCAAGTAATTTTCAATGACCAAAACTCAAAACGGAGACCTTTTTGGTCATTTAGACATTGGAACTTTGGATTTATTTGGGATTCGAATATTGGGATTTGGAGTTTGGAAAGGACGGGGATACAGATAGGCACCGGAGAAATACGACCCTCCAAAAAGGAGATAAGGATGCAATGAGAGTACTGGTGGTCGGCAGCGGGGGCAGAGAGCACGCCTTAGTTTGGAAGATTGCGCAAAGTCCGAAGGTATCCAAGGTCTATTGCGCCCCGGGAAATGCAGGCATCTCCGAACAGGCGACGATTGTCCCCATCAAGGCGAATGACCTAAAAGGACTGCTTGACTTTGCCCAAAAAGAGAAGATCGATTTAACTGTTGTTGGCCCTGAAGATCCTTTAACCCGGGGCATCGTCGATCTTTTTGAATCAAAGGGCCTTTTCATTTTTGGAGCAAACAGGAAGGCAGCAGAGATCGAAGGGAGCAAAGCCTTTGCGAAGGAGATGATGAAGAAGTATTTCATTCCAACGGCCTTTTATGAGATCTTCGATAACCGGAATGGAGCAGTGAAATATATTCGCAAGCAGGGAGCTCCCATCGTGGTCAAGGCAGACGGTTTGGCCGCAGGCAAGGGAGTGATCATCTGCAAAACCGTAGAGGAAGCGATCCAGTCTGTTGACAGGATCATGGTGGAGAAGATATTCGGCGAGGCAGGAAATCGGGTGGTGGTCGAGGAGTACCTTGTAGGAGAGGAGGCGTCTTACATTGCTTTTACGGATGGGAAGACCATTCTTCCTATGGCGTCTTCGCAGGATCATAAGCCTATCTTCGATGGAGACCAAGGTCCTAACACAGGCGGAATGGGCGCCTATTCGCCTGCACCCGTCGTGACCGAAGAGGTCCATGAGAGAATCATTGAGAAGGTCTTAAGGCCGATCATTTATGGTATGCGAGAAGAGGGTAGACCCTATAAAGGGGTTCTCTATGCCGGGCTGATGATTCATGAGGGTCACCCCAAGGTATTGGAGTTCAATGCTCGATTTGGAGATCCGGAGACCCAGCCCGTTTTGATGCGGATGAAAGGAGATATCGTTCCCATCCTGGAAGCTTGCATGAAAGGGAATTTATCTCAGCACAAGATTGAATGGGACAACCGCGCCTCTCTGTGTGTGGTGATGGCCTCAAAGGGATATCCAGGAGATTACGAAAAGGGTAAAATCATCGGTGGACTGCAAGAGGTTTTTCGAATGGATGAAATTTCCGTCTTTCATGCGGGGACAGCTCTTAAGGATGGGAAGGTTGTCACCAATGGAGGAAGAGTTTTGGGAGTGACAGGATTGGGAGAAGATATTCCAAGAGCCATCGAGAAGACTTATCAGGCTGTGAAGAAAATTTCTTGGGATGGCGTTCAGTATCGAACCGATATCGGCCAAAAAGCGCTGTGCTGGCTATAAGTCCTTTGTGTCATTCCTGCCCCGTTTTGCAACGGGGTAGACTCCAGCAGGAATCCAGTGTTTTCTTGTGATTGGTTCTGGATTCCCGTTTCCATGGAAATGACAGATCGAGACAGTTAGGAAATTCGAAGACATGTATAAAATCGCGGTGATTCCGGGAGACGGAACCGGACCTGAAGTTGTAGCCGAAGGGTTGAAGGTTCTGAAAGCTGTCTCCGGAAAATTCAAGTTCAAATATCATTTAGAACATTACGACCTAGGTGGCGAGCGCTATTTGAAGACTAAAGAGACCTTACCGGATTCTGTTCTCGATGAGTTGAAGAAGATGGACGCCATTTATCTGGGAGCGATCGGCCATCCGGATGTCAAGCCCGGAATTCTGGAACAGGGAATTCTACTAAAGATTCGATTTCAACTCGATCAATATATCAATTTGAGACCCGTCAAACTTTATGCCGGGGTGGAAACTCCCTTGAAAGACAAGGGGCCCAAAGATATTGACTTCGTCGTTGTCAGGGAGAATACGGAAGGCGCCTATACAGGCGTGGGAGGATTTATCAGGAAGGGAGCACCTGATGAGGTTGCGATTCAAGAGGCGATTCACACCCGAAAAGGCGTGGAGCGCTGTATTCGGTTTGCCTTTGAATATTGCCGTAAGAGGAAGCAGAAGAATAAGGTGACTCTTTGCGGGAAGACAAATGTTCTTACCTATGCATTCGACCTCTGGGAAAGAGCTTTTCGCGAAGTAGCAAAGGAATTTAAGGGCATTGCGGCCGATTACGCTCATGTGGATGCGATCTGTATGTGGATGGTCAAGAACCCTGAATGGTTCGACGTCATCGTCACCGACAATATGTTTGGAGATATTATCACCGACCTTGGGGCAATGATTCAGGGAGGACTCGGAATTGCGGCTGGAGGAAATATCAATCCAAAAGGGGTCTCGATGTTTGAACCGATGGGCGGCTCGGCTCCTAAATATACGGGCATGGGAGTGGTGAGTCCCCTGGCGGCGATTTCTGCCTGTCAGATGATGCTTGAACATCTGGGAGAAGAAAAAGCTGGTCGGACAATTGAAGAGGCTATCATGAAGGTGGTGAGCCGGGACGTGAAGAGCCTGAATGCCGGCAAGATGGGGTATTCTACCTCTGAAGTTGGCGACCTCGTCGTAAAGCATATTCTTGGAAAATAAATTCGCTGCTGTAACCCCTCTCTATTCCCCCCTTAACTTAAGGGGGGACGAAGGGGGGTTAAGACGGTTGGAAATGGAGGTTATTATGGAATGGGGAATGAAAAATCGTTTGGCGCAATTGGTTAAATCGGACGGGCATTGCCTCTTTTTGCCCATTGATCATGGCTATTTTCAGGGGCCCACCCGGAAATTAGAAAAACCCGGCGAAACCATTCGGCCGCTGCTTCGCTATTGCGATGCCCTTTTTGTAACGAGAGGGGTGCTACGCGCGTCCATCGATCCTGAAAATACCAAACCCATCATTCTTCGTGTTTCAGGTGGGACGAGCATGGTCGGTAAGGATCTCTCGAACGAAGGGATTACCACATCCATGGAAGAGGCGATTCGCCTCAATGCCGCAGCCGTGGGTATTTCAATCTTTGTTGGGAGTGATTATGAGAAGGAATCATTATTGAACCTTTCAAAGCTGGTGGATGAAGGAGAGAAATACGGCATCCCCGTTATGGCTGTGACAGCTGTGGGCAAGGAGTTAGAGAAAAGGGATGCACGCTACCTTGCTTTAAGCTCTCGCATAGCCGCTGAGCTGGGAGCAAGGATTGTAAAGACTTACTGGTGCGAGAATTTCGATAAGGTGGTGGATGGCTGTCCTGTTCCTGTGGTTATGGCCGGAGGTCCCAAGGTCGATACAGATTTACAAGTAATGGAGTTTGTCTATGATGGAATGGAAAAGGGCGCCATCGGAGTAAACCTCGGAAGAAACATCTGGCAGAATGAATATCCCGTGGCAATGATTAAAGCCTTGCGTGCCATCATCCACGAAAAAGCAACCATTAAGGAAGCTAATGAAATTTTCGAACAGGAGAAAATTAAAAAATCAAAAGTATGAGCAGCAAGCTCCTTCAACCTTTCTTGAAGTAGTTCTCTCGAGATCCAAGAGAGGCAACGGTGGAGCAGAGCCGCCAAGTCGAGGCGAAACTCCAAAGGGGTGGCTCCATTGAGGAATTAGCGGAATAGCCTTTGTAGACATATAGTTTCATAGTTCTACAAACTTCTCCGTCCGTGCCTTTCATCTTCTTCAAAAAGTCTTTTCTTTTTTTTTAAAAATTCAACTGTTTTTCTAATGTATGCGCCTCTGGCTTCCTTTTCTGCTTTGCAACAATTTTCGAAAAGGTTCTTAGAGATTCGCTCTTCATGATCGCCGAGCCATTTGTGGCCCCTACCACAACCCGGCTTTTCTTTGTCACGTATTGGGAAAAGATGGTAGTGTAAATGGTGCTCATCATTTAGGCAAGTGAGATAGACATTTTTGCAATCATCGAAGGCTTCGGTAAGAATCTTTGACCATTTCAAAACTTGCTTATTAAGCAAATTAAGTTCGTCTAACTTTGCCTCCTTTAGAGTATTCAGATGCTTTTTCAACACAATTAGAACATGCCCGAAAATAAGCGGGTCCCTCGGAACCACTATATAATAATCTTTGTCTTCATCGAGTATTCGCTCAATACGGACTTCTTTGTCTAAAGTACGATACTCGTCTTCCTTACACATCCAGCAATCCCTTCTTCTAATCATTAATTTACCTCAGTTAAATATTTTTAACATGGCGTAAATCAGTACGTGCACCTGTACTTATTAATAATCGAACATACTATTGAAAGTTATCTCAACATTTGTTTCGGACGATTCTATGAGGAAACTCTCTTCGACTGATTTTTCAAACTATTCGATATATGGTGTCATATTACAGTCAATGGAGAAAGTTTGTCAATCAATACGGAAGGGCGTCTTGACGTGGGACATTGAAAAAAGTGGATGGGTATTTTCCGTTCCAGGAAAGAGAGGTAAATTACCTGTTGTCATATCAATTCAGGTAATGTATATTCTTATGCATTCTTACGTTGAAGAAGGAACCCATTGGTGGACACAATCATGCGCGTGGCCATGTATTATAACAACAAGGATGTAAGGCTAGAAGAGATGCATGTCCCGAAGATCAGCTCGGATGAGTTGTTGGTCAAAGTGCTAGCGAGCGGGATCTGTGGTAGCGATGTTATGGAATGGTATCGGATTAAGAAGGCTCCCCGGGTTCTCGGTCACGAAATTGCAGGAGAGATCGTTGAAGTCGGTAAAGAGGTAAAAAATTATAAAGTCGGTGATCGGGTCTTCGTCTCCCACCATGTTCCCTGTAACACCTGCCAGTATTGCCTGAACGGTTTTCATACCCTCTGCGATACACTGAGAAGCACCAATTTTGATCCGGGGGGTTTTGCCGAATATCTCCGTGTTCCCAGGATCAATGTGGATCGCGGGGTATTCGTATTGCCAGACGAAATTTCCTTTGAAGATGGCGTCTTCATTGAGCCATTGGCCTGCGTCCTACGAGGGCAGAGATTAGCAAGAGTTAGACCCGGCCAGAGTGTCTTTGTCATCGGAAGTGGAATCTCCGGAGTCCTTCACATTGCATTGGCTCGTGCGTCGGGTGCCGGCCGGATCATTGTCTCAGATATCAGTGAATACCGTCTCAAGGCAGCAAAGCAATTCGGGGCAGACACAACGATCCTCGCAAAAGAAGTCAATCCTGTGAAGGTTCGAGAAATCAATCAAGGACGGTTGGCTGATCTGGTTATTGTGTGTGCAGGGGCAATTTCTCCATACACTCAGGCGTTGCAATCTGTTGGCCGGGGAGGAACGGTCTTATGTTTTGCTCCTTTGGAGCCGGACCTCAATTTCGTTCTTCCTTTTTTCGATTTTTGGAATGACGGAATCACGTTACTGTCTACTTACGGAGGGAGTCCTATTGATATCACGAATGCCATTGACCTGATAAGGGCCCAACGTCTTCCTCTTCGCGAGATGATCACCCATCGGCTTCCTCTCAAGGACACGGGTCTTGGATTTCAATTGGTAGCCGAGGCAAAAGACTCCATAAAGGTAATCATCGAACCGCAAAGATAATCTCATAAAATTAGTACCGTGGAAACAATCCACGAACGTGACCCCCTCACCCTCCCCTCTCCCCGGTGGGGAGAGGGGAGGGTGGTGAGTCGTCATTCCGGGCCTGATAAGCCTGCCCCGTGCTTGACACGGGGGAATCCAGTTTTTGTGCGCCGGATTCCGGCTGGAGTTCATCCCGATGAAAATCGGGGCCGGAATGACGTTTCTAGGTCAAGGCACATTCAACCACGAATAGTAATTTCCCGATAAATAGATAGAGGCAAGAGGGTTGTGGCCTGTCACTCTGTCCTTCACTGCCAGGACGGTTGCCGGTGCCTCGGCATATTTGAAAAACAGGGAGTCGTGTCCCACGCAGAGTCCCAGTAAGATATTGAAATCCGTCTTGGCGTCATTGACGATCGCCGCCTGGAGGATGGGGTTACACATTGACTCGTAGTCTCCGATAAAAATCTTCTCGCTGTCCTTCACACCAACCTCCTCTTTTGGTATTGAACCGACCTTACAGACAACGGATACCGTTTCAAAACCCTGATTTTGTAAAATTCGGGCAACCATTAGCGCTTCCTTGTATAACCCTATACAAAACACTAAGCCTAGACGAGTGTACCCCATTTTCCTGGCGAACTCGAATATCTCCTGTATCCTCGGCTTCGTCGGGTGCATCACATATGGCCTTTTATGCCTTCCGGCATAACACTCTCCCTCCTGAACAGACGCCTGCCGTGCAAATTCCCTTACGTCTGCTTTTTGATACTTCTTCTGTGCCTGGCCGGCAAGCTTCCTTTTTCCAAGGGTAGGGCATGCTTTCGATCCTTTCCCTTTTGGATTCATGCAGATTTTCTCCCTTGGGGTTAAGGCGCAGCTCGCACAATCTGACAGATTATTCCGTTTCATAAATAGCCTCCCTTTGTTCCTTCTAACAAAATACGATACAGCCGAACGTTGTACTGGATGTTAAGTCATGCTTTGCAATATAGCCCACTACGTATTCCCTCCCCCTTCGATGGGGGAGGGTGAGGGTGGGGGTGAATAATGAGATCGATCCCCCCTCCCCTTCATCCCCTCCCACGGCGGGGAGGGGAAGTTTTTAGGGAAACTGATCTTCTTATAGCCTGGCCCCAAATCTTTCTAAATCAATGCAAGGCGATCGGCAACGGCCAGGCCGGCTTGGGTAGGGGAGAGACGGCCATCCTGGATTGAGATAAGGCCTTCTTTCCGGAGCTTGTCAATCATTTCCTTTTTTTCAGTGAAGAGATCGTACTGATACCGGTTCTTATATTCTTCGAAGTTAACCCCCTTTTTCGTCCGGAGCCCCAGGTAGAGCGCCTCTAATCTCATTTGCTCCATCGTCAGGAATTCTGTCTCTTCAACGGGGAGATTTCCGGCATTGATCGCACTGATGTATTGATCAACGGAGCGATGGTTCCACCAGCGCCGATTGTCCTGGAAGGAGTGGGCCGAAGGACCGAGACCGAGGTAAGGGGAGTGGTCCCAATATTTTTGATTATGTCGCGAGGCATATTTCATTCCCCTCGCAAAGTTCGATACTTCGTAATGGATATGCCCGGAAGCTTCAAGAAACTCGGATGTCTTTACAAAAAATTCGTACTCCAATTCTTCTCCGGGCATGAGAAACTCTCCGGCTTGGTACCTTATGCCCAAAGGTGTTTTTGCCTCGAGTGTTAATTGATAGCAGGAAAGATGCTCCGGCAAAAAAGCAACGGTCTGCTTCCAGGTATCGAGCCACGAGCCCATGTCCTGTCCCGGAACACCATAGATCAGATCGAGCCCAATATTTTCAAACCCGGCCTTTCTTGAGGCCTCAATGGCTGAAATGGCTTGCTTTGCAGAATGCCTTCTTCCGAGAAAGGCCAGTACCTTGTCATCAAGAGATTGGACTCCGATATTGATTCGATTGATTCCCATCCGACGCATAGATTCGAGTAAAGATCGGTCGAGATCAGCCGGGTTCGTCTCGACAGTTATTTCCGGGTCTGCCGTGAGATCGAAGTTCTTATGTACCCTCGTCAGGATGTCTCTTAGCTGTTTGGAATTGAGGAGGGAAGGGGTTCCGCCTCCGATATAGAGCGTATCGAAAGCCTCGAACCGATTAGCATACATCTCCATCTCTTTATTAAGGGCTCTTAGAAAATCGGGAATCACAGAGATAGAGGTTACCGAATAGAAATCACAGTATTGGCATTTCCTCACACAAAAGGGAATGTGAATATAGAGACCGGGAGTTTTTTCTGAGTTCATACGCAAACCAATAAAGGGATCAAGGATTCTAGGGTAGTAATTCAGAAATTACTTTACAAAGACTGTCATTCCGGACTTGATTAAGCCTGCCCCGTGTTTGACACGGGGGAATCCAGTCTTTTCAACTAATACAAACGCATTAAATTCTTTTAAGCGTGCACCCCTCACCCTTTCCCTCTCCCCAGCGGGGAGAGGGCGGGGTGAGGGGTGCCGACCCAAATGTCAAAATTATTTCTGCGTTTGCATTAGATTCCCGCTGGAGTTTACCCCGTACTCGATACGGGGCGGGAATGACAACCCTCGTAATCATTGTAAGAAATATTAAAACACTACACTAGGATTCAAGGGTTCGAGGGTTTGAAAAGATTAGTAAGATTTCACTTGACAACTTGAACCCTGGACTCCTGAACCCTCGGCCCCTTGATCCCTTTAATTGTTTAATCATCTGTATTCGTTTTCAAAACCGCTAAGAAAGCATTTTGAGGGATAGAGACCGACCCGATTGTCTTCATCCTCTTTTTACCTTTTTTCTGTTTCTCCAGAAGCTTTCGCTTGCGGGTAATGTCACCTCCGTAGCACTTTGCAGTGACATCCTTACGGAAAGGAGAGATTGTGGTACGGGCAATGATCTCTCCTCCAATCGCTCCTTGAATTGCAATTTTAAACATCTGTCGAGGAATTTCTTCCTTTAGCCTTTCACAAGCATGCAAAGCACGAGGACGGGCCTGATCACGGTTGACAATCTGCGAGAGGGCATCTACCTTCTCGCCGTTTACCAGAATGTCCACCAGGACCAGGTTGCTTTCTCTATAGTCCAAGAGATCGTAGTCAAAGGAACCATATCCCTGGGTAATGGATTTGAAACGATCGTAAAAATCATAAATCACATCGGCCAGGGGCATCTCATAAATCAGCTCCACGCGGCCCGGGCTCAGGTAGTTCAGTTTTGAATTTCCCCCCCTTTTTTCCAGGCAGAGCTTTATGACAGAGCCCAAATACCTTTCCGGCATGAGCAGCGTGGCGCGGATATAAGGCTCTTCTCCTTTTTCAATGGTGCTGGGGTCCGGATAGTGGGCGGGATTGTCAACGAACTCGGTGCTTCCGTCTTTCAATGTGAACCGGTAACGGACGCTGGGGACGGAAAGAATGATTGAGAGATCATATTCCCGTTCCACCCTTTCCTGGACGATCTCGAGATGAAGCAGACCGAGAAACCCGCACCGGAAGCCCTGTCCCAGGGCAATTGAGGAGTCTTTTTGATAGACGAAGGCCGCATCATTCAACTTATATTTTTCAAGGGCGACAGCAAGGTCTTCGTAGTCCTCAGGCGCGATGGGATAGATGGAAGAGAAGACCACTGGTTTGAACTCCTTAAAGCCGGGGAGGGGTTTTTCACACGGTCGGTCATCGAATGTAATCGTATCGCCGATCTGTACGTCCGACACGGTCTTGACGCCGGCAAAAATGTAACCTACCTCTCCGGCGGAGATCTTTTCACGTTTCTCTCTGGTAAGCAGGAATCGCCCCACCTCTTCGACCTTATAAGTTGCCTGATTGGACATCAAGCGGATGATATCCCCATTCTTCACGGTTCCATCAAAGACGCGGCAGTGGATCACCGCCCCACGAAAAGAATCGTACTGGGCATCGAAGATCAGCGCAGCCAGCGGTCCTTCAGGGTCTCCTTTCGGAGGAGGGATTTTCTTAACAAGGGCCTCCAAAATCTCTTCAATGCCTATTCCTTCTTTAGCAGAGCACTTCAGATAGCTAAAAGGATCTAACCCCAGCTCCGAGTCGATCTGCTCAGCCACCCGTTCCACGTCTGCTGTGGGAAGATCGATCTTATTGATGACCGGTATGATCTCCAGGTTATTTTCCATGGCCAGATAGAGATTGGCAATCGTCTGAGCCTGCACGCCCTGGGCCGCATCGATCAAAAGAAGGACGCCTTCGCAAGATGCGAGGGAGCGAGAGACCTCATAAGAAAAGTCGACATGGCCTGGTGTGTCGATCAAATTGAGAACATAATCCTCTCCATCTCTGGCATGATAGGGCAGGGTAATGGCCTGACTCTTGATGGTGATCCCTCGCTCGCGCTCGATGTCCATATTATCCAGGATCTGGTCCTTGAAGTTTCGCTCATCGACCATGCCGGTATATTGAATGAGGCGGTCGGCAAGGGTCGATTTCCCGTGATCGATGTGTGCGATGATGCTAAAATTACGTATGTTATTCATGGATTGCTCATAAAATGACTTCAAAATCTCTCGGAGAAATCCAATTATTATAAATTATTTCTTGCAGAAAATCCCTCCTTGATTTTCCTTTTGCCCTTGACAATCATGGATACGCCATGGTACCTTCAACGAAATTTTTAAAAAGATTGTAAGGGAGGATCATATGAAAACAGGATATTTGTGTCTCATTCTCAGTACAATGCTTTGTGCCGGGTCATTTTTTGTTTCCACGCCAGTCCGGGCAGTCGACATGATGGAAGGCATGTGGGAGCATACGATGGAGGTGAAAATGGAGGGTATGGCTGGAGTTCCTGCCATGCCCTTTACCACGACGCACTGTATGACAAAGAAGGATCTTGTCCCACAGTCGTCGGAGAATAAGCAGAACTGCAAGATCCTTGAACAGAAAGCCATCGGTAACAAGGTGGTCTGGAAAATCAGGTGCGTCGAGAAAGATTCGGTCGTTGAGAGTCAAGGGGATATCACTTACAACGGGACCACCTATTCAGGAAACCAGAAGACGAAGATCACGGAGAAGGGCGGTCAGGTGATGACCTCGACGGCAAAGATGAAGGGGCGCCGCCTCGGGGACTGCAAATAGCGCTACAGGCTCTACGCCAGAAATAATCACCCTGCCACCTTATTCATTACAAAGAACGGGGCGTGGTTGGAAGTGAATACAGGTGGGTCTCTTCTCAGAATCGGCGCAATGCCAGGATATCTCGTAAATTCCTTGTCCAAGAATTGCCTGACCAATCTCCGGCTCCATCCTTTCGGATGTTCAAAACTTGTATAAAGGGAAAGATCCCCTTCATAAAAGGTTTTTGTCTCCATCTGGTGGGCTTCCGGTCCGTAGATCGGCATATTGAAGATGGCGAGATTCAAGAAACCAATACAGTCCTGGTGTTCAACAATAAACTCGAGGGTTCTTCGCGCTTCTATCAGTCCTTCTGGAGGAGTTCCAAAAAGAAGATAGACATAGGTGGATATCCCTGCCCTTGTCAGATTTCTTAAAGCTATTGAGGCCTCTTCGAGGTTGATCCCCTTTTGTAGAGAGTCGAGCACAGCTTGGTCTCCTGATTCCAGACCGAGTTTCAACATTACGCATCCTGATTGCCTCAGGGCGAGACAGAAATCCGGGTCAGTCAGATGGCGGGTAATCCTGGCAAAGCCGTACCACGGAGCATCTGGCGGATGTCTGGAGATTGCCTCCATCACAGAAGGACTGATTGCGTTGTCCAGCAAATGGATGATAACGGGCTTATGTTTATCGACCAGGCAGAAGAGATCATCGATCACTTTGGCAGCAGGAACGGCATCATAAGAATTTCCCTGGGCCTTTTCCGGACAAAACAAACACTTGTTCCAGTAACAGCCGCTCGAGGCACTGTAAGGTAGGATTGGTCCGGGAGCAAAGTAATTTCTTACAGGGAGAGAATCATAATTCGGCCTGGAATGATTATCTCCAGACGGTGTTACTCCCGTAAGCGTAAGCAAAGCAGCTTCTCCCGGTCCCGCCACAAGATGGTCTACCAGCCCCTTGAAGGGATTGTGCCAATCAGCGTTTCTCATCCATGAGGTCACAAGCCCTCCGCCCAAAACCAATCTTACTCCGGGGTACTCCTGTCTCAGAAAACCGATCATTGCGAAGGTGCACAGGGCCTGGCTTAGATAGTTGAGCGAAAGTCCGATGATCGCGGGTTGCTCACTCCACAAATAATCGGTGAGTCGCTTCTTAAAATAAGGGTAGAAAGGGTTGCCTTCTGGATTTTCTGCGGCTCTGACAAGATCTGTGCTCCTTGCCGGAGAGAGCTCCTCATGTTGAAAATTCGCCAAACCGAGATGCACGCGGCTGGATTGTGCTGCCATCTCGAGAAGCCGGTTCACATCTTTTATTGCCCGGCGATACCGGCCTCCATCCTGGTAGGCATCCCAGCAGTTCAACGAGGCAAGATGTCTGGAGAGATGACGCGCTGCCCGGGAAGTCCAGGTATCCGATGACGAGGGCGATGTCTTAACAAGGCTGAGGAGACCTTCCAAGTTCGCGTCCAAAACCCTGAATCGCACCCCGTGGTGATTTAAAGCGCCGCAGAGTTTTGCTATGCCCGCCGGAGGTTCGCACGGTTTAGCGACAGGAGGGTAGATGAGAATCATGGCAACGGCTGGAATTTCTATACCCCTCACCCTTCCCCTCTCCCCTTTGAGGGGAGAGGGGAAGGGTGAGGGGTGCACCCGCCAAGGCGGTTTTTGCTTAGAACGGATATTTCCCTGCTTTGATCACGGCGTCCGCAATCTCCCTTCTCAGCATCACCGTGTTGACAGGAGTGAAGCGAGCCAGCTTCTCAAGGGTAGACAACTGGGTTCTGAGTGCATCCGGATCGGCAATGGCAGGGAGGGCCTGCTTTGCGAAACTCATTATCCGGCCAAAAGAATCATTGACAAAAACCTTCACCATGGCCTTCTGAACCCGGGATTCCTCGTCTCCAAATCTTTCCATCGTCTTCAACGCCCGCAGCAAGCCGCTTTCCATGGCGAAGCCCGCGATCGCCATATCGCTGATAAGACCTACGATCTCCTGCTCCTCTGCCAACTTCGTCCCATACTTCTGAACCGCAGCCCCTGTAACCATGATGGCGATCTTCTTTGATATGTCCACCATCTCTTTCTGCATGCTCAACTTCCCGTCATCCGCTTGAACTTTCGGCTGGAAGGTAGGGAGCTCATTTGTAACTTTCTGCGCCGCATCGAACACGGGGAGGCGATTCTTCATGGCCCGCTTTATCAGCATATCCATGATGAGGAGACGATTAATCTCGTTTGTCCCCTCCACGATTCGACTGATTCGTGCATCTCGATAGCCCCGCTCGGCGGGATACTCATGGATATATCCGTAGCCTCCGTAGATCTGAACGGCTTCATCGGCGACATAGCCCGCCATCTCCGAACAAAAGATTTTATTGATCGAGTCTTCAATGTTATATTCCTCGATCCCCCTTGCCGTCTGAATCCCAACATCTTCGGCATGACGGTCGATATGCCTGAGAATCAGATCGGTCAGGCCTGCGGTTCGGTAAATCATGCTCTCCATGATAAACGTTCGAATGGCCATCTCCCCAATCTTCTGTTTGATCAGACCGAACTCGGCAATCGGCCGGCCGAACTGGACTCTCTGTTTCGCATACGTGACGGCTTCCTGCACGGCTTTTTTCGATCCGCCCAGGCAACCTGCACCCAGGGTGAAACGGGCAATATTCAGGACGTTTAAAGCGACGATGTGGCCCCTGCCAATTTCGCCGAGTAGATTCTCCACCGGGACCTTAACGTTGGTGAAGATCACACTTCGGGTCGAGGAGCCTTTCATTCCCATCTTATTCTCTTCCTCGTCCAGCGAAACCCCTTCAAACGCTTTCTCGACAATGAAAGCGGTAAATTTCTCTCCATTCACCTTGGCATAGGTGACGAACGTATCGGCAATGCCTGCATTGGTGATGAACTGCTTCTGGCCATTCAGAATGTAATATTTTCCGTCGGAGCTGAGAGTAGCTGTCGTCTTGGCGTTCAGGGCATCGGAGCCTGCTTGGGGCTCTGTCAGGGCATAGGCGCCAATGAACTCTCCGGTGGCCAACTTGGGGAGATAGCGGGTCTTCTGGTCTTGGTTCCCAAAGAAGACGATGGGAAGAGAACCAGGGCCGGTATGCACGGAGTAGGCCGCCATAAAGGATCCTCCTCCTCGAGACAGGTTTTCCATCAACAGGATGACACTGGCCTTGTCTAAATCTTGGCCTCCATACTCCTCGGCAATATCTCCGGATAGAAACCCCAATTCTCCTGCTTTCCTGAGCAGGCTTGGGACGAGACCCTCTTTCTTCTCTTCAATATCGTCGACCACGGGTAGAACTTCACCTGCCACAAATTCCGTCGCCGCCTTTGCAACCAGCCGCTGTTCTTCGGTAAAATCCTCGGGTGTGAAGATTTCACGGGGTGAAATCGATTTGATCAAAAATTCCCCCCCTTTAATGTACTTCGGTTGTTGCATGATATCCTCCAACGATCTCAAGCGAGAGCGGCAACTGATCCAATCAAGATGATGGTAGAGAAATCTCTCTCTCAGCGAAGAACCGGTCTTTTGGGAATTAAACCGCCTCCACCACGGTGGCGATGCCAACTCCCCCCCCGCCACAGACCATCTGGACGCCGGCCTTTCCGCCTGTGCGCTTGAGGTGGTGGACCATCTCTCCGAAGTACATGACCCCGGAGGCGCCAATGGGATGGCCGAGCGCAATCGCACCGCCCGTCGGATTCACCCTGGGATCGAGGCGGTTGTAGCCCAACTCGTCCGCAAACTGGAGCAGCGGGGAGGCAAATGCCTCGTTGGGCTCGATAATGTCCATGTCATCGATGTTCTTGCCAGCGCGTTTAAGGGCCTTCCTCACCGCCGGGATAGGAGCGAGAAGCATGGGCACCGGCTCGCCCCCTGCCACGGCACAGGCTACAATTTTGCAAAGCGGCTCAATGCCTAATGCCTCGGCCTTGGGCCCGCTCATCAGCAGGACGGCTGCGGCCCCATCCACAATCTGCGAGGAGTTGCCCGGGCTGACGAGTCCGTTATTCTTGAACGGAGTGGGAAGCGCCATGAGATCTTGGAGGTATGCTTCCGGGTCAGCCACCGCCTTTGGTCGAAGGACCTCGTCCCTTTCTACGCTCCGGGTCTTTCCCTCCCAGGTGAACTCGAAGGGGACGATATGATCCGCGTACCATCCCTTCCGTTCGGCCTCGACAGCCTTCTGCATGCTCCACGTGCCAAAGCGCTCCAGGTCCTCTCGGGTGTGCCCCTGGTCTGCGGAGATCATCTCGGCGCAAACGCCCTGAGGTACCAACATGCCGATCTCCGCGAGGCGAGATGACAAACGGACTGGATAATTCGCATCCATAGCCACCTGAACGTCGGACATCATGCCGTAATGCGACATGATCTCCACGCCCCCGCAGACCATGATATCTCCCTCCCCCACCATGATCTCGTGTGCGGCGATGTTGATGGCCTTGAGGCCGGCGTTACAGTACTGGTTCACTGTGCAGCCCGCAGCCTCCTTGGGGATGCCGGCAAGGAGCGATGCGATGCGGCCAATGTTGATGCCCTGCTCCCCGATCTGGCTCAGGCACCCAATGATTACGTTTTCGATATCCTTTTCATCGAATTTGGGATACCGAGAGCGGACCCTTTCCAACAACCCCCGGAGGGTGTTGGCCATGAGATCCTGAGCCGATGCCTGGCAGAGCTGGCCGCCTTTCTCCATTCCCTTCCGCCCTGACTTGCCAATTGCGGATCGGACTGCATCCACGACCACCACTTCATTCAACCTTGCCATGTTCACGCCTCCTTTTCTTCAAATGTCTTCACTGCCGTCCCTCTTACGAGAGACCGGGTACGACTCACTGTCATCACTCCTTGCAACTGTGCCTGTCATGCCTTATACAAACCTTTCACCGATACCGATAAGAATTCACTTGAGACGAATTGAACATAAGAAAAACGGAGCCGGATGTCAAGTAGGTGAGGTCATGATTTAAGTTTTTCAAAAGTGCTAATCAAACAATTGTTCTTTGGCGATCGCTTCTACCTTGACAAACATGGGCGGCAATAACTAAGTTTAGACTGAAAGTTTTTAGGGCTTACGGGACTAATGTAATAATGGTGGGGAGTTACAGAGATTGGGTAAAGAAAGGAGGAAAAAGCAATGGAGAACGATCAAAGAAATCATTCCAAGCTATTAAGAGGACTTTTTGTTGGCAGTGTCTTGGGTGCGGCGGCGGGCTTTCTATTAGCTCCTAAGTCTGGAAAGGAATTGAGATTGGATATCAAGGCGAGAACAGACAGGGCATTGGATGAGACAAAGCGGCTATACTCGGATGGTCGCACAAGGTTCGAAAATGTTTGTGCCTCTATTGGCGGAAGAAGAAGAGGAGCTTCAACGGGCACGATCGAGTCACCGGAAGAAATATTGGGGGATGCCTAAGGAAAACGAGTAGGGTTCGAGGGCGAGAGAATGAGAGAAACTGTCAAATTCATTATGAAGCCCGGGACTTCGGAGGTCACACATATGTCCATATTATGGGGTCCCGGGCTCAGACTTTCCGATAAAATACAGCATTTTTAGCCCTAAAATACCGAGTTATCCTTATTTACTCCATCTGCCGTTTCGTACGATTCTTACTAAAGATGGTGATGCAGGGGGAAAGGGGGTTTTCCTCTCCTTCTTCATCATACCCGCGAAAGCGGGTATAGTTCTTGCGAAAGGTCATTTGTAACCGCGACAAAAACGAAAGGAGGCTTAACTCTATGGCAGAAAATGGAAACAATGGTGGAGGGTTCCTGCGGGGATTTCTTATAGGAGGCGTCCTGGGGGCAATAACAGGCATCTTATTTGCTCCTAAATCCGGAAAAGAGTTGAGATCCGAACTTAAGCAAAAGGGGAGCGAAGTCCTTGAGGAAGCGAAGGGACTTTATTCAGAAGCACAGCTTAAGGCGAAGGCCATCCTCGAGGATGCTCAGCGTCGGGCTGAAGAATTGAAAAAAGAAGCCAACCTTCAGCTTGCAGAGGCGCGCCTGAAGGCGAGAGAAGTCATAGAGGAAGCAAGAGCAGGGGCAAAGAAAGTGAAAGGGGCGGTCGAAGTAGGTTTGGAAGCTGCAAAGCAGGAGTTCTCTAAAGGATCGAAGAAAGACGAGACCAAAGCTTAAGCTGAAGGGAGATCAGAACCTATGTTACAGACCATCAGTGTTACTATCATTGCAGCTTCCATAGTGGTCGTCGCGATTGTTCTCATTCCTGTTATCCTCCAGATCCGCCGCACGGCTCGCGAGGCTGAGAAATTAATGGAAACAGCCCGCATGGAGATTGTTCCTTTAAGCCACGATCTGACGGTCATTGCGAAGGAGATCAGTGGTATCGTGCAATCCATTCATCGGCAGGTGGAAAAAGTTGAGGAGGGGATTGCCACGGTTCAGGCCGCTGCCGAGCGTTTTCGCGACTTCGAGGAAGCAGCATTGACCATTGTTGAGGCGCCCCTGGTCAAGCTTGCAGCGCTGGTCAGCGCCGCGACCCGGGGAATCGGGGCCTTTGTGCGGTTTTTTCGAAGTCCAGCTGCAGAATGACCGATACAACCGCGACAACTAATTTTACGGGTACTGTAGGGTGCGTTCCCCGAACGCATCATCGTGCGGCGTGATCGAGAATCACGCCCTAGTGGGTTGTAACAAAATAAAAAGCGGGCAACAGCGCGTTGAGATCTGACCCCGACTGCTTCGCCTTTTTCTTAAAATTCTCCGTGGCGACCTGTACCTCCATTAAAACGTCTTGCCCCCTCCGTCGTCTCCCCGCTTTTTATGACGCGCATTCCAAGTTTGAACTCAAGC
>JAPVTA010000173.1:0-2420 GCA_047519465.1 Thermodesulfobacteriota bacterium | reverse complement strand
TCCCGATGTTCATGCCAATAATATAACTAACCTTTTCCTTCTGATTTTTCAGGACCAGTTTCTCCTCTGCACTCACCTGGCTCACTAAAAACAGAATCCCTAAGACGACGATCAGTTTTAATCTCATTGAAGCTCCTTTCTTAGTCTTTTTTCCAGCGGAAACCCAGCGAAATAATTCTGGTCCCACTATAGGAACTAAAATTTCTAACGGGGTTCACTCCGGACAATCTTGCATAATTTTATATCCAGCGCCTCCATTAAATTCCTCGGCGAAATAAAAATCTGAGAACCCCGTACCCCGGCACTGATCGAGATAAACGGAAATTTCATGGCATTCTCATCCAGGAAGATTGGGTAGCGCTTTTTTGTCCCAATCGGTGAAACGCCCCCCCGAATATAGCCGGTTATTTGTTGAATCTCCTTCGCATAGACCATTTCCACTTTCTTATCTCCACTGACCGTAGCCATCGCCTTCAAATCAAGTTCAGCATTCCCCGGAACGCAGGCCAGGAGCACCCCTGTTTTATCCCCTCGGACGACAAGGGTTTTAAATACCTGCCCCGGAGGCAGGTTCACTTTCCTTGCAACACTTTCAGCGCTCAAGTCTGACTCGTCGACCTCGTACTCCACAAGTTTGTAATCAGTCTTTAAACTATCTAAAAACCTTGCCGCATTCGTTTTCTTCATCAAAGAAAATCCCAGTCATCTTATTACTTCAGCTTGAAATTATCGAGAATGTCTCCAAAAGTCCCCAGCTTCCCGTTCTTCTCGTCCTTCTCCAGAAACTTTCTATAGGTCTCTCGGTCCTCCCTCTCCTCCATCACCCTTTGGGACAGTCGGATTTTTCCCTCCGCATCGATGGAAATGATCTCTACCTGAATCTCTTGACCTTTGGGAAACTTCTTTCTAACATCCCTCTTTCCAGAATCGCTCAACTCCTCCATGGGAAGCAAGCCCCTCACCTTTGGCCCCAACCATGGAAGGCGGATAAAAATACCGTAAGGCTTGCTGTCTTCAACAATCCCTCTCAGGACCTGTCCCACCTCAAGGCGCACCTTATCCGGCCCCTCCCCCTCCTCTCCCATCCTCTTCTTGACCGTCGCCTCTTTGATCGATAGGGAGATGCGATGCGCTTGGCGATCTATTCCCATAACAAGTACGTCCACCTCATCTCCTTCGCGGAGCAATCTACTCGGGTGAGAGACTCGTTCGTAGCTGATCTCTGAGATATGAACAAGGCCATCTACGCCCGGGGCCACCTCAACAAAGGCACCAAAGTCAGTGAGCCTGGTGACTTTCCCATGAATGATCTCTCCTTCTTCGAAGCCAAGGCCCTTTTCCCATGCGTCAGGCTCCAAGGCCTTGATGGAGAGAGAGATTTTAGGTCGGCCCTCCTTATCCGTCTCGAACTTGGCCACTTTAACCTTCACCTGCTGGCCGGGTTTGAGAATCTCTGATGGATGGTTGATCCTTCCGTGAGATATCTCAGAGATATGCACCATCCCCTCGACGCCTCCGATATCAACAAAAGCGCCGAAGTCGGTCAGTTTCGTCACCTTTCCTTCACATTCAAGACCGGGCTTGAGGCTTGCCAAGGTCTCTTTTGACTTTTTCTCCCGTTCTTCCTCCAAGAGTCCGCGTCGGGAGACAATAATATTCTTCCCTTTTCCCTTGATCTCCATAATACGAAACGAATATCTGGCTCCGACATGCTCCTCAGGCTTTTCGCAGAACTGGAGGTCGATCTGGCCTAAGGGGCAAAAGGCACGCGTACCGGAAAGATTGATCTCAAAGCCTCCCTTCACAACGCCGGCGACTCTTCCCTCCACGGGGATAAGGTTTTCTTTTGCCTCCCGAAGCATACCGAGGGCATCCCCACCCTGAACCTTCATTCCTTTTGTGAGTTGGATTCCATCCCGGATCGAAGCCACTCTCATCTCAACCCAATCCCCTTGCTTGACGGTGAGGTTTCCTTCCTTGTCCAAGAATTCTTGAATATCCGCAATGCCCTCACTCTTCCCCCCTAATTCGACGAAAATCGTATCCTTGCTGACTTTGAACACCTTTCCTGAGACCTTATCTCCGGGGAAAAGCTTGCGGCCTGGAGTCTCAAAACTGCTTTTCAAAAGCTCCTCGAAACTGGGCTCCCCGTTCATGTCCTTTTCTGTCATCACGCCACATCCCTGATATTCGATTTGTTGATGCGCTATATCAGACGACCTGAATTATTCAAGACGCATTATAACCGGTTCCGTTGATCAAAAAAAGGGAATCTCTTTCTCTTTTGATCCTGTTTACCCTGAGCGGGGGCCTTATGAAGCCTCGGAGAGGATCTACCAAATAGGATCCCCTTCCTTGACAAGATTCATTATTCTCAATCAAAATTAAATTAGGAACCAAAATTTCAACCGATCGGAGGT
>JAPVTA010000172.1:0-12651 GCA_047519465.1 Thermodesulfobacteriota bacterium | reverse complement strand
GGTGACCTATAAAAATGCTCATGAAGACCACTCTCGGTCCCTTTCTGCCTCGCCTATTTCGAGAAGAGAAATTGAGAGGTTGATGATCAATGAGTGATACCCCCACCATTACCCTCCCCCTTGAGGGGGAGGGGAGGAAGGAGGGTACATTCAGGGGGGAGAAGGGAAGGATAGTTGGATGAAGGTGTGTCCGAAATGTCGAACAAAGAATGATGATCTAGACCATTTCTGCAAAAAATGTGGGTTTCTCCTTTCCAATTCTTCATTGAAGGAAAAAAGAGACAAAGTGTTAGCCGAGAAGAAGTTGCCCTGGATGTGGGTTACGTTCATCGCAGCCGTTCTTGCGTTGGGAGGTGCTGCCTTCTGGATCATCGAGGGGAAAACAACAACCAATCCAAAGATCGCCTCTCAACAGAAGGTGATGGAGAGGGTGGACTATTCGGGCCAGACGATTTCGATGACGGATATTGTGGCGAAAGTCGAAAGTGGGAAGATCTCCATCCCCTTGGAAGTCTTAAAAGAGAAGAAGATAGTTCGGTTTGAATATGAGGGGGGAGGGGTAAGGGTTCCGCTCCTCGCCTACGTCACTTCGACCGGGAGGGTGGTGACCGCCGTCAGCATCTGTGAGCCGTGCCGATCAACCCGGTTTCACATCGAGGAGAAAGCCATCGTGTGTAACTCATGCGCCACAGAGTGGGATTTAGAGACCCTCAAAGGGATAAAAGGTGGATGTGTCAATTATCCCCCCGCGGTGATCCCGAGCACAGTGGAGAAAGACCGAATCCTGATTGAAGAGAAAGCCGTCCTCGACTGGAAGCCAAGGGCTTAAGCGAACCCTACCATTCTCCCTTTTTTGTAAGCCCCGCGGGCAAAGGCCGTGGCACCTGACTAACGCCCAAGCGGGGTGAAATCCCGGCCAAAAGTTGACGTATTCATCCACGGCCACAGGACCGGGCTTTCTGCTGTCGGGGGTGAAGGAGAAGAAAGGTCCTCTATCGTCGGGTGGGTAGATCAATAGGAATGTTGATTTACCCATGACGTCACGTTCTGAGGGGAAAGAGATCGATTGAAGGAGGAGCCATTGAAGACGAGGATTCGAAAAATTGGAGATAAAGTCCTTGAAGGAAAGAACGTCGGCATGAAAGATGTGCTTCCTTTATTAGGGGCAGAGGGGCCTGATATCTTAGAGCTTGCCGCCGTGGCCAACCGCGTGAGGGAGGAGTTTAACGGGAATGAGATTGATCTCTGCTCCCTCCTCAGCGCTAAATCAGGAAGATGTCCCGAGGACTGTGCTTTTTGTGCCCAGTCGGCCCACTATAAAACGGAAGCTCCTGTTTATCCTCTTTTGGATGTGGAGCGAATGGTAGAGGAGGCTAAAGAGGCCCAGGTGAGAGGGACGGGTCGCTTCTGTCTCATCACGAGTGGCCGGGAGCTAAATGACAAAGAGTTCGAAACGATTTTGGGCGCCCTCGATCGAATACGGAGAGAGACGACCCTTGACCTCGATTGCTCTTTGGGAACGTTGAATGAAGAGAGGGCAGAATCTTTAAAAAAGGTTGGAGTCACCCGATATAACCACAATGTAGAAACGGCCGAGAGTCATTTTCCTCAAATATGTTCGACCCACTCCTATGGAGATCGCGTTAGGACCGTTGAAGTTTTGAAAAAACAGGGATTTTCAATCTGCTGTGGCGGAATCATTGGTCTGGGAGAATCGCCTCAACAAAGGCTGGAACTTGCCTTCTCCCTTAAGCGGCTCGGGATCGACTGCATCCCCTTCAATATTCTTAATCCGAGACCGGGAACACCGCTCGAACATTCGGAATCCATCCCTCCCCTGGAAATCATTAAGACTATTTCTTTGTTTCGTCTCGTTCTCCCCAAAGGGACGATCAAGATCGCGGGTGGAAGGGAAGCCAATCTGAGAGATTTGCAGTCTCTTGGCCTTCTTGCCGGTGCGAATGGTCTGATCGTAGGAAATTATCTCACAACCCCCGGTAGGAGTGCGGAGGACGATTACAGGATGATTAAGGACAGCGGGTTCAAATTAAGAGCCTCTTCCTCGCGGATCATCGACCTTCCGGATGGACGGGTCGTGGATAGGGACGCTCGCTAAGGAAGACCTCTGCTTAAGGCCCTAATGGTCTTATTTCCATCATCGTACATCTTGGCCCGTCTATCATAATTTCGTCCCCGTCACAGACATCGCTTTTGATAAGCTGGATTCTTGACGAAGGCTGAACGCTACAGTCCATCACGTCAAAACGCAATACCGGTGAGGACCCGGCATAAAGGACGACCGTGTTTGTCCCTTCTAGAGAGAAATTGTTAAACCCTCCAATGCTTGTACATTCTGCCGAGCTGAGACTTGGAAATAGGAAGATAATCCCCAGGCACAAAGCCAAAAACAGGTTCTTTTTCATCTTCCTAACCTCCTTGTCGCTGGGAAATAAGCAGCGTCGCAGTCAATTTAAACTTATCTAAGAACCGCCTAAGCTGTAAACGGGGTAAAGGATGTATTTTCTTACCTCAAACACTGTATTTTACGAGTGCCTTTCCAGCGAGGACCAATCCCTCTTCCCCTCGCCCCCAAGAGGTTGCGTCGCAATTGTAGGGGCTTGATTTATCAAGCCCACCAACTGGGCTCAATGAATTGAGCCCCTACAACATATTGTGTGGTTCTATTCGGTAAATCATATTGTGACACAGTCTCCGGGGGTAGAGGGAAGGGGCGAGGGAGTCATTTCATGGTTGTCGGGGAAAGAGAGATGGTTACATCGTTGGATTTACAGCATGCGCCTACAAAAGACTTTTGATATAATAATGAAAATCGAAGGAGGGGTACTGTATGAAACGGAAGCGTTTTGTCGATTTGAGTCTGTCGATTGAATCAGGACTCCCGAGCGATCCTCCGATGATGATTCCAAAAATCGATTACATGGATCACACCAAGGGCTCAGAAGGGATGAAGGAGTTTTTCCCGGGAGTAACACCCGAACAATTACCCGGTGGTATGGGCTGGGCCGTGGAGACCCTGACGTTGACGACCCATTCGGGAACGCATCTGGATGCTCCCTATCATTATCACCCAACCATGGACAAGGGAAAACTTTCGTTAACCATCGACCAGATTCCTCTGGAATGGTGTTTTGGCAACGGGGTCGTCCTCGATTTTCGCCACAAGGCCGACGGTGAAAGGATTAGGGCAGGGGACATCGAGAAGGAATTGAAACGAATCAAGCATAAGATTCGGCCGCTCGATATCGTTCTGATTCAGACCGGGGCAGATGCGGCCTGGGGGACACCTGCTTATTTAACCAAAGGCGCTGGGATGGATCGTGAAAGCACCTTGTTTCTTACAGAGAAGGGGGTAAGGGTAGTGGGCATTGATGCGTGGAGTTGGGACAGGCCCTTGCCTTTCCTGGCCAAAGAGTTCGATAAAACCGGGGACCCAAGGGTCATCTGGGAAGCGCACTTTGCGGGAATTGAGGTTGGATACTGTCATATGGAAAAATTGGCCAACTTATCAGCGATCGGGAAGCCTCATGGGTTCAAGGTCTGCTGTTTTCCCATCAAAATCAAGAAGGCCAGCGCGGGCTGGGTCAGGCCCGTCGCGATCGTTGACGAAAAGGTATAGGCGGCGATCTTGCATTCGCAGACCGGACGGAAGAGACAGCCGGGCGTCAAAGTCTTAGGATGCGGTCTTTTAGGAATGGCAATCGGTGCTTGTAGTAAATGAGGCTATCTCAAAGATATGGAACGTCTGAATCTCACAGGAAAAAGGTTGCCGCCCTAAGACTTTTCTACCCGTCCATCTCTTCCGTCCGGTGCGGAAACTGTTCTATATATCCTGGACAGTCTTTCAGTGGAGAAGGATGATCGACTCGCTTTCTAAGCAATAGGAGCAGATTAGAGTAATGATCAAGACTTTTGGGAAGAAGAAGCCAAAGATCGATCCTTCTGTTTTTGTCAGTAAGGATGCCTATTTAGTCGGGGATATAAAAATAGGGAGAAATTCAAGCGTTTGGCCCGGAGCGGTTTTGAGAGCGGATCGATTCCGAATTCAAATCGGGCGCAATTGCAGTATTCAGGATAATTGTGTCATTCATGCGGGCGTGGCCGACGTCATCATCGGAGACAATGTCACAGTGGGACACGGCTCGGTCATCCATTGCTTCAGAATCGGAAATAATGTTCTTATCGGTATGCATACTTCTCTGGGCATGTTTGTAGAGATTGGTGACAACTGTATCATCGGTGCCCATTCGATGGTGAAGGATAACCTTAAGATTCCTCCAAGGTCTTTGGTTATGGGAGTGCCCGCCAGAATCAAGAGAACGGTAAACAGAAAAGAGATAGAGAGGATCGTTTCCGGGGCCAACTTTTACGTGGACCTCTCAAGAGACTTTAAAAAAGAAGGTCTTTGAACATCCTCCAGTCGACTCACCATTGACAAACAGAGCAATCTTACAAGCCTAACCATCCAATAATATTATGTTTTTCTCATATCAAAATTTTGGTTGGCTTTTTCTATCGAAACGCCTATCATATAAGTAAATTTATATTAACTTATCTAATTTTCTTCCTTGGAGGATGCTTATGCTACCTGCTTGGCTCGACAAGAGATACGAGATTCTTTGGGAGGGCTTTCATGAATCTTCCTTCCGTTTTGAAGATGCTGCTAAGACTCTCAAGGAAAAAATGAGGGACGATGAAGAGCAGATCAACGTCTTTCTTTCTGAGTTGAGGAAGAAGGGTTGGATCGGAGTGGAGTTTGATCCTGTTGACGCGCGGAAAAGGGTTTACAAATTGAAAAGCCGCGAAGAGATGATCTCTGAGACGCTGACCGTTTCCAAGAGTCAGTTGACGAGAGGCGACCTTGAGAGCCTTTTAAAAGGAGCTGCGGACCTTATCAGGACGAGGGTCGACTATACCTTTATCCTTGTTCTTCTCTTTTATAAACGTATCAGCGACAAGTGGGAAATGGAATTTGAGAAGGCATATAAGGAGGCCGTCGCAGATGGCTTAAAAGAAGAGGAGGCAAAAGAGGAGGCTAAGAATTCCATCTACCATGATTTCGATATCTCAGAAGAGCTTCTCTGGGAAAAGATTAGAAAAGACCCTGCGAGATTACCTGAAAACTTTTCTAAAGCAATGAAGGCTCTTGCAGAGAGGAATCCTGAACTGAAAGATGTTTTTGAAAATGTCGATTTCGTTCAGTTCACAACAAATAGAGAAAACGCAGAAATCCTAAGGCAGCTTGTCGAACTCTTCAGCGCAAAGCCCCTTAATCATGTATCACCGGACATCCTCGGAGATGCCTATGAATGGATCTTGAAGTACTTTGCTCCTCAAAAAGCCAAGGAGGGAGAAGTTTACACTGCCCGCGAAGTAATCAAACTCATCATTGAAATGCTTGACCCGAAGCCAGGGGAACAGGTCTACGATCCTGCCTGTGGTTCCGGGGGCATGCTAATCGCATCCTATCAGCATGTTGAAAATGAGCAAGGCAAGGATGGAGCGGGGAAACTCTTTCTTTTCGGACAGGAAGCCAATCACAAGACAATTGCCTTAGCAAAAATGAATCTCTACATCCACGATATCAGGAATGCCCAGTTAACGCTTGGTGACACGTTACTTTATCCGAAGTTTAAAGAAGGTGAAGGTATCAAGAGATTTGACATTGTGATAGCCAATCCTCCGTGGAATCAAGATGGGTATGACGAAGAGATCCTAAAAAAGGGTGAATTCTGGAAAGAGCGATTCAGATACGGATTTACCCCAAGACAATCGGCGGACTGGGCGTGGATCGAACACATGCTGGCTTCGGCGAATGACAAGACTGGCAGAGTGGGGGTCGTCATCGATAATGGCTGCTTATTCAGGGGAGGGAAAGAAAAGGCAACAAGAACAGGCATCATGAATGCAGACCTAATCGAAGCGGTCATTCTTCTGCCTGAGAAGCTCTTTTACAACACCGGCGCACCAGGGGCGGTTATTGTCCTCAACAAGAATAAGCCAAAGGAAAGAAACGGAAAGGTATTTTTCATCAATGCAAGCAAAGAATACCAGCAACATCCTGAAGTCAGGAAGCTGAACCAAATAGGAGATGAGCATATAAAGAAGATAGTCGAGGCTTATAAAGAGTTCAGGGAAGAAGATGGCTTCTCCAAAGCAATCGAGATCGATAAGATAAAAGAGAACGATTATAACCTTAATGTAACCCTTTATGTTTTTCCAGAGGAAGAAAGTGAAGAGATTGACGTGGCCAAGGAGTGGGAAGAACTTCGGAAAATTGAGGGGGAAATTGCAGTTATTGAAAAGAAAATTGAAGGATATGTCCAGGAATTGCAGCAGGGCAATTAATGGAAGAAATAAGAGATTCTTCAGTCACATTGTTCCTTCAGAATGACATTTAGAAGACCTTTTGTTGTCATTCTGAGCTCTTTCCCTGTCATTCTGAGCGAAGCGAAGAATCTCGTCCCTTGGTTCAGGGGAGATTCCGGGAAGGGTCTCGCTTTTTGGCTCAAGATAAACTCCGCGAAGAATCTCACCGGAAAACAGGGATTAAGAAATGCAAAGAAAGGAATTAGAGATAATCCTCAAAGAAGGCGAAGGATATAAAATTGAGTTCAAAGAGGGCATTAGCGGCCTGGAGAGGGAGATCGCTGCTTTTGCCAACGCCTCTGGAGGGAAAGTAATTCTTGGAGTTGCAGATGACGGCAAAATTAAAGGGATAAGGTCAACCCATGCATTGAAATCACAAATTCAAGATATAGCCAATAACTGCAGACCAAGGATAAAAGTCTCCATGGAAGGTATTGACGGCGTACTCGGCATCAATGTCAGAGAAGGTGAAGACAAACCTTATGAATGTTCTTCCGGTTTTTATAAGAGAATTGGTCCAAATTCGCAAAAAATGACGAGAAATGAGATTTTAGAATTTTTCAAGTCAGAGGGAAGGATAAGGTTTGATGAATTAATTGAGCCAAAGTTCAGTTATCCCAAGGAGTTCGATAAAAACGCATTTCGAAGGTTCTTACAACTGGCAGAGATATCGAAGATCGGCGATACCGAAAGACTCCTCAATGGTTTGGGTGTGGCTGAGAAGCAGGAAGGAAGGCTTTATTTCAATAACGCAGGGATACTGTTCTTCGACAAGAATCCCCAGAGATTTATTCCATGATCTGTTTTTACTGTTGCATTATTCAAGGATGGTGCTGGCGTTGATATCATCGACAGGAAAGAGATAGAGGGGAGTTTGTTTGATATCGTAGAAGAAGTGATGAAGTTTGTCAGATTGTATGCAAAGGTTGCCTACCGGTTTACCGTTAGGCCTCGAAGGGAAAACGTATATGAGTATCCTTTTGATGCCATACGTGAAGCAGTCATAAATTCAGTAATGCACAAGTACTATTTTGAGCATGGCCATAACAACATTTTGAGGTTTTTACCTGATAGGATCAGGATTGAAAACTATTGGCAAAAACCATCCCATTTTGTTCTTGGCAAAACAGTCTTTAGAAGAAACCATATCATTGTTGACCTATTTGCCAAAATTCACTTTGGCGAAAAGATGGGAACCGGCTTTGAGAGGATCAGAGAAGTATGCAAAAAAGAGAACGCCCCTTTTCCAGAGATAGAGTTTAATGAGAATTATTTCTATGTGACTTTCAGACAGAGCCATGAATACCTGAAACTTGCCGGGGAAGGGAAAAAAGTCGAAGAAGAAATGTCATTGCTAAATGATAGGCAAAAGAAGGCGCTGGAATTTATAAGACAAAATGGAATGATAAGAATGAAAGAGTATATTGACTTGTGCCCAGATGTTAATCGCAAGACTTTAACAAGAGATATCAATCACCTTTTAGAAACGGGTATCGTCATAAGGAAGGGCAAAGGCCGTAGAGATTTATACTATGCCCTAAAATAGCTTTTGGGACATTTATGGGGCATTGAGATGCCCCATAAAATAAAGGACATTTCTGAGACACTTTTGGGACATTAAATTCTTGAATCAACTGAAGAAGGGAGGGGAAGGGCATAGGAGCGTTTTATGAAATGACCTGAAGGGTTGGCGATTAGGTTGGCAATTAGGTTGGCGAATCAAGAATAAAAATACAGACTATGGATTTTTATGGTTAAAGAGGGAAGATGCTATATATGTGGGCAGTTAGGCAAACTTTCGAGGGAACACATGCCCCCGGAAAAGGCTTTTAATTATGATAAAGTTCTTCTCGCAAAGATTGACAAGGAAAGAACAAAAGCGGTCGTAAGATGGCAATGGGAGCAAAGGCAGGGCGGCAACTTTGAGTTTGTTCTCTGTGAGAATTGTAACAACAAAACTGGTAGTTGGTATGGTAATGAATATGTGAAGTTTGTCAAGGCATGTGCTCAATATGCCAATCCTCAGAATGCAGGAAAAACCTTTTTGCTAAAGGTCCATGATTTGTTTCCGCTGCGGGTAGCAAAACAAGCGTTTGCAATTATGTGCGCATCTAATGGTTTGGGGCTGAGCGAAAAGAATCTAGCGCTGCGTAAGTTAATTCTTGATAAGCATTTTCGATGTGTTCCTGAGCCCCTTCAGTTTTTTTCTTACTTGAGATGTCATGGAGGAGGTCGTTCAAGTGGGGTTGCGGGTATCGTCGATTTAAAAGGTGGCAAGAGCAAAGTAGTTGCAGAGTTTTCTTGGTGGCCAGTAGGCTGGATACTTACTTTTGATAATCATACAGACATTATTGCCACCGATATTACACATTGGTGCAAGTACGATTACGATGAACAAACGTCTATAGAACTGAAACTACCTTGCCACTGGGCAGTGACCGCTTATCCTTTGGACTTCAGAAATCCAGAACAGGTGGTTAAAGATAAAAAACAAAATGAGAAGATATCAAAAATTTAGACATATATAGATTGGGTAGAATACCGAAAAAGTGGGAAATGGTGAGGGGTGCCAAATAATAAACTACATATAAGACTTTGGAGAATTGCCTTTGGAATGTGCGACTACCCAGAGATTAGGATAGACAAAGAAATGGACGAATATTCTCAGAAAATGCCAGGTATTAAACATCGGTTGAAAGATCACGACCCTTTAAGAGTAGGGGACTATGAAGATCTACAACCAGAATTGGACAAATGGAGAATTGTTTATCGGATTTATCATATAAGTGTGGATTGTTGGTGGACTTTCTTATCAAAGAAAGGAAAACGAGCCTGGATAGGAAGAGTTAAAAGAGGGTATTATCCCTCGAAGGTAGACGAGTATTTTTGGAAAATAATAGACCGAATGGTAATGGCTCCTTTAACTATTCATGAAATCCTACCCTGGGAATGTGATCCTTTACCTTCTAACTGGGTAGAATATATCAAAAGTAGTCAGAAAAATGACTAAAATTGATCATATAAGTTTGGTACAAACCCAAATTGGGTCAATCCCAGAAGAATGGAAGTTTGTAAGGCTGGGGGATGAGAATGTATGTCTAATCGTAATGGGGCAATCTCCACCGTCTTCTACCTACAACAGAATCCAAGAAGGGCTACCTTTTCTTCAGGGAAACATTGAATTTGGAGAGATTTATCCATTACCGAGTATTTACTGTTCTAAACCTATAAAGGTAGCAGAGGAAAATGATGTCTTAATTTCGGTAAGGGCCCCTGTTGGAGAAGTAAATATTTCTCCATCAAGAGTTTGCATAGGTAGAGGCTTGGCAGCCATAAGATGTAAACCAAATAAAATAAGCGATTTGTTTCTGTTTTATTATTTGAATTACATAGGTAAGAAATTTGAGAGCATTTCAGCAGGCTCAACATTCAAAGCTATTAGGAAGAATGACCTCGGGCAGTTAGAAATACTTCTTCCTCCTCTCGCTGAACAAAAAAAAGTTGCTGAGGTTCTTTCGACTGTGGATCAGGCAATTGAGAAGGTTGATCAGGCAATTAAAAAGACCAAAAAGCTGAAGAAAGGATTAATGCAGGAGTTGTTAGCCAAGGGCATAGGCCATAAGGAGTTTAAGGATACAAAGATAGGAAGAATACCGAAGGAATGGGAAGTAAGAAAAATAGGTGATGTAATTACTCTGTGTCAATATGGATTATCAATCCAAATGAGCCAGGAAGGCCAATATCCCATAGTCAAAATGGACGATATTGCTAACGGATTAGTGGTTGCTAACAAGGTTAAATACGTCAATTTGGATAAACGTACCTTCCGAAATTTCAAATTGGAAAAGGGGGACATTCTTTTTAATAGGACAAACAGTTATGAGTTGGTAGGGAGAACGGGATTATTTGTTCTCGATGGTGATTATGTGTTTGCTTCCTACCTTATTCGATTGAGACCGAATTATGAAATAATAAATCCCAATTATCTTACGTTTTACTTGATCTTCTCGGGGGAGAAGCTAAGACAATTGGCAACGAGGGCTGTGCACCAAGCAAATATAAACGCCACAACTTTACAGAAAGTAAGAGTTCCTATTCCACCTCTGCCCGAACAACGAAAAATTGCTGAAATTTTGAGTGGGGTGGACGAGAGACTGGAATTGTTAGGAAGAAGAAGAGAAAGCTTGGAGAAGATTAAGAGGGGACTGATGAATGATTTGCTGACGGGGAAAAAGAGAGTGACGAAGTTGATTATTGGTGAAACATAAGATTCTTCACTCCGCTCAGAATGACAACTGGAAAAGACCCTTGTGTCACTCTGAGTGAAACGAAGAGTCTCAAGATTGAGATTCTTCGTTACTTCGTTCCTCAGAATGACAAGGACGGATAAATCCGAAAGGAGGTATGGAAGCGTGAAAACAAAAGAAGAGGTTCTGAAGATACTCAAAGGTGAACTTCCTCATCTTAAAGAGAAATATGGGATAAAGAAAATTGGGCTCTTTGGCTCATATTCACGGGGAGAGCAGAATATTGAAAGCGATGTTGATCTCCTTGTCGATTTCGAAAAGCCGATAGGATTTTTCAGGTTTCTGGCCGTCGAAGATTATATTAAAGAGAAACTCGGAGTGAATGCCGAGTTAGTAACAGAAGATGCCTTAAAACCTCGCATGAAACCCCATGTGCTGGAGGAGGTTATCTATGTCTAAGACACATAGAGATGTAAGACTCTTCATCAATGATATCGTGGAGGCTATCGCAAAGATAGAGAAGTACGTCTATGACAAAAGTTATGAGGGATTCCAGAAAGACGAAAAAACAAAGGATGCGGTTGTAAGAAACCTAGAAATCGTAGGAGAAGCAGTACGAAATATTCCAGAAGATTTCAAGGAGAAATATCCGGATGTGGACTGGAAGGCTGCCGCTGGCATGAGAGACAAATTGATCCATGGATACTTTGGGGTAAGCATGGCTATTGTCTGGGAAACGGTGAAGAGCGATCTTCCCCCTTTTAAAAAAAGGTTAACGGAGATTTCTAAAGAGATGGAGGAATGATTTGTTGAAAAAAGAGACCCAAGTGTTGAAATTGAAGCAGCCGTATCTGTCACTCTGAGTGGAACGAAGAGTCTAAGGGTCGAAATTCCTCGCTCCCGATGGTCGCTCAGAATGACAAACCCGGTTGTCACTCTGAGTGAAGCGAAGAGTCTAAGGATTGAGATTCTTCCCCTTCACTTCGTTCAGGGCCAGAATGACTGGTGAATGGTTCATAATGACAAGGAAGAAAAGTAATCCTGCATGAGACAATACTATGTTTATATAATGACCAACCGATCAAAGACATTGTACACAGGTGTAACGAATGATCTTATGCGACGGGTTTATGAGCACAAGAATAAAATGGTGGAGGGTTTTACAAAAAAGTATAACATCAACAGGTTAGTGTATTTTGAAGAAACAAGTGATGTCCAATCTGCCATTACGAGAGAGAAACAGATCAAAGGCTGGCTACGGAGCAAGAAGATCGCCCTAATTGAATCTAAAAATCCAGAGTGGAAGGATTTAAGCGAGGGATGGTTCTATTAATCCCTTGGTTGTCATTCTGAACGAAGTGAAGAATCTATAAAGAAACAGATTCTTCGTCGTTACACTCCTCAGAATGACAGAGGAGAGGGTTCAGAATGATAGTTGGAGAACTATGAATAATGCCTGATTTTACAGAAAAAAAACTTGTTGAGGATTATTTCATCAAGAAACTTGAAGAGAAGGGTTGGAGATTTGTTCCCGCTGATGATCTGGAGAGGGACAGTTATGAAGAGGTTTTGTTGATTCCAAATCTGGTTCGGGCCTTAAATAAGATAAATAGAGAATCTGAAATTGGGAATGAGGAGATCAATAAGGTCATTAATGAGTTGAAGCTAACCGTCACAGGGCATGAGGGAGCCAAAAGGATTCTAAACTTCTATAAGTTTGGGGTTCCTGTAAAGTTTGAGAAAGAAAAGATTGTTAAGTATGTCCAGCTTTTTGATTTTGAGAATATTGAGAATAACGAGTTTATCATCACAAGGCAGGTCTATTATCAGGGAAAAGATAGAGTAAGAACGGATATTATTCTTTATGTGAACGGTATTCCTATTGTTAATATCGAGTGTAAGAACCCAACTAATATTTCCGAAAGCTGGTTCAATGCCTATAAACAGATTAAAGACTATGAAAAGATTGTCCCGGAGCTTTGCAAGTACATTCAGATTGGAATTGCTGCTGAAAGCC
>JAPVTA010000171.1:0-9941 GCA_047519465.1 Thermodesulfobacteriota bacterium | reverse complement strand
GAACCCACGTCCCGCAAATTTATGGGTTCGACTCCCTTTCCCCCAGCCACAGAATCAAAATGGGTCTGGCTTAGTTGGCCAGACCCATTTTTGTATTCTTAATATTCTTGTTCAGGCGCCGTACACCCTGCCAGCTTAGGGAGAAAATCGTCTCGCTTAGGCGTTCTTTTGATACTGGGAAACATACCAATCTATAACCCGCCTGATCATCCTCTGATAAGAAGTGCGATGCTTTTGGGCTTCTTTCCTGAAGAACTCGACACTCGATTTCTTCAAGGAGATTGTTATTTTGACGTTCTCTTCTTTCGGGATCAACTGATCCGGCGGCGGGAGAAAATCCTTAATCACTCTTAGTTCCCCCATCGGTTCATTCGTATATTTTATTTTGCTCTTCATAGATCTTCCTCCCTTTTCTCCAGTAACCAGCACCATGGATACGGATGAGATTACTATATTTTGGTTCGTGATGCAATATTATAATATGGCTAATAATATGGCTAGAACAATGGTGGGAAGTCTGAGAGATTAAATTGAATGGTCTTTGTTCAAAGAAAAAGTGATCCTCCCTTTTTGCATCTCGCTTCTTATGATTCCCTCTTCCTTTAGGTATTTCAGGTGAGCAATGGCCTCCCCGGTGGCAAACCATTTTTGGGAGACGGGGAACACGTCCCAGGAGTCGCTCACAATATCCCAGCTCATCTTCGAGGCCACTCGAAAGGCATTCATTTTGCCTTTTCCCAGAATAGAGATAATTTCATCAAGCCTGTCCTGGTGGTGGCGTTTCAATTCCCGAATCCTTTCTCTGCAGTTTTTGAAAATGCCTCTATGACCGGGCAGTACAAGTTCGATATCAAGTTCATAAACCTTGTCTAGACTTGCCAGATACTGCTTTAAGGGATTCCACTGATCAGACCATAATTGGATGTTGGGAGTGATGTCGTTCAGAATATGATCTCCGGAAACGAAGATCCTCTTATGGGGTTCGTAAAGACACATGTGCCCCCAAGTGTGGCCGGGGGTCTCAATGCATTTGAACGCATAATCCCCGATGCTTATGGTGTCGCCCTCTTTCAAAATATGAAAAGTTAGGTCGGCGCTTGCCCTGAACTTAAGGCCGGGATGGCTCTTGAGGGCCTTCTGAAGCTCATTTTCAGGGTAACCGTTCAAGCGAGCAAAGTTAAGGAACTCCTCCAGCCGAAAGCCAGATCTAAACCGATCGGCATCGGGCTGGTTAAAGTATATCTTCGAATTATCTGTAATGAGGTTAGAGACAAGTCCGAAATGATCGGCATGAAGATGAGTGATGAAGAAGTCCGATTTTTCGGTGTCAACTCCAAGTTCCTTCAGACCCACCTGCATTGCCTGCAGGCATTCTTCTTGATTCCATCCCGTATCCACAATCAAATTTCGCTCCGTATTCTTGATCACGTAGGAGTTGAGAGCCTTCAGAGGACTTCCGGGAAGCGGAATTTCGATTCTGTATAGATTAGCAGAAATTTCTTCGATCATTGACTCCTCCCAAGGGTTAAATAAAGAGCCCTCAAGCCAAACAGTCGGCGCCTGCCGAACGGGTCAACTTCTTTCTTCCGCCGAGAAGCCTTCCTTTTTGAGCTGGGAGACTAACTTGCCAACGTCTTCTGTTTCCATGTGAAGGACGAGATCTTTCTTCTCAGTCCCGGTGGGTCGCCAAAGATTCTTTATCTTGAGACCCATCTTCTTGACGCAGTCAAACACCTTCTGCATTTGCTCCACTTCCCCAGCCCCATATACGATGATGCGCTTACCCTTCTCACCAATTCCGAAGAGAGGATTAATGACCTTGTAAAAGATATCATTGGTGGTCAATATCCCCACAACCCTTTCTCCCTCCAACACCACCAAACAACCCACCCGGTTCTGCTGTGCGATTTCTGTAGCCTGTTCGATCGTGGTATCTGGGGTGACCGCTACGACGTTCTTCTTCATAATCTCTTTCACGGTCAATTTCGACAGAACGTACAGGAGTTCCCCTCGACTCAGAGACGTGGCCGGAGAAGGGCTCGCTTTTAACAGCGTGTCCTTTGTCACCAGTCCTACCAATTTGCCTTTATCTACTACCGGCAACCGCTCGAACTTATGAGACTCCAAAAGTCGCTCAGCCTCAAGGACGGGTATCGTACTTGGAACCGTAACCACATTATAAGTCATCACATCTCGCACGAACATGGTTTCCTCCCTATTCGCTTTCCAACCACCTCTCGCGAAGGAGTCGGGTGCTTCCTTTATCCTCTTCCTTTCTCCGAAATCTTAGCCCAGGAGTCCCGAAGGGTAACAATCCGGTTGAATACAAGCTTCTTAGCCGAAGAGTCCTCGGCATCCACACAGAAATAGCCAAGCCTCTCGAATTGGTATCTGCTTTCCGGTTCTGTACCTGAGAGGCCCGGCTCTACACGGCACGAGCTTAATGTTTCCAACGATGCCGGGTTGAGGTGTTCTATGAAATCATCCTCTTTGGCCATCGGATCGGGGATTTGGAACAGGCGGTCATACAACCGTACCTCGGCAGGAACCGAATGGTTCGCCGATACCCAATGAATGACTCCCTCGACTTTGTGTCCGTCCGGAGGCGGTCCATTCCTTGTTGCCGGATCGTAAGTGCAGTGCACCTCAACGACTTCACCCGTCCTCAGATCCTCAACCACGTTGACATATTTTATGATGTAGGAATACCGGAGACGCACTTCACGCTCCGGAGCGAGGCGGTAATATTTCTTGGGGGGATTTTTCTGAAAGTCATCCTGTTCGATATAGAGGACCCTGGAAAAAGGGACTCTCCGCGATCCCATGGAGAGATCCTGCGGATGATTGGGACACTCAAATTCTTCCGTTTGTCCTTCGGGATAGTTATCGATCACCACACGAAGGGGCCGCAATACCCCCATGACACGGGGGGCTCGTTCATTCAGATCTTCACGAACGCAATGCTCAAGGAGAGAAATATCGACGAGATTTTCACTCTTGGCGACCCCGATTCTCGCACAAAAGCTTCGGATCGCCTCGGGCGTGTAGCCTCTCCTTCTCATTCCAGCAAGGGTGGGCATTCGTGGATCGTCCCAGCCGGTCACATACCCTTTTGTGACTAATTCGATCAGTCTTCGTTTGCTCAGAACCGTGTAGCTGAGGTTGAGACGAGCAAATTCAATTTGCTGAGGATGACAATCGACGTTCAGGTGATCCAAAATCCAATCGTATAAGGGGCGGTTGTTTTCAAACTCGAGCGTGCAAATCGAATGGGTGATTTTTTCGATGGAATCTGAAAGACAGTGGGCAAAGTCGTACATCGGGTAGATGCACCATTTCGTTCCTGTTCGATAATGCGTGGCCCGCTTGATGCGGTAGAGGACCGGATCTCGAAGGGTGATGTTGGGTGAGGCCATATCGATTTTGGCACGAAGGACACGGGCACCGTCCTCGAATTCGCCCGCGCGCATCCGTTCGAATAAATCCAAGTTCTCTTCGATAGGGCGCTTCCGGTAAGGGCTCTCTTTCCCCGGCTCGGTTAAGGTGCCCCGTTGGTCCCTTATCTCATCGGCGCTTAATCCGCACACATATGCTTTGCCAGCTTTAACCAGTTGGACTGCAAATTGGTAGAGTCGCTCGAAATAGTCAGAAGCATAAAACAGGCGATCCCCCCAATCGAAGCCCAGCCAGCGGACGTCGTTGATAATGGATTCGACGTATTCAAGCGATTCGCCACTGGGATCTGTGTCGTCCATCCTCACGTTGCAGGAACCCTCGTACTGGGCGGCAATGCCGAAATTGAGGCAAACGGATTTGGCATGTCCGATATGGAGGTATCCGTTTGGTTCGGGTGGAAAGCGTGTCGCGACACGTCCCTGGAACCTGCTCGTTCTCAGGTGCTCCTCAATAATATCTCTTATAAAATCAGAAGGCGGCGATGAATTGGCCCGGACCATAGAGACCGGTCCTTTCTCTTACCCCGTTAGAAAAGGCAAGCCTCTATGCCAAACCCTGCCCTTTCTAAAGGGATTTACTCTGCTTCGCCTTTTAATATATCATATTCTTCCCGTCTCGCAAGACCCGTGGGACGAAGAGGTTTCAGAAAGTTCCAATGAGCGATGTTTTGCAACTCTTGTCGCTATTGATCCGTCTGCATTCTTGATGGTATCATTAATATCAAAACAAACGCCATGCGCTTTGCCTTCCACATCTTCGTGTCACAAGGTCGCGGAGGCGGACTTTGTTTTTTGGAGGATGGGGGGTCGTCTAGCGGTAGGACTATGGACTCTGGCTCCATCAACCGAGGTTCGAATCCTTGCCCCCCAGCCAACGGTAAAAGTGGCACAACATGAAAAGGAAAATCGCACGTCTGCATACATGCCTTAATCTCGTGAGCGCCTTTATCCTGCTGGTTGGCCTGGGCAGTGCCGTCTTGATTTATCGGACAGCTGAGAATAATTCGAGCGGCGTTTTGGGCTACGAAGAAGAAGGCGGATCTGTTTATCCGGTTATGCCTCAAGATTCCAAGAAATATTTACGGGATTTAGAACTCTACGGGGGAAAGGCAAATGTGCTTATGGATGAGTTAAGGCGCGGGTTTGTCGGGTTATGGCATGGGAAATTACTCGCATTCACAGTAGGCTGCATCAGCATCTTTGTATCCTTTGGGGTTTTTTATGCTGCCAATCACTTGCTAACCCGCCTGAATTCTGATGTCCCGGGTGAAAACAATCGGGTCGGAACTGGCTAAAAATATAGTGGCTCGTCCCGTTTCCGTTAATAATATCCTCTGATCATTGCTGTCCAAAATAATCCATCTCGAGGGTCATACAATAAGAACTGAGGGACGCCGCCCGCCCATGAAAGTCCGTGAGCCGAGAACCAAAAAGGAATACGAGAAGTATTACGACCTCAGATGGAGAATTTTGAGGAAGCCCTGGAACCAGCCGAGGGGGAGCGAGAGGGATGAGTTGGAAGGACAAAGCATTCATGTGATGGCCTGTGAAAAGGGAAAGCCACTCGGTGTGGGAAGGGTTCATTTCAATTCCTCGAAGGAGGCACAGATCAGATATATGGCTGTCGAGGAAGGGCTGCAGGGAAAAGGCATAGGCACGATGATACTTCGGGAGCTGGAGAAAAATGCCCAAAGAAAAGGGGCAACCCATATTATTCTCAATGCGAGAGAATCCGCAGTAGGTTTTTATAAAAAGCACGGATACCGCATCGTTGGGAAGGCACACACGTTGTTTGGGGTCATACCGCACCGTGAAATGAGGAAAAAACTGCTATGATGAGATCCCGGAGGCCAGGAAAATCACATTCATTTAGACAGACGGAACAATGTTAGACGTTTTGCCGGGCATCCGAGGAAGCGATCAGGCGTAGCATAAAACGACCTTAAAGGAGACAGGAAAGTGACAACCGAACATAAACACAAAATAGCGGTCATCATGGGGGATGGAATCGGTAAAGAGGTGGTGCCCGAGGGCATGCGGGTACTGGATGCCGCAGGCGAGAGGTTCGGGTTCAAGCTCCTGTGGACGCCCTTCCCCTGGAGTTGTGAATATTACAAGTCAAACGGGGAGATGATGCCGAAAAACGGACTTGACATATTGAAGGGATATGAAGCGATCTTTCTCGGCGCGATCGGCTACCCCGATGTGCCGGACCACGTGTCGTTGTGGGGACTGCTCATTCCCATCCGGAGGGGTTTTCAGCAGTATGTAAATTTCAGACCCGTCAAAAACATGAGGGGCATTACAAGCCCCCTCCGTAACATCGAAGCGGAAAAAATCGACTTCTGTGTGGTGAGAGAGAATAATGAGGGCGAATACTCAACCATCGGCGGAATCATGTACGAGGGAACCGACCAGGAATTTGTCGTTCAAGAGGCGATCTTCACCCGGAAAGGCGTGGAGAGGATAATGAGATTTGCATTCGACCTGGCTCGAAAGCGGAAGAAAAAGGTTACCTCTGTCACGAAGTCAAACGGAATTGTTTTCACCATGCCCTACTGGGATAAGATATTCAAAAGAATCGCGAAAGAGTACGAAGATGTGAAGGCCGACCAGTACCACGTCGATGCCCTCGCCGCTAGGTTTGTCCTCCATCCGGAGGAATTTGACGTGGTGGTTGGCAGCAACCTGTTCGGCGACATCCTTTCCGACCTGGGTCCGGCTCTGGCAGGTAGCCTCGGCATCGCGCCGTCGGCCAACCTTAACCCTGATCGCAAATTCCCTTCCATGTTCGAACCGGTCCATGGCTCGGCCCCTGACATCGCAGGCAAAGGGATCGCAAACCCCATTGGCCAGATACTCTCCGGCGCTCTGATGCTCCATCAGCTGGGATATCTTGAGGCGGCGAGAACGATAGAAAAAGCTGTGGAGGTCGCCGTAGCGGACAGAAATATAAGAACCAGGGATCTGGGCGGCGAGGCATCGACACAGCAGATGGGGAAGGCGATCGCTGAACTGGTGGCAACCTCGTAGCGCAGACATTCTGTTCTGATTGGATCCATCGGATAGATCTATAAAAGGAGGAGAGAGATGAACGGTCAAGAACGTAGCGCGGGGGCGCGGATAGTACGCGGGATCATCGTCGTTGTCATTGGAATCATCATTTGGTACTCGCCTGTTCCGGCCGGGGTCAAGAAAGAGGCGTGGCACCTCCTGGCCATTTTTGTGGCCACCATCGTCGGTTTGATCCTGACCCCTTTACCCATGGGGGCTGTGGTCATCTTCGGAGTGATGATGACCACCTTCACCGGAATCCTCAAGATTGGTGATGCGCTTTCGGGATTTGGCAACTCCACGGTCTGGTTGATTGTGACCGCTTTCCTGATTGCCCGAGGCTTCATCAGCACGGGCCTGGGAAGGAGGATCGCCTTCATCTTCATCCGGGCCTTTGGCCGAGAGACGCTGGGTCTAGCCTATTCAGTCGTGGCCACGGATCTGATTCTCTCCCCGGCGACGCCCTCAAACACGGCCCGGTCCGGAGGAGTGATTTATCCCATTGTTCGGTCGCTTTCGCTCACCTTCGGGTCCGAGCCGGGGGAAACGGCAAGGAAGATCGGCGCCTTCATGATGACGATGGAGTATCAGGCTGCGGTGATCACTTCAGCGATGTTCATGACCTCCATGGCCCCGAACCCGCTCGTCGCCGAGCTGGCCAGAAAAACCGCGAATGTTTCGATCTCTTGGGGGATGTGGGCCCTGGCAGCCATTGTTCCCGGCATGCTTTCGCTCATCATCGTTCCTTTCATTCTCTACAAGATTTATCCGCCTGAGATCAAAGCCACGCCCCAGGCGGCGGAAATGGCCAAGACCGAGCTTGAAAAGATGGGGCCCATGAAACGGACGGAAAAAGTGATGCTCTTCGTCTTCATCCTCATCCTGGCTCTCTGGGCAACTTCAGAGTGGAACAAGATTGACGCGACAGTTGTAGCCTTGATCGGCGTATCCATCATGCTGTTGACAGGCGTCATCCGCTGGGACGATGTCCTTGCCGAGAAAGGAGCCTGGGATGCCCTCTTTTGGTTCGGAGGACTCGTCATGATGGCCAGCTACTTGAACCAGCTCGGGTTCATGAAATGGTTTGCAACCACGGTGGGAAATAGCCTAGCCGGGTGGATGTGGATCTCGGCGCTGATCATCCTCATGCTGGTCTATTTCTACAGCCATTATGGTTTTGCCAGTACCACTGCACATGTAACAGCCATGTTTCCGGCTTTTCTGGCCGTCGCGGTGGCTGTAAAGGCCCCCCCTTACCTGGCCGCCCTGACGTTCGGATTCTTCTCCGCCCTGAATGCGGGGATCACCCATTATGGAACCGGGCCTGCGCCGATTTACTTTAACGCCGGCTATTTGGATCAAAAGACTTGGTGGAAATTAGGGCTCATTATCTCTTTCGCCAACATCGTTATATGGATAGGCGTCGGCTTCCCCTGGTGGAAAGTTCTCGGATTGTGGTAGGAAGCAAACGAAGCCTAATGCAAAGAGTTCGGAGTTGACATCTATGCTGATAGGTTAGACGCTCAAAGGGCATGAGGCTCGTAAAAGGAGGATGCCCCCTTGGTAAACAGAAAGAAGGGGCAAATATTAACGCACGAGGACACTGCACAACGTGATAAGCGGAAAGATCCTTTTATATAGCGATTTCTCATTTGAAGAAAGATGAATCGATAATCTCTCAAGGCTGAAAAGGTTCCATTGTCACCTGAATTTTTAAATAAATCTTAGATTTGCAAATCCATTCCAGGACTTAGATGTGCCTATCTTTTAGGCAAAATGGTTGAAGCCGCTGCCTTCAAGCAGAATACAATCGAATTCCACAGTTATTCAACAGCTCCTTGTGGATTTGGCGGAAGGATCTCTGGAGTTGAATACCGTCGGAACACCGGTTCACGTTTTTTGAAGGATATTTGCCTGGAGAGGGTCGGAAGGACTGCCGAGCCGGAGTGAGGTTAGTTGATATCCTGCCGGGAGACGTGTAGAAGCCAAGAAATTTCTAAGAATCTTTTTGCGGAAATCAGTCAACGGATGAAATAGAATGGCGAGAGATGATAAAGCTCCGACGACAATGAACAAGCTCAGCCGAAAGGTGATGTGGCAGGAAGGGGATTTATCATGTCTTGTTTCATACGGCTTTTCCTCTCTTTTTCCTGTAGAATAGACTCAGATTCTCAAGCTCAGTCAAAATTTGGCTTTTTCCGTCTTGCGACTCAAGGACAGCCATCCTTTTTACAATTTTCTTAACCTTGTACTCGATACCGTTTAAGACGCTTCTCACCGTGTCTCCCACCTTTGTTTCCATGGCGGTTCCTCCGATTTTGACCCCTTCCCGCCACGACCTCAAATTAGCATAAGCCTATCTTTTTGTAAAGGGATTTTTTACATGATTTGCCACCAGTTTCTCCTGCCTTCCTCCATTTTGCACACCCTCCCGAAATTCTGTCTCAAAAAGGGACATACGCCCTGTTCTAATCATGTTCTTCGAGCAAAATCGCTAAGGTTAGCCGCTCCAATCAATTCTTTTCCAAAATAATTCTTGCATCGACCCCCACAGCTTTGTCTCGATAAGCAAATATTGGGTTCAGTTCTAATTCTTTAATCTGAGGATTCCCCTCTATTAGCTTAGACACCTTAAGGATAATCTCCACCAAGGCAGCGATGTTGGCAGGCTCCTTCCCCCTGTATCCCTGTAATAATGGGTATCCCTTTATGTCGTTAATCATTTCTTGAGCATCTCTTTGCTCAAGCGGAATAACTCTGAAAGAAACATCTTTGAGTAATTCCACAAAAACACCCCCTAAGCCAAACATGATGACAGGACCGAATTGAGGATCCTTGCTAGTCCCTACAATGACTTCTGTCCCCGGCCGGACCATTTTTTGCACGGATACTCCATGAACAATTGCGCAGGGATACTGTTTCCTGACCTTTTTTAAAATTTCATCATAGGCCTTTTTAACTTGGGTCGCATTGTTTAATGAAAGCTTAACGCCGCCCGAATCGCTCTTGTGAATCACATCCGGGGAGGCAATCTTCAACGCTACGGGGAAACCCATTTTCCGGCTTAAGGAAACCGCTTCTTTTTGGGTCTTCGCCAGTTTGGTTTCCACAACGGATATTCCCGCCTGCTTGAGAATTCTTTTGGATTCGAATTCGGTGAGGATTGTCCTGCCTTCTTTTTTTGCCTGGTTAAAGATCGAAATTTTTCCCATCCTTTTTCTCCTTTCCTTTTTACCCCGTTAAAAATGCCGACCCGTTGTTTTAAAGCGGTAAGGTCCCAGAATAATTCCGATTGGGTTGGATGCCCCGCAGGTATTTCTAACGGGGTGAACCTCAATCTAAAATTCGGACCTCTAAGAACATTCTCGAATCACTTTTTCTTATTCCGTAGTATAAATCCTTGAAATTAAGAAGACAAGAAGAATTGAGGAT
>JAPVTA010000170.1:0-2680 GCA_047519465.1 Thermodesulfobacteriota bacterium | reverse complement strand
ACCCTGAAGGGAAAAAAGATTGCTATCATCGGCTACGGGAGCCAGGGACATGCCCAGGCTCAGAACTTACGGGACAGCGGCCTCAACGTCATTGTCTCTCAGAGGAAAGGAAGTGAAAATTATCAGTTTGCTCTCCGAGACGGCTTCAAGCCGGTCGGTGCTTCGGAGGCAGCCAAACAGGCCGATCTCATTCAAATCCTCACCCAGGATGATGTCCAGTCCAAACTGTATGAAATGGACGTAAAACCCCACCTTCAAAAGGGAAAAACCCTCTTGTTCTCTCATGGGTTCAATATCCATTATGGCCAGATTGTCCCCCCTAAAGAAATCGACGTGGTGATGATCGCCCCGAAAGGCCCCGGCCATTTGGTGCGAAGAGAATTTCAAAAGGGTGCGGGCGTCCCGTCCCTGGTCGCTATTTATCAGGATTTCTCAAAGAAGGCCAAGCAGACCGCCCTCGCTTATGCGAAAGGGATTGGTGCGACTCGAGCCGGCGTGATTGAAACCACCTTCAAAGAAGAGACGGAGACAGACCTCTTCGGAGAGCAGGCGGTTCTCTGTGGAGGAGTGACGGAGCTCATCAAGGCAGGCTTCGATACCCTGGTGGAGGCCGGCTACCAGCCGGAGATCGCCTACTTCGAGTGCCTCCACGAATTGAAACTCATCGTGGATCTGATTTACGAAGGAGGAATGTCCTTCATGCGCTACTCTGTCAGCGATACGGCCGAATACGGCGACCTGACCCGAGGTAAGCGGATCATCACCTCAGAAACCCGTGAGGAGATGAAGCGGATGCTCAAAGAAGTGCAGACGGGAAGTTTTGCAAAAGAATGGATATTGGAAAATCGGGTGGGGCGACCCGTGTTCAACGCCTTGAGGAAGAAGGAGGCTGAGCATCCCATCGAAGAGGTTGGGAAAAAATTGCGTTCCATGATGGGGTGGCTCCAAGAGAAGAAAAAGTGATGGAACAGAATCGTTGGCCCATGGCTAAAGAAGGGTTTCCCTTCTTCACCCCGTTGGTCCTCGTAACGGTTATCCTTGGAATCCTGGGGTGGAACGTCTGGATGTGCCTGGGAATCCTTTTATCTCTGTTCGTCGCCTATTTTTTCAGGAATCCGAGGAGAGAAATCCCCAACCTCCAAAACGTCATTCTCTCTCCGGCAGACGGCAAGGTCGTCCATGTCGGAGAATGCGAGGAAGGCCGTTTTTTGAAGGAAAAAGCATTAAAGATAAGCATTTTTATGTCTCTTTTTGACGTCCACCTCAATCGGGCCCCTGTTTCCGGAACGATTCTTGCACAAAATTACATCCCGGGCCGATTTCTAATGGCCAACGTGGAGAAGTCATCCCTCCTCAACGAGCAAAACGCCATGATCTTGGAGACTGAGGATCGGCGCCAGATCCTCCTGATCCAGATCGCAGGCTTTGTGGCAAGAAGGATCGTCTGCTATGCCAAGGCAGGCGATCTCTTGAGGAAGGGAGAAATCTTTGGCTTGATCCGATTCGGGTCGAGGGTCGATCTCTACCTCCCCCCTGAAGTGAAACCTATTGTCAGGGTGGGACAGCATGTCAAGGGAGGGGAATCGATCATTGGGTATCGAGTATGAGAAAGAGAAGAACACCGATTAAAATGAGAAAAGGAATTTACATCCTTCCCAATCTTCTCACCACCGGGAATCTCCTGAGCGGATTCTGGGCAATTATCTCCGTGTTTCAAGAGCGATTTCACTTTGCCGCCGTGGCCATCCTTCTGGCAGCCGTTTTCGATGTCTTTGACGGAAAGGTGGCTAAGCTCTCGGGTGCCACTTCCAAATTCGGAATGCAGTATGATTCACTGGCTGACCTCGTCTCCTTCGGGGTGGCTCCGGCCCTGCTCGCCTTTAGCTGGGCACTCAGACCTTACGGAAAATTTGGCTGGCTGGCTGCCTTCCTTTTTGTAGCCTGCGGGGCAATACGGTTGGCACGGTTCAACGTGCTGGCTTCCACCGGAGAGACAAAGTATTTCAAAGGGCTTCCCATCCCTGTGGCGGCTGCTATGATTGCCTTCACCATCCTTCTCTACTTCCAGTTGATTGAGACGGATTGGGTCAAAGATATTGTGATCTTGGTGATGATTTACGTCCTGGCCTTTCTGATGGTCTCGAACATCCGGTACTTCAGCTTCAAGGAACTGAATTTGGGAAAACGGAAACCCTTCAGCATTTTCATCTACGTCGTCCTCTCGCTGGTTCTGATCGTCATGGAACCCGTCGTGGTCCTTTTTGCCTTCGTTCTCTTCTATGTCTTCTCCGGTCCGGTCAGTATGGTCTTGGCGTGGCGCAAGAAGAAGGTTCTGAGCAAGACGGAGCCTACTCCGGAAGAGGATCGGGTGACCCGCGACTGAATTTGATTGCCATCTCTGGTATTATTTTGTAAACTAATAAAATCTGATCATCCCTCTCCCCTGGCGGGAGAGGGCGGGGTGAGGGGCTAAATACTGGAGGAAAATCTTCAGCGCAACACCTGGCAGCAACTATTTGTAATTTGATATTTGACATTTGGCATTTGTAATTCAAACTTATTGTAATTCCTCGGTAGCTCAACCGGCAGAGCGGGTGGCTGTTAACCACTAGGTTGCAGGTTCGAGTCCTGCCCGGGGAGCCAGCAAACAATGAGGCCCGTACGAAAGTATGGGCCTTTT
>JAPVTA010000169.1:0-4278 GCA_047519465.1 Thermodesulfobacteriota bacterium | reverse complement strand
ATTATGAAGGTCAGTCTGGATTGGATCAGGGATTATGTTGAGATTCGGATGGAATTGAAGGACCTGATCAACCTTCTGACCATGGCCGGTCTGGAAGTGGAAGGGGCTGCATCAACGGGCGAAGGGTTTGAGAAGGTAGTGGTCGCCGAAATTCAGTCTGTTCGAAGACACCCGAATGCAGATCGACTTTCATTGGTCGAAGCGAAGGCGGATCGAGAGACCTATTCAATCGTCTGCGGGGCATCCAACATTCGGAAAGGCCAAAAAGTCCCTTTAGCACTCGTCGGGGCCCGGCTCCCAAACGGGGTTGAAATCAAGAGATCTAAGATCAGAGGAGTGACCTCCGATGGAATGCTCTGCTCAGAGAGTGAGCTCGCCTTGGGCCAGGATGCTTCCGGAATTATGATCCTTCCGGCTTCTGTTCCTTTGGGTGCGGAATTGGGCGAGGCCTTGGGCTTAAAGGATACGATTCTCGATATCAGCGTCACCCCGAATCGTCCGGACTGCCTCTGCATGATCGGAGTGGCGCGCGAGATCGCTGCGTTAACCCGTCAGAGAGTGAAGTATCCGAAGCCGACTCTTGCTGACTTGGGGGAGGAGATTCATCGAAAGACTTCCGTGACAATTTTGGATCAGGACCTGTGTCCGAGGTATGTGGCGAGGATGATCGAAGAGGTGAAGATCGGCCCGACCCCTTCCTGGATGAGCAATCGATTGGAAAGAGTGGGGATACGATCCATCAATAATGTGGTCGATGTGACCAATTATGTCATGATGGAATATGGACAGCCCCTGCACGCCTTTGATTTTGAGTTACTGGAGGGAGGTCGGATTGTCGTCCGGAGAGCGAAGGAGGGGGAGGAATTCGTCACCTTGGATGGAGTGAAGAGAACCCTGGATGAAGAGATGCTCATGATCTGTGACGCTGAGAAGCCTGTTGCCATTGCCGGCGTCATGGGGGGCCTCAATTCAGAGATCAAAGAAGACACCAGGAGGGTCCTTCTTGAAAGCGCCTATTTCGACCCGGCGGGGAATCGGAGGACATCAAAAAAGCTGGGTCTTGAAACAGAAGCAGCTTACCGTTTTGGAAGAGGGATCGATTACGGGGGATGCCTCATAGCGGCGAACCGGGCCAGCCAATTGATCCAGGAATTAGCGAACGGAAGAGTAGTGGAGGGGGTGGTGGATGCCTACCCGGCACCGATCAAACCGAGTCCAATCCGTTTGAGCATCAAGAAGGTTCACCAGATATTGGGAACCAGGGTTTCTGCCGAACGGGTGAGGAATTACCTTGAAGATTTGGAATTGGGAGTCCGAGAAGGGGACGGAGAGGTCCTTGTGGTGACTCCCCCTTCTTTCAGAGGAGACTTAGAAAGGGAGGTGGATCTCATTGAGGAAGTGGCCAGGCTGGATGGATACGAGAAAATTCCTCTTACCCTTCCCCAAGGGCCTCCCTCGCCAGAAGAAAGGAGCAAAGAGTTCGTTGTTGAAAGGAGAGCCATAGACACCCTCATTCATCATGGTTACCATGAGGTGATTACCTATAGTTTTACCTCTCCTGCTTCCTGGGACAGGATTAGACTCCCTTCGGACGATCCGAAGAGGCAGCATGTTCGAATCCTCAATCCACTTACGGAGGATTTCTCGGTCATGAGGACCACGCTTATCCCTGGACTGATGGAGACTGCACGCTACAATATCTCCAGGAAGATTTCGAATCTTAAGCTCTTTGAATTAAAAAAAGTTTTCCTTCCCCAAGAGGGTGAAAGGCTTCCGAAAGAAGTCAAGTTTTTAGCGGGATTGGCCATGGGGTTCGACAGAGGCCCACATTGGGCTTTTTCTCCGAGGCCGGTTGATTTTTATGATATCAAAGGTTGCGTGGAGGGTCTTTTGGACGACCTGCAAATCAAGAGGGCCACATTTAACAAAGTGGATGATGTCCCTTATCTTCATCCGGGAAAAGCCTCGAAGGTCGTCCTTGATCATGAGGCCTTAGGAGTTTTGGGAGAAGCCCACCCTCAGGTTCTGGGCCATTACGAAGTTCACGGTGCGGTTTATCTGTTTGAAATGGACTTCAGCAAAATGGTAAAGTGGGCAGGGGAGGGAAGCCGGTTTCAGCCCTTGCCGAAATTCCCGGTTGTTTATAGAGACCTTTCCGTCGTGGTCGACAAGGACTTGGAAGTGGCAAGAGTCATGGAAACGATCCGGGCTTTCAATCTGCCTTTCGTCGAAGAGGTCACCGTTTTCGATATCTATCAAGGGCCTCCTATCCCGGATGGAAAGAAGGGAGTTTCCTACCGAATCCGATATCAAGCGAATGACCGGACGTTGACGGATGAAGAGGTAAATCAAAAGCACGAAAACCTCCTCTCCAGACTAAAGGAGGTCTTCCAGCTCGATTTAAGACAATAAGCGTTGTTCAAAAAATATATTTCCAAATCCCCCTTTACTAAAGGGGGCGAGAGGGGATTTCCGGTTTTCAACGTTTCTGGGTGGCGCACCCGTCATGGGACAATCCTTAGAAGAAAGGAGGAGATAAGAGATGACAAAGGTGGATATCGTTGAGAACATTTATGAGAAGGTGGGTTTCTCGAAGAAAGAGGTGGCCAAGATTGTAGAGTACGTTTTTGATATCATCAAAGAGAGCCTGATCAAGGAGGATAAAATCAAGATCTCTGGATTCGGAAATTTTGTGATTCGAAAAAAGAGGTCCAGGCGGGGCCGAAACCCGCAGACGGGAAGTGACATCGAAATCTCGGCAAGAAGAATCTTGACTTTCAAGCCGAGTCAGGTGTTAAAGGGAGACCTCAACACCAAGGAGAAGTTAGAGAGGAAGGATGAAAAGGCTGCTCAAGGGGCGTGAGACGGAGAACTCCATCTCCCATGAGAGGCTTTATTATCGGATCGGAGAGGTAAGCCGTATTACAGGCCTCAAGCCCCACATATTACGCTATTGGGAATCAGAATTTAAGGTCATCAGACCTCACAAGGGGGGATCCTTACAGCGGCTCTACCGGAGAAAAGACCTGGATCTCATCCTGAAGATCAAGAAACTCCTTTACGAGGAGGGGTTCACCATTGCCGGAGCAAAGAAGAAGATCAGGGACCTCGAAAGGTTGGAAAACAAACAGTTGAAGTTGAAACTTGCAAAAAAGGGGACCAACGAAGAAGCTCATGAGCTTCTGGCCGCTCTTCAGGAAGAATTGAAGGGAATCAGAAAGATGTTGGAATAGGTCAACCTGAGGTAAGAATAAATAAGGAATGGATCTTTTTTTTCCATAAAGCGCTGAGCGGAGTGGGTGTGTCCAACGTCATCATTGCCTTGCTCGCTGTCGTATTTTCTGTCGTCTTTCTCCTCTTATTCTGTATCATCGTACTCACCCTTGCCCTTGTGATCTTTAGCAGAAAAGGCAAAAAGGAAAGAACCCTTCGCCGGGAAATAGAGGGGGGTTGAAAAGAGGCGGGCCAAAATGGCAGCCTTCGTTGTTAATGAATGAAGCTGGACTTTTGACAGAAAATTAACTATATTAGATAGTAATACAAGCGCCTTAAATCCCTTGAGATTTTCTTGTCGCCCTTTCCCTTCCTCCTCGAGAGGAGGGAGAAAGGGGGTTGAGCCAGGAATTGTGCCTGTCGGGGCGTAGCGCAGCCTGGTAGCGCACTGGCATGGGGTGTCAGGTGTCGGAGGTTCAAATCCTCTCGCCCCGACCATTTTATTCGCCGTCTCCAGAATTTCCATAAACCTCTTTATCCTTTCCCGTTGAAAAAACGGTTCCGCCCAGTTCCTCCTCTTTGTTCAACCAGTCGGGCATCTGCTCCCAGAGCTTATACGCCTGCGCAGAAGACCATGCTATCCAGAGGCTTGCTATCCACACGGGTTGAAGTTGGAACGGCTTGCCGAGTCCGCCTGTGCCGAGGCATTCGCACGCAAGCCGATAAGGAATGTAACCCTTTCCACATTTTTTGCTAAGCTTTTAAGGACTTTTGTGAAATTAATTTCCCATTTCAATGGGGTTGTTCTTCTAAAAACGTATGCCTCGAAGGCAGTAATTTGTTGATAAGTTTACAGGTTCTAAGATTCTTCTGAAAAAAGACTTGGTGGCATAAGATTTGCTTGGTTATCTACGTGAAAATTTATGCCCACCTGCAACGGATCGCTATACACACTATGGGGCATGGCCCGGCCGATACGTTCGAAAATTGAGGAAAGGGTTACGACATGGTAGCTTATGAATTCTACTGGCGTGATGAAGCAGAGCGAGTCCACTTCATTGGCAT
>JAPVTA010000168.1:0-5025 GCA_047519465.1 Thermodesulfobacteriota bacterium | reverse complement strand
GAAGGGAAAAACAGCGAAGGGAAAAACAGCAAAAGACAAAACAACGAGAGAAGTGGTGATCGCTGGATATCTCAGGACCGCTTTGTCACGGTCCAGACCGAATGACCCGGGCCGGGACTGGTTTCACAAACTCAGGTCAGATGACCTTTTGGCTAAGCTTCTCCCCGAGCTCATCAAAAGGACGGGGATCAAGGCGGAGGAGGTGAACGATTTCATCGTGGGGTCAGCCATGGGAGTGAGCGAGCAGTGGACTTATGGCGGCCGTTACCCCATCCTTCTGGCTAATCTGCCCGAGACGATTGCCGCCAAGTTTGTCGACCAGCAATGCGGCTCATCCATGGCCGGCATTCATATCGGGTTTATGGAAATTGCGACAGGCTTCGCCGATATTGTGATGGTGGGTGGCATGGAACACATGACCCGCGTCCCCATGGGCGGAGGTCTCGTGCAACAGGGAATTATCTCCCCAAACCCCCGTGTTTTTACGGATCCAGCTTACAAACACTGGGATATCATGACGACGACCAATATGGGGCTCACCGCAGAAAAGCTGTTTACCCTAAGGGGGTTTACCAAGGAAGATATGGATCGTTGGGGGACCCGCGCCCATCAATTGGCCTCAAAAGCCCAGAAGGAGGGATTTTTCAAAGATGAAATCCTTCCTATCGAAGCGGAGCAGGCAGACGGAAAGACAATGGTTGTAGATCGTGACCAGGCCATCCGGGATGATGCCACGCTGGAGGGCATGAAAGACCTTAAGCCGGCCTTTAAACCCGATGGGGTCATCACAGCCGGGAATTCCTCACCGTTAAACGCTGCCGCGACTTCAATGATGTTGATGTCCAAGGAGACCGCCAAGAAGAAGGGGATCCAGCCCTTAGCGACTATCCGCTCTATCGGTTTCGCCGGAGTGGACCCGACCATCATGGGGGTGGGTCCTGTGCCTGCCAGCCGTATGGCCTTGGAGAAGATTGGTTTGCAGGCCAAAGACATCGACTACTGGGAGATCAATGAAGCCTTCGCTATCGTTGCCCTGAATTGTATCAAGGAGCTCGGTATCGATCCAGACCGAGTGAATGTGATGGGAGGGGGCACAGCCATCGGCCATCCTTTGGGAGCGACCGGGGTCCGTCTGGTAGGCACCCTTGCCCGGATCCTAAAAGTTAAGGGTGGACGCTACGGGCTGGCCAATGCCTGTGTCGGCGGCGGCCAGGGGGTGGCGACCATCATCGAGAGAGAATTATAAGCGTCAGCCGAACTCACAAGCCTGCAAAAAGACAAAATTCCCCTCCCTGCCGGGTTAGCGCTCAGGGAGGGGAATTTGCTTGACGGGACAGGGTATTCGCCGGTCAAAGGACGACTCGAAATAAGGACTGAGGAAGAAATAAGGTTGGAAAACAAGGGACTTCAAGCGCTCGAATCCCGCGTCATCCAGAAAGATCTCTGCACCACTTGCGGAGCGTGTCTATCCCTGTGTCCCTATCTTCAATCCTGGCAAGGGAGATTAGTGAAATTGGACAATTGCGACCTCGCCGAGGGACGCTGTTTCGCCCACTGCCCCCGCACTCAGGTGGACCTGGAGGCTATCCACCAGGAGGTTTTTGGACAAAAATATCTGAACGTTGAGATAGGGCTGTTCAAACAAGTCAAGATGATCCGTGCTGCATCCCCTGACCTTCGAAAGAAAGGTCAGACTTCCGGAGCTGTCTCCGCTCTGATGCAATTTGCCTTGAAAGAGGGTTTCATCCACGGAGCGGTGCTGACCCACCGGGCTCCCGATCATCTCCCTCGCGGAAGGCTGATTCGGCATCCAGATGAGATTCTTTCCTGCGCAGGCTCGAGCTATGTGGCTTGTCCGACCCTTCAAGCCCTGAATCAAGGCCCCTGGACGGACACGGAACGGATTGGCCTAGCGGGAACGCCTTGCCAAGTATTGGCCATGCGAAAGATGAGCGGGTCACCTCTCAAGAGAAACGCGCTTACGGACCGAGTGACGCTGATCGTCGGCCTTTTCTGCACATGGGCCCTGACCTATGAGCCCTTCATGAAATATCTGAAAGCCCGGGTGAACGGTGCTTCGATTCGGAAGCTGGATATCACTCCCCCGCCCGAGAGACTTCTGAGGGTGATCACAGACGATAGTCATACCTGGGATGTCCCAATAGACGAGATTCGCCCCTTTATTCGAAAGACATGCGGTATCTGCCTCGATATGACCTCCGAGTTGTCGGATCTCTCCGTAGGAACCGTAGAAGGGATCCAAGGATGGAACACGGTGATCACCCGATCCGAGTTGGGAGAGGAGATATTGAGCCGGGCCGAAACCGCAGGGATAGTAGAGAGTCAGTCCTTACCGGAAGAAAATTTCAAACATCTAAGAGAGGCTTCCCTGCTAAAGAAACAGAGGGCCCTGTTGACATTGAAGGAACGTGGAGAATTAGAGGGGGGCTATATCATCCTTTCCCACGAATTAATCGGACGAATCCTTTCAGAGGCGAAAGAAGCTGAGTCATGAGCGTTCTCTCCAAAGATTCACCCGGAAAAAAGACGCTTTTTATGGGGAACGAAGCCATCGCAAGAGGGGCCGTTGAGGCCGGAGTTCAGGTGTGTGCAGCGTACCCCGGAAATCCTTCTTCCGAGATCATAGGCACTCTGTCTCAAGTCGCCGAAGAATTGGGACTTTATGTGGAGTGGTCCGTCAATGAGAAAGTGGCTTTAGAGGTGGCGACCGCTGCCTCTTTTGCCGGGCTCAGGGGCTTGACGGCAATGAAGCAGAACGGACTCAATGTGGCTTCGGACTTCCTCTTTAATCTTAACCTCACGGGGAGCAAAGGGGGACTCGTCATAGTGGTCTGCGATGATCCCTCAGCCCTCTCATCCACCAATGAGGAAGATTCCCGGCCTTACGCCAAGATGGGTGACCTCCCTCTCTTGGAGCCTTCCACCGTCCAAGAAGCCAAGGAGATGACCCAATGGGCCTTCGATCTTTCCGAAGAGCTGGGGCTTCCTTGTTTGATCCGGAGCGTCACGCGTCTTTCCCACGCAAGAGGCAATGCAGAGCTCGGTCGACTTCCGAAGAACCGGCCCACGCCCTGCTTTGATACCTCTCGTCCAATCATCCCGCAGCCTGTCATGGTAACCCACAAAGCCCTTCACGACAAAATCAAGAAATGCCAGGACCGCTTCGAAGAATCTCCCTTCAACCTCTACCGCGGTCCTAAAAGACCAGAGCTCCTGGTGGTCACCTGCGGCCCGGGATGGATGTATGTTATTGAGGCACTCGCAAATATGGGCGTGGAGGACCGGGCAGGAATCGTGAAGCTCGGGACCACCTGGCCGCTCCCGAAGTCTTTTCTTACCCGGCATCTGAAGAAGGCAGATCGGATCCTTTTTGTCGAGGAGGTCGATCCCTTTCTGGAGAACAACATCAAGGAATTCTATGCCGAGAGGGCTGCCAAGCTGGGAGCGAAGACCTTTTTGGGTAAGGCGTCAGAAAGTCTGCCGGATATCGGCGAGATCAACCCCGACATCGTCACAGCGGCAATCCAAAAGGCCCTCCGGGTCTCCTATCAGCCGCGGCCTTCTCGATACGCCCGGGAAGCTGCGGAAGCGGCTTCTTTATTCGCCCCTACGAGGGAATTGGGCTTTTGCGCCGGCTGCCCCCACCGGGCGACCTATTGGTCTCTCAAAAACGCCCTGGCAATGGACGGCCGGGATGGCATCGTGCTCGGGGACATCGGATGCTACACGATCGGGGTCCGGCCTGCGGGTTTCTCCCAAGTCAAGACATGTCACGCGATGGGGTCTGGCGCTGGCCTGGCCAATGGGTTCGGGCAACTTGGAAGGTTCGGTCTCAGTCAGCCTGTCTTAACGGTCTGCGGGGACTCTACCTTCTATCATGCAGCCATTCCAGCCCTTGTGAACGCCCGGTATAATCGGTCCAATTTTCTGATGCTCATCCTGGATAACAGTGCCACTGCGATGACCGGGTTCCAGCCTCATCCTGGGACAGGCCGAACAGCCATGGGCCCCGAAGCCCCGGTCGTAGATATTGAAGCCCTTTGCAAATCTCTGGGAGCCCGGGTGCAGGTGAAGAACCCGTTTGATATACAGGACACAACGGATGCCATATGCGAGCTTCTCCAAGATAGAGAAGGGATAAGAGTCCTCATCCTAAGACAGGAGTGCGCCCTGGTTCGGGCCAAGCGACAGAAGGCCCTATACGAGGTCCGCGTCGATCAGGAGCGATGCATTGGGCAGGCGTGCGGGTGTAACCGAAGATGCACGCGGATATTCAAGTGTCCGGGATTGGCCTGGGATCCCGCTACTGGAAAAGCACGGATCGATGAGGCCATCTGTACCGGATGTGGCGTCTGTGTAGATATTTGCCCTCAATCGGCCATTCTAAAGGAGACCGTCTAAGTGGCCCTTCGTAAAGACCCACTGAACATCATCATCACCGGAGTAGGCGGACAGGGCAATGTGCTGGCTTCTCAGATTCTTGGCCAGATGCTCGTCCAGCAGGGCTATATCGTCACCATCGGCGAAACTTATGGGGCTTCCCAAAGAGGGGGATCCGTGATGAGTCATATACGGGTCTCCCAAAGAGACCAATTTTCTCCGCTCATTCCTGAGGGCAAGTGCGACCTTGTTATAGGGCTTGAGCCGGTCGAGGCATTAAGAGTTTTGGCTAACTACGGAAACCCCGGAGTGATGATGCTCATCAATACCCGTCCGATTTATCCCATCGATGTGATCGCAGGCAATGCCGCCTACCCAGAATTGTCTGTCGTGTTGAAGAAGATTCAGAGTTTGAGTCGTAGGGTATGGACGCTTAACGCCACCGACATCGGCCTGGAACTGGGCGATCCCATCTTCTCGAACATCGTGATGCTTGGGGCTCTTTCCGCCCTGGACCTTCTTCCCTTGAACCGGGAGGGATTCCAAAACGCTATTCAGGAAATGCTTCCCCTACACAAGTTGCATCTGAACTTAAATGCCTTTGACAGGGGAAGAGAGGCAGTT
>JAPVTA010000167.1:0-22725 GCA_047519465.1 Thermodesulfobacteriota bacterium | reverse complement strand
TATCCGCCTTCCGAACACCGTTGGAGGTGTGAGGAGCGCTTTGCTCCATCCGTTACCACTTCTTCATGGGATATACTTAACAATTCGTGGTCCAATTATCTTCGTGGTCCAAAGAGGTAGCTTTCGCCAGATCTCGATTTTTTTCTTATATTTCGGGTTGGCTGGGCTCAGGTTTGGGATTTCATTTATCCCGTTCAGATAGTATTGATACTCGAGAGGCTCTGGTTCGAATCCCCAGTGTCTCTTGAAGTCATAAGACCCCGTATCGATTTTGCTTCTTCCGAAGTCGAAGAGCCTGTAGCCATTTTCACAACTGTGTTTTAATAACTGCCAATACATGTAATCATTCGGTGCGAGATCACGATATTCAAATAAAGAACCGGCATAATATGGAAGCACTTCATCCTTATAGAAAAAACTGAACACACTTGAGATCGGAATTCCTTCGGGGCTCTTCGCGACAAGTATGTTCGCCTTCTCCTTGAATTCTCTCAGCATATTCTTGAAAAGGGCCGCTGGAAATACAGGACTGCCCAGCCGGCGATAGCTTTCCGCAAAAATTTCATAAAAAACGGGAACTAATTCCTCACGCCCAAACTGATGCGTTAAACCCGCCTTCTCTCCCTGACGAACCATCCGCCGCGATTTTCGAGGAATCGCCTCCATATTCGAAGCCAAATCTTCAGATATTTCCCGCCTGAATTGAAAATAAAGGTCTTTCACGTATAAGCCTTCAATCTTCCCTTTCTTATTTCTCAATTCGAGATAATCCAAACCCTCTGCTTTAGTAATCTCTTTTGCTTTTTCAAGTAACTGATCGCTGATCGCCTCATTATCAGCCAATATTCCTCCGTAAGCGGCAAACGGGAGTGAAACAAGAGATTTGCCAAAAAGAAAGCTTTTGACGGAGACAAGAGGAAGAATTCCAACAATCGGGTTGATTGAGTTTGTTGGGTTCGTCGGGCTTATTGGGTTTGCTGAGTTTATTGAATCAGCAGAAAGCTTTGGCGCTTTTCGGTCCTCCTCAGCAAGCAGATAAAACGATTTGTGGCCGAATGTCTTTTCAATGACATTTTTCCAGCCAATGAGATGGAAGAAGGTACCTTCCGGGTGGTTTAAGATATAAGAATCCCAGTGAGGTTGATCACCATCTTGGTAGAGTCGGATTTTACTCATAGACTTCACAATTTTTGCTGTTGTCTTTCCAAGCTCCCGTTCTATAGGCATCATCCATTAACCGAATGTTGCAGTATTGCCCAATAACCTCTCTGATCGTTGCAAATTGGAAGTTCTTCAGAAGTTTTTTAAATCGCATTTCGGTCCTATCAAGATTATTATAATGGCGGAACTTGGATTTAAAGCCCGCTCCCCGAATCTTCGGTTGCCCTGAATCAAGCTCCCAGGGATGAATGTAAAATACAAAAGGCTTCTTCTCTTGCCGATTTATCTTCATGAGGCCTCTTTTAGTAAAATAAAAAGGGAATAACCTGAAGTATCCCCCTCCAGATATTGGAAGGTTTTGTCCAAAAATTCTGATCGTAGATGTCGGAAATTCAATTATAGATTTAGAGCTTAGGGTTGGTCTCGAATCATGATTCAACATGGAAAACTCAAAGCTGGAATTCCCATTTACGGAAACAATGAAAGGAAATCTGGGAGCATTGGGCATCCCGTAGAAATCATGTCTGATGGGAAAGATGCTTGAATCGTATTCGAATCCTTCTTCTATCAGAACTTCAAATGCCCATCGAGATTTGTTCGTAATGGAGTAACTGGGAGCACGGTACCCGATGATCTCGATTCCTGTAATGTCTTCAAGAACGGCTTTGCTCTTTCTAATATCGTTTCTAAACTCCTCCTTAGTTTGGTGGTAGATGAGTTTATGATTATAACCATGAGAGGCTATTTCATGCCCCTGTAAAGAGATTTCTTTAATTAAATGGGAATACCGCTCAGCAATCCAACCTAAAATAAAGAAAGTTGCCTTTACCGAGTTTTGAGGTTTGAAGGATGAGGTTTGCGGAAACTCATTTAATATTTCGAGGATACGACAGGTGTTGTCTTCGATACGACACTCATAGTTATCCCAATTCTCATACTTGATCACGTTTGAAAACGCATGGACCTGAAAATAATCTTCAACGTCGATCGTCAGAGCATTCAGCATAGAACGGAATCTTCAGCTATTGATTTTGAATCAAGTTCGTCGGGGCGTAGGCTGGCCTTACGCGCGATGGCGGGGAAACACGGCGTTAAGGGTAATAGAGCGATCCTCCTGAAACCCGAAATATCTGGATGGTTACAGGACCGGGGGATTGGGTCTTGCGTGTCGGGTTGTCCTTGTCGGGTCCCTAAATGTTTGTTCTTTTGCTTCTCGGACCATATCCTTAATTCGCTTTACATGCCCGCGGCCCAGTCCCTTTACCTCACACCCAAGTTCGAAGTAGCGTCTTATCCTTTCATCATCGAGGATACCAAAACAGTCAATAACAGCAATCGGTCCGCCGGCACTTTCCACTACTTCCTCCGGATCAAGGTTCAAGTAGCGTTTGTGCCTTACGGCAAGGATGACCGCATCAGTCCCTGAGAGCGCTTTTTCAAGATTCTGCTCCACACGGAGATCCATTAATTTCTCTTGCCCACGGAAAAATCTCTTTAGACCATGTGAAGAGGCCGGATACTCATCCTGTTTTTCAAACTCCCACCAGTGAAGAACGTAGGGGTCGTGGACTCTTAACTCGGCACCCATTTCCGTAAGGCGCCGTACAATTAGCTCTGAACCGCTGTATCGGGTGTCTCCTACGTCTTCGCGGTAAGAGGCTCCCAGCACCAGAATCTCTGCAGATGCAATCGGTCGCCCCATATTCCGGAGCGCGTCCCGGGTAAGCTGTGCCACATGTAAGGCTCTTGTATCATTAATATTTATTGCAAGAGGTGTGATCTTGAAAATATCATCTTCAAAACCATGGATGTGGCGATATGCCCAGAGGCCAAGGCCCCCGTCTTTGGGAAGGCAGTAGCCCCCAATTCCAGGTCCAGGGAAGATCATGTTGCTGTGCGTCGGGCGAACCTTGATTGCATTGATCACTTTTATTAAATCCACACCATTTTGTTCTGCAAAAAGGCTCCACTCGTCAAGAAAAGCAAGAATAGTCGCCCGAAAGCTATTCTCAACGATTTTTGCTGTCTCGGACTCGATGGGCCGATCGAGTACTGTCAATGGAAACTTCTCCGTGTTCAACACTTCGTTTAAGAACTTGACTACTTTTTTTGTGGACTCTTCATTCACACCACTACAAACTCTCCAGAAGTCCCTGATACTCGCTACGTAATTCCTTCCTGGCATGACCCGTTCGTAGCTGTGTGCCAGCAATGGTTCACTTTCAATACCCCTTTTTCTGAACATCTTTTTGATGACCGGGTAGGCAACCTGCTCGGTTGTCCCCGGAGCGACAGTGGTCTCAATTAGGACTAAGGTCTGAGGATTCACGCTTTGGCCAATGATCTCAAGGGATTCTTCCAGAGCTTCCATGTCTGCACGACCATTACGAACATCTCCAAGGGACTCTTTCAAATAGTCACATTGAACATCTACAACCACCACATCCGCGAGATTGAGGGCATCGTATGTAAAGGTAGCTGTGAGCGTCTTTTTGTCGTTGACACACCGGTCGATTAATAAAGGAACCTCAGGATCCTCCGAGCTGACAGGTGAAATTCCACGGTTGAGGAGCGGAATTTTCCAGAAACTTCGGGTGCTCGGCCTCTGCATCCCGATAACGAATTTCGCAGGATTGCCTTTTTCATCTGTAGCGTCAGCAACCACTGCCGCCATGACAGCACCCACAAAGCCCAAACCCATTACTAGAATAATCTCCCGTCCCGAAGCACGCTGCTTGTTTACAACCTCTTTCAAACGTTCGAACTCTTTTGAATAGTCTTGTCGCTCCGGCAATGCAAATCTTTCTCCGGTTGGACTGATGGAATACTGCGACATGTCTAACTCCTTCCTTTAATAAAACGGACACAGGGGCTCGAGGATTCGCGGGTTCAGGTAAATAAGAGATTAAGGGGAGGGAAAGGAACGATCCTGTCGAGCGGACTCTTCTTTCAAAAATCTTTCAAGGGCCTTTCCGAGGATACACTTGGAGTATCGAGACCAACAGTTTTCCTTTCGGCAATGACTCGTTTCTTCTTTTCCATCCAGTTTCAACTCATGATATTCACAAGACAAACAGGTTTTGATTATCATAAATTATCCCCTCGGTTTGCTGGATTTGTCGGGTCTCTTTGGTTCCATGAGTCAATAACCCCTTTTCCTAACGAAGACTCTTCTTCCCCGATATGATCCTTTCCATCCAATATGAAATTTTCCTCAATAACATTTTGAATTTCATCCTCGATTGAGATTGGAAATCTCCCTACTCATAGCAAGTGATGCGTGGCGCTACGGGCGAGACCCGTTAGGTTCAGCTGGACCATCTATCTTGCCCCCCTTCCTAAGAGGACAATTTTGATCGTTTCAAAAATAATCAATAAATCGAGGAACAAAGACATATGTTTAATATAATAAAGATCATACTTCAATTTTTCTAAGGCATCTTCCTTCGATGCTCCATATCGGTAACATATTTGCGCCCAACCTGTAATCCCCGGTTTCACTACATGACGTTCAATGTAAAAAGGAATTTCTTTTCTTAATAAATCAACAAAGAAAGGCCTTTCAGGCCGGGGGCCTATAAAGCTCATATCCCCTTTCAAAACGTTGATCATTTGCGGGATTTCATCCAATCTCAGCTTCCTGATCACATAACCAATGCGGGTAACTCGATTGTCATCAACCTTTGCCCATACGGGACCATTTTCTTCGGCATCGACGCGCATTGAACGAAATTTGAGTAGATTGAATATCCTTCCATCTTCTCCCACTCTCTCCTGGGAGTAAAGAATCGGACCTGTCGAATCCAATTTAATAACGATCGAGATAATCAGACTTACTGGGGCTAAAAATGCAAGTCCCAGCAATGATCCTATAATATCCACAGCCCTTTTCATCCTTTTAAAAATATCGGACCTATTAAATCCATCTGAAAAAATAAGAAAACTTGGGTGGAGATTTTCCACTGAAAGCTTCCCTGCCAATTGCTCAGTAAAGGCTACCCAGTCGTCTACCTGGATACCTTTTAGTCGGCAATAAAGCAGTTGCTCAAGAGGAACTTTTCCTCTCCTTTCATCCAGTGCTACAATAATTCGATCGACATTTCTATTTTGGCAAATTTGAATAATTTGGCTATAATCGCCGATCACCACCGTTTCAGATTCGGTGTCCAATTTTGTCTCTATCCTCATCGATAAACCCTATGATCTCAAAACCCTCAATTCCGTTTTCGAGGATTTCGCTCTTAATCTTTTTTGCCAAATCACCTGTTCCAATAATCAATACCTTTTCTTTGGATACCCATTTTTTAAGTACATAAGAATAAAAAACCCGCCATGAGAAAGTGAAAATTAAAATTAAAAACAGACTGATTGATAATATTCCCCTCCCCAAAAAAAGAGATGGAATCAAGTAATAAATTACAGTCATAACAATGAAGGAAATACCAAGGGAACCTACAAGTAGGATTCCCATCTTTTCCACCTCTCTAAATATTTTGGAATCGTATAGATCAAAATAATGGAAGCCAACCTGAATCACCACAACAATCAACATCATCCTAAGGACTAAATAGTCCCCTGTTCGAGAAAAACCGGTAATTCCCCAGAATCTGATATAACTTCCGAGAAGTATTCCAATGAGTATGAGGAAACTATCTGTGAATCCAAATAACCAGCCTGGAAAAGGGCGAAACCCGTTTTTACTGACCATCACTCACGCCTCACTGTAAGTGCATATCACCGGTTTACAACCAATCCTGCCTTTTTTCCATGGCACTTCATGGGCATCGGGAAGATAGGCTACCGCCGGTTCGAATTTGGAGGGGTTCTGCTGAAATCGTTCTAATTTGATTGGTGTTTGCCACATCAATCTTAATGTGGGTTAAGGATTCAAGTTCTGCTGTCGTCCGGTGCTGCCGCCAGATGCCCTGTCACTATACCAATGTTTTAGCCGCAGTATGGCAGCATTTTGTTAAGCTACCTTTTCTATCATTGAATAATGCATCTCTACGACCGGTTGATAGCCCATCAGGTTTAAAAGGATCCTTACCCGCTCGCCGTCAGGCATCCATCTTTCAAAAATACCTAAAAGATCCTTCAATGGGCCTGTTTTAATTCTGATCACGTCATTGGCTTGAAAATGATACTTTATTCTCACGACCCCCTGAGTGTCGGTTCTCTCTCTTATGATCTCCACCACCTCTTCGGAGATGGGCGTGGGATACTCGCCAAAACCCAAAATTTTTTTTACTCCTTTTGCCCACCTGACCAGGGAATAATTTTGGTGGATGTTGAACTTTCCGAAGATATAGCCGGGGAAAAGGGGCTTTAGTTCTTTGTTCATCCTCCCATTTCTCAGCAGAAAGTTTTCCATGAGGGGGCTAAAGACCTCCACTCCTTTTGTCGAGAGGTAAGATTTCGCCTCATCTTCTTTCTTAGGTTTTGTTTGGATCACATACCATAGATTCATATTAAACCCGTTCGCCATAAAGCTAATGAGATGATAAGTTAATAATGTTTCTCGATCCCAGTTTAAGTTTATCTCCGGTAGTATTGATAATAGCGATAATACTCTGAAGAGTAAGCTGACGGTTTGATACCGATCTGGTTAAAGACCACTCCGATAATCTTCTGCCGGTCAATGGACTTGATCGCGTTTTGAATGGATTCCCTGGGCGTATACCCGGACCTGACCACCAGGATCACCGCATCTACCATTTTAGAAAGCAAACTTGGGTCGGAGGTAGCTATAATGGGCGGAGAATCAATAACAATGTACGTGTTATCTCCCATTTCTCTTAGGGATTGCAAAAGCTCTCCCATTCTTTTTGATCTGATCAGCTCTGAGGATTTACGAGTCGAAGAGCCCGCCAGAATGACTCGAAGTTTTTCTATCTCAGACTTTATCAGGATTTCTGATAAGCCCGTCCCATCCGAAAGATAATTTGAGAGGCCCTTTGCGCTATGACTTTTCTCAAGATGAATAGCTGGCTTTCTAAGGTCTCCATCAATGAGTATCACGTCGTTGTGAATTTCCTTTGAAATGGCCACTGCTAAGTTGACAGACACCAGGGTTTTCCCCTCCCTCGGCGCTGCACTCGTAACCAGAATCGAACGAGGAGAATCTCCCGGATGAAGAAAAATCTGAGTCTTTAGTTTCCGGAATGCTTCTGCACCAAAAGAATGGGGCGGCACAATCAAAACAGGAGATACGTCTTTCGAAGCAAACCCCACCCTCTCCATCCTCTCTTCAGGAAATTTCAAAGTAGGTACTTCCCCGTCCAAAATAGCCTTCTCTTCAAACAATTTTGGATGGGATTCCTCTCTTATCTTCTGCCTCTTTTCTTCTTCTACTTTTTCAAGGGCCCGATAGATACGACTCATTTTTTGCTCCCGGTGTAGACCGTTAGTCGTAAGGAGTGAAGTGTAAGGGCCTAAATCTTCTAACAACTCACGCTCTCACACCTTACGCAAGAATTACTATTATACTGCGTTGCCGCAGCGCTCCCGCCAGAAATAATTCATAGGGCATCGTCTTCTCGCCCGAGGAAATTGGAAAAATCTCAAAATACATTTGTTAGTATCTCTTTAATGTACTCAAAACCTCTAAGAATATCTTTATTAGGGGAAAGAGATGGCCACTTTTCTGCAAATAGACAAAAAGCAGAATACCTACGGCAATGCAGATAGAGATGATGAGCAGAGTCCGAGCTTTTCGAGGCTTCTGCTCTAGAAATAAATCGTCCGACACCTCTCTTATCGACGTTTCATCGACCGTTTTTCGGTCCAGCGCATATCCGTTCAATAATGCATTATCACATAGAATGTTTATTAATCGGGGGATCCCCCTCGATCTCAGGTAAACCTGCTTCATTGCCTTCTCCGTAAAAATGGGGGTCCTTGCGCCTGCGATTCCCAATCTCTTCCCGATATACTCCCTTGTTTCTTTCTCGGAAAGAGGTTGCAAATGGTATCGTAAATTAATGCGCTGCCTTAGCTGGCGAGAACCTGGTTGGGAAAGGGTTTTATCCAATTCTGGTTGCCCGAGCAACACGATTTGGATCAATTTCGATCTTGATGTCTCAAGGTTTGAGAGAAGCCTGATCTCTTCAAGCAGTTCCGGTCTCAACCCCTGAGCTTCGTCTACTATTAAAATCACCCTTTCATCCTTCTGGTAAGCGTTGAGTAAGTATCGATGCAGGTTATGAAGATATTCACCTTTGGTTTTTCCCTGAACCCTTACCCCGAGATCTTTCAATATGTATTGGATGAAGTCGTCAACAGTCAATTTTGGGTTGAATAGAAACGCTGTCTTCGTGTGATTGCCATTCATTTTATCAAGAAGATAGTGGATCAGGGTCGTCTTTCCAGTACCCACCTCCCCTGTAATCACTATAAATCCTTTTCTCTCCCTCACTCCGTAAAATAATTGTGCCAGGGCTTCCCGATGGTTCTGGCCCAGATAAATATAATCGGGGTTTGGTGTCACATTAAAAGGATTTTCCTTTAGGCCGTAAAATTGTTCGTACATAACCAATTCCAGAATATAGGGTTCAAGGGTTCATGGGTTCCAGTGCTTCTAAGCCTTTTTGAATCTTGGTGTCATAGCGTCTCAAAAATTCAATGACATAAAGTTTTAAGTCTTTCACTTGACCCCTAGAATCCTCGACTCCAGAACCCTTTGCCGTTAGGCTGCTTCCTTTTCTTCTTCGTTCAGATTCAGAATGGTCGTCAATACAGGCAGGTTCAGGTAACTCTCCAAATCTGATACCTCGTAAAAGGATCGGTCCATGGATTCCCGAAACCAGGCTAAACCCAACCCCATTGCAAGCCCAAGAAAAGCCCCTATAGCCAAGACTCTGTCACGATTCGGTTTAAACGGTTCTTCGGGAAGACGAGCTGGATCTAAGACCCTAAATTGCTCACCCTGCTGCTTCCGCTCGAGATTTTCAGCCATTTGAGACTGGAATTTTTTATCCAAAAGGGATTGATAATTCATTTTTAGGATCTCATAATCCCGGTTAAGGTCGACCATTTCTAGTTCCCTTTTAGGCGTTTCTTCAATCCTTCTTTGATAGAGTGCAATTTGTTCCTTTAGGGATCCGATTTCCTCCTTCAATCGCCTCGCTTCTGACTCGGCCGCTTTTAACTGGACTTCCTGAGAGATTAGCCTTTCAGCGTTGGAATCTGACAAAGGGGAAGCCGCCGCCTCCTGGCGCTCTCTAAGTTCCCTTAGACGTCTTTCTCTCTCTTCTTCCTGTTTCTTCATTCTACGTTCTAGAGATGCTATTTTTCTTTTCAGGTCAACGACGTCAGGATGACCTGCTGTATATCTGGATTCGGCATTTGCCAGATCCCGCTTTAGAGCGTTTAATTGTGCGGCCAATGATTCCCCAGGACCCCGCTCTACCCCAATATTTTGACCTTGCGAAAGGCTTCCCCTCGCGGCTGGGATCGAAGGGGAAGACCCTCTCTCTGGCTGCCGGTCCATTGACTGTTCAAGTTCAATCTGATTCTGGAGGACTACGATCCTATCTTCTGCAGCTTTGAGACCGTCGCTCGTCGTCTTGAATTGTTGCTTTAATTGTTCAAGAATTTTTAGATTTGCTTCCATTTGCCCGGGCAATTGTCCCATGTTTTTTTCTTTATACCGTCGGACCGCATCTTCCTTTTTTTTCAGATTGGACTCCATTGTCTGTAGTTCTTTGCTAATAAAGTCGACTGTTCCTTCTACTCGCGACTCCCTCAGTTTTAGATTCTCTTCGATAAACAAAGAGGCCAATTTATTTGTTACCTGCATCACAGTTCTGGGTTCCGTTCCCACAAAGGAGATTGAAAATACATTTTGGCGCTGGACCTTCACCTCAATCTTTTGCTTCATCATATCTACAATCTGTTCCATCGGTAATTTGCTCGACATGCCCGAATAGAGATTCAATTCGTTAATAACCCTTTCCAACCTGGTGCGGCTGAGAATTTCCTGGCTAATCGTGCCCAAGCGGTCGCTCACAGAATCAGTTAATGTAGGCCGGACATAACTTTCTGGGACCCTTTGAGCTTGGACCAGGATGAGGGTGGTGGTTTTATATTCCTTGGGCAGATGTTTATAAACACCAAGAGAAATGATGACCGACAGTGTAAACGGAATAATGATGTACCATTTTCTCCTAAGACCCATTTTCAAATAACTCTGAATATCAATAAATTTCCCGGTATTGATCATCTTGGTTCTTACTCCTCCCAGAATGTTTAAGGATCAATGACTCGTTGCGCCGAAATAACAGCGCATAGCAATTCTTTCCCCAATTCATTACAGGTTACCGATAAGCCGGTTGGCGCGTCGGACCCGGTTGATAACCAGGCCCGCCCATGACACCCGACTGATACCCAGGCCGAAACACTGTTATCCCAAATATTCCGTTGTATTCGCTGTAACTTAGACCATCTATATTTGACCGATCCGCTCGATGCTCCCCCGTCAATGAAACAGCCAACCATCGAAATACCAAATAGGAGACACCTATCCTCGCATCCCAGATCCAATCTTTCTGATTACTGGCAGAGTACCACACTCTATACCCTGACCCGACAAGCAGGATGCTCAGCCGCTGCGTTAGCTGATGGTTGATCGTCCCGTAGACCCCGTAGGTCTTAGTAAACCCCAAATTCTGCGCCGTAAGATAGTCTTCCGTATAACCTCCTTGAGCGGAAAGGGTATACACAGTATTTGGCGTTGTCTGCGTGAGGGCTACATTGACGTAGGGACCTTGTGTCTTAAGGCCTTCCTTAGGAATTTGCCAGAAATAGCCCCCTTGGGCTACACCAACCAACGTCGGACTAAATTGATATTGGATGCCAACGCTCGGATTGTGAACATCGTAATCGATACCAGGGGATTTAAAATCTTGATGCTCATAGTGGTATTCTCCAAAGACAGAGGTCCTCGGGCTGAAACGGTATGTGTAGCGGGGAGTCACCCAATTCACTAACTGATCCGGAGAACGCTTATACGTGTTCAAACTAACACGATAATCTAAAGATACCCCGTTTCGAATATTGAACCAGTAGACGAGTCTCGGGTTAAGAGCATTCTCCATACTATCCTCGAATTGGGGGTTCCTATTCCTATACGTGTCGTTTCGATAAAGGAGCGAAATGAGATTTTCCCTTCCAAAGCGATATTCCATGGATGGCTCTATGACGTTTCGGAGATAGATCGCATGGACTCCTCTCACCGTGGAAAGAAGATATTGATCCGGTTGGGTACTGCCAATGTATTGCCCTTGGGCATTGTACAGATTCTGGAATTGTTGCTCTCTGGCTGCATCCGATCGGAGGAAATAATCCCTCAGCACAAAACTCAGTTTCGGGGTCAATGCAAACCAGCTGTTAAGCCTCCCTAAGGCATTCCAATAACTGAAATCGCTATTTTTTTTGTAATAGATATATCCTCCGGAAACATCCAGATCAATCCCATAAGCCCCGGGTTGTAATGAGAAGAATCTCAATCCTGGGTTGGCAGTGGTGATATAATCGGCTAACTTAAAACGATTGGGGCTTAGCAAAATATTGGTGCTGTATTCTTCTTGGGCCGTGACATAGGGGTAAAATTTCAACAGAAAATCATTGATATCCGCATGGACCAAGGAAGGAATACCGATCACAAATAGGATAAGGAATGTCTGGTTCACCCAGGTTCTCCTCCATGTCTTGCCAGTTTTCTCACTTTTCATGGTACCCCCTTTCAGCCCACGATATACCATTCGGACCTTCTCCCGATCGTCTCTCATCGCTTACGGGATAACAATCGCGTCCCCTGGCCTTAGAATAACGTTGGAATTCGCGTCACCGCCGCGGAGAATTTTCTTATAATTGACCGTAATTCGTTTCTCCCTTCCGTTCTCATTCCGGATGATCAAGATCTTTTTCTGGTTTGCCCACTCCGTGAAACCGCCTGCCATGGGAATAATCTGAAGCACGGAGGTTTCACTCCGAAGACGGAAAACACCCGGGGCTCTCACCTGCCCGGAGACGTACACTTTGTAACTGTTGGCCTCCATGACGGTTACAGAAACAACTGGGTTCTCAACAAATTCTTTTAACTTTCTGGTCAGAACTTCTTTCAATTGGAGAGGAGTAAGCCCGGCGGCCTTGACCTCCTGGATGAGCGGAACCGAGATCTTCCCGTCCGTCCTTACCGGAATTGTTCTTGTGAAAGCCTCTTCTTTCCAAACATGGATATAAAGAACATCCTCGGCCCCGATCACATATTGGTCGCTATCGGTAGCCACTTCCGCCTGAACTTCTTTTCTCGAAAGAATTTCTTTATCGGCCTGGGGGTAGGCTATGCTGGTCATTAGGATAAATAGTATGAACGCCCCTATGCTTCCGATACCCGGCAGTTTTTTCATCTTATCCCTCCCTCATCCGTAAACGGATTAGTAGCTTTCAAGAGTTTCTCCTTTAACCTTGACTCAAATCAGGATCATTCTATTCGTAATGCCCGTCTAATCAGTTCCATTGCGTCTGAGCCATTGACAGGAAAACAGACTTGATCGATCATGATTTCAGCGCCCTTGCTTTCAAAGTTATAATATTTCAGAATGTCCTCAAAACGTGACTTCACATGGGCTCCTGCTTTCGCATCCGCATAAGGGAGGAGAGCAACCACCTTATCCAATTCCAAAGAACCGATGATATCGCTCTCGCGCATTTCTACCCTCAAGAGATCACTCAATGTCCGATGGCAGGCTTCCAATCCTTCTTGATTTCCCTCGTGTGAAGATTGCTTAATCTTGAAAAGCACGAGACAGAGAAAATTTTGATAACGTCGCGCACGCTTCACCTCAACGTCCAGGATGAAAAGGAATAAAGCGCGGTTCAGGATTCTTCCAAATGCTTCCTCTGGCCCGCTTGCAGATTCCCCCCTCCAATTTCCCATCCCCGCTCCTCCTTCATATCGCATCCGCATTTCGTCCTTGAAATCATAAAATATGTTGGGGTTCTCAACCGGCCTCTTGTCCAATCTTTCGATATTCTCTCGTATCATCTAAACGGTATTTTTGAATCTTATACAGCAATGCCTTATAACTCACGCGAAGGAGTTTGGCTGCCCGTTTCCGGTTCCAGTGGGTTTCTTGTAGAGTACTTTGAATAATCTCTTTTTCTGCAACTTCAGCCGCTCGCTTCCCAACCTCCTTTAAGTTCAAGGACTTATTTTCTGCTGAGGGGTCGGAGAATGATGTTTCGTTAGACTTGGGACGCCCCTTATCATCCAGCCTTTTACCGGAAATGGTTTCCAGGACTGTACTTTCCTCACCAAATAAGACAATCCGTTTAACCATATTTTCTAATTCGCGGATGTTCCCCGGCCAGGCATATTCTCTAAAAGCACTGATCATCACTGGCGAAAGTGGCGGAGTTTCTTTTCCGTATTTCTTCTTATAAAAGTCGAAATAATATTGTGAGAGAGGAAGGATTTGCTCTCTCCGGTCTCGTAAGGGCGGAACCGTGATGCTAATCACGTTGACCCTGAAAAATAAGTCCTCACGGAAACGCCCTTCCATCATTGTCTTTTCCAAATGATCTTTGGTTGTAGCAATAACACGGGTATTCACCACAACATCTCCATTTCCTCCTAAACGGGAAAACATGCCGTCCTGGAGGACTTGCAAAAGTTTTGCCTGAACGGAAATGTCTATTTCACCGATATCATTCAGCAAGATCGTCCCATGATTGGCCAGTTCGAATTTCCCCGGCTTTTCTAAGTGGGCTCCTGTAAAGGCACCTTTTTCGAAGCCAAAGAGTTCGCTTTCAAGCAGCCCTTTAGGAATCGTTGCGCAATTCACCTTGATGAAGGGTTTGTCCTTCCGGTCAGAATCTAAATGGATGGCCTGAGCCAATAGTTCTTTCCCCGTTCCGCTCTCGCCCTTGATTAAGACCGTAATATCCGTCTTGGCGACCTCATCAATGGTCGTTTTGATCTTATTCATCTTAGAATTATTGGCGAAAAAAATTTGGAAAATGTCCTTCATGATAGCCACCAAAAAAAGCAATCTGTATGCCAATAGGAAACGATTTCTTACATTTTGACTAATCCCTTGAAAGTGAAGAGATTTCTCTTGTCCTGGTCGGTAAGCATTCTGTTCCCCTTTAAAGAAGAGGCAAGAAATTGGAAGAAAATCGGGAAAAAGTGGAAAAGTAATTCCACTTTAATGCATTTCTTAAGGAGAGTAGAAATTTTATTCTGTTCTCTTATATTCATTCTACTAAGAATGAAACCGCCGTATTAAAACGATGATCCCCTTCGGTTCGCTGACCGCTCCCTTTCCACGTAACTTGAAGTAAGAGTGGAAAAATTTACGACGTTTGGAGAATAAATCGTCTATCGAGGCCAGTCTCTTTAATCTTGTAAAGAAGAGCTTTGTAACTAATGTTTAATATATCGGCTGCCTTCTTCCGGTTCCAATTTGTCATCTCCAAGGCCTTGAGGATCGTTTCACATTCAGCCTTTTTAAGGGCCTCCTGATGAACTTCCTTTAAAGAAGGCCAGGCCCTTTTTGCCGGGACGGTTTTCCGATTTTTTTCGGGCGCAGGCTCCTCTTGGATCAGAGGAGTCAATTCCTCAATGATCGCTTCTTCATTTCCCAGAATAACAAACCGCTGAATCACATTTTCCAACTCTCGCACATTTCCCAACCAACGATGCTGGGATAGAGCCTCTATCATCTTTTCGGATAGGGGGATTGCTTTTTTTTGGTATTTCTTCGTGAATTTGTCCAAAAAATACTCGACAAAGATCGGGATCTCCTCTCTCCTCTCCCTCAACGGAGGAATGGTGATATTGACGACGTTCAACCGATAGTAAAGATCTTCACGGAATCGACCACTCTTTACCCCCTCTTCCATATTCTTATTTGTCGCTACTAATACTCGTACGTCAACCCGAATGTCCTTCTTGCCCCCTAATCTTGAGAATTCTCTATCCTGAAGTACCTGGAGTAGTTTTCCCTGGAGAGAAAGGCTTATCTCTGAGATCTCGTCTAAGAAGATGGTCCCACCATGGCCCAACTCAAATTTCCCCGGTTTCTGACGATAGGCTCCCGTAAAGGCACCTTTTTCATAGCCGAAGAGCTCACTCTCCAAAAGCTCCTGAGGGAGGGCGGCGCAATTCACCTTAACAAAGGGTTTCTCTCTGCGAAAAGAATTGAGATGGATAGAACGGGCCACCACCTCCTTACCCACGCCGCTTTCTCCCTGGATCAGCACCGTGACATCCGTATTCGCTATCTGGTCGATGATCTCTTTAATTCGATGCATCTTATCACTGGTGTAGATGAAGATCCCTTCCTCTCGAGTGACTTCACCCACCTCAACGAAAGTGGAAGAGGAAGAAGGAAAGATAGGAACGACTTTCTCTTTAGAAAGAGCATCCCTCGAATCCTTCATCAGCCGGTTTACTTCGTTGATTTCCAAGAAGAAACGGGCAGAGGTTAGAGCGGCGCCAACCTGGTTGGAAATATAGGATAAGGCCAATTTATCCCCTTCATTAAAAGCTCCTTTCTTAGAATGACTAAGGTTGAAGACGCCCACCACTTGATCTTTCTCTCGTATCGGAAAACAGATGAGTGAATTAACTTTACCATTACTGTTTAGCCCGGCCACACTGATGAAACGAGGTTCCCTGATCACATCATTCAGCATCACTGCTTGTCCCTCTTTCAGGACCCACCCGGCAACCCCTTCTCCTGATCTGAATCTCTTCCCATTCCCAGACCGATTCGGGTAAAACACGCTCTTTTCTTCATTCCTCCCACGGGCTGCACAAATAGCCAAATCGCCGGAGGCCGGATCCTTCAGCATCAGAGAACAGTTCTCGCCCTCCATCTCCTCCATGACCGCATCCAAAATAGCTTTGCATGTATCGCCAAAATTAGGAACGTTGCGCATGGCTCCCTGAACCTTTTGAAAGAGTGTGAAGGCCTTGGATTTTTTATCGAGCGCATAGAGAACATTCGTTGACATTTCAGATCGTCTTGACAGAATTCCACCTTCCATTTTGTCACCCCCCGTAGCTGAGCTTCTATCTTACCCTGAAAGATTTGTTATGAAACAGACTATCCATACCTAATGCGACCTCTCGGCTACTTCTATTCGCTCTTATTTCATTCAATCTTTGTTCCAAGCGCTTTTTTTGAATAAGGATTTTACGCTGTCGCAGCCCTTTTTTGAGATGGATTAGAATTTTTTCGCTTGAGATTGGCTTTAAAAAAAAATCATCGATGCCTGAGCTCATGATTCTGCTGTATTCCTTCTCTTCTAAATTCTCATGAGTAACCATCATTACATAAAGTTCTGGGAAATTCTTTTTCAATTCTCGAATGATTTCGGGAGCAAGGGTATGGTCCATTTGATACTCGGTGATCAGACCGGCCACCTCAAACTCTTTAAAGTTTTGCAAGGCCCTTTCAACCGTATCCACAGCCAGCACAATATATCTTTCGTCTTCCAGGAGTGTTTTTAATGTCCACTGGCTATGTAATTCTTTATCAAGTATGAGAATCGTCTCTCTCGACATAACGGAAATTGTTACAAAAAGTCTGAAAAATAGATGGAGCACACCCTCTAACGGTGCTTAGACATGCCATCCAACCCTGAATTCACAAATTCTTGATTTACGTAGAGCAATTTGCATACCAATTGAATGCAGTATGACATTGTCTATAATTCACTAATTTTAAAAGGTTTTTTCCGTAAGGAATTTTACGAAAAATTTGTACTCTAATATGAAAATGACCCTTTGGCACAATTGTTGAGCCAAAAGGCTCATGCTCATTAAATTGTTTTAATGATTCCTGATGGTTTTGCCGGTGAGCTAAAAGGGAATAATAAAGCGGGAGCAGATTACCTACGAAGAATTTCCTTATCTACCTCTTCCAAGACAGCCCTCAGAGGCTCTGGGATGGAAAACCGATCTGGATAGGTGAAAGATTGAAAAGATAAGGTGCGGACGTGGGCCTCTAACAAGTTGTCAGACTTAAATTGGGGATGAGTAAGAACTAAGCTTGAAAGCCTTTGCACCAAAGCCTCGGACCCGGCTTGATCTGTCTCGGGCAAAATGACACCTATTTCCCCGTTGTTCTTCCCGACAACATCTTCTTCCCTCGTATGTGTCTTAACAATTTTTACAACCTCCGTGTAAAAAACATCAAATCGATCGCCTATTTTTTCTTTTTCGGGCATTCGTATCAATAATAAGGAAAACGGACGGCGATGACGCCGTGCTTTCTTAATCTCTTGACGGAGGCACCTCTTGAAAAACATGAGGTTAAATATAATCTCTTGAATCTTTTCGGTGATGGGTTCAAGCAGACTGAGTCTTTCCAATTCTCGCACCTTAAGGATGAGATCCCTTTGCCTCAACCCCTTTTTCACATGGACAAGAATTCTTTCCGGAGAATAAGGTTTTAAGATAAAGTCATCCACGCCCATCGCAAAAAGACTCTCATACGTCTTCTCGTCAATGGCGGCGTTGGTAACGATGATGAGATAGGTTTCAGGAGCATTCCTTTTCACCCATTCAATCATGTAATCGGCACTCTCAAAGGGAGGGGCATATTCAGTAATGATTACAGAATACTGCCTTCGTCTCAAAAGTTGATAAGCGTCTCTCAAATTCGATGACGTATCGACCCGATATTTCTCTTCTTCCAAAATCATGCGATAGGCATTCAGGAGATTCTTAAAAGGGTCGATGAGGAGAATCCAATTTGAGTTCATGACGGTTGTGTTCATCCCAAATTTACTGCCGGGTCTTAGAATCGGGCCATCTGTTACTCTTCTTGGGCTTGATGTGATATTTGTTGATTCGATTGCCAAGCATTTTTCGAGTGATCCCCAAAAGCTTTGCCGCCCTTTCTTGGTTCCAATCGGTTTCCATCAGTTTACTGACGATCCATTTTCTTTCGAGATCGGAAACCATCTTCATCAATTGGATCTTCCCCCCCTCTTTCCCCTGCTCCTTCCCCTCCTTCAGAAAAAGATGGGGCGGAAGGTCATCGATTGTAATCGTATTTCTTCTAGAAAAAACCATCATTTGCTGGATGATGTTAGCCAACTCCCTTATGTTTCCCGGCCAGGAAAAAGTCTTTAGCTGTTCCATCACTTCCGGCTCAACCCGGATGGGGAGCTTCCCTTTCTGAAATTTCTTAAGAAAGTAATCGACCAACATAGGAACATCGGACGTACGTTCTCTCAAGGGTGGAAGGGTAATGGGAACAATACTGAGTCTATAATAAAGATCCTCTCTGAAATTTCCTTTGGCGACCTCTTCGCGAAGATTTCTATTTGTGGTAGATATGATTCGAATGTCAACTTTGGTGGGTTGACTATCTCCGACCTTTTCGAACTCTTTCTCCTCAATGACCCTTAATAGCGTCTTTTGAAGATTAATAGGAATCTCGCCAATCTCGTCCAAGACCACCGTCCCTCCGTCTGCCGCCTGGAAGCGACCTACGGTATCTTTGACCGCACCCGTAAACGACCCCCTCCGATGGCCGAAGAGTTCACTGGTGAGTAGACTCTCGGTCAATGCGCCACAATTGACGGTAACCAGAGGCTTCTCCCTCCTCAGGCTCTTGTAATGGATCGTCTTCGCGATGAGATCCTTTCCGGTCCCACTCTCCCCCTGAATCAGAACCGTCGCATCCGTTTCGGCAACTCTACTAATGATCTCAAAAATCTCCGCCATCCTGGGGTGATCTCCGACGATGTTGGGAAAAGAATATTTTTCCGTAATCTCTCTCCGGAGGTAGTCAATCTCCTTTTCCATCTCCTGTGTTTTGAGAGCCTGCCGGATGATGATAAAGAACCTTTCCAGTTTATCAAAGATAGGTTTTTCGAAGAAATAGAAAGCACCCTTCTTTAGAGCCTCGACGGCCATCAAAACGGAACCGTAAGCGGTGATAAGAATCAATGGAATGTGAGGGTGTGTTTTCCTGACCTCCGAAAGGAGTTCCATTCCGGTCAGGTCGGGCATTTTTTCATCGGTGATGATCAGATTGACGTCATGGGTTCTTAATTTCTCTAGCGCCTCTCTCCCGTTTTGGGCTGGAATGGTTTGAAATCCCTCATCGGCTAAAACCTGACAGATTCCAAAGAGCGAGTTGGGTTCATCATCGACAATTAAGATGGATGGCCGAGATATCATTCCCTATTCCCCCGGCCGACGCCCTGTCGGCAATTCTACTTTGACAATCGTTCCTCTATTCTCTTCACTCTCAATATGAATTTTCCCATGATGCCGTTCAACGATGATTCGACGACAGACAGCTAACCCCAAACCGGTTCCCCTCACCTTGGTGGTAAAAAAGGGATTAAAAAGCTTACTCAAATTTTCCTTCTTGATACCCATTCCTTTATCGGCAAAAGTGATTTCTACGTTTTTAGGAGAATCCGACTTAAGACAGGTCCTTATGGTAAGCTCTCCTCCATCGGGCATGGCCTCAAAAGCATTTTTCACAATATTCAAAAAGACCTGTTTGAGCTCCTCGTAATTGGCGTAAACCTGCGGAAGCTGAGGATCGATATCTGTAACCACTCTGATTTTCTTACGGTCTGACTCAAACATATGCGAGATAACGTTCATCACAACAGAGATCGCCTCGTTGATCTCCACTCCGCTAAAGCGAACGGTGTCGGGAGGCCGAACAAAATTCAGACATTCCTGGACAAATTCGTTCAAATGCTGAACCTCCTCGTTGATAATCTTTACAGATTGAGCGAGAATCTCGTCCTTTAAGTCCGATCGCCTTTGAATGATGGCGAGGGCTCCGGAAATGGCGTGAAGGGGATTTCGAATCTCGTGCGCCAAAAACGGAAAGAATCTCTCAAGGGAGGGATATTCGTCAAACGGTCTATCTTCAATCTGGGCGTCACGGATTTCGAGGGCGTTCTTCATCGACGATATAAGGACTTCGTGCTCGATGGGCTTTGAGAGGAAGTCGATCGCACCCTTCCTCATCATATCGACGGCGACCTGTTCTCCTCCGTACCCCGTAATGACGATGACAGCGATATCTTTGTCAATCTCCTTAATTCTGACTAAGACATCTTCCCCGGGGATATCCGGCAATTTGAGATCAAGGAGGACTAACTCGGGAGTATCGGATAGTGCTTTTTCAATCGCCGTTTTTCCATCTGAGGCGATGGAGACTCTAAAATCTTTGCTTTCCAAAACTCTTCTGATGAAATCAACGAAATCTGCGTTGTCATCGACCACTAAGATTTTTCTTCCAAGGTTTCCCATATGGGATGAATATTATTATAAAAACATATTTTGTTCAACTGAAAAATGATAAGAACCCGGACCGAGGAGATAGCCGTCTATCGCCGAAATTATTTTCACCAATGACCTGGTTGTGGCGTTCTGACTTCGTGCCACTGTGGGGTAGGATATGGATTTGCCCCCCTTGTCCGATTCTCTATGTTGTTATATATAAGGAACTGGGAGAAGAACCTGTCCTTATCCCGGCGGGAGGCTACCGCGTGTCTTCAAGGCTTTTTTCGGAGAAGGACCTTCAGACGATCGCAACCAAAGGGATCGATATCGCCGAGGTCCTGAGGCAGCTCGAAATATTTCGTAGGCGGGTAGAGCCGACCAAGTTGATAAGGCCGGCTCGAGTCGGAGACGGCATCGTTCAAGTCATCCCTGAGGACATAGATGCCCTCGTCTCCCTTCATAACCAAGCTGCAAGTGGAGGACGGACGCTTAAGTTTGTGCCTGCTTCCGGTGTTGCGAGCCGTCTGTTCAAGGACTGGCAAAGTTGGTACCGTCGGGGCAGCTTCGACTCGGACGAAAGTTCCATGAGGTTTCTTCAGAATATCCGTAAGTTTGCCTTCTACGACGACTTGAAAGACGCGATAGCCCTGCACGGGCTCAACGTGGAAAGCCTCATCCGCGATAAACGGTGCGTCGATATCCTGGCGTATATCCTCACCCGAAAGGGTCTTAATTATGCACATCTTCCCAAGGGACTGCTAAAATTTCACATCTATCCGGGACACAGCCGAACTGCCGTAGAGGAACATCTTGTCGAAGCAGCTCTCTATGTCAGGGATGCCAGAAACATCTGTAGGATCCATTTCACGGTCTCTGAAGAACACCAATCCGAGTTCAGGGCGTTCCTTTCCCGGGTGAAAGGCCGTTACGAAAACCTGTATGGGGTAAATTATGAAATGTCCGTCACCACACAGCTTGCCACCACGGATACGATAGCCGTGGACATGAATAACAGACCCTTCCGCGACAGGAACGGTGAAATCTTGTTTAGGCCGGGAGGCCACGGCGCGCTCCTCCATAATCTCAACGCCGTAGACGGTGACATCGTATTCTTGAAGAACATCGATAATGTCGTCCCTGACAGGCTGAAAGACATCGCGGTTCTTTATAAGAAGGTGCTGGGGGGATATCTGGTCCAGTTACAAGATAAGATCTTCCGAATTCTAAATCTCCTGTCGGAGGAAGGAGTGGACGACGCAGAGCTATCACCCATTATTCGTTTTTGCCGAGAAAGGCTGTTCGTGTCTTTTCCCGAAGGATTTAGGAATTACTCGGTCCCCGCAAAGAAGGAATATATTTTCCAGAAGCTCAACAGGCCCGTCCGCGTTTGCGGGATGGTTAAGAACGAGGGTGAACCCGGTGGGGGTCCTTTCTGGGTTGAAGAGAAGGATGGAACCCAGTCACTCCAGATCGTGGACCAAGACCAAATAGATTTGCATTCAAAGGAGCAAGAACATATATGGAAATCTTCCACACATTTCAACCCGGTCGACCTAGTATGCGGAGTCAAGAACTACCGGGGCGAGAGATTTGACTTACGCCTTTACGCTAACCGGGATGCTGTGTCCATTTCTTTAAAACCCTATGAGAACGGGGAACTCAAGGCACTGGAACTGCCCGGCTTGTGGAACGGATCCATGGCCCTTTGGAATACTGTCTTCGTCGAAGTTCCTCTCGAAACCTTCAACCCCGTCAAGATCGTTGAGGACTTGCTTCGAAAATCACACCTCCCTTCTTAGGGTTCGGAGCAGCTTGGATTCAACTTTTAAGCCGACAATGAACACTAAAATCTTCCCTGCTTTTCTTAAGCTCTTGGTCAATCGGTCTAACCATCCCGAGTACGTCCAGTCGGGTAAAAACCCCCTTCTCCATAAGCCCTTCGGTATCGCTTCCCCGCTTCAGCTCATCGGGTACGACAAAGATCGCTCTCTGATCTCTTACCGTGCGGCCGAACGTCAACCTTGCCCACCTCAACCCAGATTCCAGCTGGGTCTTCCCCCGCAAGGCTTTCCGCCTCTCTACTAAGAACCCCATCAATTCACCTTTTTTAAGCTCATAATTCTTGTAAAAAACTTTATAGACCAGCATGTCACTCCCCGCTCGATTCCAGCATACCCCTACTCTCAAAATTCTACCTGAACGAAATAGATATCATCAACACCTGAGTTATCGCCTATAACCTTCATTCCCCAATTGAGAACAGATTCCTGGGTGATTCTTTCCGGTTT
>JAPVTA010000166.1:0-4862 GCA_047519465.1 Thermodesulfobacteriota bacterium | reverse complement strand
GGATCCGAATGCGGCACCCCTTCTTGTGAAGGCTCTTGAGGATGGGGAGTTCGACGTTCGCTGGCTTGCGGCCAAGGGGCTGATCGAACTAAACATTAAAGGCTTAGAGCCACTGTTCCAAGCCCTCATACAACATGCAGATTCCGCTTTACTCAGGCAGGGTGCACACCACGTACTTCATGATTTAGCAAAAGGTGAGTTAAGAATATATCTGGCTCCTGTGCTCATCGCTCTGGAGGAGGACCCAACAGTGCAGGTGCCACCGGCAGTGGCGCACGCCCGGGAAGCGCTAAAGAAGGCAAAGATCTTTTAGATCCCGTGCCGGCTTGCAATAAAGCCGGCGGATAAGTATCGATTTTTGGAGAAGCTGAATACAGCGGTCGGGGTCTTTCTCACGAAACCAAGGATACCTACAAAGCAATAAGAAAAGGCGGGTTAGAAAAATTCAATTAGGCCGCTCCGGGCGGTTTGCGGCGCTTTCTCTCAGCCGCCTTCAATCTGGCAAAAGAACGACGAAGGGCTGCCTCGGCGGCAGCCGCCTCAGCGCTGAGGGGAGCGGCTTTCATCGTTTCCTGGGCACGCTTCTTTGCTTCCTCAGCACGAGCGATATCAATTTCGTCAGCCCGCTCGCAGGCATCGGCCAAAACAATCACCTTATCAGGGCGCACCTCGAGAAAGCCACCACTGATGGCAAAGAATTCTTCTTCCTTATCCTTTCTGATCATTAAATCCCCGGGCTGAAGCATGGTCATTAGAGGGGCATGATGTGGAAGGATGCCCAGTTGCCCTTCCACACCCCAGGCGATGAGCGCGGTAACATCATCAGAAAATACCATCCTTTCAGCAGTGACAATCTCTAATCTGAACGTTGCCATACCTTCGGTTTACCTAATCTTTTCCTCAGCGGATAAGAGATTGCTTCGCTTTGCTCGCAATGACATTATGCCGAGGGACAAATTATCCTTGTATCTGTTTAGCCTTTTCAACTGCTTCGTCGATGGTTCCCACCAAATAAAAAGCGCCTTCAGGAAGATCGTCGTGTTTTCCTTCCAGGATTTCCTTAAAGCCTCTCACGGTCTCCTTGATGGAGACGTACCTGCCCGGGGTCCCCGTAAATTGTTCAGCCACATGAAATGGCTGGGAGCAGAACCTTTGGATCTTCCTGGCCCTGGCTACCGTGAGCTTATCTTCCTGACTCAATTCCTCGATACCCAAGATAGCGATGATATCCTGCAATTCTTTGTATCTCTGCAAGGTCGACTGAACCCCTCGAGCGACGCGATAGTGGTCTTCACCAACAATGGCTGGATCAAGGATTCGAGAGGTGGAAGTCAGGGGATCGACAGCCGGATAAATTCCTAATTCAGCGATAGAACGCTCTAAAGCCACAACGGCGTCAAGGTGACCATAAGTTGCTACAATCCCTGGATCACTGTAATCGTCAGCCGGGACATAGATTGCCTGGAAAGAGGTGATTGAACCTTTCTTCGTCGTGGTAATCCTTTCTTCCAGTTCTCCTACGTCTGTCCCCAATGTGGGCTGATAACCGACTGCTGAAGGCATGCGCCCCAGAAGTGCGGACAGTTCCATATTCGCCAGAACATAACGATAGATATTATCAATGAACAGGAGGACATCCTGGCCTTCAATATCGCGGAAATATTCTGCTACAGTAACTCCGGTAAGGGCCACACGGGAACGAACACCGGGGCTTTCATTCATCTGACCGAAGACCATAACGGTCTTATCCATAACGCCCGATCTTTTCATCTCTAACCAGAGGTCATTGCCTTCCCGCGATCTTTCACCCACACCCGCAAAGACGGAAAACCCTCCATGTTCAGCAGCAATATTGCGAATGAGTTCCATAATGATGACGGTCTTACCCACTCCGGCCCCACCATAAGCACCGATCTTGCCACCTCTTGTAAATGGGGTGACGAGATCCATTACTTTCAGTCCTGTCTCCAACATTTGAGGAGTCGTTTCTTGCTCCGTCAGAGGAGGGGGTGGACGGTGAATCGGCCATTTCTCGTCTGTTTTCACTTCACCCAGCCCATCAATCGCTTCGCCAAAGACATTGAATAACCGACCGAGGGTTGCGCGTCCTACAGGGACTGAGATGGGAGTCCCCATATCAATGGCCTCAGCTCCCCTTGCCAAACCATCGGTGGGGGTCAAAGAGACACCCCGCACCCAATTGTTGCCGATGTGAGCCTGTGTCTCGACAATCACCTTACTCCCGTTCATGGGAATGGTGATGCCATTGTAGATGGCCGGCAACTCATTCTTAGGAAATTCTATATCCACCACGGTTCCGATCACTTGTACAACCTTGCCTTTTGCCATTTCTCTTAGCTCCTTGCTTAGAAAATAAGGGCTTCGTCTGTCAGCAGCGGTAACGATGCCCATTTTGTCATAGAGTTAAGTATTAAGTTTACGTTTATCGTTGTCGAAGCTCGTATCGATGCTCGTCTTTTGAAACTTGAAACTCGAACATCCAGCATCAAGCTTCGGGCTTCGATACGAGCATCACCACCCTTAAACGTTTGACTATCAACGAAACTGGGCTTCATACCCGTAACCATCCTGGCTTCGTAACTCCTGAGATTACTTATCTCGTTAAGGCTTCAGCCCCTCCGCTGATATCGCAGATTTCCTTAGTGATCATCTCCTGTCTTGCTTTATTCAATGATAAGGTTAAATCTTTGATGAGATCTTCGGCATTGTCGCCCGCGTTTCGCATCGCTACCATCCGAGCGGATTGCTCACTCGCTATCAGCTCAAGAACAGCATGATACACTTCCATCTCAATAAATCGGGGTAATAATTCATTTAAAACCGAGAAAGGATCAGGCTCATAAATATATTCCGCCACCTGTCCCGGGGGGAGCGTTGCCGGCTCAATAGGAAGCAGTGTTTCTATGGTAGGTTTCTGTAGCATCGTACTGGTAAAACGGGGATAGGCAAGATAGGTTAAATCGGCCTCACCCTTGCTATAGTCATCGATCACGACTCTTGAAATCGGCATGGTTTCCAGCATGGTGGCCCGGTCACTAATTCCGGAGAATTCGGCCCGTACGTCCAGTTTGGCGATGCGAGCGAAAGCTCTCGCCTTACGGCCTACCGTAATCGCGGTCACAGGGACCTTTTGCTGCAGGATAAACTCAGCCACAAGCCGATTCAGGTTCGTATTCAATCCACCACATAATCCTCGGTCGGTACCTATGTGGACGATAGCAATCTTTTTCACTTCCCGTTTCTGTAGTAACGGCAGGATTTTCCCTTTTATGCTGGGTTCGATGGCGAGATCGGCGATCACCTGACGTAATTTTTCAGTATAAGGCCGGCCTGCCAGTGCCCGTTGTTGCGTTCTTCGCATTTTAGCGGTTGCCACCATCTCCATGGCGCGGACAATCTTTGTGGTCCCCTGGATACTACGGATGCGGCGGCGTAAGGCTTGTATACTTGCCATGATAGAGCTCTCAGGCGGTAGCTGCCTACTTCTTGAATTCTGTGGTTGCTGTCTTTAAAAGATTTTCAGTTTCGGGTTTAATCTCGTTATCCGTATTGATTTTTTTCTGTATTTCAGGATGATTGGTCTCCATAAAACGATGGAAGTTCTCTTCCCAGGAGATCACCTTTTCTACCGCAACATCATCAAGATAACCATTGGTGACCGCATAAAGAATGCTTGCCTGCTTCCCCAGCGACATCGGGGATTGCGTAGGTTGCTTCAATATCTCAGTAATGCGCCGACCTCGCTCAAGCTGGTCCCTGGTCGCCTTATCTAATTCCTCACTCCCAAACTTGGCAAAGGCTTCCAACTCACGAAACTGGGCGAGCTCCAATCTGAGCCTACCAGCGACCTGCCTCATCGCTCTCCTTTGTGCCGAGCCACCTACACGGGAAACGGATAATCCCACATTGATTGCCGGACGGATCCCTGCATTAAATAAATCGGGTTCAAGATAAATCTGCCCATCCGTGATGGAAATGACATTGGTCGGGATGTAAGCTGAAATATCTCCAAGTTGCGTCTCAATGATAGGCAAAGCAGTCAGCGAACCGCCACCATGTTCTGGAGCTAATTTGGCGGCCCTCTCCAGCAGCCGGCTATGGAGATAAAAAATGTCTCCGGGATAAGCCTCTCTCCCCGGTGGACGGCGTAACAACAGGGAAAGCTGGCGGTAAGCCCAGGCATGTTTATAAAGGTCGTCGTAAAGGATTAAAGCATCTTTCCCTTGCTCCATAAACTCCTCACCCATCGCACAGCCTGAATAGGGGGCGATATATTGGAGCGGAGCGGGGTCAGAGGAATCTGCTGCTACTATAATCGTATATTCCATCGCTCCGAACTTTTCCAATGTCGCTATGGCCTGAGCCACTTTGGATGTTTTCTGGCCGATGGCGACATAGATGCAAATCAGATTTTGACCCTTCTGAGCGATGATGCTATCAAGGACAATGGCTGACTTGCCGGTAAAACGGTCACCGATAATCAGCTCACGCTGGCCTCGGCCGATAGGGATCATGCTATCGATTGCCTTAATCCCCGTCATGACGGGTGTATTGACCGGTGCTCTCTTTGTTACGTCTGGTGCCACTCTCTCTACGGGACGAGTCTTCTCAGCCTTAATGGGTCCCTTCCCGTCGAGGGGACGCCCCAGAGGGTCAACCACCCTTCCGATGAGGGCCGCTCCAACAGGAACCTCGATGACTCTTCCTGTCGCTTTTACCTCATCCCCCTCTTTGATCTTGCTGCAATCGCCGAGGACAACAGCACCCACATTATCCTCCTCCAAGTTCAAAGCGAGACCAGTAATATCATGGGGGAATTGAAGTAATTCATTGTAAGCTGC
>JAPVTA010000165.1:0-6314 GCA_047519465.1 Thermodesulfobacteriota bacterium | reverse complement strand
GGTGGATAATTTGGGTAATGGACTTCAGAAGGAGGCATTATCAAACATTCAGGCCCTCACGCAAGCGAAGATCGGTGCCGGTGCCTGTTTTGAAATCCACATTTATGCCGGTATCTCGGAAGCCAACTCCAATGACGATATTGACGATATCATTGAGAGGGCAAGGGCTACCCAAAAAATCATTGGAACCTTTCGATGTGATCCAAAAGGCGGACGGGTATAAAAAATGTTCTATGGAAACAACTGTTGGCATCTTTGCGTAAATCACCTCAAAAAGCGAAAATGGAGGGCTCGGGCAAATTCCGCCACCAATGGCTCCCAAAAGATCGGTCTTCTGTATCGGCATCTTCTTGAAACTCCATTTCATAACTTTCTCCGGGCGAAAACGTTTCGCCTTATTCCCACAATTTATTTCAAGTGATCTTAAATTTAGGCTGTCCACAATTTCTTACTTCTTTATTAAAGCAATTTTTTTGTCAAATTCTTTCCAGAATTTCTCATCGACCTTCTTCCAATTCTCTCCCCACCCGAAAATAAAACGTCCTTTCAGGTTCGTAAGAAGGCGGCCCCATGCAGCTAAATTCTCATACTTCAGCACATCCTCTAAGAAGGGAACGATTTCACCTAACTTTTCCTTAGGAAGGTATGCCCGAGCACCCATTTCAACGGAGCGTTTCAGGGCTTCTGGATTCAAGGCATGAGCCGTCAGCATGACGACAGGACGCTGATAGGCAACGGCAAGCTCCAACAGATCGAATCCACGAACACCCATGATGTCAAGGATGATCAGTTCAAAGGTCCGAGCCCTTATTAGTGCATCTGCTTGCTCGTAGGTGGTGGCCTTATGGAAGGTGCATCCCGGGCACGCAGCCATTATCTCTTCTTCCAAAATTTCCAAAACATCTGGTTCATCATCTACAGCCAGGATACTCTTTCCATTCAGAATGGACTCCGCCTTTCTCCTTTCCGCTCCTGATCTCCTACTTCTCCCACTTCTCCGTTCACGCCCTTTGTAATTAGGATCATCAAACTTCCTGCGATCTGCTGTTAACCTCCGATCTTTTCCGGATCGGCGCTCCCTTTCCTCCATAAGATATTCCTCCCTTAATAATTATAAATACAATCAATATCCTTTTTTTATTTCTTTAGGCACCTTTTTGAATATCCTATCTCGTAACCCATTCAAAAAGAGTGAGGATAGTTTGGAGGTAGGTTTAAATTCCTATGGTCTGATATGAATCTACCAATTATAGATGGAAACTTCAACAAGAATTATCGATTAGCACTTGAAAGGTTGTATGGGTGGAGTATTTAGAAAATCACGAGTATACGAAGGAAGATGTAAGAAGATAGTTTATTGCGTCAAGCAGCCTGGGGGTGAAATTCCTCCTGCTTACTCGACTGTACAATCGAGACTTATCTTGACACTCCCTGGCAAATCAAATTAGGAGATCTATGTATTCGGTCGCATTGAAGGTCTGACTATCTAGCACTTTATCTCCGACCCTCACCTCAACCTTCCAATCTCCCGACTGATGCGAATGAAGAGTAACATAACTGTAAACAGACCATTCTGGAGATTTGACCTCGATTTCATATCGGTGATATTCCTTGCCCCTCCAGACCCATACATGAGTAATCCTTCCCCCTTCAGGGGTTTTGATCTTTGTCAGAAAGTAAATTCTTTGATTATTACAAGTAAATTCTCTTGATATTCCCTTGAGAGTTAAACGACCGCCCTCACGATAGACCACTGTTCCGACCCCCGCATCGATTACCTTGAAAATAGGACGATTCGATAGAGCGGTCTCCTCCACTTTCACCCTTTTTGGCTCAGACACCTCAGTTTGAGACCTTCCCCGTTCTTGGATTTGCGGACCAGATGGCATTGTGACAGGCGCAGGTTCTTTCTGATTCAAGATGGGGCGGAATGATGCCTGTAGAATATGACTTACGAAAAATATAGCGATAACGGCCATTGTGGAAAGAATGGCCAAAATAAGATAAGGCATAGCCCTCTTCGTGGAAAATGAAACCTGTCTTGGTGGCTCCGGTTTTTGTTGCTCCAATCGCTTCTCCTCCGAGATGGTAAACTCTTTAAGATACGTTTGATACCGAAGCACCGTGTCATTCGGGTCGAGCCCAAGATACCGGGCATAGGCGGCTAAATACCCTTTCACATAAATAGCAGGAGGTAGGAGCTCATACCTGTCTTCTTCAATGGCATTGAGGAACTGTTTCCTAATCCTAGTAAATTTGGAAACATCCTCCAGTGAGAGATTTCGAGATTCCCTCTCCTCTCTTAAATATCTTCCAATTGATTCCATCGTATTTAGAGTGGGTGTGCTATCATCTTTGCAAAGCGAAAGTATATCCAAAATAATCCTATCAGAAGCAGCGGTTTTGTCAATACAAAAAATCGAGTATTAACAATTTATTGAAATTGTTCAATAACTTATAAGCATAGGTTAATCAATATATCCTCTCCTCCCCGATATAAGGCCGAAGGAGAAGATGTCGAATCGGCATGTTTTTGGGATCTTAGGAACGTGGTTTCCGGGTCCCGGACTTCACCACCACCCTGAATACGGGTATGATTCTCTCCCGTTTTGGATCTGGGAGTTTTGACGAGGAAAAGGTAAAAAGAGGGTTGTTTGCTTCACCTCCTACTCTGAGGGTCAACGATTACGGATGGAAATAAGCATGAGCCTGGTTACGAAAGTGTGGCCAGCTCTTTCTCATATTTCTCAACCCAGCCATCCGCACCGCATTCTTTGAGGATTTTTATGGCTTTGCCGAGATTCTCCTGAGCTTTTAATCTATCCCCTTTTCGTTTGAACAAATCTGCGTAAAGGGCGTAATCGTGCCCCAGGAGGAACATCAATCCGTTTCTTTGATCGGCTTCGATGGCCTTCTGAATCCAATGCTCGGCCTCAGATAAGTGTTGATCATCAATATTGAGCAGGGTCTCTCCGATATATCTTTGAATCAAGCCTTCTAATACTTTTACTTTATTATTTCGTGGATAGGTGTACAAAGGTTCCAAGTTCACATCTTTCTCTTTGTTCATCACCTTTGATCTTACTAAAGCTACTTTTCCAGCACTCACCAAAGATGGAACTAGTCGGTTATGTTCAGCTAACCACCACCCCTTTTCGTAACATTCTTTAGATCTGGGGAAATCTCCCATCCAAAAATAGATCTCTCCGAGGTGAAAGAGTCCTCCAGCATTCCAAGAATGAAGGTTAATCCTTTCACAAAATTCTACGCCTTTCAGCAAATGTTTTTCTGCCTCTTCCAGTAAGCCTCTTCCGAAATACGCAACTCCATGATGCAAGTAAGCATACGCTTTCGAATAAATATCCCCGCTTTCTTCCGCAATTCGGAGAGCATCATTCGTAGTCTCGAATTGTAGGCTTATTTTCCCATTGTAGAAATACGAAAAATAGGCTAGACTGCACTTCATTACTACAATCCCCCAAAGATTTTTTACTGCCATATTAATATCGAGAGCTCTCCTAAAATAATTTCCTGCTTTCTCAAATTCACCGCTGTAGCCCAAAGCAATCGCATACCAGTAGCTTGCAAAGACTAAGCTAACAAAGTCCTTTACCTCTTCAGATAGCTTTAAAGCCTCTTCCAAGGCTTTAAATGCCCCTGGATAATTATCTTCAACCATAAAATCGTATGAGCCCATAGTAGTGTATATCTGGCAAAGCCTCCTCTTATAATTTAGCTTGATCGCCAGATCAATAATCGGGTTGGTAGCTTCTATTGCCTCGGTGTGATAATTCATTTCAACCATGTACAGCCCAAGAACCGTCCTGGCATCAATAGTCTGTTTTTGCACATCCTCTGTCTGAGGTAACAGCTCAAGAGATGTTATTCTTTTCTTGGTATAGGCAATCGCATCGTTTAACGAAGCTGTCTTTTCAGCCTTCCTACTTGCCAGCCTTGAATACTCACCCGCTTTTGAATAATTCTCGCTCAAAAAATAGTGCTCGGCCAAAACTTCACAATGCTCACTCAAATTATCTTTATATAGTTGCTCAATAGCGCTTCCGATCTCCTCATGGAGTTTCTTCTTTCTCTTGGCCAATATCGAGTCATAAACAACTTCACGAGTCAGAGCGTGTTTAAATATATAATTCGATTGGGGGTATACACCTCTTTCATAGAGAAGCTCTGAGTCCTTTAAAACAGAAAGATGTGAGAATAATTCTGTTTCTGAGAACCCTGTTACACGATTTATCAATGGATAACTGAACTCCCTCTCGATGACAGACCCTGTCTGAAGCACTTCTTTTGCCCTCTCGGGAAGCGAATCAACCCTCGCCATGATCACATCCTGGATGGTCGAAGGAATGGCGAGTTTCTGGACATCCTTCGATAAACAATATACATTCTCTTTTCTCTCTATGATATTTAGGTCTTTAAGGGATTTTATGAACTCCTCGATGAAAAACGGCACACCTTCTGTCTTCTCAAGAATTATTTCTTCGAGTGATTTTTCAATTTCTCTTGTCCCTAAAATATGGGTCACCATCTCAAGACTTTCCCTGTTGGAAAGCCGATGCAAAGTTAACTGATTGTGATAGGACTTTGCTCCCCAAGTATGAACAAACTCAGGCCGATAGGTGAATATCAATAAAACCTTTGACCCTGGTATGCTCTCCAAATGACTTTTTACTACATCCTCTGAACTCTTATCTATCCAGTGTAAGTCCTCAAAAGCTATGATCACAGGTCGTATCTCCGAACCTTTGAGGACAATTCTCTTTATCGCCTCATTAATCCTATCCTTCTTTGCTTCAGGACTCATGGAGATCTGATCAATACCACTATCTTTCACTGAGAGAAGCTCAAGGAGATAAGGGAGAGTTGAGGGTTCATCAATCTTCATTATTTCCAAGCCTCTTTTGAACTTTTCTCTGATTTCTTGATCTCCCTCTCCTTCCTGTATGTCGAAGTTTGACTTCAGGATGTCTATCACTGGATGATAGGCTGCACCCCTACTGTAGGAGAGGCATTTCCCTTCTAAAAAGTTAACATTCTCGTTTGCGACAGCCTTTCGGAATTCATACAACAGCCTCGATTTGCCAACTCCAGCTTCAGCGATGATGGAAAAGGCTTGGCCCTTACCTTCCTTCGCTCGCTGAAATCCGTCCAACAAAAGTTCAAGCTCTCGCTCCCTTCCAATAAAAGGGGTCAGACCTCGCTCAGCACTGACATCAAATCGAGTCCTTCTGGTACTTGGAGCAATTACTTGGTAAACCCTAACAGCCTCTTCTTTGCCTTTAACCTTCTTTTCTCCCAAAGCCTCAAAACGGAAGAATCCCTCCATGAGTTTGAAGGTATCCTCAGTCACATAGGTTGTCCCTGCCTCAGCCAGATTCTGAACCCTGGAGGCAAGGTTCACGGTGTCTCCAACCGCTGTAAACTGCACCCGGAGGTCATTGCCTAAAGCACCCACGACAACGGGACCAGTATGAATGCCTACACGCATCCGGATTGCAGGTATTCCCTTTTCATGTTTAATGCGATCGCTGAACTGGGTTATTTCCCGGTGGATAGCTAATGCAGACCGGATAGCCCTCTGAGGAGCATCTTCCAAAGCAATGGGGGCACCAAACAGGGCCATCATTCCATCTCCCGAAAGATCGTTTACCGTGCCTTCGAATTCATGCACTTTGTGAATTAGAATCTCGTAAACTTTATCCATCAACGTGAATGCTTCTTCATGCCCAAGTTTCTCAACCAAGGGAGTAAAATTCTCCATGTCAGAGAACAGGACCGTAACCTGCTTCCGCTCACCTTCGATCCTTCCTCTCTGTGCGAGGATTTTTTCGGTAAGCCCTCCAGGAAGGTATTTTTGAATTTTGGTCAGCTTTTCGTCAAAGGAAAGTTCTTTGGGAACTGACTTTGAGGGAAGGGTTATGTCGTGACCGCACTCTCCACAGAATCTGAATTGAGGCGGATTAGAAAAATTGCAGTTAGGACAGACCCTTTCTAACTTGGTTCCACATCCCCCACAGAATTTCATGCCTTCAGGATTGTCAGTTTGGCATTTCGCGCATTTCATCTTTGGCCTCTCCTTGGATAGAGACCCCTTAATGCAATTCTAAAAAGTTGTGGTTAGGTTGAGAGGTCGATTCCCAATGATTTGATAAAAGTCTACTAATTTTGCATGAAAACGTCAACAGGGATTGATTACCACTGGACCTTCCCCCGAATTGATGGACACGGCTAAAAATTTGTATGATAGAGAATAGGAGGTGCCTATGGGGGAAGAGAGACGTCATTTCAGTCGTGAG
>JAPVTA010000164.1:0-27417 GCA_047519465.1 Thermodesulfobacteriota bacterium | reverse complement strand
TAATGTGTTCATAGGTCAATCCGGTGCCTGCGACCTCATCACGGTCTGAATGAAATGAACGAAGGTCGAGAATGGTCACGATTCCCGCGGCTTTGAGGCGTCTTATACCTGAGGGAGACGGCCGTGCACTCCGATAGAGCGTCTCTGAGACCTTGTGTAGGTTGGAAAGGCCTTCCATCTGAATCGGTGTGGCCCAATGTGCGGGGCGATTCGTTGGAAATGTTTCAGCCCCGTAAGCAGTGTTGATCAAAATTAATCCAAAGATACTGATGAGAGTTAGCTTCACGTGCTTCCTACGGAAGGAATTCGAACAAATTCGCTAGACCGTGATCGCCCCTTCTTGTGATTGATGAAATCGCGTGGCGGCCTGAGTATTTTGAAGGATCCGCTGCAACGAGGGTCAGGCCTTCTCTTTGGCGAAGGGAATGACAATAGCACCCTGCTTGAGATCACCAAGAACTTCTGCCTTCCCGCGCGAAAAAAAATGTCCCACAAGGGCTGCCGTGACTGCATCAAGCTCATCCCCGTTCATCTTTTCATGTAACCCTTTGACTCCGAGTTTTTCAAGCCCTTTGCGCAGTTTCGACAACCCATCTTGCTTCCGGCCGGTATGCCATATGTCCTGGGCAGCTCCGGGATAAACTTCGATGACTGCGTAGCCGCGTCGGGTGAGAGCTTTTTTTAACCGGATACCTCGCTTTGTAAGTAGTCTCATCGGACCGAGGGTAATGGGGAAAAAACGGATGCCCCGTCTTAGTAATTCGCGGTCGCAGGGACGAAAATGTTCTCCGTTTTTATCTTCGATGGATTTGCGTCCGGGCGGAAGGTTGAGTGGCGCATCTATAGCAACCAAGGTCGGATTCTCTTTCTCTACATAATCGATGATCTCCTGATCTGTATGAAAAATAGTACAAGAAGTAATGGTGCCTTTTTTCAACGTGCAGATACCCGTGTTGCGCCTCGGACTACCCGCAAGATCAATACCTACGACATTGCGGCTATGTCGTTTACGAAGGGCCATGATTCAACTCGCCGCCCGAGAATATCTGGCCTGTAAAGCTACCTGGGTTTCACGCATCCACTTCTCCCACGCGCCACATTTTCTTGTGACTAATATTGATTGCAGTGGGTGACTCATGAATATTCCCTATATCAATTCAAATTTGACTTTCTTTGCAGACTTACCCTTAACTTTCCACATCATTGCTTCTTTATCTAAGCAATCAATTACAAGCATTAACTCGCCATCCTCTGCAGCTGCGAGATCGCTTTCCCCAGGTTTCGCAAGGTAATACGGATGCGAATGGAAGGTGCCAACAATTTTGTAACTTAAGATGGATGCTGCACTTTCGATTTTATTTACTTCATCAACGTAAAACGCGAAACTCCCAGCCCTTTTTATCTTATTTTTGACTTGAATAAGTTCAAGAAAATACCCAGTGTCAACAATCAGCCCACAAACCTCTTTTGCGTTATCTCTCGAAGCGGAAACAGAGTCATTTATTAATTTGTGAAGTTGTTTTCTCTTCAGTCGGTAGAGCATTTCGTATCTTTCATCAATCCATTCGGAACGATAACAATTGAAAAATGAAATTCCGATCTGTTTGGAGTTAGTTTTTGATTCGTTATTTAGCACTTTTTGATCATGCTGTCCATAAAAGCTTGGTGGGAAGAAACATTGACTCGACCCAGTTCGCCCTCTCCCTTGACGGGAGAGGGATGGGGTGAGGGTGGATTATTTCCTTTTTTATCCCCCTCCCCTTCATCCCCTCCCGCCAGGGGAGGGGAGATTTTTTGGTAATAGTGGAAGATGCGAACTTCATATGGTATTAAATGGTCCTCCGAATCTTGACAAGGTGTGATGAAATGTTTATGTTTATAAAAATATCTTCATTCTTCTCTTAACCTGCCATGAATACAGCACTTTTTAAAAACCTTATTAAGGAAAAGAAGCTCAATTTGAGCCATCCCAGGCTTCTGATCTATCAAGAACTTTCCAATGCTTCAAGCCCCCTGAGTCCTTTGGAAATTTATCAAGGCCTTGTGAAAAAGAGGAGAAGAATTGGAGTGACCTCCATCTACCGATCCCTCGATCTTTTCGAGTCCCTGGGAATCGTTTTCAAGATCGCCAATGGGTCGGGGGTCAATATAAGCGTTGTGAGTTGAAGGATCACCACCACCATATTATCTGCAAGGCATGCAGGAATGTGGTCGAATTGAACTTCTGTGATATTTCGGATTGGTCCAAAAAGGTGGCAGAGTCCACGGGTTATCTGGTAATCGATCACCAATTGAACTTTCTCGGGTTTTGCAGAACCTGGAGATCCTTGCAAACATAGTCTGGCAGTCGTTCGCTTTTGACCGGAACGTGCCCCGTCCCACCAAAGCGGGATAGGCGGGGTCAAGGGGCACAATATGAACGAAATTTCCTTTGCTCGCACGCTGCTCGCCACTGCGTGCCCGGGAAGCCCCGCCCTGTCGGCGGGGAGCTTCACTACGTGACAATCTGACTACGAGACTGTTAGACTTGGAGGGATAAGATGTCCCATATTCATCTTCCGGATGGAGTGTTGCCAGTTTGGCTTTGGGCCTCTGGTTTCGTTGTGGTGATCCTTATCTGGACCATCCTTTTGCGATCCATGAGAAAAGAGGACTTGACGAGGCGTCTTCCCTTACTGGGAATGATGGCTGCCGTTATGGTCTTGGGTGCTTCCGTCGAAATTGTCCCCATTGCTTACCATGTCAACTTGACGGTCATTTCCGGGATCTTACTGGGACCTTCTCTCATCTTTCTGGCCACCTTTGTGGTGAATACCATCCTCGCTCTGTTCGGGCATGGCGGAATTACCGTCATCGGGTTGAATACGCTCACACTCTCGATCGAAGGAGTATTGGGATATTTTCTTTTTCACCTCTTCTGGAATATTTTAAAAAGGTTGACCCCCGCCGTTTTCCTGGCCACTTTCATCGCCTTACTTTGTTCTACGTTTGCCATGATCGGAGTGGTCAGCTTAGGAACGTCGCATTATGAAGAGTTGATCCATCACGAGAAGGGAAAAGGAATCATCGGGTTCGAGTTTGGAAAAGAGAAGGAAGATCATCCCCCAAGCCAGGCCGCTGAGGAAAAAGTGAATCTGAGACGGTTTATCGCCATCATCCTCCCTCTGGGTTTCATCGGGTGGGTTCTGGAAGCAGTGATTACCGCATTGATTGCCCGATATATCGGTCGCCTGAGGCCGGATTTATTGCATTTAGAGAAGGGATCCTGATGATTCAGCTTTCCTATTTAGATTATATTGCGGTGGAGAAGAAAAGTTTCCTTCATCGTCTCTCCCCAAAGTTGAAAATCATCGGGATGATCGCCGTCTTATTCCTCATCGTCGTCGTAAGGAACCTTCCCGGACTTCTCTTCCTTTACGTCATTCTCCTCACTCTATATTTCACTGCGAAGGTTCCGCTCAGGATCTTTTCGCTCACGCTCTATCCCCTCATCTTTGCCGTTCTTTTTATCTTTCTTTCGGGGTTTCAAATCTTTTTTATTCTTCTGATCGTTTTGAAGGTCCTGTGCGGCTCCACGGGAGTGGTTCTCCTGCTGGCCACCACGCCCTATCCTTCGATCTTTTCTGTTCTAGGGAGAGTCCTTCCCTCTTCCTTTGTGATCGCTCTTTTCTTGACTTACCGGTCGATCTTTATCCTCCTGACCGTCCTGGAAGATACACAGCATGCCCTCTATCTCAGGGGAGGGATTCAGTGGAAACATCCCTGGAGGAGTTTGATCAACATTTCAAATGCCTTTGGCCATCTGATCATCCAAGGGATCGATGCGAGTGAGAAGATGTATGAGTCCATGGTCCTCCGGGGATTTAAGGGCAAGATTCATTACAGAGGAGAATAGGCGATGAAACAAGAGGAGATGATTGTTTTAGTGGACTGCATTACCCACGTCTATCCGGATATGACGAAGGTGCAGATCTGCGGCCTGGACTTTATTGTGAACCAGGGGGAAAGGGTCGGGATCCTGGGGGCCAACGGCTGTGGAAAGACGACGCTGCTCAGGCACCTCATGGGAGTGCTGGTACCAAAGGATGGAAGTGTGAGGGTCTTTGGAGTGGACCCCGGAAAGGAATATTCTAAGATCAGACAAAGGATAGGGGTGGTTATGCAGGATGTGGACGAGCAGATCCTGGGCCCCACCGTTTATGACGATATCCTCTTTGCTCCACTGAACTATGGCATGGAGAAGCCGAAGGCCGAAGCACTGGCCAAGGCGGTGATCGAAAGACTGAATATCGAGTCGATCCAGGGAAAAATCGTCCATTACCTGTCCGGCGGTGAAAAAAAGAAGGTGGCTTTAGCTGGCGCATTGGTGTTAAACCCTGACCTGTTGATCCTGGATGAACCCTTTACAGGGTTGGACCCCAAGTCTAAAAGAGACCTGATCCACATTTTGAATGACTTGAACAAAGAGAAAGGGATCACGCTGATCATGACACTCCACGAGGTCGAACTGGTGTCTGAGGTGACAGATGTCCTTTACCTCATGCACGGACATGGGGATCTCACCGAACGGGGAAGACCGGATCAGATTTTTGGGAAATTTAAGGACCTGGAAAGCTTTAATCTGGAGGAGCCCACCCTGACGAGGCTCTTCAAGGGACTCAAGGAGCAGGGACTCGACTTTGGAGACCCTCTCCGTATTGACGAGGCTATTCAGTCGATTAAAAAAAATTGGGATACGGTGAAAAAGTAAAGATTGAGGGTTCGATCATTAGTTTTGTAGTCTATTGTTTAGTTTGTCATTCCGGGCTTGACTAAGCCTGCCCCGTGCTTGACACGGGGGAATCCAGTACGCCGAAATTGGTTCCCTGCTTTCGCAGGGACAGGCCTGGATTCCTGCTGGAGTTCATCCCGATAAGAATCGGGGCAGGAATGACTTCCTTGGCTGTGGATCAATGTCGCCGTGTGTAGTGTCATAGTCATTTCGTTGGAGCCTATGAGACTATCCGACTGTTAGACTACGAGACAGACCCCGTATCCTGAACTCGGATGTTATGATCAAACTTGCAAGCCTTCAATTGAGTGGTAACTTAGTTCTCGCACCGATGTCGGGGATTACGGATTACCCGTTCCGGCAGATCGCAAAGGAGCACGGTTGCAGTTTGGTTTTTACGGAAATGGTCAGCGCAGAGGGATTATTACGGAAAGGGAGGTCGTTCCTAAGAATCGGAGAGGACGAACATCCGGTTTCCGTCCAACTCTTCGACTCAAACCCTGAGATCTTAGCCGAAGCCGCTCAGATGGCTGAGTCCTTGGGAGCGGATGCTATTGATATCAATATGGGATGTCCGGCAAACCAGGTGGTTGGACCCGGAGCAGGAGTTGATCTCATGCGTTTCCCTGAAAAGGTGAAAGAAATTCTTACAAAGGTGAGGAGAGCAGTGCGGTGTCCTCTCACCGTCAAGATTCGCTCGGGGTGGGATGAAGAGCATATCAATGCGGTCGAGATTTCAAAAATTGCGCAGGGCTGTGGTGTAGACGCTCTTTCCATCCATCCCAGGACAAGGGCGCAAGGATTTAGCGGTAGGGCTGACTGGAATCTGATTGGGGAAGTCAAAAGGGCCATCCATATCCCTGTGATTGGAAATGGAGATATCACAACACCATTTTTGGCGAAAAAGATGTTCGAAGAGACGGGTTGCGATGGGGTGATGATCGGAAGAGGTGCGTTGGGAAATCCCTGGATCTTCCGTCTTGAAAATTCATGGTACGAGAACAGAGGAGCGACGGCTCCATCTCTGGACGAGAGACAGAGAGTGATTCGTCATCATTTCAAGCTGGCACAAACCTATTATGGCAAAAAGGCGGCGAAAAAGTTTCAGAGGCACCTCTACTGGTATACGAAAGGCTTCCCCGGCTGTGCCTGCTTCCATTCAAGATTATCAGGATTAAGAGAGGAGGATGCTCTCCTGGAAGCCGTCCATTCCTATTTCGATTTCGTTCAAAGGAGGACTTCATGCCGATCGTATCCGTCAACGGAAGGCAGACCAGCTACTGGACAGGAAGAAAGCGGATTTTAGAAGGGAAAGGAACGGTTCTCTTCATCCATGGAGCGGGAGGAGGGCAGTATTCATGGAGCTATCAGAAGGGTTATTTTGAGAAGGATTTTAACCCAATCATCATTGAGCTTCCTGGCCATGGAGAATCAGAAGGGGGAGGGGAGGAGGAGGTCGTAAGGTACGCCGAGCATGTTGAGGCTTTCCTAGAGGCCTTGGGTATACAAAAAGCCTTTCTCGTCGGCCACTCCATGGGCGGAGCGATCGTTCAGACATTGGCTTTGTCTCATCCGGGGATGATCAAAGGGATCGTATTAGTAGGAACCGGCGCGAGGCTGAAGGTTCTTCCCATGATCCTAAACGGGATCAAGGATGATTTTGAGGAGACCATTCGAAAGATAACTCAGTTTGCCTACTCTCGGAAGGCTCTGTCGATGCTTGTCGAACGGGGCATCGCTGATATGCTCCGATGCCGGCCTGAAGTCCTCTACGGCGATTTCCTCGCCTGTGATCGGTTCGACCTGATGAATGAGATTGAGAAAATTGGCCTCCCCACGCTCATCCTGTGCGGAGAGGATGACCAACTCGCTCCTGTGAAGTATTCCGAATTTCTTCGCAGTCGAATCAAAGGCTCGAAGATGGAGATTCTTCCTGATGCTGGCCATATGGTGATGATGGAAGCCCCTCAGCTCTTCAACGAGAAAGTCAAAGAATTTGTATTGATGAATTAAAAGGGTCTAAGAGGGGGGAGGGGTATAGAAACTGGCGAAATTCAAATATAGGTGGTTGGCGCTTAAGCCGAGGCACTTTTATGAAGCGCTGGTTGGTTGTAGAACTTCTGATCCCAAAAGAATTTGGGGAGGGGGTTTCAAATTTCCTGATCGAGCAAGGGGCCGTGGGCATTGAAGAGCTTGAAGAAGACCCGAAACGGCAGAGGCTGAGGACTTATTTCCCACAGAATGAAAGAAAAAAAAGAATTCTTCATGTTCTCCGTCGTTATCTGAAATCACTGACGGGGCTTTTTCCTGAACATCCCCCTCCCCAAGTTATGGCAACCTCTCTTCCCGAACAGGATTGGGGTGAAAACTGGAAAAGGTTTTTTAAACCTGTTCAGGTAACATCCAGGTTTTTGGTAAAGCCCCCCTGGTCCAAGATTCGGCTAAAAAAAGGCCAGATTCCCATTGTCATCACTCCGGGAATGGCCTTCGGTACAGGAACACACGCTACCACTATTCTCTGCATTCAAGCACTGGAAGAGAGACTCAAGAAAAAGGGGCTATCCGCCCTTGACGTCGGGACAGGTTCGGCGATCCTTTCGATCATTGCCGCCAAATTGGGAGCGAAAGAGGTTTTGGGAATAGATATTGACGGAGTGGCTGTGGAGAATGCAAGAGAGAATGTGGAGAAGAACCATGTTTTGGACACCGTCAAGATAAGAAAAGGAAGGATTGAAAATCTTCGAAAAAAGTTTGACGTGGTCGTGGCCAATATCGATCTCAAGAGCTTGAGAAGGATGAGAAGACCTCTTATAGATCGCCTTAAAAACCGGGGATTTCTCATCCTTTCAGGAATCTTGGAGGGGGAAAGAGAAAGAATCCGTCTTCATTACTTGGAGACGGGGCTCCTGCGTTCGGTCAAAACCGACCAACGAGGAGAGTGGGTCTGCCTCACGTTCAAAAGAAGTAAAATTCGAAGCACCTACCTGCGGTAGGCAGGCGAAACTCAAAAGAAGCTTTCTAAATCCAAATTTCAAAATCCAAATGTCAAAGGAATGTCAAAGTTCAAAATCAAGAATTTAAAATTTGAGCTTTGGGTTTGATTTGGCATTTGACCTTAGGCATTTGATATTTTAGCTGGCTGAGTTCTCAGTTCGTCTATTCGGTTCCCACTGTAGCAAGGCTGGAGGGGAGATGGCCAGATTCTATATTCCTCACCCTCATATTGAGAATGGATTGCTCAGGATCGAGGGGGAAGAGGTGAAACATATTCGAAAGGTCCTTCGCCTCAAAGCGGGAGATGAGATTCTTGTCTTCGATGGGCTGGGCAAGGAATATGAGGGGACGATCATTAAAGAGGGACGCCTCTCTGTCCTCGTTAAGATTCAACGCATGCTCTCTCCAAAAGGAGATTCCCCACTCGAAGTGACTCTGGCCCAAAGCCTTCTCAAAGGAGAAAAAATGGACACCTTGATCCAGAAGGCCACGGAATTGGGGGTCAAAGAGATTATCCCTTTTTTCTCTTCCAGGTCGATTCCCCTTTTGGAGAAGTCGAGAAGACTGAAACGCCATCACCGATGGGAAAAAATTGCCATTGAGGCCTCCAAACAATGTGGAAGGGGCGTGGTTCCGAAAGTCGAATTGCTTAAAGACTATCCGGACATGCTCCGCACCGCTTCGACGGATTTCCTCCGTCTTATCCTTTGGGAAAAGGAAGGGATCAACCTGAGAGAGGTGTTGGAAGGATTAAAAGAAAAGAAGAAGATCTTTTTTGTTATTGGGCCAGAAGGAGGGTTTAGTCAGGATGAGGTTGGAAAAGCCATGAGAGCAGGATTCGTCGCCGTCACTCTGGGACGGAGGATATTGAGGGCTGAAACAGCAAGCCTCTGCCTACTCAGTATTCTTCAGTATGAGCGGGGGGACATGGGATAAAAAGAGATTTCTGGAAAAGTACAGAAATCTGTCTCAGAGAGCGAGAAATAGTTTTCTCTCAGCTCTCACAAAAAGAGGGCCGACTCTCTAATGGAATCGGCCCAGCCAGAAAGGAGGGGTATGAAGATGAGGTAGTTAGGCGGCCTTTTTCTCCGAACTTTCCACAAATTCCTTATAAGTCTTACATTCTTGGATAAGTTTGCACTTTCTCCGGCAAACTTCGACGTGGATTTTTGGACTTCCTTTCCTTTTATCACAGATAAGATAACTCATTTTTGAGTCTCCCTTCTCACCTATTCGTAGCCAGTCGAAAAAATAAAGGTTCTGTATATAGAACTATGAATATATTAGAACACCAAATATGGAAATGTCAAGAAAAAAATCCAATTTTTTATAAAAAAAATTGTATTAAATTTCAATATGTTACATATACAAGGGAAAGTAAAATAACAATTTCTTAAATCATCTTGCTGAAATTTAAGGGCGAAACGCTTCAAATGGCAATTGGTGTAAAGAAGGACGAAATGAGGAATCAGGCCATCGAAGCTGCCATGCCGTATTAGGCACTTGGGCATTCCACCTTTTCACGTGCTCAATTTACCTTGGTATCTTTAGCGGTTCATTTTCACTTTTTAGAAGAGACGGAATAACCCGCCAACGTGGGAAAGAAGACCATTCCCTCCGGTGTCAGAAAGGGGTCATCGATTTGTAAGAAAATAGGGTTGCAAAGAAATGGTTCAAATTGTCAATAATTGTTTAAGGGTGGCAAGAATGAAATTGGTAGGTGAGTTCATTTATAGACAATCCCCTTAAAATATTGTAGAAAATAGGGAAAGACAAATGTAGACCCGGTTAGAAAGTCTTTGGCGGTCCGTGCCCCGCAAGCCCCGCCCTTCAGGGCGGGGAGCTTTACTTTTTAACAGGGCTCGCTGACAAAGGAATAGTTTTAACGCCCCCGCAAGCCTTGCACCGCATGGTGTACAGGGCAAGCAGCGGGGCTTTCTAACGCGGTAAAGGAGGCTATATGAAGTTCCCTCAGTATCGACCAAGAAGATTACGAAAAGACGAAATATTCCGAAGAATGATCCGCGAAACACAGCTCAGGCCGGATGATCTGATCCTTCCTCTCTTCGTCCGTCCTGGAAAGGGTTCGAAACAGTCCATTTCCTCCATGCCCGGGCATTCTCAGCTCTCTATTGACCTCTTGATCAAAGAGGTGAAGGAGGCCAAATCGCTGGGAATTTCGGGCGTCATCCTTTTTGGCATTCCCGAAAAGAAGGATGAACTGGGATCAGAAGCCTACGCTGAGAACGGGATCATCCAGAGGGCCCTGAGGCAGCTCAAAGAAAAAGTGGATGGCATTCTTCTCATCACGGATGTCTGCCTCTGCGAATACACCAGTCATGGCCACTGCGGTGTGGTGGAGGGAGGGAGAATCTTAAATGATGAAACACTTGATCTGCTCGCCCGTCAGGCCCTCTCTCATGCCAGGGCAGGAGCCGATATCGTGGCCCCTTCTGATATGATGGATGGCAGGGTGGGAGCCATTCGAAAGATCCTCGACGAAAACCAGTTCGAGGATATTCCCATCATGGCCTACTCGGCAAAATATGCTTCCAGTTTTTTTGGACCCTTCCGTGTGGCGGCCGAATCGAAACCGCAGTTCGGTGACCGTAAATCGTATCAGATGGACCCGGCCAACGGAGACGAAGCCCTGAGGGAGGTTCGGCTCGACCTTGAGGAAGGGGCGGATATCGTCATCGTGAAACCCGCCCTTCCTTATCTGGATATCATTTATCGGGTAAAACAGGCGTTCAATATACCGGTGGCGGCTTACAATGTGAGCGGAGAATTCGCTTTGGTCAAGGCGGCTTCGCAACTCGGATGGGTGGATGGGGAACAGGTGATGATGGAATCCCTTACCTCCATCAAGAGGGCAGGCGCGGATCTCATCCTTACCTACTTCGCCAAAGAAGTTGCCAAAAAACTCCAGAGTGGAAAGTAGTTTAGAGTTATGAATAATGAGTTAAGAGTAAAGAATCAAAAGCCAAGAACTCCGAACTCCGAGCTCCGAACGGATCCGCATCCTTTAAGAATGATTGCGTGGGAGTTGACCAGAAGCTGCAATCTTGCCTGCGTTCACTGCCGTGCGTCCGCGGAGCTCGGCCCCTACGAAGGAGAACTCTCCACAGAGGAGGTCTGCAGGGTGATGGATGAGATTGCCTCCTTCAGCAAACCCGTCATCATCATGACCGGGGGAGAGCCTCTGCTCCGTCCGGATATCTTCGATCTGGCGTCCTACGGTACGGCCAAAGGGTTTCGGATGGTGATGGCTACGAACGGAACATTGTTCACCGAAGAAATCGTCCGAAAGATGAGGGCTTCTGGGATCCAGCGGATCAGTATCAGCATCGACGGACCTACGCCGGAAACACATGATGCCTTCCGGAAAGTGAAGGGCTCCTTTGAAGGCTCCCTTCGGGGAATCGAGATGGCAAAGAAGGGAGGCATCGAATTCCAGATCAATACCACCATCACCCAGGTCAATCTCCATCTGATCCCGGATATCCTTCGCCTGGCCGTGAATCTGGGTGCGGCGGCGCTTCACATCTTTCTCCTGGTTCCGACGGGAAGAGGGAAGGAATTGAAGGAGCAGGAGATCTCTCCTCTTGACTATGAAAAGACCCTCCACTGGTTTTACGATCAGGTCGATAAGGTTCCTCTACAGCTGAAAGCGACCTGCGCCCCTCACTACTATCGTATTTTACGGCAGCAGGCGAAAAAGGAGGGAAAGAAGGTCACTCCCAAGACCCACGGACTGGATGCCATGACTCGGGGATGTTTGGGCGGCATCTCCTTCTGCTTCATCTCTCACGTCGGTCAGGTTCAACCCTGTGGTTATCTGGAACTGGATTGTGGAAATGTCAGGGAGAAGCATTTCAGGAAGATCTGGGAAGCGTCGGAGATCTTTCAAAACCTCCGGAATACGGACGGCTATGGAGGGAAATGCGGAAGGTGTGAGTTCAGAAAGGTCTGCGGAGGTTGCCGCGCCCGGGCCTATGAAATCTCCGGCGAGTACATGGCCGAAGAACCCTATTGCATTTATGAGCCGATTTAACTCTTTTTTTCGGTTTCGGATGAGCTTGATCGCTAAATTCATCGGAGACCTGACCAGAGCCTTCCATCGAGTGACCCTTCCTCTCAAAGAATCCCGCATCGATCCCGAAGGAAAAGTGGAGGAAAGAACCCGCCAGTTGGAAGAGAAAGTTAGGGAACTGAACCGGGCGAGGACTTCTTCGCTCAAGATGCTCGATGAGCTCCAGGACGCCAGGAGAGAGCTGGAAATGGTCAACCGCGAGTTTAGGAAGATGGATGAGATCACAACGAAATTTATCGGTACTGCCTCCCACGAACTAAAGACACCGCTCACCGCCATCAAGGCGAACATCGATTTCATTCTTTCAGAGAAAGAAGGGAAGATTCCCGAGAATCTGAAACCCTATCTCATGACGATCCAGAGGAATACGACTCGAATTCAAATGAGAATGGATCAAATGCTCGATCTCAGCCGGATCAAATCGGATCATCTCTTCTTCTACCGAGAACAGATCCTGCTCTCCGAAGTGATCGGAGGATATATCAACGAGGTCACCCCCGTCGACAAAAATCTGTCTTTGCACGTAGACATTCTGCCAGACCTCCGGCTCTTCGCCGATCGAAATGCCCTTCACGACATCTTCGTTAATCTTCTTTCGAATGCATTTAAATTCACCGGCGATGGGGGCCACGTGTCGATATTCGCCGGCCAAAGGGATCAATCCATTCTCATCGAGATCAAAGACACAGGAATGGGTATTCCGGAGGATAAACTCCAACTGATTTTCGACGAGTTCTACCAGGTGGAGGGGGGCAAACATGGCGGCACGGGCTTGGGGCTTGCCATTGCCAAACGACTGGTTGAAGAACATGGGGGGAATATCTGGGTGGAGTCTCAACTGGGAAAGGGCTCTACCTTCTACTTTACCCTTCCTCTTTCCGCGGAGGCTGAAGATGGAAGACTCAACCGTTCCTAGAGATATCAAGGCAAAAGTTCTGATCGTCGATGACGCACCGGACACCCTGGAGATCATTCAAAAGCTCCTCCGCTATGAGGGATACGATGTGGCGACGGCCTTGACCGGCGAAGAGGGAGTGAAGAAGGTGGAAGAGGAAAAACCCGATGTGGTCCTGATGGATATCAATCTTCCGGGAATCGACGGCACGGAGGCCTTGAGGAGGATTCGAATCGTCAACCCTCTCCAATGCGTGATCATGCTGACGGCCTTTGCCACTGTGGACAATGCCATCCGGGCCCTTAAAGAAGGTGCATCCGACTTCGTGAAGAAACCTTTCGAGAATGAACATCTGATCCACATCGTTAACCAATGCCTCGAAAAGTATAAGACTCTAAAGGAAAAAGAAAAATTGGAGGAGGAGGTGAGGAGGCTGTCTGTCACTGATGACTTGACAGGTCTTTATAACCACCGCCACTTTTTCAAGACGTTGGAAGCCGAGCTCATCCGTTTGAGACGTCAAAAGACCTCTCTTTCCGTGATGATGGTCGACCTCGACAATTTCAAGAATTATAATGACCGCTATGGTCATTTGGAGGGCGACAAGGTCCTAAAAAGCGTTGGTGAGATCATCAAGCATTCCATCCGGCGCAACGTCGATTCCGGCTATCGTTACGGAGGGGATGAATTCTCCGTCCTGCTCATCGGCGCCTCCATGAATCGGGCGATGGCCATTGCGGAGCGCATCCGCTCCTCCATTGAGCAAACCGAGTTCCACATCACGGTAAGCGTCGGCCTTTCCGAATACAGAGACCACTTCGATCTGGAGGGGTTTGTGAAATCTGCGGATGATGCGCTGTACACGGCCAAGCATTCCGGCGGGAATCGAGTTCATAAGAACATCCCCTAACCCTGTATGAATTTCAAATGTCAAAATCCAAATACCAAATCAATGTCAAATTCCAAGATCCAATATTTTGATATTCGAGCTTTGGATTTAATTTGAAATTTGAACTTTGGCATTTGACATTTTCATAGATTTCATTGGCAATGTAAGCTATAAGTGACTCCCATGTCTGGCCGTCCCAAACTTTTTTTAATCGATGGCTCCTCTTATCTCTATCGCGCCTTTTTCGCCATCGGCCATCTCTCTAACTCCAAGGGGCTCCCGACGAATGCGACTTATGGCTTCACCCAGATGCTTCTTAAAGTACTCAAGGAACATCGGCCGGATTATCTCGTTGTGATCTTCGATTCAAAGGCTCCCACCTTTCGGAGCGAGGTCTACAAGGAATATAAAGCCAACCGACCCACCATGCCGGAGGGCCTTACTCCCCAGATTCCCTATATCAAGAAAATCATCGAGGGGTATCGGATTGCCCTCTTAGAGATGGAAGGATTTGAGGCGGACGACCTGATCGGAACGGTCGCCAAGAAGCTGGAGTCAGAAGTCGATGTCGTGGTCATCACCGGTGACAAAGACATCCTTCAATTAGTCAGTGATCGGATTCAAGTTTACGACACGATGAAAGAGAAACGGTTCGGGGTAGAAGAGGTCATCGAGCGTTTTGGCGTTTCCCCCGAACAGGTCGTGGAGGTGATGGGGCTTGCCGGAGACGCCATTGACAATATCCCGGGGGTTCCCGGGATTGGAGAGAAGACAGCCATCCAATTGATCAAGACTTATGGATCGATTGAAAATCTTCTGGCCCATGTGGAAGAAATTCCCCAGAAGAAACTGAAAGAAAATCTGAGGATCCATGGAGATCTGGCTCGTCTCAGCCGTCAGTTGGCAACAATCCATACCGATGTGCCCGTCGACTCCCAGTTAAAAGATTTTTCCCTTTCCCCACCCGATCTGAAGAGCCTGAAGGAGATCTTCAAAGAGTTGGAGTTCAACAAACTTCTCAAAGAGCTCTTTAACGAAAAGGCCTCCCTGTCTGCGGGAAGGGACTACCGTTTGATCACGGATCAAAACGAACTCCTGGCCCTGTTGAAAGATCTACGAAAGGCGACTACCTTTTCCATTGATCTGGAGACCACCTCCCCTTACCCAATGTGGGCGGATCTTGTTGGAATCAGTCTATCCTGTGCACCCCATCAAGCTTTTTACATTCCCCTTGGCCATCGAGGAGCAACTCCACAACTTCCTCTCTCTTGGACAGTGGAGCAGCTAAAACCTATTCTGGAAGACACGGAAGTTAAAAAGGTCGGTCAGAACATCAAATATGACTGGATCGTCCTGAAGCAATACGGAATTCATCTGCAAGGGATAGATGGGGATACGATGATCGCCTCTTACCTCCTCAACCCAACCAAACATAACCATAACCTGATTGAAATTGCCCAGGAATATTTGGATCGCTCTGTCACAAACTACAAAGAGGTCGTCGGGACCGGGATGAAGGCGGTCACTTTCGACCAGATTGGACTTGAAAAGGCGAGGGATTACAGCTGTGAGGATGCGGATGTCACGCTCCAACTCTCCCATCTCCTTTTTCCAAAACTGAAGGAGGAGGGATTCAAAGACCTCTTTGACCGGGTAGAGATGCCTCTCGTTATGGTCTTGGCAAAAATGGAGACGAACGGAGTGAAAATCGATCTGGACCTTCTCCAAGGCTATTCGAAGGAGATCGAAACCCAGCTGCAACAGAAGATGGACCGGATTTACGGGTTGGCCGGAGAGGTCTTCAACATCAACTCCTCTCAGCAGCTCGGGAAAATCCTTTTCGACAAGCTGAAACTGCCCGTTGTCAAGAGGACCAAAACAGGCGCCTCAACGGATGTGGACGTGTTGACGAAGCTTTCTCTCCAACACGACCTCCCCCTGGAAATTCTCAGTTATCGCAATCTGAGCAAACTCAAGTCCACCTACGTCGATGCCCTGCCAAAACTAATTCATCCGAAAACAGGGCGCGTTCACACCTCTTACAATCAGACCGTGACAGCCACCGGACGACTCTCCTCGAGCGATCCCAACCTTCAGAACATTCCTATCCGTACCGAGGAGGGAAACCGGATTCGCCAGGCCTTCATCCCGGAGAAAGGATGGCTTCTCGTCTCGGCAGATTATTCCCAGATCGAATTGAGAATTCTGGCGCACCTCTCCAAAGATGAAACCCTGATCAAGGCCTTCCAAAACGAAGAAGACATCCATGCCCGAACCGCCTTGGAAATCTTTAACGTTCCGATAGAAAAGGTGACGCCCTTCATGAGGAGAGAGGCCAAGGTGATCAACTTTGGCATCATCTACGGGATGAGCGCTTATGGCCTTTCGCAACAATTGGGGATTGAGCCCAAGATCGCCCAGGCCTACATCGATGGCTATTTTAAGAAATATACCGGCGTTCAAAGTTATATCGAGAAAACTCTGGAAGAGGCCAGGCAGAAAGGATATGTGATGACTCTTTTGCATCGTCGCCGCTATCTGCCGGACATCCACTCCCCAACCGTTGCCGTCCGACAAGCGGCTGAGAGAATGGCCGTCAATACTCCCCTCCAAGGGACGGCGGCGGACATGATCAAGGTCGCCATGATCCATATCCAGAATCGAATAGAAGAATCTGGTCTCTCCACGAAAATGATCATGCAGGTCCACGACGAATTGGTCTTCGAGGTTCCCGAAGAGGAACTTCAGAAAGCGATCCCCATGATCCGGAACGAGATGGAGACCGTGATGGACCTTTCTGTCCCGCTCAAGATCTCCGTTTCTTCGGGAAAGAATTGGGGAGAATTATGAGTTATGACTTGAGAGTTATGAGTTTAGAATTGGGGATCACGATGCGAGTCGTACCTCAGCCTATATAAGGGGGACAAGGATGAAAAAGATAGGCTTTACCATCTTAATAGGATGGATGCTTCTCTCTTTTTCGGCTTTTGGCCAAGGAGTTTACAAATGGGTGGATGAGAAAGGAACAACCCACTTCACGGATGACCTGAGTCTGGTTCCGGACAGATATCGAGACCAGGTGCTCGAGGTGAAACCTCAAAGAGAACCCGCTCCTCCTCCGTCCATCGAATCACCTAAACGTACTGGGAGGCAGAACAATATCCAGTCCCCTCCTGACCCTACTTCTGAGGAGAAAGACCTTTTGGGCCGTGGAAAAGAATGGTGGAGGGCCACCGCGAACGAATGGAATGGAAAACTCGAGGCCGCTCAGAGAAATTATGAGAAGGCCTACAACGAATGGAAGTCAAAGGAGCAAGAGTTGGAGACCTCGAAGTTCAAGCCCGAAAGTCTCAAGAGGAAATTGAAGGTTGAGGCAAAGGCCCTGGAGGAAAAGACAAAGGATTGGGAGAACAAGATGGAAGAGGCGAAGGACATGCTCGAAAATGTCCTTCCGAAACAAGCCAGAGACTATCAGGCTAACCCCGATTGGCTCATCATCGAGAAGCCGTAAGAGAAGACAGAGGATAGATTGCGGAGTGTGGGATTCCGGATTCCGAAATCCGAATTCTGAAATTCTACTTGGAACTGATCCACTTCTCCTTTAACGCGTCAAGAGGCAATTGATCGATATAAGGGACAAAGGCCAGACTCACCTCACCCTGATTCAAGACCGCCGTTAGGATTTCTTCCATCCCTTTCGTTGGGGGGAGATTATAACCAACCGCCCCGTTCTTCTTCCAATCGAGAGTCCAAACCTTCATCAACACCCTGGAAGGATCTCCAACGACTTCGACTGCTTTGTGTGCAGCGTCAGCCATTAAGGCCACAGCTTCCCTGCCTCCTATATTCCGGTCTTTCATGGCCTGGCGATGATAGGCCATGACAGCATAGTAGTCAAAATTGTTTTTCAATGCCGCCGGAAGAGTCTGCGAAAACCAGGCCATGCCGTTCGACTCGCTGAGGACGGCCTCGAAATAGAGATTGATGGCAAATTGCAAGTTCGGATTCGATTCTCTGGCAGCTTCCATCAGCCGTTTGGCCACGTTCATTAACCAACGGTTTTTCCAGTTCGCCCAGGTCCAGAAGCGGTCTGTATAGGCCTTGACATAGTATTTTCCGGACCCCGATGGATAAGGATCGATATAAAAGAGATCCGGATGCGGCAGGTACCCGAACTCCTTCAGGAAGGCCTTGTTGGCCTCGGCATTGAAATCCTCGTCGTGCCTGAAGATCAGATCGTCCTGAAACAGAATCCCATCGATGGCATGGTGGCCCAGGTCTCGGAAAAGGCCCTCAAGGTGTCTGAGGATATCGGGGCGGAAAAGATTCAAACCCCGCGCCATCTCCATCTTCTTAGTCTCAAAATTATACCTTACGCACCGATGTTCAGGAGAGTCTTCTACGCCGTAATGGGCGTAACGCGTGGTCATCCAGGCAAAGATTTCAAGGCCGTTGCGGTGAACCATCTCGGCAACCTTTCCCAGGATGTCATCGACCACCCGAGCATTCTCTGTCTTGAAATAGACTCCCTCCTCGTGGCGGGCCGTAGCAAATTTATAGACGCGATCCCCTTTATTCTGAAAAACTCTGAAGATAATCGTATTGACCCCCGCATTTTTCAACTCCTTCACTCTCTTCTCGACTTCCTCCAGAGTCTTCCCTTCAAGATAGGAGACCTGAACGCAGATTCGCCTCTTCGCCCGGTTGACCTCTGGAAGGGATTTTTTCACAACGGATTCAGAAATAGACACCGACGCCGCAGGCTTCTCATTCAACCGCTTCCTTGCGATCTGAATCCCTCTCTCTGCTTCACTCACACGGTCACTCTCCGGATGGTTCTTCAAATAGAGCCCCAATTGCCGGACGGCTTCCTCGTATTTCTCCATTTTGAGATAACAGAGTCCCATCATATACTGGGAGTACGAGGCCAATTTACTGGCCGGAGCGGACTGGACGATCCTTGAAAAACCTCGGATGGCTTCTTCATATTTCCCTTGGTGATAGAGAGCCATGGATGAATCATAGACCTCCGCGGGATTCAGAAGTTTCTCCTGCCCGTGAGTTTGCGACGACCATAGCAAGATCGAGATGAGCAATAACAGGCCAACATTCCTTTTTTTCATGAGTTATTCCTTAGCAGAAGAAACTCCAAATACTTCCTGGGCACTCAGTCACTGGGTCATGAAGTCATTCAATGACTAATGACTTATTGGCCTAATGACGCAGTATTTTGTTATTCGGTGCTCATTTAAAAAGTACGTTGATCGCCTCTCGGATGGAGTGGACCGCGATCAACTCGATCCCCTTTGCCCCCTTCATCTTTTCCTGATTTTGCTTCGGCAGAAAGCATCGTTTGAATCCCAGCCGGGATGCTTCTTTTACCCTGACCTCGGATTGGCTAACGCCTCTCACCTCTCCTCCCAACCCCACCTCTCCGAAGATCACGCTTTCCGGATCCACCACCTTCTCCCTAGCGTTTGAGCAAATTGCAGCGATTACTCCTAAATCAACTGCAGGCTCCTCCACTCTCATTCCGCCGGCAATATTGACGAATATATCCTGATTGCCGAGGTGGATTCCTAGTCTTTTTTCCATCACGGCAACCAGGAGTGAAACACGGTTCACATCGACTCCCTCGGCTGTTCTTCGCGGAACCCCAAAGCTGGTGGGAACGACCAAGGCCTGAAGCTCAATCAAGATGGGTCTTGAACCTTCCAGGCTGGGCATGACAACGGAGCCGGGGGTGGGTTGGGCCCGTTCAGAAAGGAAAAATTCAGAGGGGCTGACCACTTCTACCAGTCCCGAATCTTTCATCTCGAAGACGCCAATCTCATTGGTGGAACCGAAACGATTTTTCACGGCCCTCAAGATGCGGAAGGCGTGAGTAGCTTCCCCTTCGACGTAAAGAACGGTGTCGACCATATGCTCCAAAACTTTTGGCCCTGCGATAAAACCCTCCTTGGTTACATGACCGACGAGAAAAACGGGGACAGAAAGGTGCTTGGCCAGATAGAGCAGTCGGCTCGACGCCTCCCTGACTTGACCGATTGACCCGGGTGTCGAAGGGAGTTCGGAGGAATAAATGGTCTGAATCGAATCGACGACCACGGTTGAGGGCCTGAGTTCCTGGATGTCCTGGAGAATTTTTTCTAAGGATGTCTCTGAGACCACATAGAGGTGTTCTGAAGAAATGCCCAACCGATCTGCTCTCATCTTGGTCTGCTGGAGGGACTCTTCTCCGGAGATATAAAGGACCTTCTTCCCTTTCAACGCTAAACGGTTCATCACCTGAAGAAGAAGGGTCGATTTGCCGATGCCTGGATCGCCTCCGACCAGAACCACCGATCCAAAAACGATCCCTCCGCCCAAGACCCGATCGAATTCTCCTATGCCGATCTGAAGCCTCCCCTTTTCTTCACCGAAAATTTCAGTGATAGGCGTCGGAACAGCCTCGCTTTCAAAACCGAGAAGGTCCCGTTCAGGAGCCTTTTCTTCAATCACACGCTCTTCAGCGAAAGTGTTCCATTCTTGGCATCCCGGGCATCTTCCCAACCATTTTGGAGCCTGGTATCCGCAGGACTGACAGACGAAACGGATCTTGGCCTTAGCCACAGGGTTCCGCCTTCCACCTCTCTTCCCTGCCGGGTGACACGTGAGCTTGACGACGGATAGGGAGGAGCGAAGTTGAATTGTGGGCATTCTAACAGAAAAACACTTTAGAGGTCAAAAAAGAAACCGTACGGGAAAAGGACGCTGGGGAAATCTCTGCGAACGAGACTTTGTATTTATCGGTTTCAAGATATTTCAGTTTACTTTCCAAAAACCTCTTTCAGCAGATCCGTGGTCCGGGCTGTTGGGTTATTTCGGATTTTCGTCTCCTCCTCGCCTACCATATGGAATAATCCATCGAGAGCCTTGGTCACGACATAGTGGTCAAGGTCAAAACTCTCTTTCTTGACAAACGGGATTTTCTCGTAATATCCGGCGAGTTCATTATACTGACGAGTCACACCCACTTCATTCATGGACTTGTCAACGATTGGCTTGAACACAGCCGTGAGTTTTTCTGTCGTTTTACCTTTGAAATAATCGGTAGCTGCCGTATCATTTCCTGAAAGAATTTTTCTTACGTCATCAAAAGTCATCTCTCCAATCGCATCCCAGAAGATTTGTTTAGCGAAGGGAGCCGCCTTCTCGGCTGCACGGTTCATGCTCAGGACAAACTCATCTACCTGTGGGCCATAGCCTACTGCTCTCAAACCTTTTTCGAAGGTCCTCAGCTTTTCCGGCATCAGGATCTTGATTGCCTGATTGAGAAAGTACCCATCCTTCTTTCCGGTGAAATTGACAGCATTTTCGGTCCCTACCCTCAGCGCTTCTTTCAAACCAGAACCGATCTTCGCATCGCTCAGCCCACCGCCCTTTTCGCCTATCCCTAAACCTTTGAAGATTCGATCCAGCTGAGCCGAGGCAGGGAACGGAGTGAGCAAAATCACCATACCCAATATCAATACTCGGATGATCATTAGGCCTATCCTACCTCTCCCCTCTCGATTGAGGTTAATGATGGTTATTGATCAAATATTATTAAATTTGGATTCAAAAATCAATCATTATCCTCAGGACTTCAACGCCAGGCTGATAGCAGTCAACGCGATTTTATGATATATGTTTTCCGATGAAAACGGAAAATAAAGACCTTCTTATGAACGGAGGAAAGAGCTTTGGGATCCATTTGGATGAAAAAACGGTCGAAGCCTTTGAAATCTATCTTAAAGAACTCGTCAAATGGAATCAAAAGATTAATCTCACGGCTATCCGATCGGAAAGAGGAATTGTTCTAAAACATTTTGTCGACTCCCTCTCCGTCGACCCTTATCTCCCCGAACATTCCTCCATCTTGGATATCGGGTCAGGGGCAGGCTTCCCCGGCATCCCCCTGAAAATTGTTCGGCCCACCTTCAAGATAAGCTTGATCGACTCTGTCCTTAAAAAAGTCGATTTCCAAAGGCACATCATTCGAGCGCTGGGCTTAAAAGGAATAGAAGCGATCCATGGCCGTGTTCAAGATGGGGGAGTCCTCCACAGCTTGGGAGGGCAGTTTGAGATTACCCTCTCAAGAGCTTTCTCCGATCTTCGAGCCTTTCTCGTCTTGAGTCTTCCTTTCTTGAAAGAAGGGGGAACAGCCGTCGCCATGAAAGGTGAGACCAACGACAGGGACGCCCGCCTTCTCGCTGAGACGGAGGGTACCCCGTACCGATTGAAGAAGGCCATTCCTCTGACCCTTCCTTTCAGTAATTTCAAGAGAACCATTCTCCTGTTTGAAAAGATTTAATAATATGATATAAATTATCAACCCTTTTCCCTAGCTCTCTTTCCCCCCTCGCATTCGATCGGGAGGGGGGCGGCAGGCAGGGTTGGCCGGGGGAAAAGGGAAGGAATCTCAATGGTGGCAAGGGTCATCTGCATCGCCAATCAAAAAGGGGGAGTGGGGAAAACGACGACGGCAGTCAATCTTTCCGCTTCCATCGCTGCCGCAGAGAGAAAAGTTCTCCTCATCGACATCGATCCCCAGGGAAATTCAACGAGCGGTGTCGGTCTAAGTAAAGAAGGGTCCGACGGGACTATCTATCACGCCCTGCTCCGTGGTTCAGGGTTGAAGGGAATGATCCAAAAGACCTCCCTTGCCTGTTTGGACGTGGTCATTTCCAATACGGATCTCATCGGTGCAGAGGTGGAGCTGATCCAGGAAAAAGATCGGGAGAAAAGGTTGGGCAAATTAATCAAGGAGGTCGAGACCGAATACGATTACATCTTAATCGATTGCCCTCCTTCACTGGGCCTTTTGACGATTAACTCCCTGACTGCTGCCCACTCCGTCATCATTCCCTTACAGTGTGAATACTACGCCCTCGAAGGACTGGGCCAGCTTCTCAAGACGATACGCCTCATTAAACAATCCCTCAACCCAAAATTGGAGATCGAGGGAATTCTCCTCACCATGTTTGACGTCCGAAATAACCTCTCGCACCAGGTTGCGGAAGAAGTGAAAAACCACTTCAAGGATAAGGTATTCAGGACCGTTATCCCACGGAATATTCGCCTGAGCGAGGCTCCCAGTTACGGAAAACCGGTCCTCCTCTACGATATTCATTCGAAGGGCGCGGAAAGTTATTTGAACCTGGCCAGAGAAATCATGATGGATGGAAAGATTGATGGCGATTAAAAGAATGGCTTTAGGAAAGGGCTTGGGAGCGCTTCTCCCGGAATTTGAACAGGCGGAACCGAAGACACTCCTCTATTGTGGCATCGAGGAGATCTCCCCCAACCGATCCCAGCCCCGAAAGCATTTTGACGAAGCCAAAATTGAGGAATTGGCGAACTCTATCAAAGAGAAGGGGATTCTGGAACCCCTCATCGTCCGAAGGACGGATCAGGGTTATGAGCTGATCGTTGGAGAACGTCGCTGGCGGGCGGCTCAAAAGGCAGGACTCAAGGAAGTCCCTGTATTGGTAAAGGAGGTCCAAGGGAGAGAGGCCTTGGAAATCTCTCTCATTGAAAACCTTCAGAGGGAGGACCTTAACCCGATTGAGGCTGCCGAGGCTTTCAAACATCTGATAGAAGAATTCGATATCAGCCAGGAAGACCTGAGCAAACGGATGGGGAAGGATCGGACGACCATTACGAATACCCTCCGTCTCTTAAAGCTTCCGTTGGAAGTAAGAAATCAGCTCCTGCAGGATCACATCACCTCCGGACACGCCAGAGCGATCCTCAGCCTTGAGAGCAAGGAGAAGCAGAAGGAACTCTGTGCTCTGATTATTAAGAAGGGCCTTTCGGTGAGGGAGGCTGAAGCCATTGTGAAGCGATGGTCAGCAAAACCTGTAAAGCCTCGTACCTCGCCGGTCAAGAAAAGAGGAGACTTGGAGAGCCAGTTGAATAGCCTAAGGGATTCTTTGAGGAAATATTTAGGGACGAAAGTCCTGATCACCCAAAAAGATAAAAGGGGAAAGATAGAGATTGAATACTATTCCCACGACGACCTGGAAAGGATTGTGCAAGCCATTCTCGGAAAACACGGATAGGGTATAAGGATCTGAATTGGCCGAGCGGTGGTGCGACAGAAATTCGTCCGGGATTTGTAATTTGGACTTCTAAATGCTATGCTTTGTGCGCTAAGCAATATGTGAAAGGAGCGACCCATGTCAGGAGGAAAATCGATGTTCTCTAAGGGCAGTGTCGGTGTCACCTCTCCACCCCCGTCGGAGGAAATCAGTGCTTATCTGGGAAAGGAGACGGTCTTTGAAGGGAAGATGACCTTTGAAGGCGTATTTCGTCTGGATGGAAAGTTCGAAGGGGAGATCTTCGAAAGTGGAACATTAGTCGTGGGTGAAACAGCAAACGTCAAAGGGAAGATTCAGCTCAATACGATCGTCATCAACGGCCTAGTTGAAGGGGATGTTTGCGCCAAAGCCCGTGTGGAAATCCATTCCACGGGTAAAGTCTACGGGACCCTGTTAACCCCGATTCTTATCATTAATGAGGGTGGAATCTTCGAAGGCAATTGCAAGATGAAAGGTTCTTCTGAGAAAAAAGAGGATAGCGCTGACTTTCCCTCCTCAAAAACAGACAATCCTCTATCTACCTGAAACTACTAAATAAGAAAAATTATTGACAACCTATTTGTTATAGGTTAACTAATTCACAATTTATTGCCCGCTTCTGTTGATCAATATCAATAGATTGTTATGTATAGAAGAAGTAACCCTTCATCTTTGTTAAATGCTCTTGGAGGTTCATCTGAAGACGTGGGTAAAGCCACTTCAATTCCTGCTAACAGTAGGTTGGTACGTGGCATTGAGCCTGATTATTCCAGTAGCGATTGGTTATTGGCTTGATCGGCCTGAGGTTCTTGATAAGCGCCCTCTATTTACTTTCATCGGTCTTGGCATTGGGACAGTCATCGCATTCTTCGGCCTCTTTCGCATGCTGATTCGGTATCAGGCGGAACAGGAAAAACAAAATTTAGAGAATAAGAATGAAAAAGGGAAGTAGTCGCTCCAAGGTTTTAATTTTCTTTTTTGTTCCCGTCTTAGTCCTGTTCTTGGTTGGCTTGGTGTTTGGCCCTCTCGGATCGAGTTTTTTGGGCACGAAGCCCCCAGGCATTTTCCAAGTCCCCAGACCGACGGTTGAGCTTCCTGCGGAACCAGTTTTTCACGTCCGCCACTTCTCCGTTACGAACACACTCCTGGCCTCCTGGCTTACGATCCTCGTGCTGGCCGTCTTATCCTTTGTCCTCACCCGCAAGATGAAACTGATTCCAGGCAGGCGGCAAGCCGCAGCCGAGGCCATCGTAGAAGGATTGTTGAACTTTGTCGGAAGTGTCGCCGGTGAAAAACATGCCCGGATGATCTTTCCCGGGGTTGCTGCAATCTTCATATACGTTATCTCTAATGCCTACCTTGCTCTCTTCCCCTTTTTTGGAACCGTTGGGCTCCATCACAGCTCCCATGGACATGAAGAATTTATCGCCTTCTTCCGGGCGGCGAACACGGACCTGAACGTACCCCTTTCCATCGCGATTATGTCCTTCATCTTCGTTGAATCCTGGGGAATGAGGGCGATAGGGGTTTCTCATTACCTCAGCGAGTTCATCAATGTCCGCCAGATGATAGAAGGGCTCAAAGAATTACTGAAGGGGAAAATCGGCCAGGGGGTGATGAACGTTGTTTTCGGGTTCATCAATTTGTTCGTCGGCGTCTTAGAGATATTCAGCCATCTTATCCGTATGCTCAGCTTCACCTTCCGTCTCTTCGGCAATATGACCGCCGGGGAGATATTGATCTTAGTCTCATCTTTTCTTATCCCTCTCGCATTTTCTATCCCTTTTTATGGGTTGGAACTACTCATCGGTCTCATCCAAGCTCTTATCTTTTCTGGTTTAACCCTTGTCTTTGCAACGATTGCTGTATCTCCGCATGAAGAGTCAGAATAAAAAAAGGAAAGGAGGCCTATCGATGACGCCAGAAGTAGTAAAAATGTTAGTGATCGGGTTAGCCGCGGGTTTGGGTTTTTTTGGTCCAGCATTAGCGTTGGGGCTCATCGGCTTTTCAGCCATGCAATCCCTGGGACGCAACCCTGAAGCCAGGGGGGCAATTCTCACCAATATGATCTTGATCGGTGCCCTCGCCGAGGCAATAGGGATTTACGTCCTGATCGTGTGTATCATCTTAGCGATGGTCGTCAAGTAAGGAGGTATCACCATGGGAGAGGGAGGATTACCTGCAAGTTTAGCAGCGATTATTATTGCCATCATCATCGCAGTTTTTTCTCTCGCCGGATTAGCGATGTTTTTAGTCCTGCGGGCCTGACATTCCAGGGAACAGATCATCTCTGTGAATGAATCATCGGAGGGGGTAACATGGGAGGCTTCGCCAGTCTGGGGATTAACTTGCCTCTGTTGGTCGTCTTTGTCGTTAACTTTATCATCCTATTTGTTCTGCTGCGGCTTTTCTTGTTCAAGCCGGTCCTGAAGATGCTTGACGAAAGGTCGGCAAGAACAAGGAACGCCATGGAACTGGCTGAGGCGACCAAGAAGGAGTTCGAGCAGGCCAGGGAGACTGTGGAAAAACAGATCGAGAAGGGGCGCCAGGAAGCGCAGGCCATTATTGCACAAGCGATGCAAATCGGAGAGAGACTAAAGGAAGAATCGAGACAGGAAGCGAAAAAACAATCCCAGGCGATCGTTGACCGAACCCGAGCTGAGTTAGAGACAGAGCGCGACAAAATCGTTGGAGCTTTACGCCGGGAATTTGTGGATATCTCTATCGCAGCGGCTGAAAAAGTGATCAAAGAAACCCTGGATAAACAGAAGCATCGTAGGCTCATTGAGGAAACGCTTCAGGAGAGTGCGACCTTCAAGAAAAGCTAAACGGAGCCATGCCAAGGATAAGTTCCGCGAAACGCTATGCCCAGGCTGCTTTCGAGTTGGCCCTGGAGAAGAATGAGTTGGAGATCTGGCAAGAAGGCTTAAACAAAATAGCCGATTTGGCGACAGATCAAGAACTCATGACCTTGCTTCAAGACCCCCGGATTCCTTTCGACGTTAAGAAGAGTACCTTACAGAAGGGATTGGGAGACGCCCATCCGTTGGTCTTTAACTTGGCTATCCTTCTCGTGGGCAAAGGGATTTTATCCCGTAGTGGCGACATTTTCCAACAATATAATCACTTGTTAGATGTACATCGGGGTGTTGAACGTGCCAAGGTGACGACAGCCTTGCCTTTGGGGGTTGAAGAAAAAGAGGTGGTCTCCCGTCGTCTGAGTGAGATCGTCGACCGTAAGGTGGTGATCGATGGCCAATTGGACCCCTCGATCATTGGGGGATTCATTGCCCGGATTGGCGACACGCTGATTGACGGCAGCATCCGTCAAAAATTAGAAACCTTGAAAAAAAATTTGGTTGAAGCGGGAAGGTAACAGAGATAAACTCGCCTCCTGACCGTCGTCCATAAACCAAGAACAGAGGAGAGGGGTGAATATGGCAACCCGGGAACAGGATATTGTTGCTGTAATCAAAGAGCAGATTGAGCGTTTCGGTGCTGCTGTTTCCGTAACGAATGTGGGGACCGTGATCGAAGTAGGAGATGGTATCGCCCGCATCCACGGGTTAGGAGAAGCAGCTTACAATGAATTACTTCAATTCCCCCATGATATTACTGGTCTCGCTTTGAACTTGGAGGAGGATAATGTGGGTGCTGTTGTCCTCGGCGATT
>JAPVTA010000163.1:0-2789 GCA_047519465.1 Thermodesulfobacteriota bacterium | reverse complement strand
CAAACCATGGAGCGTTGGTTCACTCCATCCTTTCTTAAACGAAATTTCAAGATACTGGCAGTGATTCGAGAGCAGCTCTTGGCCACCCCTGTACCGGGATATATCGGCTGCGCCGAAGCGATTCGAAGGCTTAATTATTTGGAACGACTCTCAAAGATTAAAACGCCAACATTGGTTATGGTGGGGGAGGACGATCCCGGAACGCCGGTCTCTGCTTCCGAGGCCATACACGAACGTATATCCAATTCAAAACTGGTGGTACTTCCGTCTGCTCGTCACCTTTCCAACGTGGAGCAGGCCGAGGCGTTTAATGGGGCTCTACTAAATTTCCTTGAGAGCCTTTGACCGTTCGCGGGTGATTTTCTTGATAAGATGAAAGAGAACATGGGACTGAACACTTATAAATGAAGCTCCCCGCCCACACGGCGGGGCTTCCCGGAAAGGAAATTTCGTTCATATTGTGCCCCTTGACCCCGCCTACAAGGCGGGGGTTGTGGGGCACGTTCCGGTCACATTGGATATCAACCGAATAGATGAAGGAGAAATGCGCCATTCCTGTGAAAACAGGAATCCAGGGTCTTCGCTTATTTCCTGGATTCCCGCTTCCGCGGGAATGACAATCTTAAATGCTTCAATCGCAGAATCACTCAATTTGATTGACGGTCTATCCAGGGGAGACAGTTTTCAGGGCCTCCTTCAAGTTTTCATTCGATTGAGAAATTTTCTCCATCGCTTTTTCGATCTCGGCCGTTACCGAATGTAATCCTAACTCACCTGCCGTTTGAGCCCATTTCCTGTACTCGCCCGTATGGCTTTCATTATGCTCGATCCAGTGTTCAATGACGACTGATAATTTCTCCCTCTGATCCATTCTGTCTCCTCCCCTAAGCTGGGTATTTCCTTCTTGAAATCCTCATCGAAACCTTTCATGGTTTGATCCAGCGCACAGCTACAAAGGCGCCGGTCATTAAATCTTTTCTTTGCCCTTCTTGTTCAATCCTAACGGCTTTCTCCGGGTCATCATCTTTTTTGAAATGGATTGCCGTTTTCACCACACTATCTCCGGAGGCAAGCGAGCGGAGTTCATCCGGAGAACGGAAAATCGCCTTCTCAAATATGGTGTGCCTCTCCTTTGCCTCAGCCATTCTACGCGAGGCCCAAGGACTCAGGCTGTTCAGGGTTGCGACAACGATGGTCCCTCCCTTTTGGGTGACACGGAACAGCTCCCCTATCGCCCCTCTCGCATCCTTAATGAATTCGAGAGCGGTCACTGAAACCACTTTGTCAAAGTATCTTTCTTTAAAGGGAAGACAGGCCATATCTCCGAGCACCCCCTGGAAGGGAAGTCCCCGGAGTTTCCTTCGTGCGCGTTCGAGCATGGGAAGGGATATATCCAGTCCAACCACTTTCGAACCTGACGCCAGAATATCGATCGTGAAAACCCCTGTGCCGCAACCCGCGTCCAGAATAGCCTCGCTTCGTTTTGGTTTCAGCAGATCGATGATTAATTCGAATTCATATCTTCTCACCAGGGAGCCAATGGGTGTGGTAAACCATCTATCATAGGCGTCAGGCCATTCATCAAAAAGCTGTGTCTTCTCACCACACATCGTTAAAAGCCTATCACCGGTACGGGTACGGGTCAAGTCATGTGACCACAGGAGGGAACAACTACCCAAATTCTCAAGGGGGGCAGGCCAGATAAGGGTTATGACACATTTGAGATGAAAAAAAGAGGACAGCGGATGATTACTTTCGCTGTCCTCCAAAGGGCGTTGAAGGAACCCTTTCTCAATAGCCGTACATCTGGTACCAGTCCAGCGAGTTTTGTTCTAGCCCCATACTCCCGGGTTCGGCGGAAGTAGGTGCCATTCCTCCTTTCTCGGACCAGTAAGGTTGCTGGCCGAAGTATCTGTAAGTATCTTCAGCCCATCTCGGATTGTTCAAATCCGCAAATTCGTCAAAACTAGACGCAATTGCCAGCTGCTCCCTGGTGGTGTTGAGAACGAAACCATTCTCCCCATGGGCTGATAGAGCACTGAACGGAACAGCGATCAAACTGGTCTCCCTTCCAGGAACATTGTCAAGGACCAAGAAGGCTACCCGCCCATCTGAAGAGTCGATCACAAAATCATTGATCCGTCCTCCTGCCTCTCCGTCTGGCAATTGAACTTCAGCACCCGTCAGGCGACCACTTTCATAGAGCTCCAACGCCATGGACGATTTCTCCCCTTCTTCTGTCCAATAAGGGACTTGGCCATAGTGTCTGTAAATGTCTGTAAGCCAAGCAACGTCCAATACAGGCGGGAGGCCGTAGAACTCTGAGTAACTCGGAAATCGTGTCACCGCATACAGATACGGGTCCTCACCCACGTAATTCGGACCGAGGGCCACCCCTATCTCCATATCGCCCGAGTTGAATTCAAAAGTCTCCTGACCCGTTCTTTCAATCGAGCGATAAGGAATGGGCAATTGTTCATGTCCTAGGCCTGGTACGTCAGACAGAACCACTGCGGCAATACGACCGTTTGTCTTGTCGATCACAAGACTGCTGATTTGCCCTAAATCTGCGCCTTCCTTGGTTGTAACCTCATGGCCAATCAACCAACTGGCCTCATAGGTATCCCAGGCCATTGGCTGATAGGTTGCCCCCACTGCTCCCTCGGGGAATTCACTATACCCTTGAGCAAAAGCGCCACTGCCAAGAAGGACGAGGCAGAAAATAGAACCCAGCGCAATAAAAATTCTTTCTGTTTTGTTCATTTTTTATTCCTCCTTTCCCGTTAAAT
>JAPVTA010000162.1:0-6406 GCA_047519465.1 Thermodesulfobacteriota bacterium | reverse complement strand
TCCGGATCCTTCAGATCCCCTGGAACCACTTCAATTTGACTTCGAATGTCTTCGGGCAGCTCTTCCAAAAGGCCCCTTTCATCCCTCGAATTGTATCGGACAAGGGCCCTCACCTCTTCTCCCTGTCTGACCAACTCCTCAGTGAGATGGCTTCCGATGAACCCCCCTGCGCCGGTAACCAAGATTTTCCCCATAGCAACCTCGTTCAGTACCCTTATTCGTCGCGGTGCTCAAATCCAAATGTCAAGGTTCAAATGCCAAATGAATATCAAAAAGGTTCAATGTCAAAATTTTTTCTTTTTGATCTATCTTATCCTTTGACATTTGAGTTTTATTTGAACTTTGAGCTTTGAAATTTGACATTTAAGGTTCATATAATAACTTCTTCCTCATCTCCTGAAATTTCTTCTGTGCTTCTTCATAGTCTTCATGCCTGCCAATGTCCAGCCAAAAATCGTCACTCGGGTAACAGGCAACTTTCACCTTTTGTCGAATGAGCTTCTGGATCAATTCGGGGAAATCCAGATATTTCTTGAAAGGGATCCATTCCAACACCCTCTTCTCAAAGACATAAATCCCCATGCTGACAGAGTAGAAGAACGTTGGTTTCTCAATGTATCGGGTTAACTGATGGCTACGATCGTATTCCATGACCCCTAATTCCAATGGGACTTTCTTCTGACTCATGGCAATCGTGACCATCCCCTGATGTCGGCGATGATATCCGATCAACTTTTGATAATTGAGCGTAGTGAGGATGTCTCCGTTCATCACAATAAATGTCTCCGGAAGATTCGGGATGATGGTAAGAGGACCGGCCGTTCCAAGAGGCTTCTCCTCTCTCGAATAACGAATGGCTACTCCGTACCGGCGTCCATCTCCAAAATAGGCCGAGAGGAGCGACTCTGACTGTTGACTTACAGTGAATACCATTTCTCTAATCCGAAAATGGGCTAACTGTCTGACGATCACCTCGAGAATGGGCATTCCGTCAACGGGCATTAAAGGTTTAGGGAAAACCGCTGTATAAGGAGCGAGTCTTGTCCCTTTCCCTCCGGCCAGTATAATCGCCTTCATCGTTTTCTCCATATCCGTGTCCGTGCCTCGATGAGCCATCGGCGAGGCGGGCGTGATCCGTGATTCGTGTTGGTGATTGGTGAATGGTGATTTCCAAAGCTGCCATTAGTTCTTATTATCGTTTCAACGTCTTAATGAGGCCCGTCAACATCCTTGCAACACGATCGTATCTTTCTTTTAATAATGTATAATCCCGTTCCGAAATATAGCCTAAATCTCTTGACAAGAGTAGCTGGTAGCTTATTTCACCTGCTGATCCCCTCGCAATTCCTACAAATTCCCTATATTCCTTAGTACCCAGCCGAGACGCTCCTTCCACTATATTCACCGGTATAGAATATGCAGACCGTCTCATTTGTGTAGAAAGCCCAAATCTTTCTTCGGGAGGGAATCTTTCCGTTAATTTATAAATTTCAATTGTCAGAGAGTGAGATAACTTAAATACATCCATGTCCTGTGCTCGGTTTATCATAAGTCTGCCTCCTTCTTATAAATCACAAATCACCAACACGATTCACTAATCACGTAATTTCATACATAATCCGCCAAAAACCTTTCCACAGAAGTCTCGATATCGAATAATCGCTTCAATTCTTCCCTTTTGTCCCCCCCTCCTGCTTCCTTTCCTTTAACCCGGAGTTCAACCTTTTTCTTCATGCTCTCCTTCAGCACCAGGACATCTTCCGACGGGACTACCCAGGCCACTTCATACTGGCGGCCCAGGATTCCCATATCACCCACATCCGTGACGATCAAGTCTTTGTTAAACTTCAAGGTTTCTGAAAATACCAGAGGGATGGATTCCGACCGGGAAGGAATTACGACGCAATCCGATGATTCGTAAAGGAAGGCGAGCGTCTCATCCGGTACGTTTCCCATCCAAGAAATAAATCCCTCAAGTCCTTTGTCTCTAATAAAATCCCTCGCCCATCCCTCCATCCCTCCGCTCCCCACCACTGTCAGATGTGCGCTCAACGCCTCCTCCTTCAGGGATGCCATGGATTGGAGCAGGAGGTCGATCCCTTTCACCTTCTCGATTCTTCCCACAAAAAGGAACCGGTATAGCCCCTCTAGTTTCTCTGGTCCCTCTGGTTTCTCTCGTTTCTTTTTTTGAATGGTCCGAGTGGTGGCTAAAAAAAAACACTTTCTTCCAAACCTTTCCTCAATTGTCTTCGAAAGATCAAAACCGTCCGCAAAAACACCTCTGGCTTCCTGAATGATTTTCTTCATCGCCGGATAGAGAAAGGGATTCTGACCGTATCGATAAATATCCGAGCCGAGGGACCAAAGGGAATAAGGAATCTTAGTTCGCCGGAAGGCCTGGTAAGCGAAATAACCGCCCGGCAAAACCCAGAGGGCAAGACATGCCTCTATCTTATTCTCTTTTAAAAACGCAACAAGCTCTCTCTTGCCGTTAAGCAACAAGCTTAAAATTTTAAAAAAATCGACGGGGCTGAAAGGGTTGAGCTGGACAAGGGGCTTCTTCGATTTGATCCAGGGGAACCATCTGACTTTTACATCTTTCAAGAATTCTTCCTTTTTCCCCTGGCGATCCTGCGTAAAAACGAAGACCCGATGACCCCTTTTTTTTAGTCCTTCGCTAAAATCGATAAGAAAAGGAGCCTGAACAATGTCATCAGGATGGGACGGAAAGGAAGAAGTAATGAGGCAGATATTCATGGAAACCATAAATTCCAAATATCAAAGTTCAAATACCAAACGAATCACAAATAACTAAATGTCGAAATGGACATTCTTTTACATTCTTCTGCCTCCCTTGGGTTTGCTCTTCTAATCATTCTTCATATTTGGGCATTTCGACTCTCGACTTGATTTGAACTTTGAACTTTGTCATTCGGCATTACTTTTCCTATTTCAGCTCCTTATTATATTCCATGTCGAACCACATTGCGAAAAAGAGAGACTGAAGACCGGAGATCGCAAAGAAGGCTGCAAACAGAGCGCTTGTTGCAGCCACGGGTCCGATGAATAGTCTATAAATAAGAAGATAGCAGCCGAAGGCAAACCCGATAGGGGTGAGGAGGAAACCCAGCGAATAGAAAAGTACCAGGGGATGAAAATCCCGGATAATGTATTTTTCTTTAAGCCGCCATAAAAAAAGCTTCAGAAGAAGAAAGGAGAGGGTGAAAATAACTTTGGAAATTTTGATGCCTGAACGTTCCCCGATCCCATAAATGGGGTTGACGGACACATCCCTGACTCTGAAGTGATAGACATTCAACCTTACCAAAAAGTCGTTAGGCATTCCATAGCGTTTGTAAACGCCGTCGAGATCGATCGTTTTAAGCACCTCCAGGCTAACGGCTCCATAGCCGGATTGAGAATCCGCCACGTGCCAATACCCCGAGGCGATCTTCGTTAGAAAAGAAAGAACGGCATTCCCCAAGTAACGCGTTTTGGGGATAATCTTCCAGGCCTTACCTGTGAATAGACGATTGCCCTTGGAGTAATCCACTTCCCCATTGGCTACAGGCTCCAATATTTTGGGGAGCTCTTTCGGATCCATCTGTGCATCGCCTGCCATGACCACGCTGATGGAAATCTCATTGTCCCGGGCCCATTTGTAGCCGGTGACGATGGTCCCACCGACCCCTTCATTCTTCGGATGACGCAAATAGATGACCCGGGAATCTTCCTTCTGATGGGCTTTTACGACATCGCCCGTTCCGTCGCTGCTGGCATCGTCGACCACAATGATGTGGTCAACAAAGGCTGGAACTGTTTTCAGAACCTTGCTGATCAGCAACTCTTCATTATAGGCAGGAACGATAACAGCAACGACTTTATCCCGGTACATAATACCTCTGAAAGACGTGTCCACTTCTTGTAACCCCCCTCTGTCCCCCTTAAGGTACGGGGGGATGAAGAGGGGTCATCGGTATTGAATAAAGAAGGTTACGCATCACGCTCTTATGAAGTCATTGGATATCATATCGATGGGAGGGTGTCAATCCCTCGATTGATGAACCGTTCATCGTACATCGTTTAATGTTCGTGGTCTTTAGTATCGCAGCTCTCAAAAAAATGGATTGACATTAACAATGGATTATCTTAATTTATGTGAAAAATTTAACTTACTCTTTAGAGAGACAAGATAACCCACAATGGAGGAGGGTCTATGGACATTAAAATGATTGGAGTATTGGGTGCAGGTTCTATGGGGAACGGGATAGCCCAGGTCGCGGCACAGGCTGGATACCAGGTGGTGATGAGGGATATCGAAGACCGTTTCGTTGAAAACGGTCTGAAAACCATCCAAAAGTTTCTTGCCAAGAGCGTCGAAAAGGGGAAAATGACTGACGAACAGAAGAAAGGCGTCCTCGGCAGCATCAAAGGAACGACGCGGATGGAAGATTTGAAGGGTGCGGACTTTGTGATTGAGGCGGTCTTCGAGGACCTGGAGTTGAAAAAAAATATCTTCAAACAATTAGATGAGTTGACACGGCCTGATGTGATCCTTACCAGTAATACTTCTTCCATGTCGATCACAGAAATCGCCATGTCTACCAAGCGGCCTTCGAAGGTGGCAGGAATGCACTTCTTCAACCCGGCCCCACTGATGCGGCTGGTCGAGGTGATACGAGGATATGAGACAAACGACGAAACCGTCCGGCAGATCATGGAGGTCGTGAAAAAGATGGGAAAAGAGCCTGTTGAGGTGAAGAAGGATACCCCGGGATTCATCGTCAACCGCCTGATGATGCCCCATTTTATCGAAGCAGTCAGGATGTTAGAAGAAGGAGTTGCGACTGTGGAGGACATCGATAAAGCGGTCAAACTGGGGCTGAATTATCCTATGGGCCCATTTGAGTTAATGGATTTAACCGGAGTCGAGATTTCTCACCACGTCATAGAATATCTCTATAAAGAACTAAACAAGGAGAGCAAGTGGTCCCTCCCCGTCCTGATGAAGTCAATGGTCCGGGCGGGAAAACTGGGAAGGAAAACCGGAGAGGGCTGGTATAAATATTAAAAAACGTGTCCTTCCTTATTCAGTACCGATAACCCCCTTGATCCCCCCTTAAGTTAAGGGGAGAATAGAGGGGGCTACAAGAGGGGGACACGGATTACGGTCACGTCATTTTTCAGGAAGGAGGAAATATTATGAGTCGATTGAGTAAGGCGTTTATTCCGTATAAAGGTTATTACTCTTCACCGTTTTGTCGCTGGCAAGGAAGTCTTGCCAATGAAAATGCAATCGTTCTTGGGGCAACAACAGCCAACCGATGGTTCAAGAAAAGGAAGATCGACCCAACCGTCATCGACTATCTCTATTTTGGAATTACCGTCGCTCAACATCGCATGTTTTATAGCCACACCTGGGCAGCGGCCATGGTCGTGGAGGGCGCAAAAGATATACCTGCCCTTATGATCAATCAAGCCTGCACGACCTCCACCACCGGTATCAATCTGGCGGCGCAAAACATCGAACTCGGAGCCTACCAGACCGGATATGCTTTGATGTCAGATCGCTGCTCAAACGGACCCCATACGGTTTGGCCTAACCCGATGGGCCCCGGTGGAGAGTTGGAATCCGAAAACTGGATGATGGACAATTTCAATCAAGACCCAGCGGCCGGTTTTAAAATGATACAGACCGCCGAAAATGTGGCCAAGAAAATAGGGACCACAAAGGAAGAATGCGATGCAGTCACTTTAAGGAGATACCAGCAATACTTGGATTCCCTGGCCAATGACAGGGCCTTTCAAAAAAGGTATATGTTTCCCGTCGAGATTAAGGCTGGTAAAAAGGAGACGAGGCTCGTTGAACAAGATGAAGGGATCACTCCTACGACGGCTGAAGGCCTTGCCAGACTGGCTCCTGTCGAGCCCGGAGGCGTCCTCACTTACGGATCGCAGACGCATCCGGCAGATGGCAACTGCGGGTTTATCATTAACACCCGGGAAAAAGCAAAAGAGCTGAGCGCGGATCCAAAGGTGGAGATTCAAATTTGTTCTTATGGCTTTTCCAGGGCTAAGAGAGGCTATATGGCAGAAGCTCCTGTGCCCGCATCGGAGATGGCCCTCCGGGATGCAGGGATCACCGTCAAGGATATCAAAGCGGTAAAGACTCACAGTCCCTTTGTGGTCAACGATATTTATATGAGTCGAATGATGAAGATCGATGTCAATTGGATGAACAATTACGGAAACTCGATGATCTACGGCCATCCCCAGGGACCCACAGGAGGGAGATTGATCGCTGAATTGATAGAAGAGATCGTCATGCTCGGTGGGGGTTATGGCCTGTGGGCCGGCTGTGCTGCCGGCGATACCGGAGCAGCCATGGTATTCAAGATTGGCTGAT
>JAPVTA010000161.1:0-2567 GCA_047519465.1 Thermodesulfobacteriota bacterium | reverse complement strand
GGGGGGACCTTCGGATTCTCCGATCCCATCTTTGGTGCGGATGTCGGATTCTATATGTTCAGACTTCCTTTTTATGAGATGATCCAGAACGGCCTGACAGGTCTGACCTTCACAACATTTTTGCTCATCTCTATCGGGTACATGTCCTTGGGCATGCTTCGGTTCGGGGTAAATTCTCCTCAAAGGAGAAATTGGACAGGCCTGGGGCATGTGGCTATTCTTTTTCTTCTCTTCATTGGAAACTGGGTGTGGGGTTATTACCTGGATCGTTTTGAGCTCCTCTACTCTACCCTTGGCGTTGTCTACGGAGTGGGGTATACGGCGTATAACGTCACGAGGATCAGTCTCTGGATCATGCTTTTTGCGTCCATTGCCTTAGGTATTTGGGTTCTTTTAAACCTCTTGAAACGGAGGTTCAGGTCGATCCTCATTGGCATTGGAAGCTATTTTTTCCTCTATTTTGTGGTGATCATCCTGCTCCCCAGTCTCGTGCAAAAATTCGAGGTGGAGCCCAGCGAGCTGAAATTGGAGACCCCTTATCTCAAGCATAGTATCGATTTTACACGCAAGGCCTTTCAACTCGACAAAATAGAAGTGAAAACGTACCCCGGGTTATCGGACCTCACCCCCAAGCAGGTCTCCGACCACCAGGAGACCATTCAGAATATCCGCCTCTGGGATTGGCGGCCACTGCTGCAGACCTATCGGCAAACTCAGGAGATGCGTCTCTATTATCGATTCTATGAGGTTGACGTTGACCGTTACCATACGGAGGATGGTTATCATCAGGTGGAGCTCTCAGCTCGGGAGTTGGCGCCCGAGCTTCCCGAACAGGCCAGGACGTGGGTCAATGAGCGTCTTCAATATACCCACGGCTATGGTCTCGTCATGAACTTCGTCTCAAAGATTGCCGAAGGAGGATTCCCGCAGTATATTATCGAAAATATCCCGCCCGTCTCCAAGTACGGCCTGAATGTCGAGCGGCCTGCCATCTACTTCGGCGAAAAGACCCCGGGTTATCGGATCGTCGGGACCAAGATGAAAGAATTTGACTATCCGAAGGGGAGTGAAAATATCTATACCAGCTATCAGGGGAAGGGAGGCATTCCTCTGGACAGCTACTGGAAAAGAGTTCTTTTTGCATGGAATTTCTCAGACGTCAATATACTGCTCACCTCTTATCTCGGCCCTGAGAGCCGTATCCAGATTTGGAGAAGTGTCCAGGCCCGGGTTAGGAGAATCGCCCCTTTTTTACTACTGGACAAAGATCCTTACCTCGTCCTGAGCGAAGGGAAGCTTTACTGGATTCAGGATGCCTACACAACCTCCGACCATTTCCCCTACTCAAAACCCCAATCAAGATCCTTGGGGATTGGCTTGAATTATATCCGAAACTCCGTGAAGGTGATTGTGGATGTCTATGAAGGCTCTGTTCGATTTTATGTAATGGACCCGAACGACCCGGTCCTCGGCGTTTACCGCAAGGCGTTTCCGGGGGTCTTCAGAGAATTGGGGGAGTTATCGCAGGATTTAAAAAGGCACCTGAGATACCCTGAAGACCTTTTCACGATTCAGGCCGACATGTACAGGACCTATCACATGACGGATCCTCAGGTCTTCTACAATCGAGAAGATCTCTGGAGCTTTGCACAGGAGAAATATGCTGGTAATACCATCCCGATGATCCCCTATTATGTCCTGATGCGGCTTCCCGGTCAGAAAGAGCTTATGTATCTTCTGATGACTCCCTTTACGCCTCAGAACAGAGACAACATGATCGCCTGGATGGCTGCCAATTGCGATTTTCCTGAATATGGGAAAATGCTCCTTTATCAACTCCCAAAGGAGCGGTTGATTCTGGGCCCCATGCAGATCGAGGCGATGATCGATCAGAACACGCTGATCTCCGGGCAGCTGTCCCTTTGGGACCAGAAAGGCTCCCGGGTCATCCGTGGCAACTTGATTATTATCCCCATCGATAGCTCCTTCCTTTACGTCGAACCCGTGTACCTGACGGCGGAAAGCACAAATATTCCGCAGCTCAAACGGATTATTATTGTATCCGGGGACAAAGTGGTGATGGAGCCAACCCTTGATCAAGCCCTTCAGGCCGTTTTCGGCACCGCTCAACCCGAGGCCGAGAAAGTCTCAGCCCCCGTTCAGAGCGAACAGCTGAACCGGGCAAGAGAGGATCTCAAAGAAGCTGAGGAGGCGATTCGACAGGGAAGATGGGAAGACTTCGGAAAGGCTATGGAGAAGTTAAAAGCGCTTTTGGGCCAACCCCCCAAAAGAACCAAGTAGCCTGAACACCCTGAGAGCGGACCAGATTTTTCACACGAGGCCGGGGACGTTATGAATTCTATTAAGAACTGGATACAAAGGATTCCCGGCCGGATATTTTTCGCCTTACTGTCAACACTCGCCCCACTCCGCCAGTGGCGGTCTCTTCAGGAGACGATGGCTGACATCAGACCGATAGATGAAGAGCATCTACAACCGTCCCTTTTATTACTCCTCATGCTTTGTGACTCGATAGCGATGTGGCAATAGGCTCTAAACTGCACAAG
>JAPVTA010000160.1:0-12565 GCA_047519465.1 Thermodesulfobacteriota bacterium | reverse complement strand
TTATAATCAGCTAAAAATCCTGGATAATTCTTACTGGCCTTAAAGCCATTATAGTGAAGTAGATGAAATAATGTCCTTTTTGGAACAATTTGTCATGTTACTGCAGGTGAAAATTATATTACGATGAATTTAAGGAATGTGACTACGTGGTTTATAAAATTTCCTAATCTTTCCGGGTGCAATCTTTCGCTATAAATCAATAAATATTATCCCCAAAGAAAGATTAAACGGGCATTAAATTTTTATGAACCTTTCTTCATATTGCTTGGGAACAAATTTAAGGTTTTTGAATAGGCAGATATACAGTGAAGCTTGTGCCCTAACACAACTTACTGGAAACCCGATTCTTTCATACAAATGTAAACTATTCTATCGATTACCACTTGAAATATTGTATCAAGGGGAAAGATTGAAAAACACGATTAATAGTAGGAAGGAGTCTTCGCGCCTAGCAGGCAAGAAAAAGGAACATGATGCCCCTTTCTCCGGACAAGACTCTGCTTTTGTTCTGAGCAAGGTTCCTCAATGATTAGAACCGATACCTCAGCCCGACAAGCCAGGTAAAGAAGAAATTCTTATCGCGGACATCGAGGTCGGTGAAATTAAACAGGAAGTTGGTGTCCAGCGATATCGAATTCGTAAGTCGGTACTCGGCCCCTATGCCGAGGGGAAAGAGGAGGCTTGTATCATGCTCGCTTCCCAATCGCCCCCGATCTAGATCCGCATAGATAAACCCAATGCCAGCCTCGACGTGGGGTTTGAGTGCCGGGATCTCCTTGATGTCAAAGGTGTATTTGGCTTGGCCGGTAAGACCGAATTGGAAGAGATCCCCGGTGAATCCCATCTGCATCAGCGGACCGATCGAGAACCCTTGGGTAAGGTAGTAATCGCCAGTGAAGCCGAGGGCAAAGGCTGTGCCGTCAGGCGTATTGGCCTGCAGACCCAGACCTGCCCCAAAGATAAACCTTCCTTCTCTTTTGTCTTCGGACCGTACCGGTTGGGCCTCGGTGAATTGCGTGAGCACGAGGATTACCGCGATAATGACGCCAGCACAAATCAGCCTTCTCTCCTTCATAAACACCCCTCCTTATGCAAAACCTTTTTTAAATCGAAATCAAACCGTTTTCTGCCTGAAAGCCGAGGAGCACCCCACAATTATGTCTGGATTTCGACTTAACAATAGCTACCAGAAAGAACTTTCTTTTTATTAGTTCTAAGATATAAAAAAAGACCTTGGGTGTCAACGAAAATATAATCTCTGCCGAGTGTTCCGCAAGTTGGGCGAGTGTAACCATGCGTTGTTTAGTTAGATGGGAAAATAAAACTGTCAAACTACGATTACACGAAGTTATCTTCGGAAAGGGGGAGAGGACTTCACGAGTCTACAGTCCAAGATTACTCTGAGGGTTAATGATTACGGGAAGAAATGTGCATGATTAAATGAAGAGTAAATCTGTTGCAAATTCCTTTCTCTCACTTCAGCCCTGCCTTGCGCAGGGCGTTAGCGACTTTATCTGTTTCCGATTGATCCTTATATGGAAGCATCTTTCCAAGGGAATCCAGTGAGAACTTTGGATTGACCCTGAGAACTTCTGCAGCTTCAGCACGGGCCTCCTTCTCTCGGCCCATCATACTGTATGTAGCGGCCAGACCAATATGGGAAATAATGCTATCAGGCGCAAGCTGAATGGCTTTCTTATATGCTGAAACCGCCTCCTCGAACCGCCCCTCATCCCGGAGGGGGTGGCCGAGTTGTCAATATAAGCCCGTGGGACTAAAGGGGTTTAGTCGCATTGCTTTTTGGAATAATTGAATGGCTTCCTTTGGCCTGCCTGCATAGCATAGACTCGCCGCATAAGTTAGAAGTTCAGTCGTCCCACCAGGGTTGAGGGCCACACCCCTTTCCCCTTCAGCAATCGCCTTGTCATACTCCCTTTTAGCAGTATAGAGCGCACACAATAAGCCGTGGGGACCGGATAAGGAGTCATCCATGGCAATGGCTTTTTGAGCCAGTTCGATAGCTTTCTCAAGAGTCTCCCGAGGGGAATTCGTGTTGCCCAGGTAATAATCAAAACAGTAGACCCAACCGAGGTAAACATACCCCGATGGATTCTCTGGGCATATAGCAGTCGCTTCCTCTACCATCCGCCGGGCCATGTTGTTATCCTGAATGTTCCCACGTTGAATGTAACCACTGGCTTCCATTAGCTTTAAATAGCAATCGAGACCTTGCTTTCCTCTGTAATATTTTTCGGCATATTTTTGGGACGCTGAAACTTCTCCGCCCTTTGTCAACTTCACTTGTATGCCGTTCAAGACCTTTATAGTGATTTCATCCTGCAGGGCAAATATGTCTTTTAGATCACGATCGTAACGCTCTGCCCAAAGGTGATTCCCCGTGAGTGCATCAATCAACTGGGCGGTGATCCGAAGACGGTCGCCAGACCTCTGAAGACTCCCCTCCAGTGCATATCGGACCCCCAGGTCTTCGCTTACCTGCTTGACCTTCACCGGCTTTCCCTTGTAAGTGAAGGTAGAATTTCGGGCGATCACAAACATTCTTGGTACCTTGGAAAGGGCAGTGATGATTGCCTCGGTCATCCCGTCACAGAGGAATTCCTGCTTTGGGTCCTCGCTCATGTTGACAAACGGCAGCACGGCAATAGAAGGCACATCAGGCAAGGGAAAAGCCATTTTATCTTTGGAAGCAACCTCTGTCTTGGAAGGAGAGGGACGAACGACAAACTGATAAAGGATTACCGTCCCAGCTATCACAACGACGGCTATTAGACCCAAAGCAGCCTTGGATAACCGTTTCCCGACAGGCTTTTTCTCCTTACCCAATCTCGGAGGGACTGCCTCAGGCTCGATCCTCGCCCGGTATACCCGCACCGGCTTGGCAATGTTCTTGACTTCGTGCTCTCCAAGGTACTCGTACCTCAAGGGCACCTTGTTCTCAATCTGCTGATAGGCACTTTCGGATATACAGATCCCCCCCGCCTCAGCTAAGCCTTCCACCCGGGCCGCAATGTTAACCCCATCCCCGTAGATTCTTGCTCCCTCTTCAATTACATCCCCGAGGTTGATCCCGATCCGAAACTCCATCCTCCGGTTCTCAGGCAGCATGGCGTTCTTCGCTCTCAACACCTGCTGGATCTCGACCGCACACTGCACCGCATCAACTACGCTGACGAACTCGGCCAGAACGTTGTCCCCTGGAGCGTCCACAACCCGTCCTCGATGCTGCTGGATGAGGCTCCCCATTACTTCTCTGTATGCACTCAGCGTCCGAACCGTCCATTCCTCGTCCTCCCCCATGAGACGGCTGTAGCCCTTCACATCGGCACTCAGAATGGCGGTGAGTTTACGCTTAACTTCTTGTGTGGTCATGGAACCCTCCAAAGGTTGGGAGGAAGGTTGGTTAAAGCCCTACGGTTTGATTTGAGTCTACTAATTTTGAATAAAAACTTCAACAAGAATTATCGATTACCATTTGAATGAGCGTATTGAAGGGGAAAACAATCCCCCCTTAGCCTAAGGGGGGAATTAAGGGACGGCTTAGCTTCAGGGGGGGAATAGAGAGAAGGGTTAGCCTAAGGTGGAAAGAGGGCTTATAACAGGGTAGACAGATCGAAATCCACAGGCTCTCAAATTGAGAGTACTCTCACTTCTCCCTCACCCATTCGTTGTAAAATATTTTCTGCAGAACGTACGGTTTCCTTTTTCAGATCATTTTGAGATTGAATCCTAAGAAGCAAGCATTTCAGTTTCAAAAATTCACTGCTGTCCGCGAAGCGTCTAATGACCTTCTGGACTTCTGATGGAGATATTTCCTTTAAATGGGTTAAAGCCCCGCGGAACTCGTCCTCTTTATAACGCTCTGTGATATCGTATTCCCGGAATCGAATGCGAGATTGAAGGATATCGATCAACCCTCCCTCTCCTAACAAGGCAAAGAGGGAGATGCTTCGTATCGCGTTCTGGATCACCTCTTGTCTCCGCTCGAATCCCAATTCAAATCTGGCTTTATACTCCAATTCGTCGAGATCGTGTAGATTTCTCAAAAGAATGGTCTGATTTTCCTCAGATTGAAACCATGGAAACAGTATTTGCTGAACGTGCGATTCAATATATTCTTCCATGCCTTTTAGCTTGCGCTTTGCTTCCATCTCTTCGAATGTCAGATACAAACTCTTGGCCAAGAATGCGATCTGCATGATTTCTTTTTCGCGCTCATAGTCCCGGCGATAATACTGCCTGTATTGGCCTTCTAAGAGTTGCCTGGCTCTGTTGATCTTGGTGAGCTGATCCTGAATTTTTTTATAGGTTTGGCGGGCCTCGGCAAAGATATCTACTGGAACATTCCTCTCCGCGGAAATCTCTAAGCACAGTTCCTGAAATCGGTCCATCGCCTCTCTCAGGTCGAAATAGGTATTCTCCAGGATCCGGTCTAAGCCTGCCGCAAATTCTTGAAAACTATCTCGCTCCACCATCTACCTCATACTTGGCCGCTCGGATACACCCGCCACTCCGGGGCCCCTCGCCGTTTGACTCTTTTCGCCTCGTTTTACCCCTGTTCTTTTTTGAGCAAGAATGATGCCAGGTAGTCAAATGTGTCGATATCATGAGAGAAAACAAGGTATATCGGGATGAAACTTTATCGGTGACCCGACAATAAATGTCACTTTTCGATCATAATAATCGTGATTCGTGACTGGTGCCTGCCTCGCCGGAGATTCATCGAGGCGGGATTCGTGGTTCGTGTTAGGGGAGAGGGAGGGAACTGGGAAGTTAAGAGCGATATGAGGCGTTGATTTTCACATAGTCTAAAGAGAGGTCTGTGGTGAGGACTGAAAACTGGCTCTTACCCTCATGGAGATCGGCGGTGATTTTGAAGGATTTGTTTTTGAGAATCTGACCTGCTCTTTCTTCTAATCGAGGACCTACTCCAACCCCCTTTTTTACGATCGGGGTCTTGTCGAAAAAGAGATCAATTCTATTCGGATCGATGTGCACACCGGAATAGCCCAGGGCACAGAGAATTCTTCCCCAATTGGCATCCTCACCGAAGAAAGCGGTCTTGACCAACGGAGAATGGGCGACCGCATACGCTGCCTGCTTCGCCTCTTCTATGTTTCGCGCTCCCCGGATCAGGATTTCGATCAACTTGGTTGCACCTTCTCCGTCTTTTACCACACCCTCGGCCAAGTTGCGGCAAGCTCTTGAAAGCATTGCTTGGAACGCCTCGGCATCGCGGTCTATACCGCTCAAATATGGATGACCCGCCTTTCCGTTAGCCAAGAGCAAAACCGTGTCATTCGTGCTGGTCTCCCCGTCGATCGTGATCCGGTTATACGATTCCTCAGCAGCCTTTTCCAGCATCTGTTGAAGCAAGGGGGCTTTAATGGAGGCGTCCGTGACAAGGAAGGAGAGCATCGTCGCCAAATCCGGACGGATCATTCCAGCGCCTTTGACCATCCCGCACAATTTCACTTGTTTTCCCCTGATACGACAAGCAGCCTTCTCGACCTTCGGAAAGGTATCTGTGGTCATCATGGCTTCCACGGTCCTCATCCAGCCTTCTGAAGAAAGCTGATCCGTCAATTCTGGGATTCTTTCCTCAATCTTCCTCATTGGAAGCCGGCTTCCGATCACGCCCGTAGAGGAAGGAAATACTAACCGCTCGTCGATTCCCAACCGTTCCGCGACAAGAAACGAAACCCTTTTGGCATCTCTCAACCCTTGACTCCCGGTACAGGCATTGGCATTTCCGCTGTTCACAACGATTGCCTGACATAGACCTCTCTTGATGCGCTCCCTATCCAATTGAACGGGTGCTGCTTTCACGGCGTTCGTAGTGAAGAGCCCGGCGACCTGAGCAGGAACTTCGGAGTAAATCAGGCCCAGATCCCTTTTTCCATCCTTCTTGATCCCTGCTGAAATCCCGGAAAAAAGAAAACCCTGAACGTTGAAATCAAGCGATTTCATCTATTGTCTCGCCTTTGTTCTTACTATCGACTGAATGATTCGACGGGTGATTTAATGTCAAATGTCAAAGCCCCAAGTTCAAATGAAATCCAAAGTTCAAATGTTGAAAGTTCAGAATTTTGAAATTTGACATTCATTTGTCATTTGAACTTCGACATTTGGAATTTCCTGTCTACGCTCTTGCTTGTTCCTCCCGAGGCAGACAGCACCGTTTGTACTTCTTTCCGCTCCCGCAAGGACAGGGGTCGTTCCGCCCCACCTTCTTTCCCTCCCGCCGAACAGTAACACCCTTTCCGCTCTCGGTTTTTCCGCCAGCCTGGGCGGCCTCTCCCCGGCTCATGATGAAGGTCTGTTTTCGTTCCAGCTTCACCTCTTCCGCCGCGCGGTCTTCCTTGGCCACCTGAATGGCGAAAAGTTTTTCAATGGTATCCTTTTTTATCCTGTCCAGCATCTCGAGAAACATTTGGTAGGCTTCTTTTTGGTATTCGATGAGAGGATCTTTCTGACCGTAACCTCTTAAGCCGATCCCTTCCTTCAACTGGTCGATGGCAAGAAGGTGGTCCTTCCAGTGGAAATCGATGGACTGGAGCATGATCACCTTCTCCAAGTATCGAAGCGTGGGTGCTCCGAATTCCTGCTCCTTCTTCTGGTACGCCTCTTTTGCCTTCTCAATAATCGCTTCGATGAGTTGATCTCTTCTGGCCCCGTTTTCTTCCACCGAGGGAGGAGCCCATTTGAAAGAGAATTGCTGATAGAAGGCATCCTGGAGCGGCTTCAGATCCCACTCCTCGGGATGCTCCTTCTCATCCGTGTAGAAATCGACGAGCCCTTCGCCCTCCTCTTCGATCATCTCCATGACCGTCTCTTTCAGGTCTTCGCTCCCCAACACCTCTCTCCGTTGGGAATAGATCACCTCTCTCTGCTTGTTCATTACATTATCGTATTCCAGCAGATGCTTCCGTATTTCAAAATTATGAGCTTCCACTTTCCTCTGGGCGCTCTCAATGGCCCGGGTGACCAGTCGATGCTCGATCGGCTGGTCCTCTTCAATTCCCAGCCGGTCCATGATCTTGGAAATCCTCTCCGAGCCAAAAATCCTTAAGAGGTCGTCCTCCAGAGAGAGATAGAATCGGGAAGAACCCGGATCGCCCTGCCGGCCAGATCTTCCTCTTAATTGATTGTCGATGCGCCGCGCCTCATGCCGCTCGGTCCCCAGAACGTGCAACCCTCCCACCTGGATGACCTTTTCCTTCTCCTGCTTGACGATGGCCAAGGCCTTTTCACCAGCCTTCTTCATCGTCTCTTCCGTGACCTCGTCTTTCACCAGGGTCTTGGCCAGGAATTTCGTATTTCCTCCCAGCAGGATGTCCGTTCCTCTTCCGGCCATGTTGGTGGAGATGGTGACGGCCCCTACTCTTCCGGCCTGCGCGATAATTTCAGCTTCTCTTTCGTGATGTTTTGCGTTGAGGACGTTGTGCGGCACACCCTGTTTCTTCAGGAGCTGGCTCAATCTCTCGGACTTCTCGATCGATATCGTTCCCACCAGGACCGGATGACCGGATTCGTGGAGCTCCTTGATCTCACGGACCACGGCACGAAACTTCTCATTCTCGGTCTTATAGATGACATCCGGGTAATTGGTACGGATCAGGGGCATATTGGTGGGAATCACCACCACGTCGAGGTTGTAGATCTTACGGAACTCCGCGGCTTCGGTATCCGCGGTGCCCGTCATGCCAGCCAGCTTTTTGTACATTCGAAAGTAATTTTGAAAGGTGACGGTGGCCAGCGTCTGGTTTTCATTTTCGATCCGGACATTCTCCTTGGCTTCCACCGCCTGGTGGAGGCCGTCGCTCCACCTCCTGCCCGGCATGAGCCTTCCCGTAAACTCGTCGACAATGATCACCTCCCCCTCTTTGACCACATAGTCCACATCCCGTTTGAAAAGGGTATGGGCCCTCAAAGCTTGGTTCACATGGTGAAGGGTCTCGATATTTCTGGGGTCGTAGAGGTTTTCGACATGAATCAATTTCTCCACGTGGGCCACCCCCTCTTCCGTCAAGAAGGCGGTGTGGCTCTTCTCCTCCAGCTGATAATCGCTCCCTTGCTTCAGAGAGGGAATGATTCGGTTGATCTTATAGTATTTATCCGTGGATTCTTCCGCGGGACCGGAGATAATAAGCGGGGTCCTGGCTTCGTCGATCAGGATGCTGTCTACCTCATCGACAATGGCGTAGTGCAGATCCCTCTGGACATAATCTTCAAGCCTGAACTTCATATTATCCCGGAGGTAGTCGAACCCGAACTCGTTATTTGTCCCGTAGGTGATATCACAGCCGTAGGATTCCTTACGTTCCCGGTCGTTGAGCTCGTGAAGGATCACCCCGACGGAGAGGCCCAGGAACCGGTAAATGACGCCCATCCACTCCCTATCCCTTTTCGCCAGATAGTCATTCACGGTAACGATGTGGACCCCTTTCCCCTCAAGGGCGTTCAAATAAGCGGGTAAGGTGGAAACCAAGGTCTTCCCTTCACCGGTCGCCATCTCGGCGATTTTGCCCTGGTGAAGAACAATCCCTCCTATCAACTGGACATCATAATGTCTTTCACCCAGGGTCCGCTTCGCTGTCTCGCGAACGACGGCAAAGGCCTCAGGAAGGATCTCCTCTAAGGGCTCCCCTCGCCCAACTCGCTCCTTAAACTCGGAGGTTTTGCTCCGGAGCTGGTCATCACCGAGCGGGCTGACCTCCGCTTCCAGTTGGTTAATCTTGTCGACGAGGGGTTGGACTTTTCTTAATTCCCTTTCGTTCTTACTCCCCACGATCTTTTTGATCAGCGACCCAATCATAAAGAAGCCTTTCTCCTCTTAGATCTTCTTTTATATCGATGAATTATATAACGGATGACAGAGGGTTGCAATCCCCAAAAGGAAACGTCCCGCTTCTCCCTGCCTACATCATTAACGCAAAGCGTCACTCCGGCGAAAGCTCGCCTCGGCGCTCGCCTCTCGGCGAAGCCGAGGGAAGCCTGGGCCGGAGTCCATTTTTTTATACTCTGGGTCCCGGTTTTCACCGGGAACCCTGAATTCCTGCTGGAGTTTATCCCGATGAAAATCGGGGCAGGAACGACGGACCCAGGGTAATAAGAGAACAACATTTTGCCAAAAAGTGTTACCCAAATTAATCATAGTATTTCCGAGACCTGATCGCAGAATAGGGGAAGGCCGACTTTTTCAAGAAAGTTTAGCGAGGTCTTGACAAGCACCCCCTTCTCGTTTGAATGATAGCGTAGAGAGAAGAGGATGGATCTCACAAAATCCAAAATCTTACTGATTTTATTGTTCCTATTCTTCCTTCCGATCAACGGAGAGAGTTTGGAAAATGAAGGACCCGACAGGACCGCTTCTGTCATCACTGTGGCGGCTGTCGGGGATATTATGATGGGCACGGATTACCCTTCTCCGAAGCTCCCAGGAAAGGATGGAATGCTTCTCTTCGAAGAGTCAAAGGAGATCCTCAGAAGAGCGGATATTGTTTTTGGCAACCTTGAGGGGCCCCTGTGCGACGGAGGCTCTCCGGCAAAAAAGATGAAGGATAATGAATCTTACGTCTTTCGAACTCCAACGAGGTTTGTCAAGAACCTTGTTGCCGCAGGTTTCAATGTCGTTTCTCTTGCAAACAATCATGCGGAAGATTTTGGAGATCGGGGGATGTCCTCCACGAAAAAGGCCCTCGACGCCGTCGGGATAAAGTACTCGAGCAAGGCAGGAGAGGTGGCGGAGTTCGACATCGAAGGGGTAAAGATCGGCCTTGTCGCATTCTCCTTCGGTCCGCCTCCGAGATCCATTGTATACCCTGAGACAGCATTACAAGAGATCGACCTGCTTTCAAAAAAATATGACATATTGATTCTATCGATTCACGGAGGGAAGGAAGGAGGAGCCGCTTTACAGACCGAAAATGAGTTCGAATATTTTCTGGACGAACCAAGAGGAAACCTCATTCAATTTGCCCATGAGGCCGTGGACAGGGGCACGGATCTTGTCCTGGTGCACGGCCCCCACGTCCCCAGAGCCATGGAGGTGTACCAAGACAGATTGATCGCCTACAGCCTTGGCAACTTCTGCACCTATCGAGGGATGAGCCTGGATGAAGAAAAAGGCTACGCTCCTTTGTTGTGGGTTGAACTGGACAGAAATGGCGAGTTTATAAAAGGAAAAATCTTTTCGTTCATCCAGATCCCTCCGGGAGGTCCTAAAAAAGACGAAAAGGAAAGAGCGGGGGACCTGATAAGAAAACTTTCTTGCAAGGATTTTCCGGAGACGGGTCCTGTTTCCAGTGCATCGGGGGCCATTTATCCCAGAAAAAAACCCTTAGAGACAGACACTTCTTCCATCCCAAGGATTCCTTCTACAGTCGATCCGTCCAAGTAAACCCCGTTAGAAGTTCCATCGTGGACCGCATGGTCTACAGGGCAGGGTAGCGGAAAATGAGTGATACAAACGCATTGTTTTTTTAACATGAAGGCCCCCTCGCCCCATCCCTCTCCCCGCCGGGGAGAGGGATGGGGCGAGGGGCGATTTCGCTGAGCGTAATGACATTTAATGCGTTTGCACTACTAACGAGATAAACACAGGCAATTGCAGATAGAGGCACGTAGCGGGTAGGCTTTTGCGGCTTATCTGATCGGATACGTTAATTCACAATATATCTCACCGGGTTGACCGGAATGCCGTTGACCCTTACTTCGTAATGAAGATGGGGCCCTGTCGACTTGCCGGTCGTCCCGACCTCGGCAATCTTATCCCCCCGTTTCACTTTCTGCCCGGCTCTTACAAAAATTTTATTGAGGTGGTAATGGCGGCTGATGATCCCGAACCCATGGGAGATCACGATCACATTCCCATGGGAGGAATCCTTCCCCGTATCTGACACGATCCCATCTGCCGGAGCAATGACTGGGGTTCCAATCCGATTCGCGATATCCAGGCCTTCATGCATCTGGGTCAACCCTGTAAAAGGATTGGTTCGAAAACCAAAACCCGATGTCACCCATCCATGGACCGGCCATACCGAGGGGGTGTGCGCCAACATCTCCTTCTTACTTTGCAAAAGTTTTTCGAGTTCGGAAAGGCTCTCTTCCTGGGACGTTGCTTCTGACTCGAGACGTTCGATGTCGGTTCTCATCTGCTGAGCCAGCCCCATCTCATTTTTCTCTGCCTTCAGTTTTTCTCGGACGTCCGAGGGAGACGGCCCACCCATTCCCATAGGCAGAGTCGTTTCCTGGCCCTTCTCCAGGTTGGCAATGATACGAATTCTCTTATCGAAGTCCTTCAGCTTGGAGAGCTGTTTCTCCAAGTCTTCGATCTTGGATGCGAAAAAATGAATCTTGGATTTCTGCTCCTGGGTCTGCTGTCGCAACTGACTCAACTCGAAGGTTTTCTTTCTAACTTGAATATAGTCGCAGAGAAAGAAAATCGTGCAGAGGAGGCCGAAGCTTAGAAGGTAGAGTCCGATCTTAAAGGTCTTTTTGTGTATTCTGACGTGGCGAGTCTTGGAAGTTTTTTGGCCAAAGATAAGAACATTAAAGTAGTCTTTATCCAAAATAGCCTCCTTGTCTCTTTCATTTTTGCGTTAAACCGCCTTGTGAAAACTCTTCTTAAATACCAGACTATACATTCCCATGTCAAGTTTTTTTTAAGGAACCCTCTCTTCTGAACTCTCTCCCCCCCAAAGATGAGGAGGAAAAAATGAAATTTCTATTTAATTTCCGCTAATTAGTAGCTCCTTGATCAATAGACTCGGAGACCCCACTGCCCCTAAAAACCGGATGTCCGCCCCTACCCCAGTCACCTGTCGGAAAAGTTCGAAAAGGTTTCCTGCAACGGCTACTGATTTGACAGGATGGACTTTCTCTCCCCTTTCGACCCAGTCGCCTGAACAGCCCAAAGAGAAGTCGCCGGAGATGGGGTCCACGGTATGGAGACCCATTACCTCCTCCACCACCACCCCCTGAAAAAGGTTTTCCATAAGCATGGGTAAATCAAGACCTCCCGGCTCAATGAAAAAGTTTGAGATTCCCACGCCGGGAGGGGATTTGATGCCGTGGCGCCGGCTGTTTCCAGTCGACCCGACCCGCGACCCTGAGGAGGATTGATTTTCTCGATTGGCCCAATACGTGTCGTATAAATAGCCGTTCACTACTCCCTGAACGACTAAGGGGGTTCGCTGACACCGCCCCCCCTCTCCGTCGATGGGCGCAGTGGACATCCCTTTCGAATAAAGTCCGTCATCTACGATCGTGAGGAGGGGAGAAAAAAACCTTTCTCCTCGCTTCTCCTTGAGAGGAGATTTCCCCTTCTGAACCTGGTCTGCTAAAAAGGAATGGGCAACAAGGGATAGAAATTCAGAGGCCACCCTGTTGCCAAGGAGGACTGGATAGACGCCAGTAGGAATCCTTTTCCCGCCCAGCCTCTCCAATGCCTTCTTACCCGCTGACCGCCCGACCTCCTGCACGTTGAGATCATTGAAAAAATGGCTGAAATCAAAATCCCAGCCTACCTCGGAATCTCCGGACC
>JAPVTA010000159.1:0-22762 GCA_047519465.1 Thermodesulfobacteriota bacterium | reverse complement strand
GGGCCGCGTCGTTTCTCTTTACAGCCAAGAACGTGGCCTATCCGACCATGGGGATCCATCCCTTTTTTATGTCCTTTACGGCTGTCTTCCTGGGAGGTGTGTCCAGTATACCAGGGCATGCCCTTGCCGGCTTCGTTCTTGGCTTTGCGGAGAACCTCGGCATGCTCGTGCTGCCCGGAGAGTATAAGACAATGATCGCCTTTGCCATTTTATTCGTGGTGATTGTGGTTAGGCCAGAGGGGCTGATGGGTTCCAGGCGAGGGTAAGCGATCCATGGATTATGTCGTCAACATTTTGGTATTCGTTCTCACCTACGCGGTCTTGGTCCAATCTTTGAACCTCGTCATGGGCTATGTGGGTGTGATCTCGATGGGCCATGCGGTATTCAGCGCCATTGGGGCTTATACTGCGGCTCTGATCAGCATCCACCTCGGCTATAATTTTCTTACTGGAATGGCTGCGGGATTCCTGCTCGCGGCCATCGTCGGCGCCCTGCTCGCGATCCCGTCCCTCAGGGTCCGGGATGAGTATCTCATCGTCTTTACCGTCGGCTTCCAGATGGTGGCCTATGAATTCATGCTGACGGCCCGAGGGATTACGGAGGGGCAGGGTGGGATTCCCAATATCCCCGTCCCGCGATTATTCGGGTTCGAGTTTAATACTCCTATGAGGTTTCTCCCCCTCGCTTTTGTAATCGGCCTCGTCTGTTTCTCCTTTGTCTGGCGGTTAGTCCACTCGCCCTTTGGACGGGTGCTGAAAGCGATCCGCGAAGATGAGAGCGCCTGTCGGGCCTTGGGGAAAAATACGCTTAAGTTCAAGGTCTTGGTGTTCGCCCTTGGCGGGGGAATTGCCTCGATCGCCGGAAGTAGTTTGGCGTATTTTATTAGCTTCATCAGTCCGGTTTCGTTCGGCATCGAAATTTCGATCTTTATCATTGTCATGGTCATTCTCGGCGGAGAAGCGAATTTTTGGGGCCCTCTGGTGGGAGCGGCCATTCTGGTGGGCTTGCCTGAAGTGCTGCGGTTTGTTCCGGGCGCCGCAGGTGTCGTGGATGTGCTCCGCGAAATCTTCTACGGACTTATTCTGATGTTTATGATGATTTTTCGTCCCCAGGGAATCCTGCCAGAATATGCGGCTCAAGCGAAAGCGTATCGGATACCGGCCGATGTGCCAGCCGACGATAAAGGAAACTTATCTTTGCCCGGGGAGAAAACAGCATCGACTCCCACTCTCGAAATCAAGGGGCTTTCGAAATCTTTTGGCGGGCTACAGGCGGTGAAGGATGCTTCGCTCACGCTGTCGTCGGAAAGGATTACCGGTTTGATCGGTCCCAACGGGTGCGGCAAGACAACGATATTTAACCTGATCACCGGCTTTTTGGACGCCGACAGCGGAAAGGTCTACATCCACGGCGAAGAGATCACCGGCCAGGCCTCGCACAAACTGATGCATAACGGACTCGTGCGTTCATGGCAGGATATTCGTGCTTTTAAGGAGATGACTGTACTCGACAACGTACGGGTTGCCCGTCCGAGGCAGAGCGGGGAAAGGATCGTGTCCTTGTTCTTTTCCCCCTGGCAGGTGGCTCGGGAAGAGAGGGAAAATTACGGTAAAGCGTTAGGGTACCTGAAAATGGTAGGCTTACTGGATAAAGCGGGGCACCTGGCCGGGAATCTTTCAACAGCGGAACAAAAACTGGTGGCCCTGGCGCGCCTAATGGCCACGGAATGTCCTATCCTGCTTCTGGATGAGCCGACTTCGGCTCTTGACCCGGAGTCCGTGGAGAGAATCATAAAACTGATAAGGAACATAGCGAAACAGGGGCGGAAGACAATTCTTCTTATCGAGCATAATTTGGACGTAGTCAGGGGTTTAGTGGAGGAAGCCTATTTCATGGGCGAAGGCAGGGTTTTGGCTCACGGTGACCCGGCAAGCCTGATGGCCGATCCCAAGCTCGCGGAGGTTTACTTTGGAATCGATTAGGTCAGGGAAGGGGACAGAGGTTCATCGATGCTGCTTGCGGTAAACAACCTTGAGGCGGGATACGGGAAGAAGCAGATTCTGTATGATCTCTCTCTTTTCGTTCTCCCCGGCGAGATTGTCGGCCTGATTGGCCATAATGGGGCTGGCAAGAGCACCGCGCTCCAGTCTATCTTCGGGTTATTAACCCCTTACGGTGGACAGGTTCTTTACATGAACCGGAACCTCACGTTTGCATCCCCGGCTTCCAAATTGGATGCAGGGATCTACCACCTGCCCCAAGAGAATTTTATGTTCAGCGACCTCACGGTTACGGATAATCTGGAGATGAGTTTTTTTACCATGAAAGATCAAACGGCTTTTCATTCGAGACTGGACGAAGTCTATCAGTTATTTCCCGTATTAAAGGATCGCGAGAACCAACTGGCGGGCACTCTTAGCGGCGGCGAGAGGCGAATGTTGGGATTCGGGATGGGCTTGCTGAGAAAGCCGAAACTGCTCATGCTCGACGAACCGTCCAGCGGATTGTCCCCTGTCGCCTTCCAGAATGTGGCAAAGATCATCGAGGAGATTAACCGCAATCTCAAGACAGCCGTTCTGCTTGTGGAGCAGAACGTCAAGGTTGCCTTCAAGCTGAGCAAACGAGTCTATGTCATGAAAGCAGGGCATATTATTTTAGAAGAGACGGGAGCGGAGCTTCTAAGGCGGAACGAATGGTGGGATCTCTTTTGATGGAATAGGAAAGTAGGCCAACGACAAGAATGGATATCAAGTGATCAGAGTGTCGGGTGGGTAAGAGAGAGCTATAGATGACGACATAAGTTTTACAGGGTTTGTCATTCCGGGCTTGACTAAGCCTGCCCCGTGTTTGACACGGGGGAACCCAGCATGCTAAAACTGGTTCCCTGCTTTCGCAGGGACGATGTCTGGATTCCTGCTGGAGTTTACCCCGTACTTGATACGGGGCAGGAATGACGCCCTTTGCTGTGGTTTATGACGCTGTGTATAAAATAATATGCTGGCAGGCGTCGGCAGAGCGCTTTTGAACGAAAAAGATGGATAGGAGGACACGAGAACTATGTTCGACATACTATTGAAAGACGGGTTGATCATCGATCCTTCGCAGACAATACATGGCGAGGGATCTGTGGCAATCCAGGACGGCAAGATCCGGGCAGTCGGGAAGAATCTCCCGGACGGTGAGGGAACGAAGGTATTTGACATGAGAGGGAAAATCATTGCCCCTGGCCTAATCGATATTCACTGCCATCCTGTCAAAGGGTTTTGGGAGTTGGGAGTTCCGGCCGACGAATTCGGGCTGAACTCCGGTGTCACGCTTTTAGGCGACGCTGGATCTGCGGGTCCGGCAAACTTCGAAGCATTGCGATTATTTATCGTCGAGCGTGCCAAGACCGATATCCTGTGTTTTCTCAACCTATCCAATACAGGCCTCGTCAAGATACCCGAGCTGTGCTCGGAGCACGATTTCGATATCGATCGGTGCAAGCGTACCGTCGAGACGCATGCCGACATCATCAAGGGCATCAAGGTTCGGTGCGTTCAGGCATTGGCTGAGGGGCCGGGTATGAAGGCGGTCGAAGGGGCGAAAAGACTGGCGAAGGATTACCGCATGCCCTTAATGCTCCATATCGGCGAGACGAGAAAGCGTGTGCCCACGGACAAGATGGATGATTTTTCTCGGGCTGCGGTTACCCTGCTGGAGAAAGGGGATATTCTCAGCCACTATCTCACCTGGGAGCCGGGTGGCATGATCTTAAAGGACGGGACGGTCTATCCGGAACTTAATGCCGCGCGCAAGCGAGGGGTCTTTCTTGATTGCTGCCACGGGCTGAATCACTTCAGCCTCACGATTGCCCGCCACGCCCTCTCGTTAGGGCTGATCCCTTCGATCATCAGCACGGACATGGTATCCATCGTCCGATCGGCGGCGCAATCACTGGCCGTAGTGATGTCCAAATTCATCAACCTGGGACTGACGGTGGAGCAAGTGATCGAAATGACGACCGCCAACCCGGCAAGGGCACTCGGAGAAGAAGGCAGGCGCGGTGGCCTGAAGCTGGGTATGGCTGCGGATATCACGGTCCTCGAGCTGACGAAAGGAGATTATTGTTTCGTGGACGGGACAGGCGGCGAGAGGATGCAGGGTGACAGGCTGTTGGAGCCGAGGATGGTTTTCAAAAGAGGAGAGGCGATGCCTGCCTATTCCGGCTATCATGTTCCTCCCGTGTACAAGACGGTGTCATAATGGGAAAGAAACTTAGGGTGGTCAATCGTCTTAGAGGCGAGAAAGGAGGATGGTCATGAAGTATGCAAGGATTTTGTTGGTTTGTGTAGGAGTGTTCGCGTGGTGTCTGCCAGCCCATGCGCAGGGCACAAAAACGTTTCCGATCGGAGCCTTCTGGCCGATGACTGGTCCGCAGGCCTATTACGGCAGGGTCATGAGCCGCGGTGCCCTCACGGCAATCGATCAGATCAACGGGGCTGGAGGCGTGGCGGGTTACAAGATGGATCTGATCATTACGGACTTCAAGAATGTGGATGTGAATTTGTGCGTCACCGGCGTGCGGAAGATGATCAGCGTGGACAAGATCCCGGTAGTATTGGCTTCTTTTAGCGTGACCTCTTTGGCGGCCCAGCCGATTTGCGAGAAAGCGAAGGTCCTGATGATCAACGGCGGCGCATGGAGCCCCAAGCTGGTGGACAAGCCTTTTCTACACACCATTCGATTGTCCCAGCAGCAGCTGCTTCCTGCCATGATAAAGTATTTTTGGGACATGGGGATACGCCGACTCGGTTTGATGTACCTCTCAGACCCATCGGGTGAACTGCCCATGAAAAATACGGTGATCCCGATGTGGACCAAGTGGGGAGGGACGATCGTGGCCGAAGAGCCCCATCAGCCGGGATTAACCGACTTCAGCGCCTACCTGACTCGTATTCGGGCGGCAAAGCCGGATGCCGTTGTCAATCTCTCTACGGGCGCGGATATCGGATATGCTGTGAAGGGGGCACGAGAGATCGGTTTGACCTGTCCCATGTCCGTTCCCGAATGGACCAATGATCTGCAAACCATCGCCGGAGAGGCGAGTGAAAACATCTATTCCTGTGTGGAGTTCTACGATCGGACGAGTACGTATCCTTTGACCCAGGCTTTTGTCAAAGATTTTGAAACGAAATGGCAAGAGCCGACCGACTTCTACTCGGCGAACTATTACGATGCGGTGCGGTTCATCTTCGCCGAGTTGATCAGCCGGGTGGTTAAGAAAAAGGGGAATCCGCTCAATGGTGGCGAGCTGGAAGAGGCTATCTGGCAGAATCCGGCTTTTGACAGCGTCTACGGAGGTAAAATGACCTTAAAGCGGGACGGATCCGTGGAAAAGCCCATGGTCATTTTCAAGGTCGTCAAGGGTAAACTAACTCTGATTAAGAAAGTGGGGGTTGCAGAATAATACGGGCCACCGTTTGGCCAGGGATCATGGGGGGGCACAGCACCTTGCGCCCCCCATGCAGGTGCTTTTTAGTGGGTGACGCCGATGGTCTTGAGAATTTTGACCAACATTTGGTCTCTCCAGTTCTTGATTTCTTCCATCGTTTTTGTACGAACCGCCTCCATCTCCTCAACGCCTCTTATGATTTTGTTCGCTGTGGAAGGAGGAATGGAGGTCCATGTTTCCATGGTTTCCCATCGGTTGCGGTAGGATTGAGCATAATTCTTGATAAAACGCTCAACGCCATTTCCGGCCAGATGGATCCGCAAAAACGGACCGATGATCGGGTCGCGGAGGCCTATGCCCGTACAAAAGGCTTTGTCCACGTCTTCTGGAGTGGCCACGCCTTTGTCAACGAGGTCAATGGCTTCGCGCAATAGAGCTGCCTGCAATCTGTTTACAATGTAGCCGGGAACCTCGCGTTTGAGCAAAACGGGGGTTTTGCCCAGACTCTTCATGAAATCATAGGCTCCCATCACCGTTTCAGCAGAGGTCTGTTCGCCGCCAGCGATCTCAACGAGCGGGAGAAGGTGAAGGGGAAGAATAGGGTGAACCAATACACATCGACGGGGTCGCGTCGTCATTTTTTGAATTTCTGTCATGAGCAATCCCGAAGAGCTACTTGCCAAAATAGCATAGTCAGGAGCCGCTTGATCTATCTCTTTAAAGACTTCTCGCTTGAGTTCATAATTATCAAGAACCGATTCTTGGACGTAGTCCGCCTGAGCGACAGCTTGAGCGATGCTCGTCGCTGTTTTTATCCGCTTCAGAGCGGCATCAGACTCATTTTTCTTCAGAAAATGGCTTGCCTCCAGAAACATCAGGTTCGACCTGACAGCGGCCACGGATTGCTTTAGGATGGTCTCATTCAGGTCCTGAAGAACGACCTCAAGACCTTTTGAGGAAAATAGGGTCGCCCAGCCTTGGCCTATCAGACCTGCTCCAACACAGACAACCTTTTTGATTTCCATCGGCTTTCCTCCTTGCCCAATTTCAGGCTATCCATTGGAAGGCCTGGTCAAAATCAGCGATCAAGTCATCAATACACTCGATCCCCACTGAAACCCGGATCAAGGAGTCGGTCAACCCGACCTGTTCCCTTGTCTCCTTAGGTACCGAAGCATGGGTCATCAGGGCGGGATGTTCGATAAGAGACTCCACACCTCCCAGACTCTCAGCCAGGGCAAAGACCTTCAGGCTTTCCAAGAATCGTTTGGCTTGTTCCAGTCCTCCCTTAATCTCAAAGGAGAGCATTCCTCCGTGGCCCGCGGCCTGGCGATTGGCTAACGCATGCTGCGGGTGGCTTTTCAGTCCAGGATAATGAACCCTTTTTACCTTGGGATGTCGCTCCAAATAGTTGGCAAGGTGCAGGGCATTCCGCTCATGCTGTCTCATCCTTATAGCGAGAGTCTTGATCCCTCTCAAAACTAAGAAGCTATCGAAAGGGGATAAGATGGCTCCCATCGCATTTTGGTTGAATTTTAGTTTTCCATAGAGATCTTGATCCGAAAGCATGACAGCTCCGCCCACGGAGTCGCTGTGCCCATTCAGATATTTGGTGGAGCTATGAACCACTACATCAGCTCCTAAGAGGAGGGGTTTCTGGAAATAGGGGGTGAGAAAGGTATTGTCTACCACCACCGGGATTTTCACTTTCTTGGCAATCTCGGCAATAGCCGCAATGTCACAAATTTTCATCAGAGGGTTGGTTGGCGACTCCAGCCAAATCAGTCGAGTGTTACTTCGGATCGCCTCTTCGACGCGTCGAGGATCCCGGGCATCCACATAGGTCACTTCTACCTTAAAATGCAGGGCCAAGATCCGATCGAACAGCCTGCGGGTTCCTCCGTAGAGGTCATCGAAGGCCAGGGCATGGTCGCCCGTATGCAACAGGGTGATGGCCAAAGCGCTTTCTGCGGCCATGCCAGAGGCAAAAGCCAGGCTGAAGGCGGCACTTTCAAGAGTTGCTAGTCTCTTTTCAAGGGCTTCCCGGGTGGGATTTCCCGTCCTGCTGTACTCATAGCCTTGCGTGGGCTCATTGACTTTTCGCCTCGCAAAAGTGGAAGAGAGGTGGATGGGAACCACCACGTCTCCTGATCCCCTTTCCAAATCCGGTTCTTCTCCCACGTGAATGGCCTTGGTTTCAAATTCCATCGCTCTGCTCCTCCTTTAGGAATTTAGGAATCCGTTCTTTCTCATCCACTCGTCATTATAAAGCTTACTCAGGTAACGATTGCCGGAGTCAGGCAAGATGACAACGATATTTTTGTCCCCATCGACCTGGGCGGCGAGCTTTAACGCTGCCCAGACAGCACTTCCGCTCGACCCTCCGGCAAAAATCCCTTCTTCTCTGCTCAGTCTTCTCGCCGTGAGGAAAGAATTTCTATCGTCCACCTGAATGATATCGTCGATCAGACTGAAATCAACGGCTTTAACCAGGTAGTCTTCGCCGATCCCTTCCACTTGATAGAGGTGGGGACGTGGCAATTTTCCCGTTCTGAAATATCCGTAGGAAACCGAACCCTCGGGATCGACAGCAACCACCTTGATATTCGGCCTCCTTTCCTTCAGGTACTTGCCGGCTCCGCTCAGGGTACCGCCCGTTCCGATCCCTGCCACCAGATAATCGATCTGAGCTTCGGTCTGTTCCCAGATTTCCGGTCCTGTGGTATGGTAATGGGCCTCGATATTCTTAGGGTTGTTGTATTGATCCGGGTACCAGGCATTCGGCGTTTCAGCGGCGATTCTTCTGGCTACACTGTAATAACTTTGAGGAGAATCGGGAGGAACGTCTGTGGGGGTAATGATGACCTCTGCCCCGAGGGCAATCATAAGGTTTTTCTTTTCATCGCTCATCTTATCCGGCATGGTAATGATGCATCGGTATCCCTTCACTGCGGCGATCATGGCCAGGGCAGCGCCAGTATTGCCAGAAGAACCCTCCACGATGGTCCCACCCGGCTTCAAGAGCCCGTTTCTTTCCGCATCCTCGACCATGTAGAGGGCCATGCGGTCTTTCACGCTTCCCGTAGGATTAAAATACTCCAGTTTTGCCCACAAAACAGGCCGGAGGCCTTTTGTAACGTGAATCAACCGGACGAGAGGCGTGTTTCCTACTGTGTTGAGTATATTTGGGGTGGATTTCATTCTTTCCTCCAATTCAATTCTACTATAAATCGAACCTTTTTCTTCAATTCTTTTTAGAACAAATCATAGATGGTTCTTTCCCCGGTTCCATTTTAGCCGGATGTTGAAAAACGAGAGATAAATAATTAAGGAGACATTCGTCCGGGGAGGAGGCTTTTTCAGGAGTTTACGGATGAGTAAGCTTTGATAAAGGCGTCCATCATGCTATTTATCAATCTCATCATGTCGTTTGCTATTGTTGAGGCTGATCCTGAACCAAATACTCCTGTGGACCAGGTCCCCGCAATCACCTCGACTTTAGGATCTCGTTTCAAGAAGCCTCTTTGCCATAATTCAACTTCAATAAGAAATGAAAATGTTTTATCATTTTTCCTCGAACCATCGACCTCCACGTGGAGGATCGGAGTATCCGAAGATAATTCCTCTACGTATACAACATCGATTTTCGCCTCCCGAAGCTTTAGCTCGACACCCGCGCGAATCCGGTCTTCTGTAAGGCCGACTTTCTTAAGATCGTCAGAGACCGATTTTTCAATTTGCACCACCACCGATAACTTCTTAAGACCCTTCAATGACGGGCGGCTGTACCTGTCATCCCCTATGGCAAAAACGGCCGAGGTAGTAGCTACGAATAAGCTGAAGAACGCAACCATTAAGATGACCAAGCGCTTTTTGATGTTCATAAGTTACCTCTCTCACTTCTTCTTCTTTTCATATAGGAGAGATGAAGGATGAACTCTTTCTGTTCATCGTTTTGTCCCCGGATCGATCCCAAAAGAGTGTCAACCTATCCTCCTCATCCAATTCTACTCTCGTTCCGAACCGTCTCCCCTCTCTGTTCAAAGTATGTGCCAGCCAGAGGGCATCGTCCCTCGACGTTCGATTCACTTTGAATGTTTGATCTGAGTGGGAGTCATTTTCAATTGAACGAGCTTTCCCGTCGGTGGGTCCAGGCTCGCAAAATACATGAGGCCCAGATCGTCCCTGTAATACTCATAGTCGCCGATGCCCTCATAGTCGTTTAAAAAGTCACCGCAGCCATAAAGGATGAGCCTGTTATGATAGACCTCGATCCCTTTGACGTGGTGCGAAGAGTGGCCATCAATCATATCGACCCTTGCCTCATCGATCAGTTTGTGGGCGAAGTGGATTTCCTCCCCAGAAACATTATACCCCCAATTTCCTCCCCAATGAAAGGAAGCAATGACGGTATCGCGCTCTTGCTTCACCTCGTGCACTCTTTTTCCGATGCCCTCGACGGTGTCATCCGAGAAATCCCTTAGCAGATTGATGCCAGGTCTCTTTTTGGAAGCCCCCCAGCTCAAGGGGACACCGCTTGTCGGAGAGCCTAAAGCGAACACGACCGCTCTCCCTTTTTCGGAGATCTCCACTATTGCAGGGGATTCGGCCTCCTTGAGGTCCATCCCAGCACCCACACCCTTTACTTTTTACTTTTCTTAGGGTTTCAAGGGTCTCTTTGAGCCCGGCGTAGCCCCAGTCGAGGACATGATTATTCGCAAGGGAGCAGGCGTCGATCTTAGTTGTGGTGATGCAATCGATGTTCTGCGGATGCATTCTGTAATGGATCTGTTTCCCTTCCCAATAGTCGTCACTCTTTGTAACGCTTGTCTCAAGGTTGATAATTCTCAGATCGGGTGCTATGCTTTCCATCTCGTCAGGGGCATCTCCCCAGATGTACTCCGGAGCAACGGAGCGTGGAATCGGGCCACTTACCTTCTCGGCAATTTCCACATACCCTCTGGCGTCTTTCATATAACCCTCGTGAATCGCGGGATCACTTGGGTGCGGTAGGATCTGGTCGATACCCCTCCCGGTCATGACATCGCCACACAGAAAGAGGGTGATCAGGCCGGGTCCTTTTGTAGGCCACTCTTTAAAGACTGTTTCTGCCATTTGAGCCTCTCCTACACATCTATAATAATTATAAGAAAGGAGATGGAAAATATCTTATTTCTTCGGGGATCCACTCCCGAGAGACTGTGCCCCAAGGAAGGAAAACGGGAAACGTCATGCTGAACTTGTTTCAGCATCTAACAAAATCAAAGAGTTACGAGACCCTGGCACGAAGTGATGAACAAATGTGAATAAATGAATTCCGGGTGACAAAATAGCAATTATGACCAAGGTCTCTAAATGGTGAGAGGAGAAAGTTCTTTTTGGAGGCGCGTTACGTGGCGGCCGGTTTTTGTCGAAATATCTTCGAGAATTTAGTATATTGTATTTAAGGGAAGATGTTGCCGGCGTTTCCAAAGGAATTGAGGTGATCAATATGGCTAAGACGAAACTTCCGCGCCGAATTAGAAAGAGGGACGGGTCTGTTGTTCCTTTTGACCGTAAGAAGATTGAGAGAGCCGTGGAGAGAGCGGCTTATGAAGTGCTGCAGGACGAGTCGAAGTCGAAAAAAATCGCTTCTGCAGCCACTGATGTAGTGATTCAAAAGGTCCTTTCTGTCTTCAAAAACAAAACTCCGACGGTCGAGGCAATTCAAGATTCCGTTGAAGCAGCGTTAATGGAAGAAGGTTACAGCCACATCGCAAAAGCCTACATCCTTTACAGGGAGAGGCGAAGCGAGGTACGATTGGCCAAATCGGCCCTTGGTTTGACAGATGATCTGAAGTTGCCCCTGAATACCCTTGAGGTTTTGAGAAGCCGCTACCTCCTAAAAGACGACGACCGAAATGTCGTTGAGACGCCGAGCGAGCTCTTTCGGAGGGTGGCTTCTCACGTGGCGCAAGGAGAAAGGAATTTCAAATCCTCCGTGACCTCGGAGGAGGCTGAAGAACGTTTTTATCACATGATGCGAAATCTGGAGTTCATGCCAAATTCGCCAACGCTCATGAACGCCGGGACTTCGCTCGGCCAGCTTTCCGCATGCTTTGTCATCCCCGTCGAGGATTCGGTGGAAGGAATATTCAAGGCTTTGAAGGATATGGCCAGAATCCATCAAACCGGAGGAGGCACTGGGTTCAGTTTCTCAAGGCTGCGGCCTCAGGGCGACCTTGTGGCTTCAACGAAAGGAGAGGCGTCGGGACCGGTTTCGTTCATGGAAATCTTCGACAAGGCCACAGGAGTGATCGTGCAGGGAGGGCGAAGGCGCGGCGCCAATATGGGTATCCTGCGCTGCGATCATCCGGATATTCTTGAATTCGTGGAGGCGAAGCTTGAGAAAGACCGCCTTTCCAACTTCAACGTATCCGTCGGGGTCACGGACAAATTCATGGATGCCGTTATCCGAGGTCAGCCATATGGTCTGGTCAATCCGAGGACGGGCAAGAGAACCGGAAGTGCCAAGGCGCAGTCGATCTTCGATCTAATCGTCAATGCGGCATGGCATACGGGCGACCCAGGTTTGATATTTCTGGACGAGATCAACAGAAGGAACCCGACCCCTCTGGTAGGAGAAATCGAGGCCACAAACCCATGTGGCGAACTGCCCCTTCTTCCCTACGAGAGCTGCAATCTGGCTTCCATCAACCTGGGGAAGATGATCAAGAGAAACGGGGTTGACTGGGAAAAGCTGAAAGAATTCATTGCCTGGGGGGTCCGGTTTCTCGATGACGTCATCGAAGTGAACAAATTCCCTTTGCCGCAGATTAGAGAGATTACTTTTGCGAACAGGAAGATCGGACTGGGCGTGATGGGCTTTGCGGATATGCTGATTAGACTTGGAATTCCTTACAATTCACCCAAGGCCGTCGGCTTTGCCGAGCGGCTGATGCGGCTCGTCCATAGGGAATCTCTCAGGGCATCCCAATCCCTTGCAGCGGAACGCGGCGTCTTTCCGAATTACGAGAAGTCCATCTACGCGAGGAAGGGCCTGCGGGTGCGCAATGCAACGGTGAATACGATTGCTCCGACCGGGACGATCAGCATCATCGCAGGCTGTTCGAGCGGAATAGAACCGCTTTTTGCGATTAGCTTCGTGCGAAACGTCTTGTCAGGAACGAAACTATTCGAAGTGAACCCCCGCTTCGAAGAAATAGCCAGAGCGAGAGGTTTTTACAGCAAAGAGCTGATTGCGGGGATCGCCCAATCCGGGTCCCTGCAGAAGATCAAGGGGATTTCGGGAGATGTCAAGAAAGTATTCTTGACAGCTTTTGATGTGACGCCTCGGGAGCATGTGCAAATTCAAGCCGCTTTTCAGAAATATACGGACAATTCTGTTTCGAAGACGATCAATCTGCCTGCCAATGCAACGGTAGATGACGTGAGAAGGATCTATCTCCTCGCTTTCAAACTCAGGTGTAAAGGGATCACCATTTATCGGTACGGAAGCAAAAGGGACCAGGTCCTCTCTTTTGGGTATAAGAAAACCGAGGCCGAGGTGAGCGGCCCGGTTTTCGCGGATTCAGAGTATTCGGGAGGATGTGCTACGGGCGTCTGTCCTTTTTGAAAGAGAAGGGGATCGAGTTTCCTCGGGGAGCGACAATGTTTTCCAAGGCCTTGCCAACATGGGGGTAGTTGAAGACGAATTCACTTTCCAAAAGCCGCTTAGGGATCACGCGTTGGCCCTCAAGAATGACTGAGCCGAATTCTCCAAGAACCAGCTTGATCATGAACCCCGGAACAGGAAGGAAAGCTGGGCGTTTCAAGGCGTTTCCCAACGCCCTTGCGAAATCCTTGTTTCGGACTGGGTTCGGAGAGCAGAGGTTGACAGGCCCTGAAATCTCCGGTCGTCTCATCAGAAAAAGAAAGGCTTCCGTAAGGTCCTCCATGTGAACCCACGAAAACCACTGCTGGCCACTTCCGATGGGTCCTCCTATGAATTTTCGGAAGAGTGGGACCATCTGGCTGAGAGCGCCGTTTCCTTTACCGAGCACAATACCAAAACGCGTAATCACAACCCGGCACCCTTTTTCCCTGGCTTTCAGTGCCTCTGCCTCCCATTCCACGGCCATGCGCGCCAGAAAGTCATTGCCCGGAGGAGAATTCTCCGTCAGTTCTTCATCTCCGTGGAACCCGTAGTAGCCCACAGCAGAGGTGCTGAAGAGGGTCATGCTTTTGGCGCGCTCGGGGTCGATTCCCTCGACGAGATTTCGAGTAGTAAAGATTCGGCTTTCCCGTATGGCTCTCTTGGTCTCCTCCGTCCAGGTGCTGAAGATCGAAGCACCTGCAAGATTGATGATCACCTCGTACTCATTAATACTGGACTGCCAGTCTCCTTTCTGAGTCGGGTCGGCCCGGAGATATAAGACCGAGGGGGTTTTGCTTCCTATCTCCTTCCGGAGACGCGTCAGGATCGTAATCTCATGACCTTCCTTTAATAGCCGAGACGTGAGCTGAGTGCCCACAAACCCCGTTCCGCCCGTTACCAGAATTTTCATGCGGATCACCTCTGACGGCAGCGTGAGCTTATTCCCTCTGGGCCTCCTCTTTAGCCCTTTCTATGCATGTTTCTTCATCAGGACAAGCGAAAAACTCATCTGTGGAGGTTGTGACGAAGTAGGCTGGCCTGGCCCACCATGTCGGGAGGGTCGTATTTGATGGATCCACAAGTACAACCTCCGCTGACTGTCGTTTCCCCTTGACCGAAAAGATGGTTCTAAGCATCAGATTCTCCTTTCTTGTCAGATATGCCGACCGATGGGAATTGCTTTATGATTGGAGCCTGATAGATGCGGTCTAAAAGAGGCAGACTGCACCTGAAGGAAAATATCGGGAGGATAAGTGCAATCAAAACAATAGCTGTCATCCAATCCATTTCGCTCTCCCATTTTGAGACCTAGATCTTGAACCCCCTCTAATAAATAGATAAGAATCTTCTTGTTGAATTGTCAATAGGTCGGAGAAATTTGAAAGTGGTTGTCCTGGGAGAAAAACTCGATCCAAGTCGCCACATCACTCGGGCCGACGTGAAAGCCGTCACCCTCCATCGCTTCCAGCCCGTCAAGACAGACCAGGGTTGGAAGACCCAGATTATACTCGATATTTAATACAAACCATCCAAACCCCTTATTCTCCCCTTTCATGCTTGAAAAAAGAGAGTTGAATAACCATTTGTTTATTATGAAGAGATTTTTCTTACTTCTTCAAAGAAGGGAGGGACGCAGATGAGAAAAATAACGGTCGCGATGGTGCTCATTTCAGCGCTCATCTTTGGGTTTTCAGTGGCCAGGTCTATGGCAAACGAGATGATGAAGCGCAGCGAAGAAACCTCCTGGCTGCTTGGGGCGGCTGTGAAAAATCCCCATGGCGAGGATCTTGGAACAATCACTGACGTTGTGACGGGCCCCGAGGGGCGTCTTGCCTTTGCCATTCTCACCTATTGGGTATCCGATGACACTCAAAGGTGCGTTGCGGTTCCCTTTGGCGCACTGTCCTGCGAGGAGCAAAACTGTATTCTGAATGCCAGCAAGGATAAATTGGCCTCTGAGCCCGCATATGGCCCGGAAGATGAGCTGAATGAGCCCAAGATGGCTGAAGACATCTACAGATACTTCGGCATCCAACCCTACTGGACAAAGGAAGGATCAGAGAAATAAGAAATTCATGTAAACCGGCTGGTTTTGACTGCCTTAAAGAATCGTCCTACAATAAAATTAGGAGAGAGAAAAAGGTGGGAAATTAAGATGGAAGGGATAATTTTCAAAGATCGACGGGAGGCCGGCCGTCAGCTTGCTAATGCCCTTACCAAGCAAGGTTATGAGGGCCAAGACACAATAGTCCTTGGGATTCCGCGTGGAGGTCTTGTGGTAGCCGACGAGGTTGCTAAAGCCATCTCCGCGACGCTGGACGTGATCATTGCACGAAAACTCAGGGCTCCTTATCAACCGGAACTTGGCATAGGGGCCGTTGTCAGTGGAGACCATATTACGATTAACGAAGATCTGTCTCGTGCCGTGGGTGCCACTCAGGAATATCTAAACCGCGAAGTTGCCTATCAAAGGGAAGAGATTGAGCGTCGGCTTCGATTCTATCGGGGTGAGCATCCTGAACCCGAGGTCTCGGGGAAGACGGTCATTGTCGTGGACGATGGCATTGCAACGGGATATACCTTTCGTGCTGCCCTTGAAAGCCTCCGAAAGCGCCATCCGGGTCGACTGGTGGCGGCAGCGCCGGTCGCGGCTATTGACAGCGTAGAGATGTTAAAAGACTTTTCAGATGAGGTGGTGTGCCTTCATGCACCTGTCTCCTTCTTTGCCGTGGGTGCCTGGTACCAGAACTTCGATCAGGTAAGTGACGAAGAGGCTGCGGCGATTTTACACCGCAACTGGTCCCAGTGGTCGCAGGCTGCATAGCAGCATGCTTTCACCCTTTTTCGTTCGGGGGCTTGGAAATGAATTCGACAAAGCCAAAAGAAGTTCTTATTCCTGCCGGAGCAGCAAAGTTAAAAGCTATCTTTGCAATGCCTTGCCACGCTAAAGGAATCGTTGCCTTCGCTCACGGGAGCGGAAGCGGCCGTCTCAGTCCGCGCAACAATTTTGTTGCACAGGTTCTACAGGATGCTGGCATTACCACATTACTGGCTGACCTCTTGGAGGAGAAGGAGGCTCTGGACCGGAGGAATGTTTTCGATATTGACCTCTTAGCGGACCGCCTATTAGCGAACGCCCAGTGGCTTCATCAGTTCCCAGAAACTCGCGACTTAGCGCTGGGATATTTCGGCGCAAGCACAGGTGCGGCCGCTGCTCTCCGGGCGGCGGCGAGGGAGCGGGACGGAATTGCGGCTATTGTCTCCCGTGGCGGAAGGCCTGATCTTGCCATGGATTACCTTAGCCTTATCCGATCTCCCACGCTTTTGATTGTGGGGGGAGACGACAGATCTGTCATTCCTCTTAACGAGTTGGCCTACAAGAAGCTGCGTTGCCCAAAGGAGATGGTTGTTGTCCGTGGCGCAACTCACCTCTTCGAGGAACCTGGCGCTCTGGAGAAAGTGGCGGAGCTCGCTCGCGACTGGTTTCTCAAATATTTTACGCATTCGACATGAAGAGAAAACGGCCGGGAAGGAACGAGCTAATTACCAATAATACGTCGTCGATGGCGAACTAATCCGACGCCTTGATTCGGTTCAACCGATTATAATAACGATACAGATGTGCAAGGGCACGGGCGGCCCGCTGCACAGAGGGATAGGCAGGAATGCCCCCTTTTCCGAACTCCGCCCGCAAGCTTGCCCCTTGTGCCGCCAGTTCAGGATCGCCGCCTTCGGAATCGACCACGAAAACCACGGGCTTCCGATTGCCCCTTTGTTTCACCCGCTCGATCGTTGCCGAAGCCGAATCCAAACGGTGGGTTGTATGGAATGCCTTTCTCGGAATCAGGCGATCCGCGATAACCATTCCCATCGCCGAATCCTGGTAAACAAGATCCAGTATCGTTCCCAGGTATGCAGGGTTTACAGAGGTCTGGAAATCATCCAGGGGGTTTCCCGCAATGGAACCAGCAATCGGCACGGTCTCACGTAGTTTTTCCATGGTCGCGGGTGAAGGGGAGGGGACGTCAAGACCCTCAAGGATGCACGTGTCGCTGCTCACCACGCTCGCGCCACCGCCAACGCTCATCACAAAGACCCCGGGGCTTCCGGGTGGGGGTAAAAGGGCGAATGCGAAAATAGCATCCATCCACTCGTCCAGCGATTTTACATGGATGACTCCTGTTTGACGGAAAAAGCCTTCCCAGATCATCCGCTCCCCTGCCATAGCGCCAGTGTGAGAGGCCGCTGTACGTGTTCCGGGTTCGGTTTCTCCTCCTTTCAAGACAATTATGGGTTTCCTTTGGCTTGTCTCCCGTGCCAGTTCAAAGAACCTTCTCCCGTTTCTCATGCTCTCGATGTACAGAGCGATGACCCGGATGGCCTCATCCTCGCCCATGAACTCGAGAAAGTCAGGGCTACCGAGAACGGTTTCATTGCCGACACTGACGGCTTTGTCCGTTCCGATACCGAGGGAATAGGCATATTCGGTCAGGCGTTGTGTAATCGCTCCGCTCTGCGAAATGATACCTAAAGGCCCGGCCCCTCCGGGTATCGCTCCCCACGCGGTCAGGCCTGAAGCCGGGCAGTAGGGGCCCATGCAGTTAGGTCCGATGACGAGAAGTCCTTCTTCCTTTGCGATGGAAGCAATCTCTTCATCAAGTTGCCTTCCTTCCTCTGTCCCGATTTCCTTGAACCCGGCGGTCAAGATATGAAGGTGCCTCAGTCCAATCCGGCCGCATTCCCTTAGGACGGCCGGCACCTGATCTGCGGCCACGCACACCATTGCGAGATCGGGTAGGACAGGCAGAGAAGAAAGTTCCGGATAAGCCCGGAGGCCCTGGATTTCGGTTGCCTTGGTTGCCTTGGGGTTGATGGGATAAAGCGTTCCGGGGAAACCGGCCTCCCGGAGTTTCTGCAAAAAGCTCGTGCCCCCGAAACTAGACCCGGATCGCGCAACGCCGACGATGGCGATATGCCTCGGTTTAAAAAAGGGTTCCAAATCTTTCCGCAGCGATGCCATAACTTGTTTCGCCTGGTACAGTTCGATAAAGCTGAAGTATAAGAAGTAGGCGATCGGGAGTCAAGCATTTGACACGAACTCGCTAGTCAGCTGCGATCGAATCGGCCGAACCAGATGAGAAAGCGCGGCCAGCTACCATGCACCTTGATCTTGCCGGACGCAAAGGCTGCTACTGGACCGACTATTTTCATGGCCATCTTGCGGAAGGTGACCGCGTCACCAGTGAGGACGGCGACGGGATTTGGCGTGCCCATTAAAGGCTGGCCTTCGACAACCTCGGCTATTCCTTTGCGGATCGTTACGATAAAACGTTTGTTTTCGTCCGGGAATACAAAGTGTACCGTCTCATGGATGTTCATGGCTTTTTCCGGGATCAAGCGGGAGGCCATGACGGAAAAGATGATCTCCAACGGGACCTTGGCAACCAAGGTTTCATCAAGCTTAGCAGGAACAGGTTTCTCCGGCCCATGCCTGAGCTCGTACGCCGATTCCAGAAGATATCCACGTCCATTCAGGTTATAAAGGGTCGACGCCAGCTTCTCATAACTGATAGCCAGTCTATCATCTAACACTTTCTTCATATCCCCTGTCGCCATGCCACTGTCGGCCAGTTTAGCTAGCAAATGGATCGACCAGCGGAAGTCATTCTGTCGGAAGGCCGCATCGGCGAACTGCATAACTTTTTCGGGACCTCCCATGAGGGTAATCTCCCTTTGGGCAGCTACCTTAGCATTCATCGGGTAGAGCTTGTCGGGCTTTCCGTCGAACCACCCAAGGTTGCTGGTATAAATGCCTTTCGCCGACCAGTCGATCTGTCCGTAGAATTCCGTGGTGTAGTGCAATCCTGCCAGATGCGGAGGTAATTTGATACGTTCTACGATGGTGTCGAGGTCATAGCCTTTGTTTGCTCCCCGGATGACTTCGTCCCGTACCCATTGGATGGTATCTCGGTAATTGGTAAGAGCTGTTTGGATTTCCTGCTCCCCATGGATGGGAACGGTGTGACAAGGAAGAAGATGTTCGGGTCTCAATCTGCGTATGGTATTGATGCTCTTTATCCACTGGTCCACAGGCCGAGGACGAGTGCCGCGGATCGTGTACAGATTGGGGAAGGACCAGTAAAAGTTGTCGGCCGCGATCAAGGTTCTGTCCTCTGGTATCCAGATCATCAACTGGTCATCCGTTTCGCCGGGAGCCTCGATCAAGGTAATAGATACTCCCCCAATATTCAGGGTTTTACTTCCCGAAAAAGTATGTGTCGGTAGGCGAATGCCGGCACCCTCCAGCGAGGCCTGGATATCCGTCCTCCGACCAATGCCGCTACAAGGTAGGTCTTCCAGACTGGCATGCTCACCGAACTGGCGTTTTCCCCTGATGTTTTCAATCGGGAGGAATACCTGGTACTGCTTGTAAAAGTGTTCAATGAAGCGATCTGTGGCCCAGATAGGAGGCGAATCTTCCATCCAGAGCGATGCGCCGCCAATATGATCGATATGGCTATGAGTGTAGATAATTGCTTTTACCGGACCTCCTGAAGTGCTGGCCATGAGATCCCTTCTGGCAGCCTTTCCCCTCTTGGGGCTCATCAGGGGATCGATAATCACGTCGCCTCCGGGAGTATGAACGAGAATTTCGTTCGCCAAGTCATAGCCGAGGGCGGCCCATACGTGCTCGGAAATCCTTTCTATCCGAGAAGCTCCAATGAGTGCGCATTGGCGCTTCAGGAGGTCGGGAGTCGATAGAGGTTCCTTGATTTGTTGTCCTTGCGGCCTACCGCAAGCATTAAGGAGCAGAAATAACGGGACAAGCAGATAAAGCCCAACTCGCTTAAATCCAATCAACAAGTCGATCATATTTCTCCTTTTGTACTTCTTGAAAAATAGCCATAAGGGGAGCAAGAAGTTTTCCTTAATCGTTTTCAGCCGACCCTTCTATCTGTTTAAGGGACGATTGGTATCCTAACGCCGGGTTCGAACAGACATTCCAATTCTTGAGGCTCCGGTGTTAGCCTGTACCCTGCACTGTCATCATCCCACATTATTCATTAGAGTTTTGCGTTTGTCTATTTAAAACATTTTGGGGAGCAGAACTTTGACTGGCAAGTGCCTTGTCCCGCCAAGAGCAGGATGGGAAGCCCCGCCCGTTGCCTGCCTGCCGGTAGGCAGGGGCGGAAGCTTCATTATTTTGACGCAAGTTAATGAAGGGCCTACCCTTGTAAAATAGGAATGCATGATTCTGTTGGAAAATGGCCGAGATCCAAACGCTTTCAGTGTAAATGGCGTGGCACGGACGGCCTCCGGAAAGATCTGCGCCTTGTCGCCTGGCAGCTTGAAAGTGCGACCTCGACTTGAAAGGGGCTGCCGCCGTACGAGCCATCCAGGTTCAGCTTCTTCGGCAATTGCAATGGGGTCCCTCTATTTGTTTCCCTTAAATAGTTTACAGCCCACATTCACCCAATGCTCACCTGTGGTTCCTTCCGCCGGCGTTATCCATGCTCGTCCATGTATGTAGAAGGCCACTCTGCGCGCTTTCCCATGAATATCCAAATCCTCAACGGAGTAAACTCTATACTGCCGTGTCTTAGGATTGATTTGGATAATGTTTCGCTGAATGGCTGAGGAAGGCTTATACATTTGAAGGCCAGCATCCGTAAACGTCTGGATGATTGCCATTCCAAATGTACCATCCGTAAGCGGCTCAACGTCGGTAGCATAACGCCATTCGGACATTTTCACTCCATCTACAACAACTCTTGTGGTATCCAATACCCACTTCAGCCCTGTGGGGAAACCAGCCCATACATACAGCTCGTGGGGCTCCGCTTCAAAGGGTTTGAAGTTTCTATACCAAGCTGCAAAGCTGTTGCAGGTAAGAGCGAGGGCAATCACCATAGCCAAACAAACCGCTAACTTTTTCATCTTATTATTTCTCCTCAGCTACTGAACCGGAAATCCCAGAAGGCATGATAAGCTCCCTGAATTGCTTTACTTATGCTTTCCCTAAGTCCTTCCCCATTATTTTCCAAAGGATTTCCTCTACCTCAGAGGACAGCTTAGGCATTCTCTCCCCCTCCTTTGTGTTAATCCGAACTTCATACATGGTCTCAAGTTGAGGGAGGAGATTCTTCAGTTCCGGTGTTCTTTCTACTTTCTGGCTGATGAAACTGCGCTGCTCGAGAGCTCTCTCAAAGTCTTTCTTATTCATGGGGATGTTATAAAGCAAATTCAAAATCTCCATCAGCCGTACCTTTCCCAGATAATCCTCGTCCAAGACGACATATTGAGGCAAAGACACGATAAACCAGATCGTTTCAATGCCAAACTCTGGCGCTCTCTGGGTAATTAAGGTTGTAATACTCGTTGGACCTTGGTAACGGCTGGGCTGGGCTCCGGATTTCTTCAGGTCCTGCTGCGTCTCTTTCCCCACGGCCCCGCCGTTGATAATCAAAGGTCTGGTATGAGGAACCACGTCGTACATGCTCCCTAATAGAATATATTTCTTCACCTTAAGAGTCATGAGAAGCCGTAAAACAGAATCGACATAAACTTCAGACAGGGCATGAGGCTCGAGAAGGTGAAGAAACAGAAGATCATTTCCTCCTTCTCTTTTGGCATAGTGAAGAGTCATATTAGGAATGGCTATTCGGCGGACACCCTCTTCATAGTAAAGCGTCGGGCGATAGCGAGTAAAATCGAAAAAATGACCAGGATTAGCCAATCTGGCCAATTCCTTGGCCCCGTACTGAATCTCCAATTCGTTCAGGACCAAACTCCCAACATTATTCACATCTATCCAGGGTCTAAGAATGGCAAATAGATAAGGTTCGTTCAATTCCGGTATAGGTTCCTTCACCTCAAAAGCAAGGATTCTCACTTTTCATCCCTCCATTAACTATTGTTTTTATAACGTATTATAATAGAATCTCAATATTCTATGTAATAAATTTTTTGGTGACCGGGGATCAGGTAGGATGCTACGACCATTACTGGTGGAAATGTTGCAGCATGCGATAAGACACAATGACTGGTTGGAGAAAGGAACACCTAAGAAACCGGGTTATCCTTTTCGCTTGCTAGGAGTGTAGGTTTTAACGTTTCGAGGATTGGAGACAACAGACTTAAATAGAGTGGAAGGGCGACTCTGCGCACAACTCGTTCTTGAGCCAACGGACGCGCACCCGCACGTCGAGAGGTCACACTTTTATTTTACAACCCTATTGCTAATCCACCCCTGCTGGCCGTTGTCTAACTGCACATGAAACCATTCCCCCGATGTTCCTGTCATAATCAGCTTGTCTCCTTGGTTAGCGGTAGTGACGATTGGATAATCATTGCTTGCCCCCGACCGAATAATTACAAAAGTCCAAGCCACGGTGACCATTTTTTTGTCCTGAACGGAGAAACTCAATTTCTCCTCACCCTCGGAAGGTCTTCGTTCGTTATTTTTCATATCTGGCTTGAATCGTGCCGTATCAGAAATCACTCCCGCTTTCCTCGACTGTTTAAGTTCTTTCGACTGATTGAGGTTATCAATTTGGTTAGTGCTTGGACTTCCATTTCTCGATTTTGAAGCCATTATCTTATTCTGTCGGTACTGAGAGTAAGCCTCTCTCAGGGCGATATAGGGGTCGAGAGCGGCCTTTTTCAAATTCTCGTATTCGCCAAGGGTCAG
>JAPVTA010000158.1:0-60771 GCA_047519465.1 Thermodesulfobacteriota bacterium | reverse complement strand
TTGCGTCAGCACCTTGCCGTCCACGTTCGGCGCGGCGATCAGGCCCGCGAGGGGAGAGGCGAGAAGCGTAGCGACCGGCAGTGCACGCAAGCAAGCGGCAACGTCCGCTGCCGCACCGCAGCCCACGCCGGCCGCAAAGTTGCTTCCGCGGGTTATCGCCGTCGCGTGCGACGCCGTGTTGAGCTGATACGCACCGCTCTCGATGATGGCACGGTCGAACAGCCCGGCGGCGAGCGGCGAGGCCAATTGCGTATGCACGCTCAGGCCGCCCGCAGATTCGCCGAAGATTGTCACATTATCCGGGTTGCCGCCGAAATGCCTGATGTTGCGGCGCACCCAATCCAGTGCGGCCTGCTGGTCCATGAACCCATAGTTGCCAGATGCATTTTCCGGAGACTCGGCATCCAATGCTGCATGTGACAGGTATCCCAAAATGCCCAGGCGGTAGTTGAGGGTGACGACAACGACATCTCGATCGACCAGCTTGGTCGGATCGTAGTCGTCGCTCTCTCCGACCACGAGCGCACCGCCGTGAATCCACACCATTACCGGGTAACCATGATGGCCCTCGTGGTGCCAACCTTTGGCGTCTGCCGGAGTATACACATTCAGGTAGAGGCAATCTTCCGTATCGCTCTTCAGACCGAACGGGCTGGCGTTCTGTGGGCAGTGGTTCGCGAATTGCGTAGCGTCGAGCAGCCCGTGGTGACGCGCCGCCGGTTGCGGCGGCTTCCAGCGCAGATCCCCGACGGGCGGAGCCGCGTACGGGATGCCGAGGAACTTGTTCATCGTCTCCGTCCGCAAGCCCAAGACGGGGCCTTCGTCGGTAAAGGCGACGGCGTGATCGGAATCGGCGTTGGCGGCTGGGCCCAAGGCTGCGCCGAATGCGGTGACAAGCCCAACGACCAATACCCAAAATGAAATGGATAAAACCAATCTCTGAGTACTCATTGTTTTCTCCTCCTTTCCATTGTTATTGTTCCTCAGAAAAACAACTTCTGTTTGCAGCAAATCTAGATAAGCACTGCGTAGCTTTGCATTCGTCTTTGGTTTACTGTTGCCCAGTTAAAAAGAGCGGAACAAGAAAAACGACGATTGCATACTAAATAAATCTCATTAGCTTGTCAAGCGAAATAATGGTCAAATCGTAACATCCCATTTGACTACAACCTTTCGATTCCACCCCTTGATGGAGCCGGTGGAGCAAAGAATTTGAAGGCTCCGGATAAGAGGAAAGGGTCGCTTTGATTTCCAAAGTCGTCCCTGGAAGTAATTCCGATATGGTAAGTTCCAGGCTCCGTTGGAAACTCAGGCCACTCATCGGGGATGATCAACTGCGTCTTCCCAATGACCGTTCTTGAAATGATTCCCGGGGTCGTCTCCCACGAGAAGTGATCGGGTTCAAGAAGTGTTCTGTCTTTGCTTACGTATACTCCGTAGCTGCTTGCTTCGGGTACAGATTCCCACCATATTCTTCGTTTAAGAACCCATGGCGTAATTTTCCCTCGCCTCAACTCAAATGCTTCCAATGAGCCATCTGCTCTAAACCCTTTTTCTGATAAAATTGATTTCACCAATGTCGTGATCTCTCCGGTTGCGATCGAACCCTTATTGAAGAAATAATCAGGTTTGTATCGGGTGGCTAACTTTTGAATTTCTTGTAAGTCATAATTCGTTAGAAGGACAACCACGATATCCGGGTGATCGGCTTTTATTTTTCTCGTTAGTTCAAGGCCGTTTTCTCCGGGTAATATGAAGTCCATGAAGATTAAGTGTGGGGGACAAGAATCGACTTGCTTTAACGCCTCTATCCCATCCGCTGCTTCAATAATAGACATCGAAGGGAACACAGACTGTAAGTAAAATTTAACTACCTGTCTGAAGGAAGGACTATCTTCAACGAGCATTGTTCTAAACATAATATCTTTTCCTCCCGACCTCGTGGGGCTCATCCTCCGGCGGTTCATCCACCTTCCTTCCAATAGATTCGCCGTTTTCTACCCCCTTGGTACGATGGGTTTGCGTTTGTCAGCATGAATATACAAATATCCGCCGCAATTTCGAGCATTTTCTATACCAAGTTTTATTATTTTAATAAGATGTCAGAAACCAGTAAGCTTCTCTGAGGGTTACAGACTTTAAGTCGAATCTTTGTGAAACTTGACACTTTCAAAAGTAAAAACGGTTTACCGAAAAGTCCCAAACTACTTCCCAAAAGGAAGAACTTTTCCTACACCTTTCTATTTTTATCAAGACCGCACCTTAAAACCGCCTCCTGCGGACAGGGATGAAAGGCGCGTCTGCTGAAAGCAAAAAAAATCAGATGCTGAAACAAGTCTGCCCTGAAGAGATTCTGAACCGATTTCAGAATAACACTTTCAAGGTTCATGACATGACGGTTTGGTTCTGGTCTTTTTTGCCATCCCGAATTGGTTTCGGGCTCCCCGTTATGGGTTTTATAAGCCAGGTCTTAAAGCCCCGCCTCGTGGGCGGGTTGTTTATTGATTTTGATATGAAATATTGGATTCAAAATGGGACGGATTGACACTGAATTTAAAGAGGGAGTCCCCAGGAGGGGGAGTAGGTACTCCTTTCATTTCATTCCATAGATGGTTATCTTTGTACTAAAAGGGGTTCCAGATAATCTGGAAACACAGTAAAATTAAGAGAGAAAGGAGTGTTAAAAATGAAGAGGATCGCACCTATATTGCTTATTTTCACATGCGTCCTATTTGTGGGTTCGTTTGTGGCGTATGGGGGGGAGGGGCCAGGCGTTCCGTATTCTGGCTCCAAAGAGTATGAACGGATGAAACAGCTTGTTGGTGTATGGGAAGGTACGTCCAACATGGGGAAAGAGGGGCAACCGATAAGAGTGGAGTATCGGCTGACAGCCGGGGGCAGCGCAATTGTCGAAACGCTTTTTCCGGGTACTCCAGAAGAGATGATTTCAGTTTACTATGATAACAAGGGGAAAATTTCAATGACTCACTATTGCATGCTCCAAAATCAGCCTCACATGAGACTCCTAAAAGCGGGTGCAGACAAACTCGATTTTATGTTTGCTGGGGGGAGCGGCATTGATCCGAAGAAGGATGCTCATATGCATGCCTTAACCATTTCATTTGTCGATAAGGATCACATCGTCCAAAACTGGACTCTGTTTGAAAATGGCAAAGAAAAGGGAGTGACGAAACTCAACCTATCACGTGTGCATTAAGTGCCGGATAGGACGGTAGCTCTTGGCGGCACCGCGTGGCTCACGTCGCAAACGGAGAGAGATGATCACGGATAAGCTTCGGTCTGCGGGGGAGCCTTCTCGCGGTGCCTCTTCGTCCTGTTTATTCCCATATGTCATTAAAATAATCAGCGAGGGACGGATTGAAGTCATGAATCTTCTTCTTCATTTCCTCCGTCCGCACATCGACTGTCCAGCCGTTCCAATCCTCCCTCTTCGGATCCATGCCCAGAGTCTGCATTTCCCAGAGGGTACGGATGGAATATTTTACAGGGTCCTCCAGGCTCTCCCCGATATCGCCGATACAACACATACGAGTGTCCTGGTACCGGCGAAAGGCTTTCTCGTAAAGTTCCTTCGTCGTAATGGAGCCGGGGCTGATCATGGAGAGGTCGGTGAAGGGTAGTCCCGGAAGGTTACCAACTTTTGAAACCTCAAAGATGCATTGAACGAAGACAGGGATCAATTCCACACTCTTTTTCAGACATTCTTGATAAATTCGCTGAATACCTTCCAGGCTGCCGCACGCTGCAATGACATAAACCTGCTTGGGCAAGTGATGACTAAAACTGTTTCGTAAAAAGTGACTGATCGTTGAGCCCGAGGCGATGGCCGTGTCGGGGATCAGCCAGGTATTCCCCTGATATTCTCCGATAAAGCTCCCGGCATGAACCTCCCAATCGGTACCCTCCCGGTTGAGGATTCTCTGAAGCTTCACGAAACCGGTTGGAAGAAGCCGACGGTCATAGGGTGGGGCGCACCCAAACGCATACTGGAGGTCGAAAGGGTAGCCACTCCTGAGAATAACGTATTGGCATAATTCTTTGCCGCTAAGTTGTTCGAAGAATAACTCAACGAAGGATTTCGCGATGTAACGGATCAGATTGAATTTTGGCCGGCCGCTGATCTCTCTTCCAAGAAGGAATTGTTGAGCGGTATTGCTTTCGACAACGTAGATCAAAGGGGGGATGAGCCGGTCATTTCGGAGATGGCGCACCTCCCATGCCCTGGCATTTCCGAGTGCGTTGATGCTGTAAGGGGTTCCTACGTCTTCGAGAAAGATACGGTCTGCCATTAATGATCCTCCAGTCCAAGAGTCAGAATATCTGAATCAGAGGCAAAAAGTTCGAATGCCAAAATCCAAATGTCAAAGGAATGTCAAAGGTCAAGATCCAAAACACATTTGACATTAGAGCTTTGGATTTGATTTGACATTTGAACTTTGGTATTTGACATTTTGGTTTATTTCGGGAATACCCCGCTCGCAAATTTTTCTGTATACGCTTTTTTCATATCGGGCATCTTTTCTAAAAGCCCACTCCTGAACATGTCCTTCGCTACATGTTCCCATTTTATTGGAAGAATATAACCCAAGCCGTTCTTTCTTGTATCAGGGGAGATCATTAATGCCTTCATAGGAGCGACAGCATCCATCTCGTGCGCCAGGCTCAGGCTGTCGTTGATCTTTGTCAAAATATCAAAAGTCTCTCTTGGATTTTCAAGAGCCCATTGGAATCCCTTATATCTCCCCGTCACCACCGCCTGAACGACATCCGGATATTTTTTGAGGATTTCCCCCGTCGTGAAAAGGACATTGTCCATCCAGTCGATCCCCAAATCTCTGTAGTCAACCGTGTAAAATGGTTTGCCCATTTTCCTCATCTCGCGCTGGGCGGTAATCAATTCGTTGTAAGTCATAGCAGAAGCCATGGGCCAAGTTCTATCCAGCCAGGGCTTGATATCTGCGCCCTGGATTTGAATCGTAAACTGTTTTTCCCATCCCTTGCCGACAGCACATTTTGCCTTGGCATCGTAGCCAGTCCAGATGCCGAAGTCTCCCTTAATGTCTTTCGTGGACTTAATCGGTCGCCAACTGATGATTCTCATAGCGCTGGTTTGAAAATCGACGCTCAGGCCAACCAGATCGATTCCTTCCTTTTCTCTCGCCCGAATGAGATTTTCCGGATAATCGTTTCCAAAGGCGATTTTTCCAGCCCTCACCGCAGCAACTACCTCTTGAATCGGAGAGATACCGGGTCCTCCCTGGACCTCTCTTAGTTTCACCTTTCCGTAAAAACCCTTATCTGCGGCCACCCAGCCGCCTGCCGATTCCATGTGAACAACCCACGCCTCATGGACAAGAACCTCCCTTTCCTGAGCGAGGGCGTAGCAAGGCACACTGGTGAAAGCCAACAATATAAGGCACAATAGGAATCTCTTCACGTTACTTCCGTCTCCCAAATAAGCTCCAAATTCCAATTTCAAATGGCCCTCCCCCTATCCCTCTCCCCTGGGGGAGAGGACAGGGTGAGGGGACTTTGGATTTGGTGCTTATCATTCAGAGTCGGTTTTGGTTCTTAAATTTTCCCTGATAAGAGGCTTTTCCCTCCGTGCGCTCAAGGATCATTTGACAGACCCGGACCCCAGGCTTGAGGACGAGAGGAAAGGGGGCCAAGTTTCCGATCTCAAGGACTTGGCGATTATTAATCCCGGGTTGAACGAATCCTGCGGTCATATGAATCACGAGACCCATTCGCGCAAAGCGGCTTCTTCCTTCAAGCCAACCACAAATATTGGCAGGCAACTTAATCCTTTCGTGAGTAATCCCCAGGACCGTTTCACCCGGCATCAGCGTGAAAGACTCTTCCGTCTGGAGACGTTCTGTCAGGTCTTCAACCGAAATGTTATCTTCGACCACACAGGCATTCCTCAATTTCTTAAAAACCCTGAACTCATTTCCCAAATGGAGGTCAATGGATCCCGGGCCGACCTGCCCCTCCTCGAAGGGTTCAATTTCGACGGTTCCCTGTCTGATCTCTTTCAGGATTTCCTCTCTCGTCAAGACACCCATCAGATGATTCTCCCTTTAGCCCATTCTGGGATGGGCGGTCAAGGGTTTTTGAGGCAAAGAGCAAGGGGATGTGATATTCCGGTGGTATTCCTGGATCGATTTAACGGACATCCCTCTCTTCAAGGATTCGATAGCATTGACGGCGGCCTCGGCACCCGAGAGGGTGGTGATGCAAGGGATGTTATGGGCTACGGATTGACTTCGTATGGCCACTTCATCTGATTTGGGTTTCTTCCCGCTCGGGGTGTTGATGATCAGATGGATCTCGCCGTTCTTGATCTGATCGACGATGTCCGGCCTGCCCTCACCCACCTTGAATACGGTTTGAACGGGGATACCATTGTTGACCAGTACCTTCGCCGTTCCTTTGGTGGCTACGATCTCAAATCCGAGGTCGGCCAATTTCTTTGCGAGAAAGACGATAGAACGCTTATCCTTATTCATAACGCTGATGAAGACCTTCCCCGTCAGGGGGATGTTCACCCCGGCGCCGATTTGAGATTTGGCGAAAGCCATTCCAAAATCGGTATCGATCCCCATCACTTCACCGGTCGATTTCATCTCTGGGCCCAGCACGGTATCGACGCCATAGAAACGGTTGAAGGGGAAGACGGATTCCTTTACAGCGATGTGACGGATTTCAACTTCCCCCCGAATTCCCAGCTCATCCAGCTTTTTCCCGACCATCACCTTGGCGGCCACCTTCGCCCAGGGAACACCGGTCGCCTTACTGATGAACGGAACCGTTCTGGAGGCTCTTGGGTTGACCTCCAGGACATAGATGATATCGTTTTTGATCGCATACTGAATGTTCATTAAACCGACCACCTCGAGCTCCTTGGCCAGGGCATAGGTGTTCCGTTTCAGGCCTTCGATCAAATCATCGCTCAGCGAATAAGGAGGCGTTACACAAGCACTATCGCCCGAATGGATCCCGGCCTCTTCGATATGTTCCATGATCCCGGCGATGACGCAGGCTTCTCCGTCAGCGACCGCATCCACATCAATTTCAATGGCATCCTCCAAAAATTTATCGATGAGAATGGGGTGTTCAGGAGAGGCCTCCACGGCGCGACGGGCGAAGCCCTCCAAGGCTTCCTCATCGTAAACAATCTCCATGGCCCTCCCTCCTAACACATAAGAGGGCCTCACGACGACCGGATAGCCGATCTCTTCAGCAACCCTTCTCGCCTCCTCCACGGAATTGGCCGTGCCGTTCCAAGGCTGGATGAGACGTAACTTCTTGAGAAGTGCTTTGAAGCGTTTTCGATCTTCGGCCAGATCGATATGATCAGGACTCGTTCCAATGATTTTCACTCCCGCCCTCTCCAAAGGCACCGCCAGATTGAGCGGGGTTTGGCCTCCGAATTGGACGATCACTCCATCCGGTTTTTCGGCATCGATGATGTGAAGGACATCTTCGAAGGTGAGTGGCTCGAAATAAAGTTTGTCAGAAGTGTCGTAGTCCGTCGAGACGGTTTCCGGGTTGGAGTTCACCATGATCGTCTCATACCCGAGTTCTTTTAAGGCGAAGGAGGCGTGGACACAGCAGTAGTCGAATTCGATCCCCTGGCCGATTCGATTAGGCCCTCCCCCTAAAATCATGATCTTCTTTCTTGAAGAAATCTTGGATTCATCTTCCGCTTCGTACGTCGAATAATAATAGGGGGTATAGGCTTCAAACTCCGCTCCACAGGTGTCGACGAGTTTGTAAGTGGGAAGAATCCCCTTCTCCTTTCTCCTGCCCCGGAGTACGGTTTCATCAAATCCGAGGAGGTGGCCCAACTGGAAGTCGGAGAAGCCGAACTCCTTTGCTCTCCTTAAAAGGAAGTCGGGGAGTTGAAGCTGATCAGGAGTCAGGGTTTTTTTCCATAACTCCAGGTCCCCCGCCTTCGTTTCGTAAGATCGAATCTCCTTTTCAAGGTCTGTGATCTCTTGAATATTGGTGAGAAACCAGGGATCGATCTTCGTCAGTTCGTGAATCTCTTCGACCTTCATCCCCAGGAGCAAGGCGTGTCGAATATAGAAGATTCTCTCCGCATTAGGAGTGGAGAGCTTTTTCCGTACCTCTTGAAGCGTGTTGGCCCGCGCACCTTCACTTGAAGGCTCGGCGGGGAAGGGGAGTTTATCCCTTCCGTCCGCTCCCAGACCCTGTCTCCCGATTTCCAAAGAGCGGAGCCCTTTTTGGAGGGCTTCTTTAAACGTCCGGCCAATCGCCATGGTCTCCCCGACCGACTTCATCGAAACGGTCAGCGTTGGATCCGCTCCGGGAAATTTTTCAAAGGTAAATCTTGGAATCTTCACCACGCAATAGTCGATGGTAGGTTCAAAACAGGCAGGCGTCTTCTTCGTAATGTCGTTGGGAATCTCGTCGAGGGTGTATCCCACTGCCAGCTTTGCCGCCATCTTGGCGATCGGGAATCCAGTCGCTTTGGAGGCGAGGGCTGAAGACCGAGAGACCCTGGGGTTCATTTCAATGATGACCATTCGTCCATCCTCTGGACGAATGGCAAATTGGATGTTCGATCCCCCCGTCTCGACTCCAATTTCTCGAATCGCTCGAATGGCTCCGTCCCTCATCCTCTGATATTCTTTGTCGGTTAACGTCTGAGCCGGAGCGACGGTGATGCTATCCCCGGTGTGAATGCCCATCGGATCAAAATTTTCAATCGAGCAGATGATGACGACATTGTCATGGAGATCCCTCATCACTTCCAGCTCGAACTCCTTCCAGCCGAGGACGGACTCTTCAATCAGAATCTCTCCGATCATGCTCCACTCGAGTCCACGAGCCGCCATCTCTTCGAATTCTTCGATATTGTACGCCACTCCTCCCCCTGTTCCTCCCAGAGTAAAACTGGGACGGATGATGAGAGGAAAACCAATCTGCTTTGCTACTTCCATGGCTTCGGCCAGCGAATAGGCTAACCCACTCTTCGGGAGGTCGAGGCCGATCTTTCTCATCGATTCCTTGAAGAGATTTCGATCTTCTCCTTTCTTGATCGCTTCATATTTGGCCCCGATCATTTGAACGCCGTATTTCTGGAGCACTCCGGATTCATGGAGGGCGACGGATACATTGAGACCCGTCTGACCGCCCAGAGTAGGAAGAAGAGCATCGGGCTTTTCACGGTTGATGATCTTCTCCAAGATTTCCGGAGTGATCGGCTCGATGTAGGTCCGATCGGACATCTCAGGATCGGTCATGATCGTCGCGGGGTTGGAGTTGACGAGTACTACCTCAAACCCTTCCTCCTTCAGGGCCTTGCAGGCCTGAGTGCCGGAGTAGTCAAATTCGCAGGCCTGGCTGATCACAATGGGCCCGGAGCCGATGATCAAGATTCTTTTGATATCCGTCCGCTTAGGCATAAGCCATCCTTGGATGAAATCCCGATAACCAAATTCCAAATAAATTTTACATGACGGGCTCGTCACCCCTGCCTACCGGCAGGCGCGAACCATGAAAATTACTGAGGGTTATCCTTCCCCTCGATGGGGGAGGATCGAGGTGGGGGTGAATACGCCAAGCCCCCCCTCACCCCCTCCCTCTCCCACCAGGGGAGAGGGGGTAATAAAGCTATTCTCGACGCTGCTCCATCATCTTCACAAATTCGCCGAAAAGGTCTTGCGTATCGTGAGGTCCCGGCGAGGCTTCAGGGTGATATTGCACGGAAAGAATCGGAAATCGTTTGTGCCTCATCCCTTCGAGGGTTTGGTCGTTGAGATTAATCTGGGTCGGTTCCACCTCTGCCGGATCTAGCGAGCGAGGGTCAACACAGAATCCATGATTTTGGGAAGTGATCATCACCTTCCCCGTTCTCAAATCTTTGACAGGTTGATTGGCCCCCCGGTGACCAAATTTCAATTTAAACGTTTTTCCTCCAAGGGCTAATCCCAAAAGTTGATGTCCCAGGCAGATGCCAAAGATTGGTTTTTTCCCGATCAGTTGGCGGATGGTCTCGATGGCATAGGGAACTCCCTCCGGGTCACCCGGACCATTGGATAAGAGAATTCCGTCCGGCTGAAAGGAGAGAATGGACTCCGGGCTGGACGAAGCGGGAAGGACGGTTACCTCACAATTCCAATCGCACAGGGAGCGAAGAATATTGTACTTGATACCATAGTCCAGGGCGACCACTTTCAGTTGAGCGTGGGAGATAGGTGGCGAAAAATGGTGGTTTGAAAACTGCGGATCGTTACTGTCCTTCCATGAAAAGGGGCTACGACAGGTCACCTCTTTGACCAGGTCCCGGCCGATCAGGCCAGGGGAGGCTTTGGCCTTCTCAATCAGGCGATTTCGGTCGAGGTCATCCGTAGAAAGCACAGCTTTCATGGCACCTGCCAGACGGATATGCTTGGTGATGGCGCGCGTATCCATGCCTTCCACTCCCATGATATGGTGACGGATCAAGTAATCGGAAAGGGAATGAACGCCCCTCCAGTTGCTGAAGATGGGACTGTTCTCTTTGACGATGAACCCTTCTACCTTCGGGTCCTGAGATTCGATATCCTGTTGGTTGATTCCGTAGTTTCCGATGAGCGGATAGGTCATGATAACGATCTGACCTTTATAGGAGGGATCGGTGAGAATTTCCTGGTAGCCGGTCATACTGGTATTAAAAACGACTTCTCCTGTCTTTTCACCCGAAAATCCAAACGACCAGCCTTCAAATTCAACTCCATCCTCTAAAGCCAATATGGCTTTCTGTTTGGATTTCATTTGCGGTTCCTTGAATTAATGACAGCGTTCCGATATTTACTGGAACGGACGATACGCCCCCAGTAAATGGGGGCGCTACCTCGGGCAATATTCTCCCCATAAAAAAAGACCCCCGATCCCGATTAAACAGGATCGAGGGTCCCTGGTTTGTTTCACTCGTTTGATCATATAAGATTTCTTCTACTTTTTTAGTTTAATAACACGCCTATTTCGGAATGTCAAGATATTGTTGCGTGCCCCTGAAAGGTGTGTGTTTATCTCATGAAAAGCGAGATTGCTTCCCTGCCTACCGGCAGGCAGGGTTTCACTCGCAAAGACAGTTTCGTAAATCGGAACTCCAATCACCTGTCAGGCGTACAAATATACCTTCGTCCGAGTGGGTCTGGCCATCAATTTTTCTATTTTTGCGTGAATCTTCTTCCTTTCCGGACTATTCTCCCAAGTCTTCCAGTCCTCAACGTTCTGCCAGGTGGTGATCACAATATAGTTATGAGGATTGTCTTGTGCCCGAAGCGTTTCTCCTGAGATGTATCCCTTTGAGGGAATAGCTTTGGTTCTCAATTCTCTGAGCATCTTTGCAAAATCCCGTTCTTTACCTTTCTTGACCTTCCGGTCGATGATGATCCTTACCGCCATAGTTTCTCCCTCCCGATTTTTTTAGGATGATACCAATTGTCTTGGTAGATTTCAAGGAAAAATTATGTCGGCCAAGATTATGTTGGTTTCTGGAGGTAGTATTTACTAAGAAGAACGTAGGGGTAAATCAGTGATACCCCTCCAACTCACCCTTTGGAAGAATCCATCGAAAACTCTCGGGCGTGATGGTTATTCGCTTTCCGTCGATAGAAGCCGTGAGATGGTTGTTTTGTCGAAAGAAGCCCAGACCGAAGACATCTTCCAGTTTCATCAGGCGGGCTATGACCTCTTCCCACTTTCTATTGTCGATCGGTCGTACGGCACAACTCTTGTATTGTCCCTCTTCCAGCCTCTGTTTGGGGTCGTAGAAGATGACTTCTCCGGCGGAGGCACCTGCCAGGATCTTGGCGCCTGTATAGGGGGAGTCCATTTGGCGGAGCCTGCCGTCGTAGCTACGGAAGAGGCCGAGCATGATGATTGACCCACCCATCAAGGCCTGGCAGAGATGCTCGTACGCCGTCCCCACGATGTTTACCTCAAGCCCAGGGCCTCGAGGATCGCTGACCGCGCAGACCCACCCCCGGTCTACGACGTTGCCGAGGATGTTGAATGTGCCTCCCTTTGCAGAGTATCCTGTCACCTTCCCTACGTCCCCGTGGATCTCAAGCGTTCCGGAGTGCATGACCATCCCGGTGAAGTTCTGAGCATGGCCATGGACACGAACCAAGGCTCCCATGTTGAACGCGCCGCAGTACTCGCCCGGGCTTCCGTAAACGTCTACAGTTGTGTCAAACGTTAGGCCCGACCCCATACCCATGCCAATGCCCCGCTGGCCTTCCGCTCTGTAGACGATGAATCTTCTCCAGCCCATCCGATGGGCATGGTCGAGAAAACAGCTCAGTACTTTTAAGGGATCGATTCCTTCGGGTCGAAACCCCCGGCTGTCAATGACTAAGATCTGTCCTGTATCTTCTGGCTTTTTGAGTTTTTCAGCATCGGCCAAGCCTACGCGAACGATTCCGTCTTCACCGTTCGCGCGATCCAGGGTCGAGTTGATATGGTCTTGGAGGATATGATGAAGAGCCCCTCTGTCTTTTTCTCCGGTTTCCCAACCCGGCAGGTAATCGTAGATCCGGGTCAGTTCCTTGACTGCTTGCGGTGTTGAAGCGTTCCTTGTGATCTGCTCTAAGGCTGCTCTGAATTCGCCAAACCCCCATCGGGGTAACCGATCTCGCACAAAGATGGAAGAATCCGATATCTTCTCGATTCCGACGCCACCGGCAACAGGAGGGATAGGCTCGGCCGGAGGATAGGTCCCGTGGGGAATATCCAGCCGTTTGCCGAATTTGTCTAATACCTCGTGGCCTGTGATCTTTCCCTTCTCGTCGTAGAAGACCCTGCTCACCATGCCTGTATTGACGGTGAAGGTCAAAGGCGGTTGGGTGCTTCGTACGATGCCCAAACGATAAAGTTCCTGCAACCCTGCATCACTTCCTTGTTTCTCGGAACAGATGATGCTCACGAAATTGTCCCCGTCGTCATACAGCATTGCCACGTTGGGCCGAAGCAAGGATGGGTCAATAATGTCCAACCGCTCGATGACCCTGCGATAGGGGTCGATCCGGCCGCAAAGGTACTGGTACGGACCGTCCGGTGCACTTTCCAACTCTACCTCCTGGATACGCTCGAAGCGGTCCTTTATCTCAGGAGGTAGCTGGGTCAGCTTCCACCCTGTCGTAGGTGAGAAGGATTCGACCAGAGCGTCGAAAGGATAACGTAGGTATTGGCTGAGCAGGTGGAGTTTAAGAGACGCGACAGCCGTATCGGTCTGAGCCAAAGGCGTCAAGTTGAATTGTGAGACTCGATTTAGCATCGTGCGATAGTTGGTCGTCTCCCCATTGTGGGTGAGGGCGGTATGAAGCTCAGCAAAGGGGTGGGCATTCATCTGGTCCACCACAGAGCCGGTGGCCAGACGTCGATGAATCACGTTCACAGGCGCTTCAGGAAGCTCCCATGGAATTTCCCTGCCGTCGCTCTTCCAGCAGCCTGAGTTTTTACCACACGACATCACCGCCGCCTTCTTCTCCGGAACCTCTGCGTAGTTTTCCCGTGTGATCTTTCGGGAAAGCCGGTAGATATACTCGTCTTCGGCCTCCTGCAAAAAATCGATGTTCGTTCTGTAATTCTCAACGGTCAGGTCTCGATAGCGCATCTGGCGGGGCGGCCAGATAGCATCCTTCAACAGGTCGTTTTCTACAAAGCGATACAGCTCTTCCCGTCGCACCCGAACAAAGAATCGGAACACATCGCCGGGATCCTTCTCCCCAAAGAGCCGGAAATCCTGTTCATGACCTTCCTGGTCGAGGCGATACGGGAAACGGCACTTTTCCGGGTCGCCGTTGAAATCATCCAGTTCAAGCCCTGTGAAATAGCGGTCGATGATTTCTTTCATGATATGACGGCGTTTGGCCAGGACCTCCTGCCTCGCGCGCCGACGAAGTTCTGCGGGAGCGAGAACCGGTTCTCTGAACCTATATTCCTGTTCGACGTCTGATTGAAGGATGCCCTTGACCAAGACATGCAGGGCATAGTGATCCATGCGGAGGGGGTAGCAGCCTCCTTTCCAAATTCCAACGCCATCCATACCCCGGTTTCCCATTCGATCGAGCATCAGGTCCATGACATGGCTCGGGATGAAATGGTTGGAGACAATGGCAGCGACCCCACAATCCGACGGAACTGGCATCGGATTGGCTACGAGTTGCTGGGGGGCTTCTCCCGGCCTGCCAAGAGGCTGAGCCGGTATAATTTCAGCCCGGCGACGGCGACGCTCCCGGACTCTCTCTTCGAGAAGGGGCCATTGAATACAGTCATAATGGCCCCGGAGTTCTCTAATGTCTTTCATCCCCAGAGCCGCAAGGGCCCTGATCGTCTGAGCCTGGAGGATTGAACGAAAGTTGATGATCTGTTGAGTATTTATTTCGACATCGCGTAACAGCTGCATTTTTGGTTCAATGGTGGAGATGCCGCTTCGGCACCCTGACTCGCAGTTGCGATCCCGAACGCAGCCGATGGCCACAAGGTCTGCGGTCCCCAGGACGACACCGTCGAGCCCCAGTGCGATCCCTTTAATCACGTCTCCCCACGTGCGAAATCCGCCGCTTCCCATGAAGACCACGTAATCTCTGAGCCCGTCGTCCATCAATTTTTCATGACAGATGGGGATGGCATACTCCATGTGCATTCCCATCTGACCCTTGATAATGTCCGGAGCGGCGCCTGTGCCTCCGCGGGGGCCATCCAGCCAGACTTCGATCAGCATCCGGTTGTCCTTGGCGATGCGGGCGAGTCCGGAAACGATGAATTCAATGTCCGGAGAGGGTGAGACCTTGATGCAAATGGTCGTTCGGCGATTGATCATGCGGACTGCATCGATGAATGCTTTGACATCTTCGATGGAATAGCAATTATGAAAAGGGAAGGGCGAGATCAGGCTGACCCCTTCGGCCACTCCCCGCAGCCTCGAGACCAGACCGAAGACCTTTCTTCCGAGCAGGTGTCCCCCGACACCTTGTTTTGCCCCCTGACTGTAAGCGATCACCACCCGGCGGGCACGCCGGATGCTCTCTTTGGTTACTCCGAAGAGACCCGTCTTGAGCTGTGTGGAGACATAAGGCTCGTCTTCGGGCGTGACAATGGGAACGTACTGGACCGGCATGGAAGCTGGATATTTTCCGAGGACATCAAGTAATTCCTGAAATTCATGGGATTCGTCCGACTCCTCCCCGACCCTTTTGATCAGCTCCTGTACAGGGATGAGCTTTCTCTCTTCCATGAGAGCACCCAGAAGGGAGACCTGCCGATCGGTGAGGTCAATTGGGTTCCACTTCGAATCGAGGATGAAAAAGGTCGGGTACCCGCCCTCGCCAGTATCCATCTGGGTCCCGAGGGCACGGGTTGCCAGGACTCGTGCACGCCAGGTTCCCGGGCCGATCGACCCGACAGACATTCCAGCTCCGATAAAGGGGGCCTTGAGTCGCAATTGAGGTGCGATCTGGAGAGCGGTTGACACTTCATCCAGCTTTCCCTCGGGGATCGTGTCCGGGTTCTGCTGAAACTGGACATGGATAAAATCGAAGCCATCCCCAAGATTGCCTCGCTCCTCGGTGTGGCCGAGCAGAAGCATCTCCCGGTCTCCGCTAGCCATGCGGCCGACGGAAGCAATAAGGGAGGCTGGCCAGACATAATCCCGGTCGAAGATGCGATAGCATGAGGCCTTCAGGTCGCAGTTGTAGAACCGGTGCGGGAGATGCGTGGGCTGGATGAGGTTGTTCAATTGGCTGTACTGCCATCCCAAGCCATCTCCCTCTCTCTGTATGCGGGCCCGGTTGCATTGGCTGTTCCGTTCCAGGCGGCCCTGGTCCTTGAAGATATCGTAAACCCGCTCTTCAAGGTCGTCAAAAATGAGCAGCCGGTTCTCTTCACCCACGGTCTTCCTGATCTCCTTGAACCCCGAGGCGCCAAGAACCTCGATGATCTGAACATTCCAGACCCGGATGAGGTTGGTTAATCGTATGGCCAGCGCCGGCGCATCAAATGAAATCCGAATCTTCTCGCCTTTGAGGAATCTCTGCCGCGCCATGGGATCAGCGGTCAATAGCACGGGCCAGTCGATCTTTATTCCGTTGGCACCCCGCTGGATCGTCTTTTGTGAGTCCGCCGCCGAGCGGATTCCTCCGGCTGCGAGGATGGAAAACCGGTGGCGCAGTTTCCGCTCAACCAGAAATCGATGGACTGCGGGCACGGCATCCGTGGTGGGGTAGTATCCTTTATCCCCGTCGTAATCCGACGTGAGACACAAAATATCAAAGGGCGACCGGAACAGAGATTCCAGTTTTTCCCGGAACATCGGCGTTGGTCTGAGCTCCGAGTCCACATCGTCTTTCTCGACCTTTAGGACGGCGCAGAGGACGGCGAACGGGGCAAAGAGGTGTTTCCATTCGTCGATTCGTGCCAGAACCCTATCGTCGAGTTCGATTTCTATCAAATCGCAGGGATGGGTCTGAAGGATTTCAGGCCACTTTTTCCCTTGGGCCAACTCGCCGATGTCGTCCGCAGTCAACCGGAGAATCAGAGAATCCAATCGATCCCCGATATTAGTCTTATACCTCTCCACCTCTTTCAGCGGAAGGGTAAGACGGGTCCCCATGGCTCGGGCAGCCTCAAACATAGAATCCAATAAAATCTCCCCTCCATCCATTGGCATCACATCGAGGGTGAGAGGCGTTTTGAGCTTGATCAGTCGGGGGGCAGGGGTTCCGACCCGGTGCCCGTTGAACTTCAAATATTTTGGCCGCTGTCCAATCTGAATAGCGATGGCGTCGGCAGAGCTCTCATACAAAAGATTCTGCGCAGGTCCCACGATGTGAAAGTGACCGAAACGAATGCCGTCGTTTCCGGAACCGCGATGTGGATCTCCCTGTCCCGTCCCGGAGACAGGGATCTTGCCCGTGGTAGCTTCCAGGTCGATCCGGGTGATGACCTCGCTCTTCCAGTACGGGTCATCGAGACTGAGATAGTCCGGATGGAGCTCGACGGAGGTGGCAGGTAGCCTGGCCGCAATTTGGGGGCACCGTTCCAAGCAAGCCCCGCAGCCCCGACAGAGGGATTCGTCAGCGACGACGACATGACGGGGATCCGACTCGTCGCGCTTTCGAACGCTGTACATGCAGGCATCGGCACAGGTGCCGCAATGAAGGCAATACGCTTCGTCGATGAGGACACGGTATCTCGGGAAGGTCTGCCGCTGTTCGCGAATCTTCTGGTCAAAGCCCGTCCGGATCACATCGAGAAATCGGTAAAAATCCGGGCTTCTCTCCACCTCTTGCACAAAGTCCGTTATTTGCTGGATCGGAAAAGCAATGGTCCGGGATAGAAACTTCTCCAATTGATCGTAAAGCTCGCGATGTTTTAGGTTCACCTGGCATTCTTCGTCGCAACGTCCGCAGTGGAGGCAGAAGTAGAGAGGAAGGAGCTTCGATAACTCAACCTTTTTTGTTTCGAGGGCCCGCTTCACGGTGAGCAGCTTTCCTCTCGCCGTGAGAATCTCGTCTCCGGTGGCACGGTAAACCGGACACCTGGAGACGCAGTTTCCACACTGGGCACAGGACAGGACATCGTTCGCGATCCCTTCAAGCCCTTCCGGAGCAACGGGGATTCGCTGGCGAAGCGTCTTCTCCGGAATGACGGAAAAGAGTTTGAGAAGCAGCCACTGGGTCGAAGAAATCTCGACGTTAAAGAGCTTCGGATGGAAGAGTATTTTTTGCAGAGGCCCCAGTCTCCCGGAGACAGAAAAGAATTTCCCCGGGTTGAGGATCCCGGCAGGGTCCACCTCCTTTTTGTACTTGCGGAGTCGTTTCAACTCCTCTTTGGGGTAAAGGTCGCTCAGGAAAGGGGTGTTCCAAATCCCCAATCCGTAGGGCTTTCCATGGTAAAACTGGACAGCCAGCCTGACCATCATCGGGACCAGAAGGAGGTCTGCATAGAAGATGGCTTTTCGATGGTCAGAGGCCACCATGGCAAGAAAAAGGACTTGTTCTTGGCTGATGAGATGGGACGAAGGGTAAAACGTCACACCGAGACGCTTGCCCCACTCGCTGATTCTTTCAAAGTAGGCAGCGACCTGATCCAGGGGGAGAAGCACCTCCGTGGCCAGGAGAGACGGCCCAAGCTGCTTGATGGACATGGGGAGAAACCGTTCTTCCCAGAGGTGATTGGCTGATGCTTCATCGGCCGGTTGAATGCCCTGCTCATTCAGATAGGCCTTAAACCTGCGGGCTTGCTCGTCGTCGGCAAATGCGACCAAGACCACGTTCTTGTCGCCGATCGACATTTTTCCGTCGGACTGTTCCTTGAGAACCCGTGTCAGCTCAACGTGGTAAACGATCACGTCGTGAGGCCTGAGCAGGGGGTGATGGGAAACCTGCTTTGCAACGGCATAGGCCGTAGACGCCCTTTCAAAGGAGAGAGCGAAAGGATACCACCGCGAGGGTGCTCGGCCAACCCTGAGTGTGGCTCTCACAATAATTCCCATCTGCCCTTCGGTGGAAAGGAAATAACCCATCTCGGGTTCGTCGGCCTTCAGATCCCGTGTCCTGCCTTCGGGTGTTATCACCCTGATGGCGACCAGTTGGTTTCTCACCGGGCCATGGCTGAAGGTGCCAAATCCCATTCCTCCCGTGGCCATCCATCCTGCGAGGGTTCCACCCTTTCCGGAAGTCATGCTAAGGAGAGTAAGACCGTGGCGCTCGAGCTCACGATGGATGTCGAGAAACCGGGCACCCGGGCCTACGGTCAGCTGCCGGGCCTCAGGGTCGACCTCAATCGCATCCATTAAGCTGAGGTCAACCAGTATTCCGCCGTGGGTAGGCACTGCTCCGCCATAACCCCAGGTTCCGGCGCCCCGGACGGTCAACGGAACCTTGTTCCGGCGCGCAAACGCAAAGATCTCCAGGAGGTGTTCTTCCGTTTTAGGCTGAAAAAGGGTGTCAGGAAGGCTCTTTAACATGAGGTCGCGGATCAAAGGCGGGAGATCAACGTTGAGATCTTGGCGGTAATATTCGAGCTTCTCCGGATCAGAGATGATCCTTAACCCCGGATTCCGTTGCAAAAAGTTTTCGAGATCTTTGCTCCAAGTAGGTTTCTTACCGCTCACCATAAGGGCTTACCTTATCTCTGGAATGACATATATCTGACCAATAACCCGCCGATGAAGAAAACTCAATCTGTTGCGCTTCTCTTGAGACGCCTGCCATTCCTCGCCGCGTGGCAAGGGAGAGAGAAGGAGCAGAAAGAAGAAGATTAGAGGATCGGAAGATATTTCTCCAGTTCAAACTGGGAGACATGAGTTCGATATTGATCCCATTCGATCTTCTTATTCTCGATGAATTTTTCGAAGATATGGTCTCCTAAAGTTTCCCTGACCAGCGCGCTCTTTTCGGTCAACTGAATCGCTTCGGATAGGCTTCCCGGGAGGGATTCGATACCGTGTTTCTTCCTTGACGCTTCAGACATTTCGAAGATATCCTCCTCCACGGGGGGCGGAAGCTCATACCCCTTTTCAATCCCTTTTAGCCCTGCTGCCAGCATCACCGCAAAGGCTAAGTAAGGATTGCAGGCGGGGTCGGGGGATCGAAATTCAATCCTTGTCGCCTTCTCCTTCCCGGGTTTGTACATGGGAACCCGAACGAGGGCAGACCGATTTCTGCGGGCCCAGGAGATATAGACGGGCGCCTCATAGCCTGGGACGAGCCTCTTGTAAGAATTCACCCATTGGGAGGTGATCGAAGTGATCTCCTTAGAGTGTTTTAAGATTCCGGCGATATAAGATTTCGCAATCTTTGAGAGATGAAATTCGTCCTTCGGATCGAAGAAGGTATTCTTGTTGCCCTTAAAAAGAGACTGATGGGTGTGCATGCCGCTTCCGTTCTGCTTGAACAAGGGCTTCGGCATAAAGGTCGCGTAGACCCCGTGCTTCATGGCAATCTGCTTGACGACGAGTCGATAGGTCATCGCATGGTCGGCCATTGTCAGGGCTTCCGCATAACGAAGGTCGATTTCGTGCTGGCTGGGCGCCACTTCATGGTGGCTGTATTCCACGTGAACTCCCATGGCCTCCAGAGTCAGGATGGTTTCCCGTCGAAGCTCGGTTGCAACGTCCAGAGGAGTGAGATCGAAATATCCTCCCTCGTCGAGAATGGCCGGTTTGCCTTCACTGGATTTGAAGTAGAAATATTCCAGTTCGGGACCGACATAGAAGGTATAGCCAAGATCCTCCGCCTTCTTTAGATTTCTCTTGAGTACCCATCGGGGATCGCCTTTATACGGAGTCCCGTCCGGTTCGTAAATATCGGCGAACATCCTTCCGACGGCATTCTCCTTTGGCCTCCAAGGCAGGATCTGGAAGGTTTTTGGGTCGGGCTTGGCGATCATATCGCTTTCGTCGATGCGGGCATAACCCTGAATGGAGGAGCCGTCGAATCCCATTCCTTCTTCGAGAGCGCCTTCGAGTTCGTCAACGGTGATGGCGAACCCTTTCAAGAACCCGAGAACGTCGGTGAACCAGAGACGAATAAATCTGACATCATTTTCCTTGGCCATCTTCAATACATTTTCCTTTTGCTTATCCATCTCTTCCTCCTCTTCTATAGTAAAGCTCCTCGCCCTAAAGGGCGGGGCTTACGGGCCACGCTCCGGTCAAAAAGGTTAAAAAAAAGGGGTCTTTTGAACCCGGGATGCATTCCAGGAAAAGACACCCTTGTCTAATCAATACCCCTTCGTATTTACGGAGTTACGAACGAAATAACATAAACGCCCTTCCCTTGTCAAGACAGAGAAACGAGGTGTGATTTAAGAGGGTGGTAGGTGCAAAGATAGGGTAGGTAGGAGTAAGTCGGCACCCAGGTCTCCTGTCCCAAAATTAAACCGACTCTCCTTGGCACAGTCTTTTGATGAAATCGAGGTAATGGTGGAGGAGAAAGTAATCCTCCATGAGGGTCGGCGAAGGAGATTCCTTTTGCGTCTCCCGCTGGGAGATTCGGTTCAAACAATTAGAGGCGCTTTCTGTCAGATTTAGAACCACTCCCTTAAAACGAACAAGAGGGTCCAGGCGATCGGCGAGGTGGCTCTCTTCCTTCTTGGCAGAGGGAAGGAGTTTTAAGAAACGGGGTTCTTTCATAAGATTGCCTCCTCCCTTTGTATAGTCTCCTTTCTACTCGAAGTGCATTGATTCATGCAAGACCAGGTATTCTTCCGTGAGGGCCGATGCAGAAGAATCCTTCTTGCCCCGGCACAGTCTCTCGATGAAATCGAGGTAGTGGTGCAGGAGAAAGTAATCCTCCATGAGGGTTGGTGAAGGAGAATCCTTTTGCATCTCCCGCTGGGAGATTCGATTCAGACAATCCAAAGCACTTTCTGTCAGATTTAGGACCACTCCCTTAAAACGAACGAGAGGGTCCAGGCGGTCAGCGACCTGGCGCTCTTCCTTCTTAGGGGAGGAAAGGAGTCTCAAAAGCCGGGTTTCTTCCATAAGGCACCTCCTTGCCGGGGTTTCCCCCTAGTAAGCATAGATTTTCCCATAGGGCCTTAAATGGGTAGGTAAGAGTTTGACGAACTTTTTTCCCATCACCTCGTTTAACGAAAGACCGAAATCTTCGCAGTATTCCTTCAAGTAAAGCCTTAATCGTTCATCATCCGATCCATCAACGGGAGAAATAGAGACCTCCTTCCCCAGCTGAAAAGGGTCCACTTTCCCACGGATATAGATCACCCCTCCATGCATCCCGGTGCCTATGTAATTCCCCGCGAGAGGCCTTCCGTTCCTTTCCAACCCGAGCAGAATGATCACGCCCCCTGCCTGATATTCTCCGAGAAAATCTCTCGCTGTCCCTCCGATAACGATGATGGGAACCTGTTTCTTAAAAGATTTCATGTGGATGCCGATTCGGTATCCGACATCCCCCCTGACAAAAAGTTTCCCGCCTCTCATCCCGTACCCCAGCACGTCTCCCGCATCTCCATGAACGACGATTTTCCCGGCATTCATCGTATTGGCTACCGCATCTTGAGCGCTTGATTGAATGATGATGGTCGGGCCATCCATGAAGGCGGCCAGGTCGTTTCCCGGGACGCCTTCGATCTTAATCTTTATATTCCCACGAATCCCGTCACCGATATAGCGTTGCCCATTCACATTTCGGAGGAGAATCTCTCTTGCGCCCTGTCCAATAGCCTGATAAATCTGCTCGTTCAGTTTTCGGTAGTAGAGATTTTTGGCGTTGATTTCCGTCCTTTTCATTTTAAATTCAGCAGTCTCTCCTTCCTTAAAGTCTTGGGGAGAGAGACAAAACCAAACTGCTCATTCATCAGTTCTTTCTTAAACCCTTTCACCTTGACGCCGTCCCGCAATAATCCTGTCATAATGCCGGCTCGGTCGATCTGCCCTGTAAAGATGGCGCCGACGATCACATCTCCTCTCAAGATTACTTTTCGATAGACGCCGGAGCCCCGATCCAATTTTTTAAAAACCTGGTAACCGTTATCAGGAGGAGGGTCAGTAAGACCGATGGAGATGGTCGGGATATGAGCGACTTCGATAGAATTCATCATAAAACTCCCTTCGTACCGATATTTCTCATTTCCCACCATTTGGTATCCGGCTATTTTCCCTTGACAATAGGCGTTGGGCCATATTGGAATCGTGCGAAAACTTTTGAGGATTCTATCGTAGGCTTGGGTCACATCGCCTGCCGCATAGACATCCGGGATGTTCGTCTCCATCCGTTCATTGACGAGGATTCCTTTTTCGATATGAAGGGAAGTCCCTTTGAAGGGATCGACATTTGGGATGACGCCGATTGCCGCGACGACAAGCTGCGTCTTGAGCAATTTTCCGCCGGTAAGACGAACGGACTCGACACAGCCATCGCCCAAAATCGCCTCAACGGTACTGGAGGTGATCAGGTGGACACCCTCTTTCTTCAATGCCTTCTCAAGGATGGAAGAAGCGGTTTCGTCCATGGTGAGGCTGAGGATACGATCAGCCAACTCGACTACCGTCACTTCGATGTTTCTCTTGTTTAAAGCTTCGGCTGCCTTCAGCCCGATCAGCCCTCCGCCGATGACGACAGCCCTTTGAGTATCTTTGAGAAGGGATGAAATTTTCTTAGCATCGTCCAGTTTGGTGAACGTACAAACTCCGGGTTTGTCGAGCCCTTCCATTTTGGGGAGAAAAGGTTTTCCCCCGGTCGAAATGAGAAGACGATCGTAAGAAATTTTCTCTTCGTCCTCTAATTGAATCACCTTCTCTCCAAAAGCAGCCTTGACCACGCGCCTTCCCAGGAGAGTTCGAACATGGGACTTTTCATAGAAGTCTCTTGGCCGGTAGTAGAGCTGCTCCGGTTTGATTTCTCCTGCTAAAAGATAAGAGATGAGGGGTCGGGAATAAACGGAGTAGGGTTCATCAGAGATGACCGTGATGACGGCAGAGCGGTCCACTTTTCGAACCGCCTCAATCGCCCCCACAGCCGCTGCAGAGTTTCCTATAATGACGATCCTCATTCTCAGGACTCCCGAAATTCCAATGCATGATTAGGGCATTTCATCACACAGATAGGCGTCTCCTTGCCCACACAAAGGTCGCATTTCGAGGCGGCCTTCTTCCCGTTCAAGTCTCTTTGAATGGCCCCGTAAGGACAGACCATCACACACATCCAGCATCCCACGCATTGATCCTTGTTGTGGAGAATGGCGCCCGTTTCCTCATCCCGGTAAAGGGCTCCGCTCATGCAGGCTTCCAGACAATGAGCCTCTTCACAATGGCGGCATTGAAGCCCAAAGGAAAGCGTTCCTTTCTCCTCCACGAGGATTCGAGGAAGGGTCCGAGGATTTTCTTCCTTGAAGGCCTTGAAAATATTTTTGGACTTCGAATGTTCCACAAGGCAATGGATTTCGCAGAGGCGGCATCCCATACAGACTTCTTCTTTGACAAAGATGCGTTTCATAGAAACCTCAATTTCAAATCTCAAACTCCAAATGCCAAAGGAATGTCAAAGCCCAAAATCCAAACCTTTCGGACATTTGAGCTTTGGATTTTATTTGAACCTTGACCTTTGGCATTTGTCATTTCGCGAATCACCTTCCGGCGGGCAACACTCCAAGGATATCCAACTCCGTATCCGTCAGTCCAATTCCCCTCAGGGCCAACCGATTTCCACGGAGCGACTCAATCGCGTTGATTCCCATCCCGCCCAACATCTCCTTTATCTCATGGCTCCATGCGTGGATCAGATTGATCAGCCTCTCTGTTGCAATATCTGGATTAAGTCTTTTCTCAAGATACGGATCTTGCGTGGCGATCCCCCAGTTGCACTTTCCGGTATAACACTTTTGACAAACATGACAGCCCATAGCGATGAGGGCTGCCGTACCGATGTAAACCGCATCCGCACCTAAGGCGATGGCCTTGAAAATATCTGCGCTGTTACGGAATCCTCCGGCCACAAGGAGCGAGGCCTGATGGCGGATTCCCTCGTCTCTAAGCCGCTGATCCACGGCAGCTAAGGCAAACTCAATCGGGATACCCACATTATCACGGATCACGGTGGGGGCGGCTCCTGTTCCTCCGCGGAATCCGTCTAAGGCAATGATGTCAGCACCCGCTCTTACCATCCCGCTGGCAATGGCTGCGGCATTGTGGACGGCGGCGATCTTGACGGAGATCGGTTTGCTGTATCGAGTCGCCTCTTTGAGAGCGTAAATAAGCATCCTCAGGTCCTCAATGGAATAGATATCATGCTGAGGGGCAGGGGAGAGGGCGTCCGTGCCCTTGGGAATCATCCTCGTCTTTGAGATGTCCTCTACAACCTTTTCCCCGGGGAGGTGACCACCGATGCCTGGCTTCGCCCCCTGCCCGATCTTAATTTCAATCGCAGCAGCGGTATCAAGATAGTCTTTATGGACACCGAAGCGACCTGAAGCGACTTGAACGATCGTATTCTTACCGTATTGATAAAGATTGGGATGAAGACCGCCTTCACCGGTGTTGCAATAGATGCCCAGAGCCTGCGCCGCTCTGGCTAAAGACTCACAGGCGTTATAACTAATGGCACCATAAGACATGGCCGAAAAGAGAATCGGCGTCTCTAACCTTAACTGGGGAGGGAGAGGTTCTTTCAGTTGAAAATTTCTCCCGTTGAAATCCACCTCTAACTTATCAGGTTTCCTCCCCAGATAAGTCCTGAGTTCCATAGGTTCCCTCAGGGGATCGATAGACGGGTTCGTCACCTGGCTGGCATTAAGAAGGAGATGGTCCCAGTAGATCGGGTAGGGTCGGTCATTTCCCATGCCGGTCAGAAGCACTCCGCCCGTCTCCGCCTGTTTCACGATGTTGCGGATGGCCCAACCTGTCCAGTTGCCATTCTCCCTTAATTCGAGAGGGTTCTGTCGGACCGTCAGAGCATTGGTAGGGCAAAGGGTGACACAACGATGGCAGCCCACGCACACTTCTTCTTTAGAATGGACCTGGTTATTTTCAGGATCGTAGCAATGGCCTTCAAAGGCACACTGCCTAACACATACCTGGCACTGAATACATCGGTCCGGGTTTCTCTCGATCTGAAATTCGGATTCGAGATGACTCAAATTCACTTTGCTGATCCTCCGTCAACCATCCGGTGATGGGTTCCCCTGCCTTCGGAGACCACACTTTATCCGGGGAAGGACAAATTTCTCTAATTCCTGCTTCTTCACTGGCGATATAGAGGGTACTGTCTTTCTTCGCACCAACGAGGGGCCTCAATTTGATTCTATCGTTAAGGCCGATCAGCCCTTTCTTGTGACCCAAAAGAATCGCAAAGGGGCCATTGACCAGGGCACTCCCATAGACCGTTCTAACGGCCCTGGCTAATTCCATTTTCCCGTCATAATGATCGATCTCTGACCATGTGGGAGAGGCCAAGGCCATACAGGCGACATCAATGGGAAGACGATGTTTTCTCAGGAGAAGATCGAAGAGATAAGCCATCACTTCTGTGTCGGTCATTAAGGTGCATTGATATCCAAACATCTCAAGATAGCGTTTGTTAATCCCATAAGAGGAAATCTCTCCATTATGGACGACCGCGAAATCGAGCAGGGTGAAGGGATGAGCTCCTCCCCACCATCCAGGAGTATTCGTTGGGAAGCGGCCATGGGCAATCCACGTATAACCCTGGTATTCCTCCAGCCGGAAAAACTTCCCTACGTCGTCAGGAAAGCCTACTGCCTTAAAGGCGCCCATGTTCTTTCCGCTGGAGAAAACATAGGCACCTTTAATCCGGCTATTGATCTTCATGACGGTTTGAACGATGTAGTCCTCTTCTGAAATTTCGAGTTCGAAAAGTTTGTTCTCATCCGCCTTGGCAAAATATCTCATGAGGACAGGGGGGTGATGGATCCCACTTGTCTTCCGAGTGGGGATCTTTTCTTGGAGCTCGATGAACAGGGATTCATTTAAGATTCGCTCCGTCTCTTCCTTGGCCGGGATATCATCGTACATGAGATGGAGGGCGTAGAGGTCTTTCATCTCAGGATAGATTCCATAGCCTGCGAATCCTCCCCCCAACCCATTCGAACGCTCGTTCATTAGAGCGATGGATTGGATGATCGCCTCACCGCTGACTCTTTCCCCGTCCTCATTAATAAACCCGGTAAGAGAACAACCCGAAATTTCTTTTTCGAACCAAGGTCTGGCGGATCTCATCATCTGATTCCCTCCTTAAATATCGAAATAGAGATAGAATTCGTACGGATGGGGACGGAGCCTCACGGCATCGATCTCCTTCTCTCGTTTATATTCAAGCCACACGTCGATCACATCCTTGGTAAAGACATCTCCTTCCAGGAGAAACTGATGGTCCTTCTCGAGAGCATTTAAGGAATCCTCAAGAGATCCTGGTACCGTTTTGACCTTTGCTTTATCCCTGCCCGTCAGGTGGTAGGTGTCCTTATCCATGGGTTCACCTGGATCGAGCTTTTTCCTTATCCCATCAAGGCCGGCCATCAACATGGCTGAAAAGGCCAGATAGGGATTGCAGGTATTATCGGGAGGCCGAAATTCGATACGTTTGGTCTTTGGATTCTCAGAGTAAACTGGAATTCGAATGGCTGCGCTCCGGTTTCTCTGTGAATAGGTAAGGTTGACCGGTGCTTCGTATCCCGGGACCAATCGCTTGTAGGAATTTGTGGTGGGAGCACAAAAGGCCATCAAGGCATCGGCATGCTTCAGAAGTCCACCGATGTAATATTTAGCCGCCTGGCTGATGAGGGCATATCCTTTGGGATCGAAGAAGATATTCTCTCCGTTTCTGAATAGACTTTGGTGGGTATGCATGCCGCTTCCGTTGTCACCGAAGAGAGGCTTAGGCATGAAAGTGGCCACCATTCCATGTTTCCGGGCAATGTTCTTGACAATGTATTTGTACATCAGACATCTATCCGCCATGACCACAAGGGAATCGAACTTCATATCGATCTCTGCCTGTCCAGCCGTGGCGACTTCATGATGATGGACCTCAACGCCGATGCCAGCCTTTATCATCGTTAGGATGATTTCACTCCGAAGATCCTGTTGGGAATCGTGGGGAGGAACTGGAAAGTATCCCTCTTTATACCGCGGTTTGTATCCCAAGTTCGGCTTCTCATCCCTTCCTGAATTCCACTCCCCTTCGGTTGAATCGATGAAGTAATAGCCGGAGTTCTCCGTTTGATCAAATCGGATGTCATTAAAGATGAAGAATTCCATCTCCGGTCCCCAGTAGCTTTGTTCGGCAATACCGGAGTCCTTCAAATATTTTTCCGCCTTCTTGGCGACATATCTGGGATCCCGTGAATAGGGTTTCTTGGTGAGAGGATCGTAGATATCGCAGATGAGACTCATCGTCGGAATTTCGCAGATCGGGTCGATGACAGCCGTCGAAGGATCCGGGATCAAGATCATGTCGCTCTCCTGAATCTTTTGAAACCCGCGGATACTTGAACCATCGAACCCGATTCCTTGGACGAAGATGCTGCCCGTCAGGTCGTCCATGTCCGAAAGTTCTGAAACGGGCATCGAGAAATGCTGCCATAATCCCGGCAGATCATTAAACTTCAAGTCGACGATTTGAGCTCCTGTTTCTTTGATCATCTTCACCACGTCTTTGGGACTCATACAATTTTTCCTCCTGTTTGATGGAATTTTGAATTGATTAAAAAGGCGTCCCGTACCAGAGACGCCCTTGTCATTCCCATACCGCGTTGTATTCGGTGATTTAAAGAGCAAATTATGTGCCATTCTCATCTATCTATTTAAATAAGTTCCAGCTTTATAACTTCTTGGAATTAAATGAATTTAATTTTGGCAGAAGATGAAGGATTCTCTCGAAGAGATTTTGGGATGGGAAGCGGGTGATGAATTTTAAGCAGGCTGTTTAAAAAAAGGCAAAGGACCCAACGTTCCAATATTATAATAAGGATTGACAAAGGCGAACCGTTCTCATAGATTTAAGGAAAAGGTCAAATCGAAAGATTCAGGAGAAAAATGGTATGGATTTAGAAAAATTCTTAGAATTGACGAAAAAGCTGGATTCAAAAAAGAAAGGAAAGAAAGAAGAGCTGGAGAAGTTTCAAAAATTCTTTGAACGATTTCATCTTTTGAACCGGGCCTATTTAGATAAAGAGACCTTTGAAAAGGCTCAGGGCTCTGTTTCCTCCGTAGCGGAGGCAGTGGCAAACACGATTCAGTATTTAGACGCTGAGATTACGCGGCTGAGAAATAAAAGGATGAGACTGCCCCTTGAAAATGTGGAATTGGGCGAGTTGCAAAAAATCCAAACCAGAAATGAGATGCTGCTGAAAGACTATTTGGCTGAGAAAAAATAGGGACACATCCCTTATCGGCAAAACAGGTGGAAGGATCGGAGAAATGGGATGTGTCCCTATTTTATAGGGGAGAAAGGTTGATGTGGTCCATTCGTGAAATCTTGGAATCCAAAAGCATAGCCGTCGTCGGAGCATCGAGGGATCCGGAGAAGCCGGGAGCGCAACTCCTCAAGGCTTTAAAGAGAGTTGGATATCAGGGTCGGGTGGTGGGGGTCAATCCGCAGGGGGGGGAGGTTTTCGAAACCTACTTGTATCGCAGTCTGGAAGAAGTCCCTTTTCCCGTTGACCTGGCCGTCTTGCACATTCCCCCACGGTTGATTGCTCAAGCTTTAAGGGAATGCGCCCGTAAAGGTGCAAAAGGAGTGGTCATCTCCGCGGAGGGGTTTGCGGAGGCAGGTCCCGAAGGAGCAAAATACCAGGAGGAGGTGAGAGACATCCTCCGATCGACGGGCATGAGGGGGTTTGGACCCAACACCCTAGGCCTGGTGAACACGGAGAATGGATTGACCACTTCCTATTTTGCCACTCCCCGCATGATGAAGCCAGGGCATATCGGGTTTGCTGCCCAGTCGGGGATTTTCATAGGAGCCCTCCTCCGGTATTTGAGCTCGTTTGAAGGCTGTCAGCTTTCCAAAGGGATTGGGCTGGGTAACAAGGTAGACGTCAACGAATCCGAAGCCCTGTCCTATTTGATGGATGACGAGCAAACGAAGATCATCGGGATGTACCTGGAGGATGTCCGGGAAGGGCGCCGATTTTTGGAAACAGTAAAAAAGACGGTGGCCAAAAAGCCGGTGCTCATTATCAAAGGGGGACGGACTCAGGAAGGAGGCCGGGCCATGGCCTCCCATACTGCCAGTATGGCGGGGGAAGACGCCGTATTCGAGGGGGCGATGCGCCAGGCCGGTGCCTTGCGCATGACCGGGATCGATGATTTCGTCCGGACGTTGAAGGGGTTTCTAAACATGCCCCTTCCTCACGGAGGGCGGCTTGCTTTTGTCACTTACAGCGGGGCGCAAGCCATCATGAGCATCGATGCCGCGGTCGAACATGGGCTACAGGTGGCTCGTCTGGGGGAGGCTGCACGAGAAGAAATTTCCAGGGTGATCGCCACCCCTTCCAAAACGCGAAATCCCGTGGACCTTTTTCCAGACATGCTGGCCCATGGGTTTGAAAAGACCTCGGTAGAGATCTTGAAGGCCCTCTTGGGAGATGCTGGGGTGGACGGAATTATCTGGATTTCCTTTGCTAATAGGGGGCCTGAAATCTACCAGCCTATGGCGGACCTTCTTCTGGAGCAACGTTCCAAACCAGTCTTCGTCTCCCTTTTGGGGAGCAAGAAAGACAAAGAGGCCTGCGAGGGGTTTTTGGAAGGAAACCGCCTTCCATGCTATGATTTTCCGGAGCATGCTGTTCGAGTCTTTGCGCATATGTGGAGGTACGGTAAAGTGAGGAGAATAGGCAAAGCCAGCGAAGACATAGGACGGAAGGCTTAAAGTATAAGGGGTGAGCAGGAACTATTTTCTTTGAGAAATCTCATATTTCGGAAAATCGGTATAGCCAACCTTGTCAAAGGAATACCAGACCTTCATGTCCGCCGGCGGATTCAAAGGCCAGCCATTCGCAAAACGCTCCACGAGGTCCGGATTACTGATAAAGGGTCGACCAAAAGAGATTAGGTCTGCATAGCGTTGCCGAATCGCCGCTTCTGCTGTTTCTTGAGTGTAGCCAGAATTTCCCATCAGCGGGCCTTCAAAGACTTCCCGGAACTCTTTTAATGCCATTGGTGCACCGAGTCCGTGAAAGCCAAAGGCAAGGCCGTCTACGACATGGAGATAAGCGATTTTGCGGCGGTTGAGCTGTTTTGCGACGTAAAGAAACGTTTCACGAAAATCGGGCGAGCCCATGTCGTTGAAATTGCCGTTCGGCGATATGTGCACACCGACTCTGGCGGGAGTCCAGGCAGTTGAGACCGAACTCACGATCTCATCCAGAAACCGGTACCGGTTCTCCAGGCTTCCTCCGTAGCGGTCCGTTCGATGATTGGTTTTGGACTGTAAGAACTGGTCTATCAGATATCCGTTGGCTGCATGTATTTCCACGCCGTCGAATCCGGCTGATTTGGCCCGCTCCGCAGCACGTTGGTAGTCCTTCACGATCCTAGAAACTTCCTCCGTTTCCAATGCGCGAGGCGTTTCATATGGCTGCTTACCAACGGGGGTATGAATATAATCCGCGGCGATTTTGATAGCAGAGGGGGCGACCGGAAGTCCCTCCTTTTCGTGAAAGCTGCTGTGCGAAGCGCGGCCGCAGTGCCAAAGCTGGAGAAAAATCCGTGTCCCCTTCGTGTGGACCGCATTCACCGCTATTTTCCAGGCTTGGGCTTGTTCATTCGAATAGATCCCAGGGGAGTTCAGCCAACCGATGCCTTGTGTCGAGATCACCGTGGCTTCTGTGATGATGAGCCCGGCCGAAGCCCGTTGAGCATAATACTCCGCCATCGAGGAATTGGGTAGACGCTCGTTGCCTGCCCGGGACCGGGTCATGGGTGCCATCGCCACTCTGTTTCTTAGCAACAGTCCACGCAGGTCAAAAGGGCTTAACAGAACACTGGTGTTTGTAACATCGGCCATAGATCTCTCATTCGTAACTACAGTCGACAGTCCTGGTCAAAGAAGTCGATATCCTGCCTTCTTCCATCCGTCCACGCCGCGTAGAAGGACTTTTGCATTTTTGTACCCCATTCCAATGTATTTGGCTGCCTGACCGGCTGCCGCCCCATCATCGGGTCAGGCACAATAGAAGATTACTTCCCGATTCTTGGATAAGGATGGAAGATTCAACCTAAATTCATTGAAGGAGATGGCTCCCTCAAGGTGAAAGGTCTTAAACTTTTCATCGTCCTCATAGGCACAGACAAGGATGGAAGCGCCTTCTTTCAATTTCTCGTAAACCTCTTTCGGACTGATTCGTTCGGGTTCCGTTATAATGCGTCCTCCTCTGCTCCCATACCGCGGCCACGGTATCCCTTTAATCGATAACAATTGTAGTTTATTCAATATGGAACAAACGGAAAATAAGGTGAGCAATTTATTTTCTTCAAGAAACGACTGTATTTATAGGCTGGATAGCCATAAGGGGGAGAATCCAGATTAAGGAAGGGTTTCCTTTCGCGGAGCGAGACGGGAAAGAAGGGTTCTCTTGAGCTGATCTGTCCTATTTTTTTCTTTAATTTTTTCTCCCCATTCATCCTGAACGTAGAAGACGTCCACGATGCGATTACCTAAGGTTGAAATCCTGGCAAAGTGGATATCGCACCCGTGGTCCGTCAATGCTTGTGTCACCTCATAAAGGATACCCAATCGATCCTCTCCCATGACCTCGACGATGGTGTAAAAATCAGAGTCCACATTATTGATCCTTACTTCTTGCAACACCTTTGGAATGACTTTTTGCTTGATCCCGTTCGATTCTTCTTTCTTATAAAGCAGATCTCGTAGAGAGACTTTTCCGCACAAAATTTCTTCCAAATCTATCCTAAACTGTTGAAGACGCCGCTCCATGTTTCTTGTAGCATCCTCCACCCAGAAGGTATCCAGAACAATGCCATTTCCCCAGGTGTGAATTTGGGCTTCGAGAATATTCAAGCGGTTTGAAAACATCGAACCAGTAATTTTGGAAAAAAGTCCGTACCGATCTTTTGTACATACCGTCACCTTTGCCTGGACCTCTTTTTCAATTTCCCATTCCACAAGAAGAGGTCTCTTCTCAATAGAACGAGCCATTTCAACGTGATGAGCGATCTCTTCCGAAGAATAGCACGAGAGGTACCGGTCCGGAAGATGCTCAGCATATTCAGAAAATGTCTCTTGAGAAAGCGATGCAAGGAGTCTCTGAATCATCTCATCCCTTTTCAAAAACGGTGTACCCACAGCACCCTTTTCAAAAAAATGCGAGACCTTTAGGAATAGCTCCATCAGGAGGGTGTTCTTCCAGGACGTCCAGGCTTCGGGTCCAACGGCTTTAATGTCAGCAAACGTCAAGAGGTAAAGCATCCTTATTTGCTTGATATTCTTTACTTCGTTCGCAAAGCGTAAGATGACCTGTTCGTCATGAAGGTCTCTGCGGAAACCCGTTTCGATCATATAGAGGTGGTGACTTACCAAAAACTCAATCAATCCCCTGTCTTCTGCCGGGAGTCCCATCCGCTCTCCGATTTGCTTCACCATCTCCTTGCCAATTAAAGAGTGATCTCCGGCCGTCCCTTTCCCGATATCGTGGAGGAGGGTTGTTAAAAAGAGAATCTCCGGATTTTCTATCTCTCGGATGAGGGAGGTAAGTAAAGGATAGTCTTTCTGGTAAAGGCCGCCTCTTAACTTTCCCAGTTCCTCTATAGCTAAGATAGAATGGATATCCACGGGATGGACATGATAAAGGTCATAGTGGACCTTCCCTTCAATCTCTGAGAATTCAGGAATGTAGCGGGACAGCAATCCCAGCTCGTACATCTTCTTTAAAATGCCGCCCACACCGTCTCCCTTCCTCAAAATGGAAAGGAAAGTCTGATTGACTCCCTGCGAGGTCCTAAAGCGGTCGTCGACGAAAGGGAGAGCCTCCATGACCGCTTCCTCCGTCCGAAAATCCATGCGGGTCTGGTAAGTCTGACAATGTTTAAAAAGAGTCATCAATTGTGATGGATCCCTCTTGAAGGTTACTGGATCGAAAAGATGGAGTTCTCCATAGGCCATTCCGAAATTATCATCAATCTTCTTGTGTTCAAAGAAAAAGAGGGTTTTCTTAACCCAGGAGGGTCCGTGGAGGGCCCGCTCGAGGATGTCATAAACAAAGGTCGAGATCCTCTGTGTTGAAAGATGATATTGTCTCATCATCTCCTCGATGCCTTCCGTACCGGCGGAAAGGCCGAGGATCGGCGCGATCTTTTCTTGCAGTTCGAAAGTAAGATGGTCCTGTCTCCTTCCGCTGAGGAGATGGAGTTGGTTTCTTACCGCCCAGAGAAATTGAAGACTTCTCTCCAACATCCGAGAGTGGTCCGGGAAGAGAATCGAATCCCAGCGATCTGTTTTGTATTTTGCCCTGATGATCCACCGACCAATCTGAAAGTCTCTCAGTCCCCCTTCCCCTTCTTTGATATTCGGCTCAAGGGTGTAGGCAGGATCTTCGTATTTCTGGTTGCGGAGCGAAAGGTCTTTCGCCAAAGCTTCAGCAAATTTTTGTACTTTTCGGTGGAGAACTTTTTTCGTGAAGAGGCCGTACAGCTTCCTGAAAAATTCGTATTCTCCGTCGAGATAACGTCCGTCGATCAAACCCGTCTTGCTGTGTAAATCGGATTGGGCCATTCTTAAACATTCGCTGATCGACCTCGAACTGCAACTCACTTCCAATCCCAAGTCCCAGAGGGGGTAAAGGATCTTCTCTATCAGAGGAGGGAGTTCCTCTTTTTTCGAAGAGGAGTAGAGGAGCAGTAGATCGACATCCGAGTAAGGAGCTAATTCAGCCCTTCCATACCCTCCCACAGCGATGAGGCAGACCGATGGAGCCGAGACTTGGGATTGTGCCCTCTGGAAAGCCTTTCTCACGAGGCCATCCACCATGTCGGAATGTTGGCGGAGGAATTCTCTCGGGGAGGAATAGTTGGATACGGCCTGGGCCATCACGTTTTTCGTATCGATGAGCCCGTTTCTGGTCATGCCTAACTCAAATTGCATCTTTTCCACGCTCTCCGGTTCGGATCCGAATCACCTCTTCAACGGATGAGACAAAAATTTTCCCGTCTCCGATCTTTCCCGTCTTAGAAGTCCGTTCAATGGTTTCGATCACCTGATGGGCCATTTCATCGCCAGTGATCAGTTCAATCTTGACTTTGGGTAGAAAATCAATCTTATATTCTGCCCCTCGATAGACCTCGGTATGGCCTCTTTGCCTCCCAAAACCTTTAACCTCGGTGACCGTCATTCCTTGTATGCCGATTTTGGTAAGTGCGTTCTTCACTTCATCCAGTTTAAACGGTTTAATAATCGCGTCAATCTTTTTCATCTTGCCTCCCATCCCCCTCACCCTTCCCCTCGCCCCCATGGGGAGAGGGATGGGGTGAGGGGATTAGCTCAAAAACTGTATCCACTTTCTCCATGCTGACTGATGTCCAGGCCGTTGATTTCATGCTCTTCGCTTATTCTCAAGCCCATCGTCCAATCGAGAACTTTTAATAGAATCAGTGTGACCACAAAAGAATAAACCCATGCAGAAATCACACTGAGTGCCTGAATGCCCAAAAGGGAGGGATTGCCGAAAAATAGACCATCGTTTCCCGCTGCATTAATTGCCTTCGAGGCGAATAATCCTGTGGCCAGTGCGCCCCAGGTTCCCCCCACACCATGGACGCCAACGACATCGAGGGAGTCGTCATATCCAAGTTTGGCTTTAAGGTTAATGGCGAAATAACAGGCGACACCCGCAGCGAGGCCGATGACGATGGCTGACACTGGCCCTACAAACCCGGATGCAGGCGTGATCGCGACGAGCCCTGCCACCGCACCAGATGCGGCACCGAGGGCAGTAGGGTTTCCTCGATAAGCCCATTCAGCAATCATCCATGAGAGGGCTGCCGAGGCCGTTGCGATATGTGTCACAACAAAGGCAGAAGTGGCAAGAGAGCCCGATGCCACCGCACTTCCACCGTTAAACCCGAACCAGCCAAACCAGAGCAGTGCCGCACCGAGGAGCGTCAAGGTCAGGTTATGGGGAGGCAGGGGCTCTTCGCCATAGCCCTTTCTCTTCCCTACTACCAGGGCAGCCGCCAATGCCGCGATTCCTGAACTAATGTGTACGACAAGACCTCCTGCAAAATCAAGGGCACCAAGATTCTTGATCCAACCCCCCGTCCCCCACACCCAGTGTGCAAGAGGATCGTAAACAAATGTGGCCCACAGGACCAGGAAGGCAAGATAGGTTTTAAACTTGAACCTTTCAGCAAATGCACCCGTGATCAGTGCGGGCGTAATCACAGCGAACATCATTTGAAAGATCATAAATGCCTGATGGGGAACGGTGGCCGCATAGTCGGGATTCGGTTCGAGACCGACACCCCTGAGTCCGATCCAGCCGAGACTTCCGATCACGTGGCCAATATCGGGACCGAAGGCAAGGCTATATCCGTAAAGAACCCACTGGATAGTGATGACTCCGAGGGCGATAAAACTTTGCATGATCGTGCCGAGGACATTTTTTGTTCTCACCATACCGCCGTAGAAAAGGGCAAGTCCTGGTGTCATCAGCATGACCAAAGCAGAAGAGATTAAGATCCAAGAAGTATCTCCTGTATCCACTTTGGGCGGTGAGGGAGCTGATGTCTCGGCAGAAGCAACCCCAACAACGAATAGGCTCGTAAATAAGAATAGAAACAAGAATTTTTTCATCACATTTCCCCCTTATGAATTGTAAATTTCGCACGCCTACCGCATGCAGGCACAGGCAAGCGATTGCCGATTGTGGAATTCCCCTCACGCTGACCTGTCCGCAGGGGAAAAGGAAGGATAAGGGGGGGAAGCTATTGTCTAAAAAAGTTGGTGAGAAAGCTTATCCCCCTCCTGATATACGTTTCGATCTTTATCTCCGTTTCAGTCATGATCTCAGCTTTTGACTCTTCTTCATAAGTTTCCGTCCACTCCTGGATCATCTGTTCTGTCACTTCGAGGTGAAATTGAAGGCCATAGACCTTTTCTCCATATCGAAAGGCCTGGTGAGAGACGGGGGATGAAGTGGCGATGAGCCTCCCAGACTTTGGAATTTCAAACGTATCCTCATGCCATTGAAATACAGAGAAGGTCTTTGGAAGACGGGAAAAGAGAGGGTCCTGTGAACCTATCTTTGTCAATGAGACGTCGTACCATCCAATCTCTTTCACGGGGGCCTTGAAAACTCTTGCCCCGAGGGCTTTGGCGATCAATTGAGCTCCAAGACATATCCCCAAGATCGCTTTCCCTCTCTGAATCGCCTCTTTAATAAAAAGGTCTTCCTCTCTGAGGAAAGGATAGCGATCTTCCTCATAAACGTTCATCGGCCCTCCCAAAAGGACGATATGGGTGATGTCTTCAAGCTTTGGGAAACGGACGGAGGGTTTGAGGCTGAGAATTTGATAGGGGATTTTTTCCAGCTTCAAGCAATGCTCAATTAATCCCGGACCCTCCACATCGATATGCTTGATAATCAAAGTATTCATGTCTAATAGCTAATTCTTCATGACGGGACGTCTCGCGCGAAAAATGAAAATGGCCATCGGTTTTAGGTAAAGTTTACGGTTAGGGAGCCCATTTCGTTTAGGGTGGACGGTCACGTGAATTTCTTGAGCCGGGGGACGTAACCGAATGACGATACGGGCATCGTTGCCGTTGGACGAGAACTCTAACGCTACAAAGCAATTAGTATTATCACCATGACCCGTCACTATTGCTGAGCAATCCTTATGCCAATAGAAAGGACGATAGAGATTATTTTGTTTTTTTCAAGATAATTAGATGGTTAGAGAAGATTTCTGTCAGGACAATCATTACCTAAATCGTCGTTTGTTGAAGGGATGTTTTGTTTGATTTTAGGCATCCTGATAAAAAACAACCAACTTTTCAAGCAAGCTGACTACAATTACGTTGGGAAAAGAAGGAAGGAGGGATGGCCTCGTTCAACTGCCCTGACGAACCCCCGGTTTGAGGGATCGTGCGAGGATAGGTGTTGCTCCGAAAACTTCACCTACAAGGAGTGATAATCAGTCTACGTCAATGGTTGATGATTTTCAATTGAAGGTGAGTGGAATGGTGGAGGAATGATTTGCCCGGAAAGATACTTAATCAAATAGACGCTGTCAAACCAATATCCAATCCCCTGAGAACGCGTTCGGTGCTGGAAAGATCTCCAATCACTCTCCGCATCGGAAGAGGAAATGTTTTTACCAGAGTTGGGATAGCAACAATCTGACCTGTTTTTGCAAGTTGGGGATTCTTTAAAATGTCAATTAGTGTAATATGGCACTTATCTTCAAGGAGTTCGTGACATATCCTCGTAAGATTGGTAAAAGCCAATATCGATTTTGCTGTCTTCCCTGCAACATAGAGCTGGAAATCGAATATCCCGGTCAGCCTTTCTACCCGTCTTGTCTTTTGCCGTAGTTTTCCCTTCGCCACCTTCATTTGTGGTCACCTTTAAGATTACCCTATCTCTCCAACGGCCATGATACCCGGATGACGGTTCCTTTGCCCTGTGCAGATTGGATAGAGAAGGTCCCGCCCGAAAACTCTGTCCGCTCCTTCATGCTGGACAGCCCTAACCCCTTTCTGGGCGCATCGGTGGCCAACTCGAATCCCTGACCATTGTCCTGGATGATGAGCTCTATCGTATTGGAATTTTTTTGCAAAGAAAGGCGTACCAGATTTGCCTGACTGTGTTTCGCGATATTGTTGAATGCTTCCTGCGAAATCCTGTAGATAGCCCTCTTCACGGATTTGGGAACTTCACTTTCTTCTATTGCTACCTCCTGTTCGATTTTGAACGGATAAGTCGTTTCAAATTTTCTGCAGAACCAGGCAAGGGTTGGCGCTATTCCCAGGTCGTCTAACATGGACGGATGCAAATCCATCTGAATTCTTCGCGACTCATCGATAGCCTCCTGAAGGGCGGAGGTAATGGCCTCCGAAGCCCCGGGCATCATCTTGAAAAAATCTTCTACCTTGAATTTGACTGCACTCAACTGACTGCTGAGGCTGTCATGAATATCATGGGCAACCCGTCTCCTTTCGTCCTCCTGGGCGGTAATGAGTTGAGAACCGAGGTGTTTAAGCTGTTTTTCTGACTCCTTCAAGGCTTCCAAATCCGTTATCACCACACAAATACCCGGGACCTCGTCCTCCAATAACGGATTGAGGGAAAGGTAGACGGGAAGAGGTTCTTCGTCTTTTCTCTTCAACAAAATCTCTACTTTCCCTTTACATCTTTTGCTCCTTTGGAATGCGGGTTCAAAAGCATCTGTTGACGCGATAAATTCGTATATCGAATTGCCAATCACTTTTTCATGGGGCGTTTCGACCATGTCTGCAAAGCGGTCATTACAATAGAGGATAGTCCCGTCATGGCTTAACGTCACAGCCCCCTCATTCATGGCTTCGACAAAAACGCGGTAGGGCTGCTCCGCACCCTTCAAGGTGTAGACCCGGTCTCCTTGAGGGCCCGCGACAACCAGGGCGTCAACCTCGCCTTTCCGGATGGCACGAAGCGTCTCCTCGGCTTCTTCCAGGCGCATCCGCAAATCTTCTATTTGAAGGAGATGTTTATCCTTTCTTTTCGTATCTTTTTTCATAACATCACATCCACTCTATTTTTTGGGTTTTAAATCTAATCCCAGGAGAATCCGCTCAGCATCCGACAAGTCGCCGATGAATCTGCGTAAAGGCAGAGGAAGTTTTTTGACGAGCGTTGGCGTGGCAATGATTTGTTCTCCTTGGGCAAGCACAGGTTTCTGGTAGATATCGATGACTTCAAGATCGCATCGGCCGTTGAGGTCTTCGTCACAGATTTTTTTGATGTTCTCGATGGCTCGCGTGGATCTGGGTGTCATTCCAGTGACGTATAAGCGCAAGACATACTTTTCTTTCGATGGCTTTTTAAGGACTCTTTCAAATGATTTTGTTGAATCTTTAACTCTTTCCTTTTTCATGATCTATCTCCCAAGATTGCCCCTTTCTACATTTTTGGCCGAAGGTCAAGTCCAACGAGAACACGCAGGGTGTTCGAGAGATCACCGATAATTTTCTTTAGCGGTGGAGGAAGTTTCCTCACCAATGTCGGAATGGCCAGGATTTGATCTCCCCCGGCAAGTTGCGGATTTTTCAAAAGGTCGACAACCTCAATATGATATTTGCCCTTGAGATGCTCCTCGCAAATTTTCTTGAGATTGGCAAAGGCTGCTAACGATTTCGGCGTCTGGCCTGCAACATAAAGTCTTAATTCCCAAATGTCGGCATTCGGTTTTGCATTTTTCACGGGTCCGCCTCCCGCTTTTCCTTTCATCTCTTCCTCCTCTCAGAGTTCGCATCTTCCTTGCGCATGCCGGCTATCTTTTCCCGTAGTTTCGAAACACCGTTTTGCCGCATTTTCTCCTGCTCGGTCAGTTTCTTCAACTCCTGTTCTTCTGCTTGAAACTGGGCACGCAAAGAAGCGATCTGGGCTTCCAATGCCTTGCGCTTGGTCTCCACATTCAGCTTTCTCCGCTCAATCTCCTGCTGATGGATCGACTCAATATCCCTCTCCTGGGATTCTTGAGATATTCGCGCCGAGCCTGTCAACACGCCCGACGGGCCGACATAGACATCTACCAGATCGACTCCTTCATTGGTCAATAAGAACTCCCGGATCTGGTTGGAGTGTGCCATGCCACGGGACTTGAGGATGTACAGGCCACGATTGCGCTCGCCTCCAATTTCGATGTCGCGAAGCAGGAGCCAGGTATCGGCTAACGAAGAGATACCCACCTCCGTCAACTCAAGAGAGTTGCCCGCGGCTGTCAGGGTGGTGAAGAGTGTGGTTGTTTGATTCAATTTCATCTGGTCCAGCAAACGGATCAGCATGGCCTTAACATCCGCTTCATTCGCCACGCTGCTGAGATTCGTCACCGGGTCCACAATAACCACTTTTGGTTTGTATATATTTATGGACTTCTCCATGGATGCCAGATGGGCTTCCAACCCATAAACAGTAGGCCGCTCTGCATGAAATTTTAGAAGTCCCTTTTCCACCCATTGCTGAAGGTCAATGCCAATCGAGCGCATATTGCGAATGATCTGAGAAGGGGACTCTTCAAAGGCAAAAAAGATGGACCGCTCCCCGCGCCGGCACGCTGCATCGACAAAGTGCGCCGCAACGCTGGTCTTGCCTGTCCCAGCCGTGCCGGAGACAAGAATACTGCTGCCACGAAAATATCCCTTTCCTCCCAGCATGTTGTCGAGGCGAGGGATGCCTGTCGAAATTCGTTGGCTTGTGACCGTATGCTTCAATCCAAGAGAGGTGATCGGCATGACCGCTATGCCCCGCTCGTCAATCAGGAACGGGAACTCATTGGTGCCGTGTGTCGAGCCACGGTACTTGACGATACGCAGACGGCGAGTGGAGATCTGATTCGCCACTCTGTGGTCGAGGAGGATCACGCAGTCGGAAACATATTCTTCAAGGCCATGCCGTGTCAGGGCATTCTCCCCTCGTTCGCCCGTGATGATGGCTGTCATGCCTTTCTTTTTCAGCCAACGGAAGAGACGGCGAAGTTCTGCCCGCAGGATGGAAGGATTGGGCAATCCCGCAAAGAGCGATTCAATCGTATCGAGAACGACTCTCTTTGCACCAATGGAATCAATCGCATTGCCAAGGCGAATGAAGAGACCCTCAAGATCGTATTCGCCGGTTTCTTCGATTTCGCTGCGTTCGATATGAACATAATCGACTAAAAGTCGTTTGGAAGCAATCAGGCGATTCAGGTCAAAGCCGAGCGAGGCCACATTCTTTGTCAATTCCTCAGCGGATTCCTCAAACGACATAAAGACCCCCGGCTCATTAAACCGGGTCGCCCCCCGTACAAGAAACTCGATGCCGAGAAGGGTCTTCCCGGACCCGGCGCCGCCGCATACCAGGGTGGGGCGTCCTTTGGGCAGCCCCCCTTGCGTGATTTCGTCAAGGCCCTCTATTCCCGTACGAACTTTTTGCAAACCACCTCTGAGTAATCTTGCCTTTTCTTTGGCCATGGTTATCCTCCTCTTGTCCAAGAATCCTGAACCGAAACTCTAAATAAATGAGGAAATCTGCCTCATCTAAGATCTAAAGATTTGGAACTTGAGAATGATCTATCCGGGTGAGAACACAATATCGCACAATATTGCAAAAAGCTCAGGAAGTCAATTTTCTTTTTGTACCATCTTGGGATCAGTAGGTTCCTCAGTGGGTCCAACAATTTTGTTGATTACCATTTGGAATATTGCATTGAGGCGAGGTTTCGGCAAATAGCGAGTATAGGAAGAAGTCACCGCACCTTTTAGAAGTGCTTAGAAGGATAAATCCTGACCGGCAAGCTTCGCGCAGGGTTGCGCCGCGTCGGGCGGGATGGGCGGGGAGCTTCACCTATGCGGCAGCACGAAGCTCCCCGTTGCCTGCATTCATATGGCGTCTTTGCCGCGCTCGCCTGTCCGGATTCGAATCACTTCTTCCACAGGCATTATGAAGATCTTGCCGTCGCCGATCTTTCCTGTCCTGGCAGTCCGCTCGATGGTATCAATCACCTGATTGACCAATTCATCGGCAACGATCAGTTCGATCTTAACCTTGGCCGGGAAGTCGATTTTGTATTCGGCGCCACGATAGATCTCGGTGTGGCCTTTCTGCCTTCCGTATGAGATTGTGGAATGCCGTTGAAATACAGGAGATCTTGTTGAGAAATTGGAAAGGAGGGGATTACTTGATGAAATTCTGCCAAAAGAACGTGCCGCCCCGTCTGGATAATATCCATCAAGTCCTGGCCCTTCATATCAACATAGTTGATGATTTAGGAAAATTATCAGAAAAGAGCAATCCCTATGCAAGATGGTAAGAGTATATGAGAGTATATGAGTTAATGGAGTTTCATTAAAATTATTGGGTAGTTAGCGTGAAGGGTCTACAACATATTTACGTCCAAGTCTCGACTTCTCAAGAAGTTCCCTGTCGGAATTCGAGCAGGCTGTCAAAAAAAGACCACTCTCCCGAAGAGAGTTGAATCGTGCATCCGTGACCCATTTTCTATGAAGTCTCTTGGAGAGAATCCAGAACGGGCCAGTTCCCTTCCGTGCTAGAAAGGGATCACCCTCCTCGGTAGTGAGAATGATTCTCTTCCAAGAATATGCTTTCTTGCAACAGACCATATTTCGAGAATGGCCCTTTCAGTGAAACGGGTTCCAGCGCCGAGAAGCCTGATAATTAGGCCTCTGGAGGGTAGGGTAGATACTCCTCCTATTACGCAATCTAGATTTTTGACGAGTGTCCGTAGGTCGGCCAGGAGGTCTCCTTCCACCTGGGGGTTGTCGAAGACGAGGTATACAGATGCCACCGTGGCAAAGGATTCTAAAAAGCCAAACCCGCCGTAATCCGTATCAAGGGGTTTTAGAGTTGCCTTGTCAAACAGAATCGGTTCCCCGCAGTAATCAACCTGCAGGATACTGCTGTATTGATCGAACTGGAGGTGTTCTCCTCTCGCTGTCCTCCCTGTTGTAAAAAAATCGAGGAGAATTGCTCCCGTGTTTTCCTCCATTGTGATTTTTGTTTTTTGGTGATAGGAAGCATTTGCGAAGGGAATGATGTAGCAAGGCAGATACTCAAAAACCCCTCCCTTTCTAATAGTGACCTCTGTCTCTTGAAGAGCGAAGCCTCCCGAGCTTCTGTAGATCTTCGTTGCGGAAGGCGTGGTAGCGAGAACATGGGAGTTCTCCTTAAGACGAATATGGGTTTCGATTCTGTCTCCACAGACAAGGCCCCCTGCGGCATTGAAGACATGGGTGTAAGCACAACCTGTGTCATCAGGATAGAAGGGTTGAAATACATGCATGGGAGATTTTGAATAGGATTCAGAAAGAATCGTCCTATCCTTCCTTTTTTCAAACTCAAGGTGCAGTAACCCATGGCGTCCGACCTCTGACAGATCATCCTTTATCGATAAAGAGCACATCTTTCTTCATCCACTCAATAACGGCATCGATGCCTTCACAAAGCTTCAGGTTGGTAAACAGAAAGGGCCTTTCACCCCTCATCCTTTTTGCATCCCTCTCCATCACCCCGAGATCTGCTCCCACGTAGGGAGCCAGGTCTATTTTGTTGATAACGAGGAGATCTGATTTCGTGATGCCGGGGCCTCCTTTTCTTGGAATTTTGTCGCCTCCGGAGACATCGATCACATAGATGGAACTGTCGACCAGTTCGGGGCTGAAGCTGGCAGCGAGATTATCCCCCCCGCTTTCTACAAAAATGATGTCAAGATCAGGAAATTTTTGAACCAGTCTCTGAACGGCCTCCTGGTTGATCGAGGCGTCCTCGCGGATGGCTGTGTGAGGGCACCCTCCTGTTTCAACGCCGATGATCCTCTCTTCGGGCAATGCCCCAGCTCTGAGGAGGAATTCGGCATCTTCTTTTGTATAGATGTCATTGGTCACCGCGGCGATGAAGAAGACCTTTGACATCCTCTTGCAGAGCTTTTCAATTAGGGCTGTCTTTCCTGAGCCTACAGGTCCTCCGACCCCAATCTTTACGGGTCTTGCCATGGCGTGGTCTCCTAAGATCTGAACAATCTTGTATAGAGACATTCATGCCTCATAGCTCTTATTTCGATACCAGGAGCAAAGGAAGAAAGATCGTCCTCACTCAGAAAGACTAGATCTTCTGCGATTTTCAGCGCCGTGAGCCTTGTCTCCTCTATCACCCTCTGGCCCTCCAGGTGACCGAGAGGAATTAAACGGACGCCCGCGCTGACGATGCCTGATACCATCTGATAGAGATAGGCCATCACGGAATCCTCCTTGCTAATTTCCAGTGCACCACAGACGAGGGCGAAGACCACAGGATGATGTCCCCAGGCATCTCCTGTCTCAATCTTTTCGGCAAAGTGACCGAGCAACACAGAAGAATGCAGGGCTCCCATGACCTTTAAGAGTTGCCTTCCTGTTTGAATGCTGCCCTCTCTCGGTTCCTTTGCCAACCTCATGGAGTGAGTCAGCCTGTCCAGTCTCAGGATTGTACTCAACTCTTCTCGCTCTGCGGCTTCCCAGGAGAGCCTCAGAAAAAGGACATCGCCCTTTGCAGTGAGACCTGCCAAATAGGCCTTTAGGAATTTCTCAAGCCCATCTCTATCCCGGATGATTCCTTCATTCACATAGGTTTCAAGTCCACGGGAATAGGCAAAGGCACCCGATGGAAAAAAGGAATCCGTGATCTGAAAAAGTCTGAAGAGATTGCTTTGACTATGCATGAGAATGACCCTTTCGGGTTGGCTCAAAGCTCTCTTTCCGGAGTTGATACCGGATCGCCCTCTTTTTTAAGAATTCCTCCATTTGCAGGTTTTGCGGTGTGACAATAGTTCCGTTTTCGATCGAAATGGGAAGGTGCCTGTTCCCAATCTCATAAGCAATGGCTGCACCCTCCGGCATATCCTCCGGGGAGATCACGATGACGTCCTCTTTCGCTTCCTCCACCGTTACGTAGCAATGATCATCTATGTAAAGGATATCTCCATCCTTCAGGATTGTGCCTGTGGGAAGGGCGAGGGCAATTTCGGTCCCCTTTTTGGTCGTGAGTTTCTGTCTGGGTTTTCTCCTCTCTTCCCAGCCTAGGACAAGGGTATCCCTTTCGAGGCCATCGAGAGGGTGAAGATCTGTGATTTTTATCTTTTGTTCGATTAATATCATCGCTAGAAAAGGAAATAACGCTGAGCCATTGAAAGAACATGGGCAGGGTCACATTTCAGAATTTCACCATTTGCCTTGACGATATAGGTTTCAGGGTCAACTTCAATCAGGGGAAGATGATCGTTATGGATCATGTCTTTCTTACCGAGGCCGCGGCAGTTTTTAACAAAGGCCGTTCTTTTCTGGAGTCTCAGCTTTCCAGGAATGCCTTTTTCGCAAGCAGCCCTTGAGAGGAACGTCAGGGAAGTGCTCAAAGGAGCGCGGCCAAAGGCGCCAAACATGGGCCTCATAAAATAAGGCTGAGGCGTCGGGATGGAGGCATTGGCGTCTCCCATCTGGGCATAAGCAATCAACCCGCCCTTGATGATCAAATTGGGTTTGACCCCGAAGAATGAAGGTTCCCATAGGACGATATCCGCGAGCTTCCCGGTCTCAATGGAACCCACATCCTCTGCGATGCCGTGCGTGATCGCCGGATTGATAGCATACTTCGAAATGTACCTCTTCGCCCGAACATTATCGTTTTCCCCTTTTTCCTCCTTGAGCCTGCCCCTTTGCCGCTTCATCTTGTCTGCTGTCTGCCAGGTTCGGAGGATCACCTCGCCCACCCTTCCCATGGCTTGGGAATCCGACGAGAGCATACTGAAAGCCCCCATATCATGAAGGATGTCCTCCGCCGCAATGGTCTCTGCCCTTATTCTTGAATCGGCAAAGGCCACATCTTCCGGTATACGTGGATCAAGATGGTGACAGACCATCAGCATGTCAAGGTGCTCGTCCATAGTATTTATGGTAAAGGGCATGGTGGGATTGGTTGAGGAAGGTAATACGTTGCTTTCGCCACATACCCTGATGATGTCAGGAGCGTGTCCTCCTCCCGCTCCCTCTGTGTGGTAGGTATGAATGGTTCTCCCCTTAAAGGCTGCGAGAGTGTCTTCAACAAAACCGGCTTCATTAAGGGTGTCTGTATGGATGGCCACCTGGACATCATATTCTTCTGCCACAGAGAGGCAGGTATCAATGGCAGCGGGTGTTGTCCCCCAGTCTTCATGCAACTTGAGTCCCATTGCTCCTGCCTCTATCTGCTCCCTGAGACTTTCGGGCCTTGAGGAATTCCCCTTTCCCAGAAAGCCGAGATTGACCGGAAAGGCCTCTGACGCCTCGAGCATCCTGTGGATGCTCCACTCGCCAGGGGTACAGGTGGTCGCATTGGTGCCGGTTGCAGGACCTGTTCCGCCTCCGATCATCGTGGTAATCCCGGAGGAAAGGGCCTCTTCGATCTGCTGGGGACAGATAAAGTGGATATGGGTATCCACCCCTCCTGGGGTTGCGATCAAACCCTCTCCGGCAATCACCTCGGTGGAGGCACCAATGACCATTGCCGGATGGACCCCTTCCATCAAATCAGGGTTTCCTGCTTTTCCGATGCCGCAAATTCTTCCTTCTCTTATTCCGATATCCGCTTTTATGATTCCCCAGAAGTCAAGGATGACCGCATTCGTAATCACCAGATCGAGCGCTCCATCCTTCCTCGTTGCCTTGGGTGACTGGCCCATCCCATCCCGGATGACTTTGCCACCCCCAAACTTCACTTCATCGCCGTAGGACGTCATGTCCTTTTCGATCTCAATCAGAATTTCCGTATCTGCGAGTCTGATCCGATCACCCGTTGTCGGGCCGAACATATCAGCATATTGCCTTCTGTCCATCTCAAGACTCATCGCGCCCCTCCGAAGCCCCTCGTTTTCACCCGTTCAAGGGCCGCCCTTTTTGTCTCTGCGTGGTCGATGTTTCCCTCCGTAAGTCCGTTGAGTCCATAAACGGTTTTCGTCCCTCCAAATTCGACGAGTTGAACCTCCCGTTCCTGGCCCGGTTCAAATCGGAGGGCTGTTCCCGCAGGTATGTTCAGCCTCATGCCGAAGGTCTTCTCCCGTTCGAAGACAAGGGCACGGTTCACCTCGAAAAAGTGATAATGGGATCCAACCTGTATGGGCCTGTCTCCCGTATTCTTGATGAGGAGTGTCGTCACCCTTCTCCTGCTATTGGCTTCGATTGGCTCATGTAATAAGAAATATTCGCCAGGGATCATGTCGTTCTCCTTTACCTCACTGGATGGTGGATGGTTACCAGTTTGGTACCGTCAGGGAAGGTCCCTTCGACCTGGACCTCCTTGATCATCTCTGCCACCCCATCCATCACATCCTCTCTCTTCAGGATAAGAGCACCCAGCTGCATTAAGTCTGCTACCGTCTTCCCTTCCCGTATCCCCTCAAGAATTTCCCCGGTAATCAGAGCGATGGCTTCGGGATAGTTCAATTTCAATCCTCTGGCCCTTCTCTCTCTTGCCAGAGAAGAAGCTACATAAATAAGGAGCTTATCCCTTTCCTTCTGTGAGAGCATCATTGATCCAGACCTCCGTCATCATTCAAGCGATTCTTATTAGAGTGCCTCTTCGCCCCTCCGGCCTTCCCGGATGGTGATCGCCTCTTCGACATTCAACACAAAAATTTTTCCATCTCCGATATTCCCCGTTCGCCCTTCTTCCAAAATGACGCCCAGTATTTTCTGAAGATCGGCATCCTTGCAAGTCAACACTAAAAGTTCCTTAGGTAACTTGTCATATCTCATCTCGCCAATGACGATACCCCTCTGTTTGCCTCGACCTCGGACACTTATCTCCGTCAGTGAGGGGAATCCCTCCTTTTTTAAACGTTCTTCCACATCTTTCAATTTTTCCGGCCTCAAAATGGCTTGAATCATCTTCATCGCGTCTCCCTTCCGTTATGATCCATGTTCTCCGTCTTGCCCATTAGGCGAAACGGGGTAGACGATTAAACAGCCAAATGGTTTGTAATAACTTCTTTACTCAGGTTGTTGGTCATTCCTTCAGAGACAATGGAACCTTTCTCCATGACGTAATAGTAATCTGCCAAACGCAAGGCAAATTCGAGATACTGTTCCACCAGGAGGATCGATATCGTTCCCTGTTCCTTGATGAAGCGAATCGCATTTTCAATTTGGAGAACGATGGAAGGTTGAATTCCTTCAGTGGGCTCATCGAGAAGCAATAATTTCGGCTCTGAGACCAAGACCCGGGCGATCGCTAATTGCTGCTGTTCTCCACCACTTAAGTCCCCTCCTTTTCTTAAAAGCATCTTCTTTAACGCTGGAAAAAGATCAAAGATGCCCTCTGGAATACCCATTCCCCTTCGTGCTTTATGGGCCTCCAGACCAATGAGAAGGTTCTCCTCCACGGTTAAATAAGGGAAAATATCTCGTCCTTGCGGCACATATCCGATTCCCCCTCTTGCCCGTTTCTCCGGTGTCCAGTGAGTGATCTCCCGACCATCAAAAGAAATCGTGCCCGCGAGCGGAAGGAGAAGCCCCATGACGGTTTTTAACAAAGTGGTTTTCCCGACCCCATTGCGGCCCATAAGAGCCATGACCTTTCCAGCGGGGATGGTGAGGTTGATATTCCGTAGAATGATGGTTTCACCATAGGAGCAGTCCAGCTGTCCGATGTTTAGCATTCACGTCTCCCTTTTTCTCCCCTTCCCAGATAGACTTCTATGACCGTCGGGTCGTTTTGAACCCGCTCCATAGACCCCTCGCAAAGAACGGCACCCTCGTGAAGTACCGTTACTTTTTTTGCAATCTGACGAACGAATTCCATATCGTGTTCGACAATCAGAACGGATCTGTCTCTGGCAATAGTTTGAAGAAGTTCACCAGTCTTTTCCCTTTCCTTTCCTGTCATTCCAGCCACTGGCTCATCGACTAATAACAACGATGGCTGCTGTACAATGCTCATGCCAAGCTCCAGCCATTGTTTCTCACCGTGGGAGAGAGAGCTCGCTCTTGCGCATGCTTTATCGCATAACCCGATACTCTTCAGAACAGAAAATATCCTATCCTGATTTTCGTCACTCAAAGAGGAAGAGAGAGTACCCCAGAATCCCTCGCTCCTCCGCAATGAAAGCTCTACGTTCTCGAATAAAGTGAGGTTGACGAAGACCGAAGGGGTTTGAAATTTTCGACCGATGCCCAACCGAGCAATTTTATGTTCGGACAGCCTACTGATATCCTTGCCCTCCCCGAAAAAAACCTGCCCGCTTTCGGGTTTCACCCATCCACAAATCACGTCTAAGAGAGTCGTCTTACCTGCGCCATTGGGTCCGATCAAAACGCGAAGCTCGCCGTAGTCCACGAAGAAATTTACGCCATGGAGAGCCTTGAAGCCATTGAAATCTACAGTGATGTCTTCTAAATAAATGATCGTTCCGGCCACACGATTCCTCTCAATGGTGTTTTCTCGCAAGGCTATTCGGGGAAGGCCTCGGAAGCATCTTTTCCCGCCATCGCAGCGACAAATTCCTCCAAAGCAGGCGTCGCTTTTGCAAAAATCCCATTATCCCACCAGGAAAAAAGAGAACGAAGCCGATGAAAAGGGCTCCTAAGAAATATAGCCAGAGTTCAGGGAAGTTTTCGCTGAAAAAACTCTTGGCCGCGTTCACTAAAACAGCCCCGATCACGGCACCTTTTAAAGTGCCCCTCCCTCCAACAGCCACCCAAATAGCCATCTCCACAGAAGGAAGGATCCCCATCATTGATGGAGAGATAATGCCTACTTGAGGGACAAAGAGGGCTCCTGCCAAACCGGCCAATCCAGCAGAAATGGCGAAGACCAGGACTTTAAACAGCGTGGGATTGTAGCCCAAAAAACGTAGCCGATTTTCCCCGTCTCGGATGGCCACCAACACTTTGCCAAGCTGCGCGTGCGTGAGCCAGTGGCACGCCAAATAGGCCAGCCCAAGCATCAAGACCGTCACCTCATACAGACCGCGCATCGTGGCCGGCTCAGCCAGGGAAAAACCAAAGATGTTCTGGAGATTTGTTATCCCGTTGGTTCCTCCCGTGTAAGGTTGTTGGCCAATGAAAAGGGTGACGAAAACCAGTGCTAAGGCTTGGGTTAGTATGGAGAAGTAGACCCCTTTGATCCTCGCACGGAATGTTGGAAACCCGATTATAAGAGCAAAGAGAACGGGAATGATGATGGTCATCGGCAAGGCGAACCAGGAATGGTGAAATGGCTTCCAGAACCATGGAAGTTCTGTCAGCCCACTCCAACCCATAAAATCCGGCAACTCTTCCGCTTGAAGTTTAAGATACGCCCCCATACAATAACCGCCCAAACCAAAATAGACCCCGTGGCCCAGACTTAAAATACCGGCGTACCCCCAAATGAGGTCAATGCCCAAGGCGACAATGGCGAGCGTTAAGAACTTCCCAAACAAGTTCAATCGAAAGTCAGAAAGACAAAAAGGTGCCAAAGCCAGAAGAAGCATGACCAACACAAACCACTTAAACTTGAAGACAGCGGACTTATCGGCGTTTGTATTCATAAGTGAAACTCTTCAATCCATCCCACGGGTCTTTAAGGAGAACAGTCCCTGCGGTTTTCCCTGAAGGAATAGAATCACCAAAATGAAGAGGATGACCTTCCCCATACTCGATGTACTGACCAATTCGAAGACTGGATTAAGGACGCCCATGACCAGAGCTCCTGCCATTGTGCCAGCGAGCCTTCCCGTCCCACCCAGCACTACCACCATAAACGCATCAATAATGTAGTTCTGTCCGGTGGAAGGGCCGATCGACCCCAAGAGACTAACCGCACAACCCGCGACGCCTGCCAGTCCCGAACCCAATGCAAAAGTGCAAGTGTCGACCTTGCGGGTTCGGATTCCCAAACAAGCGCTCATATCCCGGTTCTGCATGACAGCCCGCATAAGGCGTCCTTGCGCCGTTCTGTAAAGATACAGATATATTCCCGTCACGCATAGGGTGGTGAGGGCAAGAATGAATAGACGATTATAAGGAAATTGCAGACCCGGCATGATGTGGATGCCTCCTCTAAGCCAACCTGGACTGGCTACATCCACATTATTTGCTCCAAACATATTTCTGGCCATCTGTTGCAATATGAGGCTGCATCCCCAGGTTGCCAGTATGCCTTCGTAGGGACGTCCATAAAGAAACCGGATCAGGACTTTTTCAAGCAGGAACCCCAACAAAGCCGCCACAAAAAATGATAGAGGAATGGAGATCAAAAAAGAGACTCCAGAGGCCTCTTGGCCGTAGAATTTGCCGAAAAGCACCTGGAGAACATATACTACATAAGCCCCTACCATCAGGAATTCGCCATGAGCAAAGTTGATTACTCCCATAATGCCGAAAGTAATGCTAAGACCAAGGCCGGCCAGTAGTAGAACAGAACTCAAGCTGAGGCCGTTAAAGATTTGAGAGAGAAGGGTTTCTATTCCCATCGTTCTCTGCCTTCACCAAAAAGTATCTTTCCCCCCGGCCAAAGGCGGGAGGAAAGATACTTTGAAAAATTCTATAAATGAGTTCTGCGGCTTATTTCTTACGGTCCACAACTTTCCCCGGTTCAAGCACTACCTTGTTGGAGACCAGTGAAGGATACGGGTCAGGAGCAACCGGCTTTCCGGAACTCCAGATGATGTCAAACTGGCCGTCCGGTTTCACCTTGCCAACCTGAACAATCTTGTGAACGTGGTTGTTGGTAGGATCGACTGTGACCTCTCCTTCAGGGGCTTTAAACTTCAGTCCCCTCACCGCGACACGGACCTTCAACGGGTCGGGCGTCCCAGCCTTCTCCACTGCTTTAGCCCAGAGATAGACACCGAAATAGTTGGCTTCAATCGGGTCATCCGTCACACGGTCTTTCCCATACCGGGTTTTATAGGCCGCCACAAATTTCTTATTCTCGGCAGTGTCCATGCTCATAAAATAGTTCCAGACGGCCAAATGCTCCAACATGTTCTCGGCACCAATCCCGCGGATTTCGTCTTCTGCGATACTGACCGACATCGTCGGAATATCCTTTGCAGTAATCCCCGCAGAGCGAAGTTGTTTGAAGAAGGCCACATTACTATCGCCGTTCAGGGAATTAAAGACGACGTCAGGTTTTGCTGCTTTGATTTTACTGATAACGGTACTGTACTCCGTGTGGCCGAGAGGAGTATATTCCTCACCCACCAAGGTACCTCCCTCTGCCTTTAGCTGTGCCTTGACAATTAAGTTACAGGTTCTCGGAAAGACATAGTCAGAGCCCAACAGATAGAACTTTTTGGAGCCATTCTTCAAAAGCCATGTCACCCCCGGCATAATCTGCTGGTTCGCGGTCGCGCCGGTATAAACAATATTTTTTGAAGCTTCCAGTCCCTCATACTGGACTGGGTAAAACAAGAGGTGGTCATATTTTTCGAAAACCGGCAGCACTGCCTTCCGACTGGCGGAAGTCCAGCAGCCAAAGACGACAGCGACCTTATCTTTCATGATTAGTTTTTTTGCTTTCTCAGCAAAGGTTGGCCAGTCAGAGGCGCCATCTTCTATGATCGGCACGATCTTTCTACCGAGTACGCCACCCTTAGCATTGATCTCTTCGATGGCCAATAGCTCTCCGTCTTTCACTGCGACCTCACTGATCGACATGGTACCGCTCAAAGAATGTAGGATCCCCACCTTGATGGGTTCCTTTTCAGCGGAGCGAGCATCATTGATCCAAACGGAGCCAACACCAACAACCATAGCGATGATGACAATGGACAGGATAAAGGTTCGGATTTTTGCCTTCAGCATATTCTTCCTCCTTTAAAGATTTGTTTTTCGAAGCAGTACCCCTTCGATTTCTTCTTCAGTGCAAGGCCTTTGCTTTGGATTTAAGTTATCAAGAATGATGCCAAATGAATTTTGCCGCTGACGAATCAAGTCTAAGGTTTCAAATTCAAACTATTTTTTCATGGAGGAAAAATCTGAAACGAGGATGGCGATGCAATGAGGGATGAAATAAAAGGCGACAATTGTGTTGGAAAAAAGAATGAAACCCACAAAATTGTGGGATCAGGGGCGATACGACTTTGGATTAATTCGAAGCTTCTTGACGCTGTAAGAGACAACCCTTTCTGAGGTCTTCAGAAGCCTGGCGGCCTCCGCCATATTCCCGCCGGAGTTTTTGAGGGCATCGATAATCAGCTCTTTCTCATAGTTTTGAATTGCCCCTTCAAAGGAAAGGAAAGGGACTGTACCAGATTGCTCTCCCGTCTGAAGGGTAGGGGGGAGGTGATGGCTGTGGATGACCCGATCCGTGCAGAGGAGGACGGCTCTTTCTACGGAATTCTCGAGCTCTCTCACATTCCCTGGCCAGTGGTATTGCATGAGCATGTCGATCGCCGGAGTTGAAATCCTTCGAACATCCTTTTTATGTTTTCCATTGAATTTTTCAACAAAAAAATCAGCCAGGAGGAGAATGTCCGTCTTTCTCTCTCGGAGGGGTGGGATGAAGATGGGGAATACATTCAAACGATAATACAGGTCCTCCCTAAAGGCTCCTTCCTCAATCGATGTTTCTAAGTCTTTACTGGTTGCAGCAACGATGCGGACATCTACGCGAAGCGTTCGGTTCCCTCCGATCCTTTCAAACTCCCTTTCCTGAAGGACCCTGAGAAGCTTTGCTTGAGCAACAAGGTTCAAGGTTCCAATCTCGTCGAGGAAAAGAGTGCCGCCATCGGCTCTTTCGAATCTCCCCATACGCTGCTCGGTGGCCCCTGTAAAAGCCCCCTTCTCGTGTCCGAAAAGTTCGCTCTCGGTGAGCGTATCGGGGAGGGCTGCGCAGTTCAGTTTCAAGAAAGGCTTTGAGGCCCGAGAGCTATTGAAATGTATCGCATTTGCAACTAATTCTTTTCCGGTGCCACTTTCACCTCGAATGAGCACGGTGACATCGGTGTTGGCGACTCTCTCAATCATCCGGAAGACTTCGTTCATCTTATTGCTATTGCCCACGATATTGTAAAGGCTATATCTCTCTTTGAGCTTCTCTCTGAGAGTGATGTTCTCATTCAGAAGTTGTTTCTTCTCATCCTGGACCATCTGCTGAATCTTGAGGCCTTGAGCGATCGTGGATGCCACGATGGAGAGAAGGCGAACATCTTCTTCGAATGCAATGTTTTCGTTGAAAAGCCGATCGACACTTAACGTCCCATAGATGGTAGACCCTATTTTCACGGGTACACAGATAAAGGAGATATCACTCTTCTTGAGATCATTTCTCGACTGAGTTCGATTCAGAAAGAGTGGCTCCTTTTCGATTTGAGGAACGACCACGGGTTCTCCCGTTTCTACTACTCTTCCAGTGATCCCCTCACCGACCAGATACTTCCCCCTTTTCACCTCTTCCTCGGTCATCCCGTGGGCCGCTCGGATTTCCAGTTCTCCTGTTTCAGCATTGAGTAGGGTGATCGTTCCCCGGTTCATTCCTAAGCGAGAATGGAACGTACCGAGAATATCTAAGAGGACTTCCTGGCAGTTCGGGGTGGATCCGATCACTTGACTGATTTCGTAAAGAACCGTTAGCTCTTTGAGCTTCCTTTCGAGGGAGATTACAAGCTTATCAATCCCCCTTCTCCCCCCTTTGCTAAAGGGGGGTTGGGGGGATTTGGAAGCTATTTTCAGATTAATTGCCGGGTCTTCAGGCTTTGCAGAAACAACTCCATTCAATGGATAATGACCTCCATTTCAGAGACTAACTAAATCATGATCAGCAATCCTTATGCCAGATGGCAGAGGCAGAGCATCGGGTTGAGCTTTCTTAAGGTTATCAACTGGTTGGTGGTGTTCGGATCAAAAAAATTGCTCGGAGGAAGTTCATAGTCCGGACAATTTTTTGTTGGATTTTGAACAGGCTGTTAAAAAACAACCAAAGAGGCCTGTTTTCGGAAGGGAGAGACTTGCCTCTCCAAATTCCGATTTAGAAAAGAAACCCTGTTATACACGTGTCATTGCGAGCACCTGAAGGGTGCGTGCCTGCACGCCGAAGTGCTCCGTCAAAGGCTTTTGGCGACGAAAAGTTTCGGTACGCAGGCGTGGCAATCTCCGGGAAAAAGGGAGACTGCTTCGTTTCACTCGCAGAGACAGTTCCCTAAATCGGGATTTGAATGCCTTCAATTGATTGGAGCTGATTGCCGGCTAGAAAGATGGTGCCCTTCTATTGATAAACTCAGACTTCCCTTTTATGATTTGGATAAGTGGGGGATGAATAACGACGAGTCAATTCATCTGAGCAGGAGAAAAAGAAACGATGAAGAAAGATTACCTTATCGTTTGTCTATTGCTCGTTTCTTTGGCAGGGGAGATATGTGGTCCGGCACGGGCATTTAGTTCCGATTGGAAGACCTTCGTTTTTCCTGACGTAGTCGGCTGGAAACGATCACCGGAAATACAAAATTTTTCTGCCGAAACTCTTTATGAAGATGTCGATGGAGCTGCGGATCTTTATTTGACGTACGATTTCGAGGAACTTAAAGTGGCGGAGTACCAAAATGAAAAGAAGGGTTCTGTCACCGTTGATGTCTATTTCCATAAAACCCCTATTCAGGCCTTTGGAATTTATAGCCAGGAGCGTCTTCCCGACGCAAACTTTATCAACGTCGGGGCTGAGGGGTACATCGAAAGCAACGCCCTTAACTTTTTTACCGGCCCGTACTATGTGAAGATAAGTAGCTATAACACCGGATCAGAAGATCGAGAGATTTTACTAACTTTTGCGAAAAAGGTCTCCGAAAGCTTAGGAGAGAAGGGATCGCTTCCGCCCATTTTATCTTCCTTCCCGGGAGAAGGGAAAAAGAGGCATTCCGAAAAATTCGTCGCCAAGAATTTTCTGGGTTACTCTTTTCTTCATTCCGCTTTTACCGCTGAGTATGAACTATCGGGAAAAAAATTTAGGCTCTTTGTCATTGAAGGTGATCGACAAGAGTGTAGCGGTATGATTCAGAAGTACCTTCAGCAAATCGGAAGTCCCGCAAAAAATGTTGCAGAGGGTCGTTACACGTTGCCCGACCCTTATCAGGGAGAAATCGACCTGTACTGGAAAGGGAAAAAGATTTGGGGCATATTGAACGTTAGTGAACCCACTCTCAGATCAAAATACCTGAAACTCCTTGAGGAAGGAATCGAGAAGAATCAGGCGAAGAAGTAGAAACCCCTCACTTTGCTTTTAATAAGGAGGCGACCATGAAGAATAAGTTGATGGGTAGAAGAGATTTCATGAAATCGACGCTCGCGGGGTTCGGGGGATTATTTTTTCTTCCTAAGATGGATATGGAACAGGAGTTGAGGGTTGTTGAAGCAAAAGGGAGGGAGAAGAAATTTGTCTACCGAACGCTCGGAAAGACAGGGATCAAGGTTCCAGTGATCAGCATGGGAGTGATGAATACCGACAATCCGAACCTCGTCCGAGTGGCACTGGATTCCGGTATGGTGATGCTCGACACCGCTCAAGGGTACCAAAGAGGTCAAAATGAAGGGATGATAGGAGAAGTGCTTAAAGGACGCCCCCGGGATTCTTACGTCATTGCCACCAAAGCCCGCCTCCCGAATAATCAAACAACCGGTCTTTACACGGAAGAGGCGACGGAAGAAGCTTTTCTGCAAAAGGTGGATCGCAGCCTTAAAAATCTGGGACTGGAGTATGTAGACATTTATTACCATCACAACGTATGGAAGAGAGAATCGGCGCTTTACGAACCGATCTTGAAGGCATTAGACAAGGTCAAAAAGGCTGGGAAGGCTCGTTTCGTGGGAATCACCACGCACATGAATGAGCCGGAAGTCATTCAGGCTGCCGTCGATTCGAAATTATACGATGTGATTTTGACATCGTATAATTTTCAACAGAAGCATCGCGCCGAGATGAGAAGTAGTGTTGCCAGAGCGGCTGAGGCTGGAATCGGAATTGTTGCGATGAAGGCAATTATCGGTTCCAAGCGGACCCTCGTGAAGAATCCTGCGGCGGCCTTGAAATGGGTTCTCCAGGATCCAAACGTACATACCATCGTCCCTGGGTTCACGACATTTGAACAGATGAACGCTGACTTGGCCGTGATGCAAGATCCCACACTTACAGACACTGAAAAGAAAGATCTGCGAAAAGAGGCATCCCTCCCGGGGCTGTACTGCCAGGGTTGCAGGACATGTTTGGGGCAATGCCCAGAGCAGCTACCCATTCCTGATTTGATGCGCGCCTATATGTACACCTATGGATATCGTAATCTTACCCATGCCCAAGATCTTGTTTTGTCGCTGAATCTTCCCGCCAGGGTCTGTGAGGATTGTTCTGATTGCGCCGTGAAATGTCCGAGTGGATTCAACGTTTCAAGGAAGATTCGAGATGTGGTTCGGCTAAGGGAGGTTCCGACGGAGTTTATTGTGTAAATAACTATTTATGATGTGTCACCCTGAACCATGCCCAGAATGGAGTAATGTCATCCTGAATTTATTTCAGGATCGGGGTCTTTGATTTCAGGATCCAATAATTTTTATCCGAGATGCTGAACCGAGCCTGATCTTCATCAGTCCAAGGTTCAACATGACAGTCATTAAGTTTCACAGAGGTTGCTCATGAGTAAACAGAATCAAACAATCACACGTCGTAAATTCTTAAAAACCGCTGCTGCGGGAATGGCATTAGGTCTTGCCGGGAGGCCTTCTTTTTCATTTGCAAAAGAAGAATATGATCTTGCAGTGACTTCTGGCGAGCCTGTTACTGCCACGAAGAAGGCACTGGAAGCCATGGGAGGAATTTCGCGCTTCGTCAAGAAAGGACAACGGGTTGTCCTTAAGCCAAACATGTCTTTTTCCAGGACCCCTGAATCCGCAACCACGACGCATCCCTTAGTTGTTGCAACGGTGGCTCAGGCCTGTATCGAAGCAGGAGCCCAACAAGTTTTGATTTTGGATCACACACTTCATAGGGCAGAGCTTTGTCTTGAGAGAGCAGGTATTCGAGAAGCATGTAAGAACATTCCTGGCGTTCATGTCTTTGCGCTTCAGGAGAGAAAATTTTTTCGTGAAGTCAAGATTCCCAATGGGAAGGTCTTGGAAAGTGTGGAGGCCGTTAAAGAAATTTTGGATGGCCATGTTCTGATCAATATTCCGGTAGCAAAGTCTCACTCTGCCACAGGGGTTAGCTTAGGCATGAAAGGGCTCATGGGCCTGATCTGGGATCGAGAGAGTTTCCATTCTCAGTACAATATCAGTCAGGCCATCGCAGATTTGGGAACAGTGATCAAACCGGTGCTCACCATTCTTGATGCTACCCGGGCTTTGGTCTCCGGCGGACCGGGTGGGCCTGGTGAAGTTAGGAAACCGAATCTGATCGTTGCCGGCACGGATCCTGTTGCCGTGGATTCTTATGGGGTGAGTATCGTTCCATGGTATGGTCAGAACTTCAAGGGCCGACAGGTTGAGCATCTGCTTGCCGCGCATCAAAAGGGTCTTGGAAAGATCGATATCGACCAGCTTAGAGTTTTCAGGGAAAAAGCATGAGGACGATCATTCAGGGCCTCTCCCTTCTCCTTTTTTCCGCGTTTTTCGTATTGGCCACCTACAAACTGCCGAACTGGCTTCCTGCGGATATCTATTTACGTCTTGATCCCCTCCTCGGGATAAACGCTGTTATCGCTGCAAGGGAGATCATTGGCCGAGCGCTCTGGGCTCTCGTCACGATCGGGTCCACACTTCTCTTCGGTCGGTTCTTTTGCGCCTATGTTTGTCCGATGGGTGCCTCGATTGATTTCTTAGACTTTCTTTTTTTTCGGAAGAAAAAACGTTTGGGCCTGAAGACTGAGGCCGGTCTTCGAAGATCGAAATACTTTTTAGTCGTCATTTTTATCGTTGCGGCTCTGACCGGCCTCTCCTTAGCCTTCCTCATGGACCCGATGTCTCTTCTTACGAGATTTTATACCTTCTTTATTTATCCTCTTGCGCTTACCCTGATCAATCTCCTCCTGGATTTGTTACGCCCTTTGTTTGAAGCTCTGGGATGGGTTGCCGTATCTCACCAGCACTATTTTCAGTCTGTTTACTATATGACGGCCATCACATTCCTCGTCTTCGGAGGGATCATCGTTCTTAATCGTCTGGTCCCGCGATTCTGGTGCCGCTATCTCTGTCCGCTGGGAGCACTGCTCAGCTTGATCTCACCTCTCGGGTTTTTCAAGCGCCAAGTGAATGACGATTGTAATGAGTGTCTGAAATGTCAGAAGACCTGCCCCATGGGAGCGATCTCCGAGGATCCAAGGAAGACCCATCTCCCGGAATGCATCCAATGCCGGACATGCGCCAAAGTCTGTCCGCAGGATGCTATCGCTTTTCCTGCTTCCATTTCCTTGGGAGGAGAATATTCAAAGGTAGATTTTTCTCGTAGAGGATTCCTCTATTCGTTAGCAGGGGGATTGGGGGTTGGGTTTGTAGCGACACAAACCCCGTTTAGCCTTCTCCGGGGCAAACATCAAATCATCCGGCCACCCGGTGCCATTCCCGAGACAGAGTTTTTGCGCACCTGCATCCGCTGCGGGGAGTGCATGAAATCTTGTCTGACGAATACGCTTCAACCCTTGCTTTGGGAATCCGGTTTCTCAGGTCTGTGGACACCAAAGATGGAGCCTCGTTTTGCTCCTTGCGATCAAAACTGCAATGTCTGCGGGAAGGTCTGTCCGACGCAAGCAATTCGTTCTCTATCGCTTGAAGAAAAAACCCACGCCAAGGTGGGTACGGCAGTTTTACGGAAAGAGATGTGCCTGGTCTGGGCTCAGAATAAAATCTGTTTGATCTGTGACGAAATCTGTCCATATAACGCGATTGTTTTTCGTCCTGTCGAAGGATATCGACGTCCCGTGGTTGTCGCTTCAAAATGCAACGGCTGTGGATTCTGCGAACAGAGGTGTCCTGTCCAAGGAGAGTCCGCCATTGTCGTTGTGCCGAACGGGGAGATTCGTCTGAAACAAGGGTCTTACATAAAGGAAGCGAAGAAGCTCGAGCTGGAATTTAAACCCGACCCCGGCGACGACAAATTTATTTTGGAAGAGTCTGGATTTAAGGTCGAAGAGAAGAAAGAAAAGGGCACCTTACCAACCGAAAAACCCAAACCCAAGAAACCAAAGGGATTCCTGTGAAAATCATCTTCTCTTGACCTATTGTCACGGCAGGGATCCAAAATTCCGATTTTTGTTTCTCACCGGTAGTCGTCAGTCCTTTCACAAGACGTGGTAGATGGTCTTTACGCCGGCGGGCGTTGTCTCCGTTTCCCATCCTTACGATTTCTCCAAACCCCGTATCTTCTTCAGCGCTATCCTATCAGTTTGTTTCAGTTGACACAGAGATTTTAAGGCAGTATAACCGTATCAGTTAAACAGACATGACGCTCTCGTTGTAGACAGATGAAAGCTCAAAAGACTTACGAAATCCATGTCCGGGGAGAAAGAGCAGGAGAAGTCTTTCTCTCTCTGTCAGGTCGGATAGAAGTGGAAAACCTCCGTCTTTTCTTATC
>JAPVTA010000157.1:0-46369 GCA_047519465.1 Thermodesulfobacteriota bacterium | reverse complement strand
TTTCACCGAAAGATACTTACGATGTTTTCCCTATTTTTTTAGGGGCGACCGACGAACCTTTTGCGAACGCCTCCACCATTCCGACCTATTTTTGTGCTAGGGTCGCGAAGGAACACGGGGTGGGTACTCTTTTCGCGGGCGATGGAGGGGATGAACTATTTGCCGGGAACCAGCGCTATGCTGACCAGCACCGGTTTGAGTATTATCACAAGCTCCCAGCATGGCTCCGAGAACCCATATTAAAGCCACTTATTTTTAGCATGGCTGAGAAACTGAAGTGGGCCCCTTTCGTAAAAGGGAAAAAGTATATTCAACGGGCAAATATTCCATATCACGAACGGATTACCTCTTATGATTTTTTCAAAGTTGTTCCTCTCCGTGAATTTATTGAGGGTGATATATTGGTAACAGTGGGAAAAGACTTTAACCCTTATGAAATATTCAGTGATTATTATCATCAAGCGCCTGCAAAAAATAATCTTGATCGGCATCTTTATATTGATTGGATTGTAACGCTTGCAGATAACGATTTAATTAAGGTCACTCGGATGACAGAGGCTGCCGGTGTTACAGTACGATATCCTTTCTTGGACCACAAGATTGCGGAATTTTCAGTTACCGTCCCAGCAAAAATAAAGATGCGAGGTATAAAACTCAGGTCTTTTCAAAAAACTGCATTTGCCGATCTGCTTCCTTTGGAGATCCGAAGGAAGAAGAAGCACGGATTCGGATTGCCGATTCCGATTTGGCTGCGGATGGACAAAAAGCTTAATGAATTAATGCACGATCTTGTGCTAAGTCCCCGGAGTGTCCAACGAGGTTATTTTAGGAAGCGGGCCTTAGAAAAATTAGTTGAAAACCATCACGGGGATTCGACATCATTTTATGGAACCGTGTTGTGGAACCTAATGGTTTTGGAGCAATGGCAACGTTGCTTCATTGACTGGACAATGCCGTCATGTCACTAAAAGGAAGATAGGTTTGTTAGCCTCCGAGAAAAAAGAGATTTCTATTCTTCTTGAAAGGGTTTCAAGTAATCTGAAGCTTTACTATCCCGGTATCGACTCGGGGGAATTGTTGTCTGTAGAAGGTCCTAGACAATTCGAATATTCAACGGTTTATTTGATCAGGTTTAGAGGGGCACCGAGGAAGGTTCTGATTAAAGTGTTTAGGGGAGAGGTTGAAATGGCACTCCTACAATACGGAACCCTGAAAGTGCTATGGCCTCTGTTCTCGGATAAATGTAGAGGGTTAACCGTGCCTCGCCCATTGGATTTATTCGCAGACCTGAATGCTATTGTGATGGAGGAAATCCCTGGCAGGAATCTTAAGGAATTGATTCATCGGAGTCGGTGGTACCTCGGGAGCCATACACTCGAGGCTTTTAAGAAAAGTGGAATGTGGCTCCGCCAATTTCATTATTTTGGCAACAACGGAAATAAAGACAAGGATGTTCTAAAATTTGAGGAAGTTCTAGAAGAGATTCAGGAGCAGCTGAAAAGGTGCGTAGAGCATGATTTGGACCAAAGACTTGCGGCCGATATAAGCAATTTCTTGGCGAGCGAAGTGCATGGAATTGCACAGCATGAAGAACCGGTGAGTTATCTTCACGGAGATTTCAAAATAGATAATGTTGTGGTTTCAGACCAAGACGTCGGCGCTGTGGATTTTTCGATTCGCCGCCGCAATCTGATTCATTATGATCTTGCCAGTTTTTGTAACTCTATCGATCTAATTCGTATGGATCCTCAGCATCTGTGGATATCAAATGGTTTTCTCGGCAGGGCTAAAGAGATCTTTCTCTTAGGCTACTTTGGGGGTGAAGCCTACTCGATGAGAAAGATTGAAGTATTTCAAGTCATCGGTTTGGTCGCTAAATGTCTTTATTTGAGCTTACACCATGCTCACCATTTTTTCCGAAGGCGATTCGTTCTGTTGTTTCTTAACAAGCAGTTTCATACGTTGATGGGGAAGTCCATGGAAGAATCGATTCGTAAAGAGGAGGATGAAAGAAATGGCCTTTGACCCATCCAGTCATTATCAAGGTCCAGGTGTTGCAGAACGTTACGATGAAGAGCGATTTTATTCGCCTGAGCGGCAAATTTTTGACCGGAACGTGTCCCGTCCCACTCGCTGCGGGATAGGCGGGGTCCCTACTACCGGCAGGCAGGAAGGGCCACAATATGAACGAAATTTCCTTGGCTCGCATTCTGCTCGCCACTGCGTGCCCGGGAAGCCCCGTCCTAACGGGGTGGGCGGAGAGCGCTTAAATGGAACCAAGTAATTATGCTGGCTGTTGAAGAAATTACTACAAGGGATCAGTGCAGGGCAATCAAAGCGGTATGGGATGAGTTATTGGGAGAAAATGAAAAGTGTCCTGTCTTTCTCAGTTATGAATGGTTTGAGTGTTGCCATCGGAACTATAACGCCGGAAAAGACCTGCTAATCCTTCTGATCAAAGATAGAAACGAGACGATTGGGCTTGCTCCGTTATGGGGGTATCAGAGTTCTATCCGGACGGTCTCGGTGAGGAAGGTCGGGTTTATAACCGCTCCAGATACTCCTTTCGTGGATTTTATTATCCAACGAGGAAGAGAGAGAGAAGTTCTTAATACGGTTCTTCAGCATCTCTACATAAGGAGACGAAAAAAGTGGGATGTGTTAACTTTTAACCAATGGCCGGTTGAATCATTCAACTATAAAGTCCTAAGAGATCTCCTATTAGAAGAAGGAAAAAGCTTTTTCGTCGTTGGTGCGTCTGTCAGTCCTTATATCCCAATACAAGAGAAATGGGAAATATTTTGGGAGAGTTGTTCGACCCGGTTCAGAAAGACACGACGAAACATAATCAATCGGATCAACAAATTGGGAAAGGTAGAAATCGAGTGCATCGCTCAGGATAGGACTGGAGCAGCCTACAGGGACATCGTTTCTGTCTCTGAAAGGAGCTGGAAGCAGAAGGAGGGAATTGCTATCTCCAGCAGAGGAGAGGTAAAAGACTTTTTTCAAGCTTTAACAGATTTGGGTGGTCAAAAGGGATGGTTGCTGATCTGGCTTTTGAAGGTGAATGGTATTCCGATTGCTATGGAATACGATTTAACTTGGGGGGGCAGAGTTTATGCTCTACGAGCAGATTTTGATGAAGCCTACAGCGAATATTCTCCTGGCACCTATTTGGAATATCAAATTGTGAAAGCTCTATTCGAAGAGGGATATCTTGAATACAATACGGGGCCTGGTTTGAACGCTTATAAACTCCGATGGACGGAACATGTGAGGGAAAATATAACCCTTAATATCTGTAACGATAATCTCAAAGGTCGAATAATCTGGAGTCAGGAGAAGGTTCTTCCAATTTTGAGATGGTTGAAAAATTTGAAAATACACGTTGGTATGCAGAAATGATAGTCAGGGTCAAATCGTTATTGAAGCAAAGGGTGCTTCGTTTCACAAATAAGTTCTTGATTTGGATAGGGTTGCTGCCATTTTTTCTTTCTATAGCCTGCCGATGGGGGATCAGGATGAAAAGGGATTGCCGGCTGTCATTCCCTTTTGTTACAAGGCGAAATAACTATCGTAGTTTAATTTTATGCTACCATCGGGTAAACGATGATCAGAATTCTTTTTTCAGAGGTGTACAAGCGAATGTATTTTCCAAGCAGATGGAAGTACTGAGCAAATATTTCAGGGTGCTCCCCTTAGATAATTTGATAGAGCAGGTATTAAGAAATGATGTTCCACCCAATGCAGTCGCAATCACCTTTGACGATGGTTACAGGGATAATTATGAAAATGCTTTTCCAGATCTTAAACGATTTGGGTTACCCGCAACAATTTTTCTTAGTACGGGGGCGATAGAATCCAAACATATGCTCTGGCATGATCGAGTCTTTGATGCTTTCCAACGAACGAATGCTAAGTTCATTTCAATCAACGGAAAGGAATATCCTTTGGGAAATCGAGTAGAGAAATTTGCCGCACTAAATGAATTTCGGCGATATCTCCGAGCATTCAATTATTGCGACTGGAATAGCCTTATTGAACAATTAATTATCAGGCTTGAAATAGCACCGGATCAATTCATGGCCAACGCGGAAAAGTTAAATTGGCAAGAGATAGAAGAAATGTCAAAACATAATATAACGTTTGGTGCGCATACAGTGACTCACCCTATTCTAACAAGCCTTCCATTATCAGAGGCGGTGGATGAAATTATAACTTCTAAGGAGACTATCGAAACGAAGTTGAGATTTCCGATTAGACTCTTTGCATATCCGAATGGGGGACGGGAGGATTTTAATGAGAACATTAAGAATGCACTCAAAGAAGTCGGCTTTTTGTGTGCGGTAAGTTCTCTTTGGGGAGCCAATGATATTCAGACAGATCCATTCGAATTACGAAGGGTAGGAGGCCGTAATTTAGATCCGTGTTCATTTGCGTTGAGGCTTGGATGGTATAGATTCTCGTCGTAGTCCGTTGGAAAACTATTGAATACGGAATTAAGTCCTGCGGATATGATGCAAGTAGCGAAAACTCATAGTTTTTCACGGCGACAGTTTTAAATCTTAACGGATTCATTTCAGAGGACCTCGCAATCATTGGTGTAGTTGATCGGCATAAAAGGGATAAGAGAGATATATGAAACATGTACTCATGGTGACCTCCCATTATCCTCCGGATGGAGACAGCAGTGGAGTGCTCCGCACATTAAAATTCAGCAAGTACCTCCCCCGATACAAATGGATTCCTCATGTTCTTACCTTTAAGGAATGGTTGTACAAGGTAAAAGACTACGGGCTTGCAGGAGACATTCCGCCAGAAGCAAAGGTTTACAGGACGTTTGCCCTGGATGGCACTAGGCATTTAGCCATCAGAGGGCGATATCTTGCCCTTCTTACCGTTCCCGATCGGTTCGTGGCCTGGCTTCCATTTGGGATTATCCGGGGGTTCTGCATTATTCGAAAGAGAGGTATCCATGCCCTCTATTCAACGAGCCCCATACCCACCACCCATCTTATTGCTTTTGTACTCAAGGCTTTTACTAAACTTCCTTGGGCAGCCGACTTTCGAGATCCCTGGATAGAAGAGGGAACCCATCCTCGTCCGGGGACGCTACGTTATCGGGTTGAGGCCACGTTGGAGCGACTCGTCATACGTCGCGCAGATCGGTTGATCGTGACCACGCCAGATCTAGGGAAAGACTTGCTAAACCGTTATCCCGAGCTAATGCCCGAAAAAATACAAACTATCTACAATGGGTATGACGAACGAGACTTTGAGAACATGGATCTTGTCGCCCCGGGCAAGTTGTTTGAGATTATCCATGCTGGGCTTGTGACTCCTGAGTTTCGAGACCCTTTTCCTCTTCTTAGAGAGATCGCATTCCTGATTGCAGATGGAGACCTATCGGAAGGAGACATTCGAGTTACTTTTCTAGGGGGCGGTTCCTACGTAGCATCCAAGAAATTTGCTGCGGGAGTAAAACAGTTAGGGCTCGTCAGAGTAGTTCAGGTGATTGACCGAGTTTCCCATCAGGAATCACTCCAGCTTCTAAAACAAGCTGCTGTTCTTCTTCTCCTTCAAGCTTCGGATGATACCCGCTCACTCATCCCTGCCAAGACTTTTGAGTATCTCCGCATCGGGCGCCCGATCCTGGCGCTGACCCTCGAAGGTGCCACCGCCCATCTTCTGAAAGGAATGAATCATTGCTATGTGGTGGATCCTGGTGATCCATCAAGTCTGAGAAGCTCTGTTTTGTCCCTTTACAGACAATGGCAGCATTCGCCACCCAATGGATCCTCAGTATCTCGACCGATTTGGATGTACGAGCGCGCCAATCTTACCGCGGAGATGGCCCAGCTCCTTGAGAAGATGGTGGCTGGAACACCAATTGCTCAGACTTGATAATTCTTTTATCACGGTTTAATGGTATAGAACTATGCCGATGCGGGATCTTTTGGTTAGTACGATTATAATCGGTTCTCTCCCTGTTTGTTTCTCACGACCGTGGATCGGTATTCTGATGTGGTCGTGGATTGGTTACATGAATCCACATCGTTTGACCTCGGGCTTTGCGTACGGTATGCCATTCGCACAGATGGTCGCCATTGCAACCCTTGGAGGGCTCTTTTTTACCAAAGACCGATACCAGCTGCCTCGAATCGCAGAGGTGTATCTGCTTATGGCATTGTGGGCTGTTTTTTTTCTCTCAACCCTATTTGCTTTCTATCCCGAAGATGCTTGGAATCACTTCTTCAAGGTTTCAAAGATCCTCTTAATGACATTCGTCGCTCTGATACTTTTTCAGGATCGCATGAAATTAAAGGCTCTCTTGTGGGTTATTGCATTATCGATCGGATTTTTTGGTTTAAAGGGGGGTATCTGGGCTGTGATGACCGGTGGCCAAAACCAAGTCCTCGGTCCCCCCGACTCTTTTATCGAAGGCAATACGGAGATCGGTTTAGCGCTCAACATGGTATTGCCGGTCCTCCTTTTCCTAAGACGTGGAGAGAATCGTCAGTGGTTACGCCATCTCCTGCTGGCTATGTTTTTGTTCTCAATCATCGCTATCCTCATTACATATTCTCGTGGTGCATTAATTGGCCTTGCGAGTGTGGTCATCCTTCTTTTACTGAAGGCCCGCAAATTCAGAATCGTATTTTTCTTGACTGTGGGAATTGCGATTGCCTTTTTTACGCTCCCGCAAAAGTGGTTCAGCCGAATGGAGACAATTAAGACATACGAAGAAGACCGATCGGCTATGGGACGGATCATAGCGTGGCAACTGTCATACCGATTAGCGCTTGACCGTCCTCTTCTAGGCTATGGGTTCCGGCCATTTACGGAGGAGAATTACAGAAATTATATGCCAGAGGTTGTCCTCGATCAAGATAGAAGCACCGATGCTCATAACATCTTTTTCCAGGTGCTGGCCGAACACGGATTTACGGGCTTGGCCCTTTACGCAGGGCTCATTCTATTCACCATGGTGAGCCTGAGGCAGAGTATCCGATGGTCTCGAGGGGATCCATCCATGGAGCGGATCCTCGATCTTGCTCAAATGGTTGAGGTCAGCATGGTTGGATTTATAGTAAGTGGTTTTTTTCTAAGCCTGTCATATTTTGATCTTTTCTACCATTTCGTTGCGGTTGTGATTATAATTAAGCAACTAACTCTAATCCATTGCCAGCAAACGACTAAACTTGACGACCAATTTGTCCCCGTTTCTTTGGAGGGAGTTCACTCCCATTAGATACTATTAAAACGAAAGCCCCTCTTGATGGATTGCCCGACATGGGCTTAAGTCGACACAGCATAGAGGTAAGTCCCGATCAATGCAGTAGCATCGGTAATAATATCTATCCCATGAGAGCATTCGAGAAGGATTGGCGAAGACGTTTTGAGATGTTTGCTCGCTCCTACAAAGACGATCATCTCATTTCTGGATGGTCGGAAAGAGGTCTTTGGCGACGGGTCACCCTTTTTAATGAAATTCTCAAGAAGCAAAGGATTCCTGCAAAGGCAAGGGTCTTGGACCTGGGTTGTGGAGGAGGCACATATGTTCGGTTGCTTCATAGTCATGGTCATAAGGTCGTGGGTCTTGATTATTCTTTCCCCAGTCTTTATCGGGCTAGGGATGCGGACCCTAAAAGAACGGCCGACTACGTAGGAGGAGAAGCATACGATTTGCCTTTTCTTGACAAGTCCTTTGATCTTGTCGTCTCCATCGGTGTTTTGCAGGCACTCGGAGATCCAGAACGGGCCCTGGATGAGATGGCTCGAGTTCTTCGACCCAGAGGAGTTATCATAGTGGAGTTCCTAAATGCATTAGAACTGGTTGCCATGATCAAGTCGGCAAGTGAAAAGCTCAGAGGCTGGTCACCCCGAGTGCGCACTTATTCACCCTTCCGCGTGGACTCTTGGCTTGCTCAGCGTGGCTTGAGGTCTGTTCGACGTGCGGGGGTTTACCTTCCTCCACGCAGGTTTTCTCTTTTGGGTTGGGTATTCAATCGTAAGGAAGTTGTCCGAATGATGGACGAAATTCCTGGTCTCTCAATAGCAGTTGCACATGCATTTTTACTCGTTGGAGTAAGAAAAGCTGGGTAAGTCCTGCCCTGCTTTTTTTCACTTGCATGCAAAGTCCCCTCCCTTCGTTAAGAAAATCACTCGATTCGGAAATGAGTCGGAGGAGCCTGAGGAGTATTATCGGAAGAGAACATGGGTTTTCTCTCTAACTTCGGCAGCCAACCAGGATTCTGGCCTTCTCCAGCATAGGCCCCACGAAATATGCCGTTATGAGGGTTAAAGTTGAAGTCTCTATTCCAATCATGATATGTACGAAATGAACTGGTATTGATCGGCCGGCCTTTAAGCTTTTCGGCCTTCGGGAAAAAATCCTTTTGCCCCAAATTCCCGAAGGGATTACTCAAATAGAGGGCGGCATTTTGATAGGAATCAGTGATGTTGTCGCTTCTATCAGAAGCCTGAATAGGATTAGAAGAATATATCGCGTTGCCAATAACCCTTTGTTGATATAAGGTTGAACCGCCGATTACCTTAATACCGCTGTCTCTTGCCACAACGGTATTGTTGAAGATGCGGATTGTACGTGGAACATCGTAATGAGGCTGTATCCAAATTCCTTCTCCAACACTATTGAAAAAAAGATTATTATACAAGGCGATATTTCCTTCGCCCTGGAAAAGAGGTTCGCCAGTCGGATTTTGATAAAAGAAATTCCCGTAAATTTCGTAAACATCATTCATTCCTGCCCCTGATAGTGGCCAATGGCCGACTAACAGGTTTGGACGGGACATATCTCCCGTTGAGGCGTTATTTGCTTTGCTGAATACATTATTTCTGATAATTGTCACGTTGTCTCCTGTTGGGATTCCGGGAATGTCAGTGGGACGGGGATTCTGTTGCTTAATTTCGATATTGTAACCGATGGTATCATAAATGATGTTGTTTTCAATGACGCCGGCGATGAACGGCTTATTCCCATCGGAGTTACCCAGGTACATACCTGTCCCTCCATCGGTAATTACGTTATTGCGGATTATCCAATTCCAGACTGGGGCTCTATTTGTAGAAATCCCTACAGTCCCCTGGTCATCGCTGAACCCGTGGATATACAGGTTTTCGATGGTAATGTGGTGCGTTATCCCCTGTGAATTTACCCCATCACCTCCGAGATTTCGGCAATTCACTTCCAAATTCCGGATCGTGACATAGCTTGAGTTATCAAGGCGAACCGTGTTGGCTCCTGAACTCCCAAGAATCACCGGCAGTGGATCTGTATCAGGTCCGGAGATGATAATGGGGTGGGTACGCATGCCATTTATATTGTGTATTGTCAAACCATAATAATTACCTTGCGCAAGTAATAGCGTATCACCAGGACGAAGAGTGGCTAATAAGCTAACGTAATTTGAGGGAGTCGCAGAAATGACAGCCCCAAGGACACTTGCCCTCAGCAGACTGAGTAGAAGGATAAAATGGCAAAGAAAGCTAATACCGAACTTTTGCATACGTTTCATAATCTCTGCTCCAGTACAGATCTTTTCGACTTATTAAAGCATGGATTTTTTCTGGGATGAGATGGAGCTGAGGGTGGGGTGATATCACCTCAATATACCATATCGGTATATGTAAAAATAAGGTTTGATGTCAGCTTCGGTTCCACCCATTAAGAGGTACACGTTTTGTTGAGGGTCGAACACAAGCAGTCTGCCTTGAGCATTCACACCGGGGATATCCGTCGCGATCGAGAGGTTCGATTCCCACTTGCGCGTGTCGGGGTGGTAGATATGGAAAGCCCGACGCTCGTAGTCGTACCACGCCAGGACCTTGTTGATCGAATCCCAGGCGATATGTGTCTTATTGCCGAGCCCAAAGGCCCCGCCGGGAACAGGTCCGAGATCTTGAATCCGGTGTTTATCAATCTGATATCGATGCAATCTTCCTGAAATCCCGTCGATCCCGTATATCGCGCGCCCTTCAACGTCTATCGCTGCGTATTCGTGGTAAAGACGAATATCCCCTCCCTTTGCATTGAGGCCTAACGAATAGTCAGTCCACTTGTTTTTAGTGATATGATACACAGAGGCGATCGCCCCACTCCCACCCGAAAATCCTATGCGAATAAGCGTATCCGTCAAAGGATCATAGTTGGACATCCAAGTGTCTTGGCTTGCGCCAATATTGCTTCCTCGGTCAGTCCATTTCCGCGTGACAGGGTCAAAGGTCATAAGGTGGTGAAGGATGAATCCGGGGTCACTCGTACGCGTCGACGTTTCTCCGGGGCAGTTATTGACACTAACCTCCATTACCCCAGGGACAAGCCAAAAGAGATTCCGTTTCGTATCCCAAGTCCATCCGACAAAATCAGGATGCTTTGGTTGTATGTCGCCGGATGGACCACAATAAGGATACTCAAGTCGCCAACCTGCATTTCGATTGGCTTTATCCGCAAATCGTTCAGCGATTGAAAGCGAATAAGTCTCCTGTCTGTAAGATTGGTAAAACCCTCCAGGACCGCTGTAGTCACCTCCTACAAAATAGATGCGACCGTCTAAGGGACTATATGCAGGTGTTACATGCTTCATTCCGTCGTAGGTGGACTCGCCATAGAAAACTCCTTTTCCACGCTCTGGCACCTCGATTACAATCCATTGCTTCAATGGGATATCGACAGTTCCCGCCAGGACCATTCCTGGCTGCGTGATGGCGACTATAAAAAATAAAACACTAAGACGGATTGTTAATCTCCAGATATAAATCATGCTTTCACTCCTAGATACATTCTTTTCCCTGCAGTTTCTTATCGATATACCTGAACGTTGGCTGGGGCTGCAGGCTTTGTAGTGTCCGGTCGAGGCTGAGTTCAGGAAGATAGTCTATAAATAAAAACATTTTCATCAATGCTGTTGACTGTAATAAAGACGTTCTTTGACGGAATGTATCGCCATCTTCCATGGGTGCCTTCGGAAGGGGCTTGTGTCGGAATGAATCTGTTTGTTGGAGCTGGAGAGATTTTTGTCCATGCGCGAGTATCCATGTCCAGGGTATAAACGTATTTTCCGCCGTGCCATGCAACGATGCGGTCAGTGATAGGGTCATAGTCAAGTCCTGGGTAACTGGCATTCACCATCGTGGCGTCTCCAGTGGTCACCAGGGATCGGCGGATCAACGTCCCGAACGGTTTCAAGTCATAGACATAAACAGTGCCACTACCAACAGCGACAAATTTATTGCGTTTCGTATCAATTGCCGCGGTTTTTTTGCTCCAGCCGATGGAGTTATCACCTCTTTTCGTCCAGGTATTTGCCGTCGGGTTGTATTCGGTCAGTTCCCATGTTGGAGAGGCCATGAAGACGTGACCCGTCCTCGGATCGTACCCGGTGACAACGCTCAGCTCACAATAAGATCCCTTAGGAAGGTTGGCTTTTTGCGACCATTGGGATGCAGCAAAGTCGAAAACCCATGTTGCCGGGCTCGTGCCTCCAGTTCCGCAATACAGAGAGCCTCCGTGAGAAAAGAGCCCATCTTCCTTAGGCAAGTACTGCAGACCGCCGTAAGTGTGGCGCGATGCCGGATTTCCGTCACTGTATTTTTCTGAACAGGGGCTTCCGACAGGGGGGATGTCTGCACTCGGTCCCCAGATCCGGGACCATTTGAGGGTGTTAAGATCAAAGGTATAAATTTCGTTTCCACCGTAATCGCCGTGGCCTCCTCCCCAGACGATAAGACGGTTCCGTTTCGTATCGTAAGCGCCACCGCTCCAAGATACTATTATTGCTTTGGGCCCCGTATACCCTGGTGGTATAGGATCAGGGAGGACAGCACTTAAATTTGAGTTCGGCACCTCATACCATTCACCAGGCTTTAGATCTTCTATCGGTCCTCCAAATGCATTATTTGTCTGGACAATAACCCAAAGCACAAGAGCAAAACAGAAAATGATGTTTAGTTCAATGATAATGTGCTTCAATGAAATTTCCGCAAAGTTTCTTTTGTCTGTTTGCTCCATAATATTAGCTCCTTAAAAAAGTGTTCCATGGGATGTGATGGCTCCCCGACATGGCTGAGAATAAATTCCGCCATGAAGGGACAAGTTCATCCCCCGGTTTAAGGGAATTGGTTTTGCTTTCAAATTCTTCATTGCACGTTGCATCCGCGTCTTTTATTCCTTGGAAGGGGCATTCTACAACCGAACCTTATAAATACCGTAAAATTAGAAGCGATATAAAGACCACGAACAATTTAATTTCAATATACCAAAATTAGATTTCATTATCAAGCCTTGTTGAACGATAGATGTTTTTGTTCGTACACTCCTGTTCATTCTTACACGCTCGTCTATATATATCTAAGGACTTTCCCATACGATATCATTGCGGCAATCATTGCTTGTTGAAATAACAACCCGATGAACTGAATACGCGTCTAGCTATTCACTCAAATCTGTCATCGCGAGGGTGCGATGCGGTCCGTTGCCTCTTGCTGGACACGGTTTGAAGGATAATCGTCCTTTGAAAAAGAGCGGTTTTTCCACATATTTGATCAGGAGGCTTCGGGTTCACGGCTCCGTAGACGTTGTCGGCGGCGTGAAGGGATCATTTCCAGTGAACGGACTTTATGCCTTGTTCGAGCGCGTCAGATGATGGAGCGAGTTCCTCATCGAATTTAGTATGATCGAGCTGGTGTTGACGGGTAATAAACAGGCTGCGTTGTCTCCTCCCGCTTCGGCTGCGATGGGTGCGGGTTACGAATGAGACAGCCTGCGGCACTTGAGAGCTCTGTAGGGACGCTGCCCGCGGGCGGCTCCGTTCAAGGTCTCACTCAAGTAATGCCCCCGACGAGACAATGGCCACTTGCGAGTTCGGCACCATTGCCGGGCAAGGAGGAGGTCCATGTGTGGCGGATGGTCCTCGACGCACATCTATCTCGAGTCGAGAGACTGCGGCAGACCGTCGCTGCCGAGGAGCTGGTGAGAGCGGAGCGGTTTCGCTTCGAGAAGGACCGCCGCCGCTTCACGGTCGCGCGCGGGACGCTTCGAGCCATCCTTAGCCGCTACCTCAGCATTCCTCCCGGCAGTCTGCGGTTCGTCTACGGCCCGCGTGGCAAACCGCGGCTCGCGGAGGAGACAGGCGGGAGTCGGCTGCGGTTCAACCTGGCCCACTCGCACGGCCGCGCTCTTTGCGTCGTTAGCGCTCACGGAGAGGTCGGCATCGATCTCGAGCGAATCGTCCCCGATATCGAGGATGACCTGATTACAGAGCATCTCTTCTCCTCCGGCGAGGTCGCCGCGTTCCGCGCATTCCCCCCGGAGAGGCGGGTGGAGATGTTCTACCGTTTCTGGACGCAGAAAGAAGCCTACGTGAAGGCCACCGGAGACGGGTTGCACTTTCCCCTGGACCAGTTCGAAGTGGCGCTCGCTGCCGGGGAGTCGCCGACCCTAATAGGCGTCGTGGGTTCCCCAGAGGAGGCAGCCCGCTGGTCGCTCTATGAGCTTCATCCCTGGCCAGGCTATGCTGCTGCGCTCGCGGTGCAAGGCCGCGATGTTTGCATCACGTGCCAGGAGTGGTCCCTGGATGTCATGTAATAGGGACATAGAAAATTTTAGGAAGGGCCAAGATGAACTTTATAAGGAGATGACTGATCACTTATTCTCTCTTTGTCGTGAAAATCTTAAGTAATTTCATAATATCGTGATAATGAAAGGATATTCCATGAGACACGACGACCACCTCGCACCTCGTCCTGATTCCTGGCATCATAGCGGATTAGGGAAGGCTTTCCGCACAGAGTACCCTCTTTCCCCCATGCAGCGTGGGATGCTGTTCGACCATTTGGCGTCCGGGACACCGGAGGTGGACGTGCTCCAGGTTGTGGGCACTCTCGACGAGGACCTGGATGTGTTGGCTCTGCGGCGTGCGTGGGAGCAGGTCGTGGACCGTCACGCCGAGTTGCGCACCTACTTTCGCTGGGAGGGACTGGACGATCCCGTCCGGATCGTGGATCCGGAAGTTAGGGTCCATCTCGAACTCCGGGGTGAGGCCGTCGCTCCCCCCGATCAGCGGCAAAAGACGGTGCAGGGATTGATCGACGCGGAACGATCTTCCGGTTTCGATCTCTCGCGGCCGCCACTCGCCAGGATGCTCCTGGTGAGCTTCGGGCCGAGCCATCACGTGTTAATCCTGACCGTGCATCACATCCTCATGGATGCGGACTCGTTTCCTCTCCTGATACGGGAACTCTTCGCGATCCATGACGCTCCCGGCTCAGGCGAGAGTGTCTCCCTATCGCCGGTGTCAGCCGGAGAGGGCTCCGAGGCGACGAGCGCTGCCCCGGATGGCTCCACCGCGGAAACATTCTGGCGCGAGTTGCTCGAAGGATTCACCGCTCCGACCCTGCTTCCTTCGGCATCGAGACACGATCGGCGCGGTGGACGCGGATTCCGGCGGGGCGAGGCGGAGACTCGCCTGCCAGAGGAGCGGACGGAAGAGCTCCGTCGGCTGGCATCTTCTCAGGAGGTGACGCTCAACACGCTCGTTCAGACGGCGTGGGGGCTGCTGCTCAGTCGATACTCAGGCGAGGACGACGTGGTCTTCGGCTCGGTCCGTAGAGTCCAGGATCCGGGAGGGGCGTCGTCGATCGGTCTTCACATCAACACCCTGCCCACCCGCCTCCGGGTGGACGACACCATGACCTTAGACGATTTGCTCCGACGGGTGCGTCAACAGCACCTAGCAGGTCGTCCTCACAAACAGACTCCGCTCGTCGAGATCCGGCGGTGCAGCAAGATTCTTGGGCCGACAAGGCTCTTCGACACGTTCGTTGTCTTCAACCGGGAATCGCTCGGCCGGATCCTGCGATCTCAGGGCGGCAAGTGGGAGCACCGGGAGTTCCATCTGATCGAGAGCCTTTCGAGCCTTCCTCTGGGACTGTACGCTTATGCGGATCCGTGCCTTGAGCTGAAGCTCGTCTACGACAACAGCCATTTTGATGGAGCGGCGGCGGCCCGCACCCTCGATCACCTTGAGTGCATTCTGGCCGCAATGCCGGGTCTCGCCCGCGAGGCCGCGACCCACGTCCCCATGCTGACCCCAGCGGAGACACGGCTCCTGTCTGAATTGAACGACACGCGGCGCCGCGAGGTCGATCCCGTATGCGTCCACGAGATGATCGAGAAACGCGCTCGCACCGGCCCGGACGCCATTGCGCTGGTGTCGAGCATCGGCCAACTTACTTACGCGGAGCTGGACCGATGGGCGGACGCCCTGGCCGTGAGTCTCCAGTCCAAGGGAGTCGGACCTGATGCCCTCGTGGGTATCTACTTGCCGCGTTCTCTCGAGATGGTGGTGAGCGTACTCGCGACCCTTAAAGCGGGCGGTGCCTATGTACCGCTTGATCCCGATTACCCCAAGGCGCGCCTGGCCTACATGCTCGAGGACGCACGCGTCCAGGTGGTGCTCACTGACGAGCGCCTCGCAGGCAACCTTCCCGATGGCGTGTTTCATGTGGTGCGGGTGCAGCGGGGAGCTCTGCGTGGCGCCGAGACGCTCGACGCCCGGCCCAAGGGGGGGGTCTCGCCAGCGCATCTCGCGTACGTGATTTATACCTCGGGGTCCACCGGCAACCCCAAGGGAGTTATGGTGGAGCACCGGAACGTGGTCAACTTCTTCCACGCCATGGACGAACGCGTCGCGTGTGCCTCGGGAGGCGTATGGCTCGCCGTCACGAGTCTGTCGTTCGATATCTCCGTACTCGAGCTCCTGTGGACATTGAGCAGAGGATTCACCGTCGTGATCTACCCCGGAGCAGGAAGCGTCGCCCTGGCCGCCGACGGGCGCAGCGAGGATGTCTTCAGTCTGGGCGACTATCTGGAGCGCTACCGTGTGACCCATATGCAGTGCACCCCTTCGATGGCGCTCATGATGACCATGGACGATGCCTGTCGGAGCAGACTGCACACGTTGAAGCATCTTCTCATTGGCGGTGAGCCATTCCCGGCCGACCTTGCGACTGAACTCAGCCATCTGACGGCGGCCGAGATCATCAACATGTACGGGCCAACCGAGACCACGATCTGGTCGTCGACATTTCCGGTGTTGAGCGTGGACCCGGGGGATCCGGAGGGGAGCTCCGTTTTGCCGATCGGCTGGCCGGTTTTGAACACTACCTTCCATGTGCTTGACCGGCACTTGCAGCGTGTGCCCCCCGGAGTCGCGGGAGAGCTCTTCATCGGCGGTGATGGCGTCGCGCGGGGATACTTGAACCGAGCTTCCCTCACGCGCGAGCGCTTCATCCCTGACCCGTTCTCCGACAGCGATCAAGCTCGGCTTTACCGCACCGGAGATCTAGTGCAACACGGCAGCAATGGATGTCTGCACTTCCTCGGACGCATCGACAACCAGATCAAGCTGCAAGGATATCGCATCGAACCCGGCGAGATCGAGCAGCACCTTCAGCGGCATCCGGAGATCGATCAGGCCGCGGTCGTCGCTTACGAGTCCGCTCCCGGAGACGGACACTTGCGGGCCTGCCTGGTGCCAGCGTCGGGTGCCCAGCCGTCTGGGAAGGGGCTGCGAGAATACCTGGAGGCGCTGCTTCCCGACTACATGATCCCCGGCGAGTTCTTGTTCCTGGACCGCCTCCCCCTTACGCCCAACAAGAAGCTGGACCGCAAGTCGCTGGCGGCGCTCCGGCCTTCGCCGGCCGCATCGGGCGAGCCGAAAGCGCGGGCTCGCGACGGGCTCGAATCAAAGGTGGCCGGATTGTGGGAGCAAGTGCTCGGCCTGCAGGGGATCGGCAGAGACGACAACTTCTTCGATATCGGCGGCGACTCGTTTCGGGCAATGAAACTGCACTTCAAGATACGGACCGTACTGGGACGAAAGGTATCTCTCACGGACATCTTCAGGTTTCCGACGGTTCGGCTGCTCTCCGACCATCTGGGGCGACAGAACGCCACCGATGGAGTCGTTCGGAGCGGCATCGATCGAGGCCGGGCGCGCAGGATGCGTCGCGTTAGACGTGGCGACAGCAAGAAGGAGGGAGAATCATGAGCAGTGAACGAGATCTGAAAACCCTTGACGACGACATCGCAGTGGTCGGAATGGCAGGTCGATTCCCGGGTGCCGGGAGCGTCGAGGAGTTCTGGGCCAACATACGGGATGGGCGGGAGTGCATCACCGCTCTCGACGACGATGACCTGCGGCGCGCGGGCGTGTCGGAGGATCTCTTGGCGAATCCGAAGTACGTGAGATGCTCTCCGATCCTGGAGTTCATGGAGTGCTTCGACGCGGGATTCTTCGGCATTAGCCCGAGGGATGCGGCGATCATGGACCCACAGCATCGCCAGTTCCTGGAATGCGCCTGGAAGGCCCTGGAGCATGCCGGCCATCCGCCCGATAGGTTCTCGGGCACCATCGCGGTGTTCGCGGGGGCCGGAGCGCAGTCCTACCTGATGCGAAACGTCCTGACGCACACTGCTCTCGTCGAGTCCGTCGGCTCATTCCTGATTCAGTACACGGGCAACGAGAAGGACGTCCTGGCTACTAGGGCCTCCTACCAGTTTAACCTGACCGGGCCGAGCATCACGGTCCAGACCGCTTGCTCGACATCTCTCGTGGCGATTCACCTGGCGTGCCAAAGCTTGCTCGGCGGGGAGAGCGACATGGCTCTCGCCGGCGGAGTGACGATCTGGGTTCCGCATCGCACCGGCTATCTGTATCGCGAGGGTGAGATTCGTTCTCGCGACGGCCACTGCCGGCCCTTCGACGCCAAGGCGGACGGCACCACCTTTGGGAGCGGTGTCGGGATCGTCGTGCTGCGTCGTCTCAAGGATGCCATCGAGGATCGCGATTGCATCTACGCCGTCATCAAGGGAACCGCAATCAACAACGACGGCAGTCAGAAGGTGGGCTACTTCGCACCAAGCGTGAAGGGGCAGGCACTCGCGGTGGCTGAGGCACTGGCCGTGGCGGGTGTGCATCCGGAATCCATCGGCTTCGTGGAGGCGCACGGAACGGGCACGCGGATCGGTGATCCGATCGAGATTGCCTCGCTCTCTGAAGCGTATCGGGCGTACACGGAGAAGAAGGGCTACTGTGCGATCGGCTCCGTGAAGGCCAACATCGGGCACCTGGATACGGCGGCAGGAGTCGCCAGCTTCATCAAGACTGTCCAAGCGCTGGCTCACAAGCAACTGCCGCCTTCCGTGAACTTCCGGGTTCCAAACCCGGCGATCGATTTTTCCGCGAGCCCGTTCTACGTAAACACGGAGCTGCGGGAGTGGAAGTCGCCGGAAGGTCCGCGGCGGGCGGCTGTCAACTCGCTGGGCATCGGTGGTACCAACGCGCACGCCATCCTCCAGGAGGCTCCGGCCTCGGCGCCTGGCAGCGAGTCACGCGAATGGCAGCTCCTTGTTCTCTCTGCGAAGAATCGGACGGTGCTCGAGAAGGCGACGGATAACCTTGCCAGGCACATCGAGCAGCATCCCGAGGCGGACCTCGGGGACATCGCCTATACCTTGAAGGTCGGCCGCAGCGCCTTTGGCGCCCGTCGGATCGCCGTGTGTAAGGACCGGGGCGAGGCCGTGAGGATCCTCGTGAGTCGAGAGCGGGGCCGGGTCGAGACGCAAACATGCGACGGCGAGCGCGGGGTGGCTTTCCTATTCACGGGACAGGGCGCCCAGTATGTTGGCATGGGGCGGCGACTGTACGAGACCGAGGACTACTTTCGAGATCAGATCGACCGCTGTGCGAAGATCTTAACTCCGTACCTCGGCAGCGACATCCGCGAGGTGCTCTATCCCGACAGCCAGCATAGCGACGCCGCTGCGGCGGCTCTGCGGGAAACGGCGACGGCGCAGCCCGGTCTGTTCGTGGTTGAATTTGCGCTCGCTTCATTGTGGCGCCGGTGGGGCGTGGAGCCTCAGGCCTTGATAGGCCACAGCTTGGGAGAGTACGTGGCTGCTTGCCTGAGCGGCGTTTTCAGTCTCGAAGATGCCCTGAGCCTGGTGGCCCTACGGGGCCGTCTGATGCAGAGCATGCCCCATGGGAACATGCTCGCTGTTCTATGCGGCGAAAGCGAGGTTGCAGGCTGGTTGACTGGTAATGTCTCCATCGCCGGAGTGAACGCTCCCGAGGTCTGCGTCGTGTCGGGTCCGTCCGATGAAATCAACGCCCTGCGGGCACGGCTCAAGGAACGCAGCATACTCTGCCGTCCTCTTCCGGTCACCCACGCATTTCATTCTCCGATGATGGAACCGATGCTGCAACCATTCACTGACGCCGTGCGCAAGGTCCGGCTGTCCCCGCCCCGGATCCCCTTCGCCTCCAATGTCTCGGGCGACTGGATCACGGACGACCAGGCGGTTGATCCGACGTACTGGGGGGTGGAACACATCCGCAAGCCCGTTCGATTCTTGGATGGCTTACGGCGTATCACTGGCGAGCAGCCGATCGTCCTCCTTGAAATCGGGCCAGGAACATCGCTCACGGCCCTGGCTCGCCGGGCCACGGCGCCCGATACGGTTTCCGCTTTCGTCTCCTCGCTTCCGAACTTTGGCGAGGCGACCGCCGATGTCCAATTTTTGCTATCGTCTCTTGGACACCTCTGGATGGCGGGCGCGCGGGTTGACTGGGACGGGTTCTATAGCGATGAGCGTCGCCATCGGGTCGCCTTGCCAACCTATCCCTTTGAGCCAGTCCGGCACTGGATTGAGCCGACCGTCGAGGCGGAGAAACACCCTGGCCCCGCCACGGCCAAGCGGCCCGAGTTCCGGGACTGGTTCTACCTGCCCTCCTGGAGACGTTCGCTGCCGCCCCGTCTGCCGCGGACGGCAGACGCCGCACATGGAAAGGCGGCGGTCGCGGTTTTCGCCGACGCGTATGGGGTAGGCGATAGGATCGCCGCTCGCATTCGCGAGGAGGGACACCCCGTCGTGATCGTCCGCGCCGACGGCGCCTTCTCAGAGGTCGGCAAGGACGAACTGACGATGCATCCCGGCAGCAAGGAGGACATGAACCGTGTCGTCGAGAGGCTCTACCAGGGGAAGACGCAACCCGGCTACCTCCTGCACCTCTGGAACGTAACGCCGGACCGCCAAGGTCCCGCGGCGGAGGGAATGACGGGTGCGGAGGAAGACGCCGGCTTCTTCAGCTTAGTCTACCTGGCGCAGGCCTTCGCGGAGCGGCACAGGAGCCAGCCGATCCATCTCACGATAGTCTCCAACGGCATGCAGCAGGTCGCCGGGGAGCCGTTAACCCACCCGACCAAGGCCTTGCTCCTGGGCCCGTGTAGGATCATTCCGCGCGAGATCCGCGACTTCACGTGCCGCAGCATCGATATCGTATTACCGGAGTGTTCCAGCCGGCAGTGGGATGCGCTGATCGAGTTGCTGACGGCCGAAGCTCTCACCCGCGGGGAGGACGACGTCATCGCCTACCGCGGATCCGAACGATTGACCGAGAACTTAAGCAAGGTTCTCCTGCCGGATGATGACACTCGCCAATCGCCAATCCGTGACCGCGGGACATACCTCATCACCGGCGGCCTCGGTGGCCTCGGTCTGACGGTGGCAGACTACCTGGTGCGGCGGGCCCGCGCCAATGTCGTGTTGACCGGACGGAGCCAGCTTCCGCCAGAGGCCGAGTGGAACCAGTGGCTCGCCACGCATGAGCCGCAACATCCGACCAGCGCCCGGATCCGCAAGGTTCGTGATCTCGAGCGATCCGGGGGAGCGGTTTCCGTCCTCGACGCAGACGTCGCGGATTCCGACCGGATCCGGGACGTCGTCAGCCACACGCTGCGCCGGTTCGGGGCCTTGCATGGCGTCTTTCACCTAGCCGGAATTCTCGACGATGGTCTGCTGGAGCTCAAGACGAGAGGGTCGATCGAGGGGGTACTCCGTCCGAAGGTGCAGGGGACCCGGGCGCTACTGGCGGCTCTCGACGGAGTCCCAGTCGACTTCATCGCCCTGTTCTCATCTCTCAGCTCCATCATCGGTCTCGCCGGTCAGATCGACTATGCTGCGGCCAACTCCTTCCTCAATGCCGTCGCTCGACAGAGGCACGCCCTGGACGGAGATCGAGTCGTTGCCATCGACTGGGGAATGTGGGAAGAGATTGGCATGGCGGCCGAGCGCTTTCGGTCGATCGAGGATTCCGCCAAGTCCGGCGCTACGGCTGTGACTCGCGCGGAGAGGCCGACGCAGGACTACCGTAGCGAGACCCAGATGGTCGAGGTGGGTGTCAAAACCCACTGGGTCCTCAACGAGCACCGACGCAAAGACGGCGTCGCCGTGATGGTGGGGACTGGATACATCGAGTTTGCACGGGCTGCGTTCGCCGGCGGAAGCAAGTGGTCGCCCGTCGAGCTCCGCGAGATCTTCTTCCTGGCGCCCATGGCCATCCACGGCGACGAGCGGCGCAACCTTTGCGTGAAGCTGGAGCGGGGTCAGGAGACAACGCGGTTCGCTCTCTCCAGCCGACCTCTGATGCTGTCCGGCGGGGACGGCGAGTGGGATATGCACGCTACAGGCACCATCTTGCCGCTGGCGTCCGCTGAGAGCCGGTCCATCGACGTCGCCGCCATCGTCAAAAGGTGCGCAGACCGCGTCGACTTGGTGCGCCGGGAACCAGAGCACGAGTTCTGGTCCTTCGGCCCGCGATGGGCCAGCCTGAAGGAGATGCGGTTCGGTCAGGCAGAGGCCTTGATGATCCTCGAGATGCCGTCAGAGTTCGAGGCCGAGCTAGAACAGTATCCGCTCCATCCGGCTCTCCTCGACATGGCCACGGGAGAGCTCGTCACCCAGTTCAACGACCGCAACGAGCCAAAGAGCCAGAGTCCCCATAGCAAACACAGCGGTGGCAGCGACCCGAGCAGCGGCAACGATCTCTTCGTGCCGTTTTCTTACGGCGCGATACGGGCCTACAGGCCGCTCGAGAAACGGCTCTACTGCCACGTCCGCTATCGTCAGCCATCCCTCGAAAACTCTCCGGTCGCAGCCTTTGACGTGACCATTGCCAACGAGCGGGGCGAGCTTCTCGTGGAGGTGGACGAGTTCCTGATGCGCCGGATCACAAGCCACGGCCAGCGCGTCGACTTCGGCGAGCGGCGGGCGGATGGTCAAGAGAAGTCTGTGGCCGAACGACGCGCTCGCAGCCAGGAAGTTGCTGGCTCGCCGCAGCTCTTCCGTCACGGGATCCGGCCGGAGAAGGGCGTCGAGGCTCTGGAGCGAATCCTCGGGCAGCCAAGAATCCCCCAGATTATCGTTTCCCCCGTCGATCTGGACGAGGTTCTCTCTGCGCAGAGGGCCGCCGGCGGGGCTGCGGGATCGGAGAGCCGCCCGCCGGATGCTCTCGCCGAGGCGAAGGGCGCCGTCGAGCCCGAATCTCCAGCGCTGTCAATTGCCGACGTCATCACGACGCTGTGGAAAGAGGCGCTTGGCATCGAGGACATCCGGGAGAGCGACGACTTTTTCGCCCTGGGAGGCCATTCCCTCAGTCTGGTGCAGGTCGTTGCGCAGCTGCGGGAGAGGCTGCGGATCGACCTGCCGCTGTCCGATCTCATCGAAAAGTCCACGGTGGCCAGCTGGACCCGCGCCGTCGACGCAGCGATGTCCGCGGCCGGTCGCTTAGGAAATAATAGTTGATGGCACTCTCGCAGGCTCTTCGCCGGACCGGACATACCGGTCTGCTCGAACCTGCAAGAGGCCGGGAGGCGTGATGCAAGTCGAGGAGTCGCTCGCGTGGATTACCCAGGTGTTCGAGATTCAAGGTCGCATTCTGCACATGGACGATACGCGAGAGTCGGTTCCGGAGTGGGACTCTCTGAACACCGTGGTGCTTCAGTTACGCCTGGAAAAGGATCATGGCATCGTTCTCGGCGATGAGGAGGTGTCCCAGATCGGTACCGTAGCGGAGATCTGTCGCCTCCTCGCCGGGCGCACAAAGACGAGCTCGGGACAGGTGTCCCCGGCGGTGACTCGGCAGGGCGCGCTTAGAAACTCACTCGGAGATCGGATGCGCGGATACGTCGGCCGGCTCAGAAGCTTCTCTCTAGGTCTCCTAAGCAGACTCTCAAAGCGGCACAAGGCCACCCTCCGGACCCTCCATCGCAGCGTAGTAAACACGTTCCTCTCTTATACGCCCGAGGAACTGCTCAAGGCTCTGCGCTCGCTGGGGGTCGTGGCAGGAGACACCGTGCTTGTCCACAGCTCGTTCTACTACTCGAACGGATTCGCCGGATCCCCCAACAAGGTGATCGATGTCCTGCTCGAATCCGTGGGCAGTGACGGCAATCTGATGATGATGAGTCTGCCGTACACTTCGTCGACGTTCGATTACCTGAAGACCCTCGACTGCTTCGACGTCCGCAAGACCGTCTCTCGAATGGGGCTGCTGACGGAGATCTTCCGGGCCCAGAAGGATGTTCGCCGGAGCCTGTCTCCGACCCATCCGATCCTGGCGTACGGCCCTAAAGCCGAGTGGATCCTCGCCGGCCACGAGAACTGCCCGTATCCGTGTGGCGAGGGAACTCCCTTCAAGAAGCTGGCGGAGCTGGATGGCAAGGTGGTCTTCTTCGACGCGCCCTTCGCGAGCATGACCTTCTTTCACTACATCGAGGACAGGTACCGCGACCTGCTGCCCTATCCGCTCTACCATCCCGAGGCTTTCGAAGTGCCCGTCATCGACGACACGGGTCGGAGGATCACGACGTTCGTCTACGCCTTCTCTCCCGCCATCATCAAACGCCGCAGGCCCTACGAGTTCGAGGCCGAGGTCCGCAAGCAGGGATTGATCAAGTCCGCCAAGATCGGCAACACCATGCTCGAGTACATCGAGATCCGACCGCTCCTTGACTTCGTGAGGCGGAGGGTCAAGGAGGGAAACTTTTTCTTCTACGATCTCTCGTAGTTTGAGTTTCCGATCTTCTCCCGACTCCGGTCGAGCGACGCACCGTCCGTCGTGAGACTCGCTGATTTGGGAAAAGGCAAAACAAGGACTACCGCGACGTCGCAGGGCCTACCTTATTGGCAGGTTCGAGTGGTCTGAGAACGGTCGCTGTTCAACTGCGGATTCCTCCGCCTGGCGTCATGGCACTCGCTCGATGATACGCGAGATTCGTCAGAGAATCAGCGCCGAAGGAACCTTCGATCTCTTCAATGTGTTGAGGGCCTATAGACATAAACTCCGAAGAATTTACGCATACCTGATTTTCAGTAAGAAAGTTGTCAACCTCAGCGATGCAGCCACGAAGTGTTTTGTTCCTGATCTCGTACTCTCGTACGATCTCCTCTCGCTCCTGACTCGCCCAGGGTTCCATCTATTGGCCGATCCCTTCGGCCACTCGCTCAACATCCTTTGCGCTCACTTCCAGCCCTGCGCAAATCCTCAGATCACCGTGTTTCCTCTAGGGACGTCGACTGGATTCCAGATTGAGCCATCATTCGGCATAGACCCGGTGAACGTGTCGTCTCCACAATGTCGAGTTTTCTGGTCACCAGGGTACCGCGTGCGTTGGCGAGCGGGACCTAGGAACATCGAACGTCAGCAGGTGACAGGTCCAAGAGAACGTCGGCATAAGGGGGGGGAAATCGCAGGTAAACAACGGAAGAGATCCGTCCAGAGACCGCTGAATCTTTCGGAGGAGTCGATGCGCACTATAGAGGTTGCGATTCCCGACCAAATTGTGCTTTTTTTGATGGATAGGCGGCAAGGCGATTTCGGGGCTTCTCATCGAGAAAGGGAGCCTCGGTAGTCGAGCAATTCGCGGAGCAGGGCGCGGCGATCCCATCTCATGCGCCGCAATAGATACCGGTAAAGTTTGGCCTTAGATTGTAGTGGGAGAGGAGAAGTATGCACCGCCGAGAGAAATCCGACATGGGTGCGCCACATCATGAGTCGTCCGTGGCCTTTGCCCGCACCATGATAATACTTCGCGTCGTGCTCTGCGTCTCCGCGCTTCCAACTCCCGGAGTCTTTGTGAAACCTTCGAAAGAAAAGCCGGTGTGGCAACTCGAAGAATTTGCCGTATAGAGTCAACTCAGCCAACAGATTAATATCCGACCCCGCGTGCACGCCGAGTAGATGTGTCTGGCGTAAATGAGACATTCGGATCAATCCAAGATGCTGATGTGCCAACTTTATGTTCTCGAGTAGCGCGATAAAACGGTCTGCAGGGTTCTCTTGCATCAGATGCAGGGCATCGTCGTATGGAGTTGGGTTGCCGCCTTCCGCGTCGACAAGCACTGCCTGCGGGTAGCAGAGGGCGATGGTGGGATCGTGCTCCATGATATCCACCGAGCGCTCCAAGAACGTTGGCTCCCAGAAGTCGTCAGAGCTGGACCACTTCAAGTATCGCGTCGTTGTGAGCGCGGCCACACGGTTGAAATTACGCGGGTTGCCGATGTTCGTGTCGTTGCGGAAGTACTTGACTCGCCCATCGGCGTCGGCATACCTCTTGCAAATGAGCGGCGTTCCGTCGGTCGAAGCGTTGTCGCTGATGATCAGTACGAAGTCCGAATATGTCTGTGCCAGTAAGGAGTTCAACGACTGCTCGAGGTATTTCTCTGAGTTATAAACGGGCAACCCTATCGTAACGAGAGGTGATTCTGTCATTCTCTTAGTCCCCACCCACTATTTCGTTGCGCACTAAGCGTCTTTCCCAAAAAAAGAGTAAGAACTGGCTTTTGAATGTGTTGAATATACGAAAAACGGAGTTGTATGTCAAGAAAAAAGCCACAAGATATGGGGTTTTTTTCAAGCCCTTTGGGGGAGAACCTGACAGGAAGCTTTTGTAGTGGAATAGAGGGAGCACAAGACAGGACCTGCGGCCTCCTCAGCCGATATATTTGGAGTCTTAGCCCTTATTCCGGGTAGGCCAACTCCTTGTTTCATTGGCCCAAAAGATTTACCACCGGATCAGCTCACATAAGAATCCATCGGGTAATCAGAGTGCGCGTAGAAGGGTCCAGAGAGGAAACCTGAGAATCTGGGCAATCGAATTGGATTGTCACCGATAGCGTCTTCACTCTGGGGGAAGCCGTGCCCTCACCTCCTACAGCCCACCGAGCCTTATGACCAATGAAAATTATAAGCAAGCTAAATGTCACGGGACAATTCAAAAAGCAATCTTTGATTTGATAAAGAACCCGAGATTTCGCTTGAGTTTAAGCGACGGTTATGATAATGTTTGTTTGGTTTTCCTACTTGCAATTCCATGGAGTAGGCAGAAAGCAATAGAAAGATCCCATTACCGTTCTCGAAGGAGGGGGTTAAGGAAGGACATGTCGTTGTTGTGGTTGGTTGTGACGACAGGATTAACACTAAAATACATCTTCAAAGATTGAGACGACCGAAACGCTCCTCATCAGGAATTCATGGAGAACGCAGTAGGGAGAAGAGGGGGTTATGGACGGGCGCCTTATGGTTATCTTTTGAAGGGACTCCCAGAGGACTTCTGGTCTGTTCTAAAGAAAGAGGATCGATGCGTGGCAATTCTGAAAATCTAAGTCTAATGAAACATTAGAGAGATTCGGTGGGAAAAGAAGAGAGAGAAACGAAACCCCGTTACGGGACTGTGAACTTTGAAAAAAGGAAGCATCCCAGGTTCAGTGTTGATCTGCCCGCCGAGTATTATCGAGCCGACCTTTCTGTCAACCAGGGTCACGCTACTAACGCCAGTGAAGGAGGGTTGCTTCTCTACCTCCCAGAGCGGATTGAGATCGGTAACCTTTTGAGATTAAAACTCTTTTTTAGTATGGGCTCCGAACTTCACAATATTGAAACTCTGGTCGAAGTAGTCTGGACGGATATTCATCTTGGAAAGGATTGGGGAGATTATCGGACCGGGGTAAGGTTTGTTGACATTTCAGCGGAAGATATGGGCAAGCTGAGGAGTTTTTTGAAAAGCCTTTCAGGGTAGTTGAGGCTCCCCGTCCACCCCGTTAAGACGGGGCACCTGCCGCCCACCTAACAAGAAATAATTTTTGGAGTTGAACCCAAGTCAAAAACTTTCCAAAGACTATCACCATATATTCCAATGATGATCCTGGTTACCAATGATGACGGCATCCATTCGAAAGGCATTATCGTCTTGGCAAAGGCTCTTCAAGAGATTGGAGATGTCTTTGTCGTCGCTCCGGATAGAGAGAAGAGTGCCATCGCCCATTCTCTCACCCTCCACCGGCCCCTTCGAGTAGAAAAGATTAAGAAAAATTTTTATGTCGTGGATGGAACCCCAGCTGACTGTGTACATCTGGGAATCAATGCCATCGTTCCTGAACGACCCCGATTGGTCGTCTCGGGTATTAACAAGGGGGGAAATTTAGGAGATGATATTACCTATTCTGGAACGGTTTCGGCTGCCTTTGAAGCCACGCTGCTCGGGGTTCCTTCGTTTGCTATCTCCTTGGTCTCGAGAAGTCATTTCAGGTTCGACGTGGCTGCCCGGTTTGCCGTGAGAGTAGCACAATATATTCTTAAGAAAGGGCTTTCAAAGGATACGCTTCTTAATATCAACGTTCCTAACCTGGACGAAAAGAAGATCAAATCCTATAAGATCACGCAACAGGGAAGATGGGTTCACAACGGAAGTGCAGTCGTAGAAAAGATGGATCCGAGAGGGAAAAAGTACTATTGGATTGGAGGGGGACAGCTTGTCTTTGACAAGAGAAGGGATACGGATTTCGACGCGGTGTCCAATTCCTATATCTCTATCACACCCCTCCACCTTGATCTGACGCACTATCCATCCATTGGGCGACTAAAGAAGTGGAGACTTTAAGTATTGCCACTTTCCCCGCTCCTCTCGCCTTGCGGGAGAGGATGAGGGGAGAGAGGAGGGTGCTATGAAGACTGCACTCAGTATCATCAAAGCCGATATTGGAAGTATTGGTGGACACATTCGACCCAGCGAGAAATTGATTTCGGAGGTCGGAAATTACATTGCTTCCAAAGGCAAAGGGAACATTTCCGATTTTTATATCAGCCATACGGGAGATGATATCGCCATTCTCTTCTCCCATTCGTTGGGGAAAGGAAGTGAGAAGGTTCATCAATTGGCCTGGGACGCCTTTGTCGCCGGGACAAAACTGGCAAAGGAGCAGGGCCTTTATGGAGCAGGTCAGGATTTGTTGAAGGATTCCTTCTCGGGAAATGTAAAGGGAATGGGGCCTGCTGTTGCAGAGATGGAATTTGAAGAAAGACCGAACGAACCTTTCCTTTTCTTTGCGGCGGACAAAACCGATCCCGGAGCCTATAACCTTCCCCTCTATTTAGCCTTTGCAGATCCCATGTACAATGCGGGACTGATGCTCAGCCCTTCGATGAACAAAGGGTTTAAGTTCGTGATCATGGATGTGAATTATACTGAAGGAGATCGAGTCATTGAGCTGAATGCCCCTGAAGAGATCTACGACATTGCCGCCCTGCTGAGGGATAATCAGCGCTTCGTCGTCGAAGCGATCTATTCCAGAAATAATGGAGAAATCGCTGCGGCAGTGAGCACGACTCGACTTCACAATATCGCCGGGAAGTATACAGGGAAAGACGACCCGGTTATGTTGGTCAGGGTTCAGGGTGCATTTCCAGCCACCGGTGAAGTGCTCGGCCCTTTCAACATTGGTCATTATGTGGCAGGGTTTATGAGGGGAAGCCATACTGGGCCATTGATGCCTGTCCGGATCAATTCACCCATCTCTTTCTTCGATGGGCCTCCTGTGGTTGCTTGCCATGCCTTCTGTGTTCACCATGGGAAATTGACCGAACCCGCGGATGCCTTCGACCATCCGTACTGGGATTGGGTGAGAAATAGGGTGTCGCAGAAGGCTACGGAAATTCGACAACAAGGTTTCTCCGGGGCAGCCATGTTGCCTTATGGCGAGCTTGAATATGGCGGGATCGTGGAGAAGATGGGAGTGCTGGACAAGAAGTTTAAGGTGAGAAAGTAGAAGATTCTAAGCACCAAGAATAAAATTCCAAATAAGCACCAAATTTCAAAACACCCATTTAACAAACAGATAAGTTTGGAATTTTGATACTCGGATTCGGAGACTTACTTTCCTTAGCACAAGAGATGGGTTACTTTTGGAGTAGGAGTGCCATTGGAGAAAAAAGTTTACATTGAAACGTACGGATGTCAAATGAACGAACATGACACGGAGCGAATGCTTCGGCTTTTAGAGGGAATTTCTTACTCTGAGACGAAAGAGCCGAAAGAGGCTGATTTCATCCTCATCAATACGTGCAGCGTGCGGGAGAAACCAGAGCATAAAGTTTATAGTGCTTTAGGAAGATATAGATGGCTCAAGGAGAAGAGGGGAGCGATTATCGGGGTAGCTGGGTGCGTGGCCCAACAGGAAGGTGAACGGCTCTTAGAGCGGATACCCTATCTGGATATGGTAATTGGGACCCAGGCCATCCCGAGACTTCCAGAATTGGTGCAAAAGGTCGAGGCCTTGGGCCAAAGGACCTGCGAGATCGGCTTCGATCCAGATGGAGCGCATCTGAGGGCTCATCTGCCCAAGAGACCTTTCCCTGTGGCGTCTATTCCCTTCCACAAAGTGAAATCCTATGTCACCATTATGCAGGGATGCAACCATTTTTGTTCCTTCTGTATCGTTCCTTATGTGAGGGGAAGGGAAAGAAGCCGGCCAAGCCACGAGATTATTGGAGAAGTAAAGAACCTGGCTGAAGGGGGCATAAAAGAAGTTTACCTTCTTGGTCAGAATGTAAATGGTTATGGGAAGGGATTGAACGGAGAGTTACCGCTCCCAGGACTTCTCCGTCAAATCAACGAAATCGATGGCATCGAACGGATTCGGTTTACCACCTCCCATCCAAGGGATCTGTCGGAAGAATTGGTACAAGCTTATTCCAAACTTTCCAAACTCTGCGAGCATATCCACCTTCCTTTTCAATCGGGCTCAAATAGGATTTTGAAGGCCATGCATCGGGGATATACGAGAGAATCCTATCTTGAGAAAATAGACCGCCTGAGAGAGACATGCCCTTCAATTGCATTGACCGCCGACGTGATTGTTGGTTTTCCGGGTGAAGAAGACGAGGACTTCAGACAAACTCTCGATTTGATGGAGAAGGTTCGATTCGATGATCTCTATTCATTTAAATACTCACCCAGAAGGGGGACCCGGGCTGCCGAGTTTGAGGACAGGGTAGAAGAAAAAGTGAAACAGGATCGGCTCTCCATCCTTCAGGAAATCCAAAGGGAGATTACGCTTGAAAAGAATCAGGTCCTGGTCGGGAGCGTTGAGGAGATCTTAGTTGAGGGCCAGAGTAAGCAGAGCGACCGGGATATGACCGGAAGGACTCGGTCCAATAAGATTGTCAATGTTGAAGGCGACTTGAGCTTGGTGGGCAAACTGGCTCGTGTTCGAATTACAGAAGGCTATGCTCACTCGCTCCGTGGTGAATTAACTCCTCCTCAATGCAGATTACAAGGTGCAAATCGCGGGGTAAAATCCTCTGAGATTCTGACCTAAAACGGAAAGGAGATGCCATGATTCGGTTCGAGCAGACCTTCATGAATTTTCTGCTTCAGCACCAGGAGAGACATAACCGAACATACCACTTCTTGATCCTTATGGACGCAATGATCAGTGCCGCCAAGCATATCCAGCATTATTATTTGACGGGTGCCCTAAAAGGAAACCTGGGGTTGGCGGGTGACGTCAATGTGCAGGGTGAGGATGTGATGCGAATGGATCAGATCGCCCAGGAGATCACCATCCATTATTTGAAGACCTCGGGTCGCGTGATTCATGCGGTCAGTGAGGAATCGGACGAGATCATTCAGATGAATCCCGACGGCGGGCGCTATTTTGTCTATTTTGACCCTCTGGACGGATCATCCAATATCCCCCATGGACTGCCGGTCGGCTTTCTCTTCGGGATCGCTAAGCGCAATCTGGAAGGCCCTGAGGACGGCCACCTAAGGGCCGGGAAAGATTATATCGCTGCGGGGATGTTTGTGATTCCAACCGGGACCTTTACCCTCGGACTCAAGGATGCAGGCACGTGGCGATTCCACATCGATGAGACGATGGCTTTCGTCAGGCCGACTCGGATGGTTCTCCCCGGGGACACGAGGAGTTGGGAATTGTCATTTAACGCATCCAACCGTCACACCTATGCCGAATGGGTCCAGAAATGGATCGCTGAAAACGAGAGTAAGTATGCTTTCCGCTACCTGGGTGCCTTGGCCGGAGATTTTCACAGGATTTTGGCGAACGGAGGCATGTTCATGTATCCGGCCATCGTCAATCACCCGAATCCGAAGAAGAACCGTCCCGAGGGCAAACTGCGCTTGATGTACGAGGCGTCGGTGGTGGCCTTCATGTGCCGGGAAGCAGGCGGCACGGCCGTCAACGAGGCAGGGGTCCCGATTCTTGATATTCATCCGGAGAAACAACATCAGCGTACGGCCCTCTACGTCGGTTCAAAGAAATTAGTGGAAGATATCGCCCAGGTTTTAAAAAATAAAGGTTGAGATAAAGATCAAGGCTAAGGTTGAGTTTAAGGTTGAGATTTCTCGGCTGTGTAGTGCTCGGCCACGGGTTTATAATGTTGTCATTCCGGACTTGATCCGGAATCCAGTCTTTTCAACCTGGCTTCCCGCTTCCGCGGGAATGACGGTCGTACGAGCATCGTAAAGAAGCTTTAGAGACAGTAGACTAGCAGGCGAAGAGGGGAATCACTAATTACCAACACGAGTCACCAGCACGAATCGCCCTAAAAGGAGAAGGCCATGGCAAAAAGAAAAGCCCCCCCAGCGGGTTTTAAGAAAGCTCTTGAGATAGGACGGCCACCCAATATTAAGAAGCTCTTCCCTAACTCAAAGGCCCTGATTGTGAGCGGAAAAGCGGTAGATCGGGCCATGATCGCTAAGGGGAAAGCGATCGCGATGGCAGCAAACGGTCGAAACCAATTTGTCATCCGAGGAGCTCTTCAGGCCGCCCAGCGGGCCAATGCCCCTATCATTATCGAGATCGCAAAGTCTGAGGGGGGCAGAAAAGCCTATTGTGCGGTGAACTACTGGAATATTGCCATGCTGGTCGATACCCTCTGCAACCAGCTTGGAATTAGCATCCCGGTGGCGATTCACGCTGACCACTACGGGATTAGAGACGAGAGGGATCTTGAGGCGGCCAAGGTTGAGATTCCCAGCTTCTTCGATGCAGGAATGACCTCGGTTGCCATTGATGCCTCTCATCTTCCGGATGACAAGAACCTTTTGGCCAATATCGCTATCCATCCGTATATCCCTAAATGGGCCGGACTCGAAACGGAAGTCGGAGAGATCAAAGGGGAAGAAGGGCTTTCCACGGTTGAAGAGGCCCTGTTTCTCATCCAGGGGCTCAATGCACACAGCATTTTCCCGGATTGGATCGCTTTGAACAACGGGACGACCCACGGGATCGAAGAGAAGGATTCCGGTATCCAGGTTCAATTGACTTCGGACATCCACAGAGCCTTACAAAAATATAGGGTCTCCGGCGCCCAGCATGGAACCTCAGGAAACAGCTCCGAAAGGCTTCGCGAAATCGCTGCCAAGACCCATACCACAAAAGCCAATGTCGCCACAGCCCTGCAGATGATCTCTTGGGGTGTTCAGGTGAATGATTATGGAAATGCCATTCTGGATGGGGATGGAAATTTCAGCAAGGTGAAAGGAGAGGGGGTCTCCGAGGAGATGTGGGCTGAGATGGTGGCTTATGCCCAATCGAAGGGCTGGAAAAAAGGAGACTATAAGAATCTTAACCTTCCATTTGAAAACAAACTCCTTGGACAGCCAAAGGAAGTCAGGGAGAGGATGGTAAAGGAAGTGGAGGACTTCGCTTACAGGATGATGACGGAGGTCTTCAATTCCGAGGATACCGCTCCCCTCGCCATCGAGGCCATTTTAAAGAAGGGTTCTTATCATCTTGCTCCTAAAGTCAGACGAATAGAAAACCCTGAGGAATGGACAGACAGCAAAATTACAGAAAGGGCTGCTCAGCTTGGAAGGGATAAGGGAGTGGCTGGAAAATTCGATGATTGATTTCCCCGCCACCCCCCCCCAGCGAGACTGTGCCGCAATTGTAGGGGCTTGATTTATCAAGCCCATCAAAAGGGCTCAATAGGTTGAGCCCTTACAACATTCTTAAATTAGATTAGGTATGCTTCATCACAATGCTGGAGATAATATTGGCGGCCTCATCTCCTCGGTCGGCCGCATTGCTCAGATGGCGATAAATCTCACGCATCTTGAGCATATAGACTGTATCCGTTCCCTTGAAAAGATGGGCTAGCGCCAGATGATAAGCTTGCTCCATCTGGTTCTCGTAAGATTTCGCTTTGACCGCATGGGCTAAGGCGATCTTTGGGTAGTCCTTCAGGATTTTGACCGCATCGTCTAGCTCCCTTGCCGACTTTCGAAGAATGTCGACCATCTCCTTAATGTGTTCGTCTCCCTTGACTTCGTAAATTTCCATCTCATCTACAGTAGTGTTGGCATAGTCTACGACGTCATCAATGGCCCGTGAGAGGGCATAAATATCCTCACGATCCAGGGGAGTGATAAATGTCTGGTCGAGCTCTTCGATCAGAATTCTTCTCAGCTCATCTGCCTCCCGTTCGACATTTCGCACGAGATTGGCATTTTCCTCTGTTCCATTCTGTGCAAAATTCCAAAGGGCCTCCAGACCCTCCAACGTCTTTGAGGCTTGACGAGAGAGGATTTCGAAGAAACGGCTTCCGCTATCGGGAAACGGCTTTCTTTTCTTAAAACCAAATACCATCTTATCCCTCCTTTATCGGGTTGTAACTGAGAATATTAGTTTGAATTAGGAGCCACAAAAAGTTGTCATTGCGAGCCCGAAGCTCTGCACCACATGGTGTTCAGGGCGAAGGGCGTGGCAATCTCGCTTTGACACTGCTTCCTCGTTGCCTGCCTATCCCAGGCAGGCGCTCCTCGTGACGACCTGCTGAGATTAATCTAGACGATGAAACGAAGTGAAGCAGTTGCTCGGGATTTTCAATCACCACATCCGCGCCGGCGTTTGTCAAAGCTTCTTTCCCGATCTTCTTGTTCCGATGGCCACCAAGAAACCCGATGGCCAGTATTTGCAAATATTTTCTCGCGGCTTGGGCAGCCAGCATATCGTCTACAACATCTCCTATGTAGGCACAGTGAGGATTCGGAATACCGATCTCTTGAACGACCCTCAGGAGAGAGTAAGGGCGAGGTTTTGAGAGATCCATTCTCCTTCCCGTCGAAAGGAAGATGCGATTCTCCACTGCCTCGCATTCATCGAGGGTCACTACACTATCGAAATAAGGATGAAGATGAAACCGTCTGAGGGCAAGTTCCGCTTCAAATCTTGGCCGTCCACTGGCAATGCCTATCCGGGCCCTTCTGCGAAGAGCTGACAAAATTTTTCGGGGGATCGAAGCTCTTTCTTGTAGATAGAGCCCTTCACGTTCATAAAAGATGGGACGTAGACGATAACGACGCGTAAACATCCTCCCCAGGTAAACCTCTTGAAAAATACGCTTGACTAAATTTTCCCGGTCAAGATCTCCCACCCGATAGACCCACCCCTCCCAGAAAGTCCCTAAAATTCGGCCAATCCCCTTTAACCCTCCTCCTTTTGATTTGACCTTTTCCAAAAAGGAAAGGAGCTGCGTTCTCTTTGATCGGAGGGTTGTCTTCCGACGGAACATGGAAGATCTCGTCCTGAGATAAGAAACAACCTCCGGAATGGAAGAAAATTTCTGCCGTTTTGGAAGAGGAGGAATACCCGAAGCGGAAAGGAGGTAGAGGAGGATTCCAGAAGTCAGATCCCAATCATTGTTGAAGTTCCCGACCGTTTTGAACAGGGAGATTTCGCCGTCCGTGACCCAGCCACTTCGTCCTCTTTTCTCAAATCCGAGACAGCTCTCGAGATAGATTTGGACAGTCTGCCGGATGGTCTTGCGATAAGACTTTGAGACATCAATGAGGACGCCATCCATATCGAAGATAAGGATATCCAGGTTCATAAAATTTCAATTATAAAGCTCCCCGCCCCAAAGGCAGGGCTTTCCGGCAAGGTGGTTTCATCATATTGTGCCCCTTGACCCCGTCCTGAAGGACGGGGCTTGCGGGGCACTTTCCGGTCAAATCCCAAATTACAAACAATAACCAATCACCAAACTCCAAAACCACTTTCCCCAAATCTTATACAGATCCTAATTGCTAATTTGTCACTCCCGCGCAGGCGGGAGTCCAGTGTTATTAGGGAGGCGCTGGATTCCTGCTTTCGCAGGAATGACGTTCTTAGAAGTCGCCATGTCTTGTATTTCGGCCATTGGAACTTTGGCCATTGTTTGGTGCTTGGTGTTTGGAGTTTGGTGGTCATTTGGTGATCTCCTCCATAACTGCCTGGACAAGGCTTTCCACATCCAACCCCTGCGACCGATAGAGATCATCCGGTTTGCCGGAACTGCCATATTGTTTGATTCCAAGCTTTCGAAAACGGATCCCCAGGCCATGCTCTGCGATGAAGTTGGCAATGAGACTTCCCAGACCCGTTTGAATATGATGGTCTTCATAGGTGATGAGGATTCCCGTCTCGGCCGCTTTAAGGATGGCTTCATTATCTAAATCGCTTAAGCAGGAGAGGTTGATGACTTTAACCGTGACTCCCCTTTCTCTCAATTTTTGCCAGGCCTGGATGGCCCTGTGTACCATTCCTCCCGCGGTCAGGATGGCCGCATCCTTTCCGTCACGCACCAGATCTGCACGACCATACCGGAACTCATAGGGGTTGTCAAATAAGGGCCTCCCTTCTTCTGTGAGGAGAATTGGAACGGGAGACCGGCCCATGATGACAACGAAATTTCCGTGGGCCTTTGCAACATATCGCGTCACGCGATCCGTTTGGTTAGGGTCTGCGGGGATAATCATCCTATAACCAAAGAGGTTTCGCATTACCCCGACATAGTCAATACAGTGATGAGTTTTTCCGTCTTCGCCTACATCGAGGCCGTTATGGGTGCAGATGAGTTTGAGGTTCGTCTCATTGATATCGTTGAGACGGTGTTGATTATAGGTCTCGTCCACGCCGAAGACTCCAAAGTCTGCAAAAAAAGAGAGGAGACCGAGAGTGGAGATAGCCCCGGCGATCGTAGCGGTATTATGCTCCTGGATTCCTCCCTGGAAGAAATGATCTGGAAATTGTTTAGCGAAGGCTGCTGTTTTCACGGAAGAGGCTAAATCACAGTCGAAAACCGCCATAGGGAGGGGACAGTCCGCTTGAACGTTCGCTTTGGCGATATCGACCAAGGCGTTTCCGAAAGCCGACCGATTGTCCAGTTTCTGATCTTTTTCATAGTTTCTTGGACTCCCAATTTGGATAGGGGGGGAAGGCACTAAATATTTTCTGCCTGCAAAGGAAGGAGTTCCCCACTCCCGAATTTGCCTATATCGATCCAAATCATCTTCGATCCGTAATTCCAGGATGGCTTTCCTATATTCTTCAAGGGTGAGGGCTCTTCCATGAAACTCCTCCTTCCTCTCCATGAAAGAAACCCCTTTTCCCATCGTGGTATGAGCAAGGATGAGCGTCGGATGTTTAGAGAGGGCCGCTTCGCGGAATGCGGTATAGATCTCTTGAAATTGATGACCGTCCGCTTCCATTACCCGCCATCCGTCCGATTCGAAATTTCTCACGACATCCTGTGGCATGATCTCCTGAGTGACTCCGCTGATTTGTCTACAGTTAAAGTCGATGATCGCGGTCAGATTGTCGAGACCATATTTTACGGCAAAACGACGGGCTTCGGAGATTTGACCTTTTTGCTGTTCTCCGCAGCCCATGGCGACAAATACATGAAATTCTTTTTTTAAGATCTTTGCCCCTAAGGCGAATCCACAACCCGCTGATAATCCCTGTCCCAGATTGCCGGTATTCCACTCCACCCCCGGGATCCCTTTTTCAACATGCCCTTCAAAAGGACTCCCCGCTTTACGGAAGGCCGAAACGGCTGCCTCAATCGGGAAGAAACCCGTGCGGCCAAGAGCCGCATAGACTCCGGGAGCGGTATGGCCATGGCTGATGACAATTCTATCCCTGTTTGGGTCTGATGAAGATTGAGGATGAACATTGGCATACAAATAGAGAACCAGATAGAAATCAACGGAAGACATGGACCCCCCGGGATGTCCTGATTCAGCAAGGGTCGTCATCTTTAAAATATCGCCTCTTACCAGCCTCGCTAATTTGGATAGCCTTTCGAGAGATTCTCTATCCAGTTTCTCAGCGTCAAATCTCCTTGCCTGCATCTCTTCCTCCCCGGCGGTATAGATTAATCCTAATAGCACATTTATTGCCTTTTTGGAAAGAGGATAATGGCGAGGGCGACGATTGAAAACATTGATGCCGCATTTGGTTGACAATTCTCGAATTTGGATATATTCGTTAAAACATAAGCTCAGAATGGCAGCCGAAATTCTTCTCTATCCTGGAGAGACCATATCGTAGTTGTAGGGGCTTGATTTATCAAGCCCGCCAGTAGGGCGAAATGAATTGAACCCCTAGAATATATTGGGCCCGCTTGTTAAGGAAACCATATTACAACATAGTCTCCCGAGGGGGAGGATGAAGACGGTTCGTGTCTTCGTTTGGAGGGATACCATGATCATTGGAGTACCAAGGGAGATTAAAGAGGGTGAGAAAAGGGTGGGGATGACCCCGCAAGGTGTGGATGCCTTAGTGGCCCACGGCCATCGTGTTCTCGCGGAAAGAAGGGCTGGGGAAGGCAGCGGGTTTTCCGACCAGGAATATCGGAAGGCTGGGACAATACTCGTCGAAAAAGCGGAGGATGTCTGGAACGAGGCGGAGATAGTGGTGAAAGTCAAGGAGCCTTTGGAGCCAGAGTTCCCAGTGATGAGACCCGGTCAAGTCCTCTTCACTTATCTTCATCTCGCTGCCAGTCGGGAGCTCACCTTAGAGTTGATGAAACGCAGGATCGTCGCGATAGGCTATGAAACTGTTCAGGGGCAAGACGGATCCCTTCCCCTTCTTCGGCCTATGAGCGAGATTGCAGGGAGGGCATCCGTCCTTGCAGGGGGGATGTGCTTAGAGGCCAAATACGGGGGAAGGGGAGTTCTCCTCTGCGGGGCCTCGGGTGTCCCCCCTGCAAAAGTGGTTATCCTTGGAGCAGGAGTGGTAGGCGCCAACGCTTGCAAGGTTGCATTAGGGATTGGCGCACGCGTCAGCATTCTTGATATTCGCCCGGAAAGACTGAGTTATCTCCACGACATTACTCAAGGGCATATTGCCACGTTCATTTCTAATCGAATGACAATCGGCGAAGAGATCGCAGGCGCCGATCTCGTCATCGGGGCGGTCCTTGTCCCGGGCGCCCACGCGCCGAAACTGGTCACTCGCCAAATGCTGAAGAGGATGCGGTCTGGTTCTGCCGTGGTGGACATCTCCGTGGATCAAGGCGGGTGTCTCGAAACCACGCGCCCCACCACTCACGAGAACCCTACCTACATCGAGGAAGGGATTGTCCACTATTGTGTAACCAATATCCCGGGCGGTTTTCCAAGGACATCTACGCTTGCCCTCACCAATGCGACATTTCCTTATATTCTTCAAATTGCAGACAAAGGTTTTGAAAAGGCAATGCAGGAGAATGAGGCGTTGAGAAAGGGGCTCAATTTGATCGACGGACAGGTCGTTTGTCAAGCTGTGGCGGAGAGCTTAGGATTGAAAGCTCCTGCCTAAAATATGATAAACCCCGGTTAGGAAGGGAGTAATCCCTCGGTCTTGGACGAAGTGGCATCGGAGCGGTTCCCCCCTCTGAAAACTTGCAATTTAGAAGACGGTGCTGAAGGGGCCGTTTTAAGGCTATATACGCCTCGATTCATTTCATTGCTAAAATGTGGCGCTTCAAGCTCGCCTCGGGGCGCTCGCCTCTCGGCGAAGCCGAGGGAAGCCACGGGTTTTCTTCGGAGAGACTACCCCGATGCGGGGATGGGTTTGTAAGTGAGAATTACGGAAAAAGGGAGGAGTCGGGATTGAAATGGGGAAGACTCCAAGCAGAAAAAGGTTGACCATCGCGATCGACGGCCCTTCGGGCGCTGGGAAGAGCACGGTAGCGAGGTCTTTAGGCAGACGATTGGGCTGCCTTTATATTGACACAGGAGCAATGTACCGGTCTGTTGCCTTCAGAGTGAAGGAGAAGGGCATTATTCCGGAGGATGAATTTGCCGTCGGTCAATTGGCTTCATCCCTTCATATCAGCTTCGTCACAGAAGGGGAACAAACCCGCGTTCTTTGTGACGGACAGGATATTACGGAAGCGATCCGCACCCCTGAAATCAGCCGCCTCGCCTCTCTTGTTTCGAGACAAAAGAGGGTGAGAGAAGCTCTTGTCCGGATGCAGAGGGAGATGGGAAAAGAGGGGGGTGTGATCCTGGAGGGGAGAGATATCGGGACCGTGGTATTTCCTGATGCAGATGTGAAATTCTATTTAGATGCTGAGAGTGATGAACGGGTGAGGAGAAGATATCACGAAATGGTCGAAAAGGGGGTAGAGGTGGATTTCAAGGAAACGCAGGAAGAGTTGCTGCAAAGGGACCATAACGATATGCGCCGAAGCCATTCCCCTCTCAAGAAGGCTGACGATGCCCTGTCCATTGACACCACCTATCGCTCCGTGGATGAGATCGTAGATGAGATGGTGCGCATTGTAAAGGCAAGGGCCAAGGGCGTGAAGGCGACTGTGGCCCACTAAATGAGATCGTCTTTTTGGGATTGATAGTTATCCAATTGAAATGACTTAGAAATTTTATGAATAGCCGGTGGTTCGGAGAGAGAGAAAATCGCTCCCCAAGGAGATCCTGGAGGGCTTTTCAAACTTGCACCCTCTCAATTTCGGGACCGGGCGGACTGGCGATTTGTAATTTTTTAGCGGGTGTGCTATATATTTTCGATTATGGAAAGAAGGGAGTTTTGAATGGAGAAGGAAGAATTGGTTTCTTCAGAGGAAGAGAAGAAACAGGCCTCTCTCGGTAGAGAAGGGGAAAAGAGAGAAGCAAAAGACCTTCCTCGAAGGGACGAATCCCAGGATTTTCAAACACTTTATGAAGAGAGCCTAAAGACCTTGGAAGAAGGTCAAATCCTCAGGGGAACGATCATCGACATTACTCCGGATCACGTGACCGTGGATGTGGGGTATAAATCCGAAGGACAAATCCCCATGCAGGAGTTCTTGAAAAGGGATAAGAAAGTCGACGTGAAGATCGGGGACCAGATTGATGTGTTTTTGGAGAAGAAAGAGAGCGAGGAAGGGTTATTGACCCTCTCGAAGGAGAAGGCAGAAAAAATAACAATCTGGAGGGAGGTCAGCAGATCCTGCCGGGAGGGGGAGGTGATCGAAGGGGAGATCGTTGGCAAAGTGAAGGGAGGGCTTTCCGTAGACATTGGCCGGATTCGCGCTTTTCTGCCGGGGTCTCAAGTTGATTTGAAACCCATTCGGAATCTGGATGCTTTGATCGGTCAACGATTCAAGTTTAAGGTGATTAAATTCAATCGGAAGCGGAACAATATTGTCCTTTCCCGGCGGATTCTTCTGGATGAGGAGCGCAAGCAGCTGAGAGAGGAAACTTTAAGAAATCTCAAGGAGGGGGACATTGTAGAAGGAACGGTGAAGAATCTGACCGACTACGGTGCCTTCGTCGATTTAGGGGGGATGGACGGTCTCCTCCATATCACGGACATCTCTTGGGGCAGGATCGGGCATCCCTCAGAAAAACTCTCCGTCGGAGACCGGATCAAGGTGAAGGTCCTTCACTTTGATCAGGAGAAGGAAAAGGTTTCGTTGGGGCTGAAGCAGGCCTTGCCCGACCCCTGGGAATCTCTACCCCGAAGATATCCGACAGGCTACCGCACCAAGGGGAAAGTCGTCAACGTGACGGATTATGGAGTTTTTGTAGAGCTGGAAGAGGGGATTGAGGGACTGGTTCATATCTCAGAACTGACCTGGAGCAAAAAAATGAAGCACCCTTCCAAGGTCGTCCGGATTGGCGACACGGTCGAAGTGATGGTCCTCGATTGCGACCCGATCAAACGCCGAATCTCCTTGGGGATGAAGCAGGTGGAGCCCAATCCGTGGGCGGTGATCGAGGAGAAATATCCGGTCGGGACCAAAGTGGTGGGAAGGGTGAAAACGGTGACCGATTTTGGAATCTTCATCGGATTTGACGAAGGCGTGGATGGGCTCGTCCATGTCTCCGAAATGTCATGGACAAAAAAGATCAAACATCCCAGTGAGCTTTATAAGAAGGGGCAACAAGTGGAAGCAGTCGTTTTGAATATTGACCGGAATAACGAACGTTTCTCGTTAGGCATTAAACAGTTAACGCCCGACCCGTGGAAGGATGTGGCTCGACGATATCGGAAAGGAGATGTGGTTGCGGGGAAGGTTACGAATGTGACCGATTTTGGGGCTTTTGTAGAGTTGGAAGAGGGGATCGAGGGACTCGTCCATGTTTCCGAAATCAGCCGGGAGAAAGTGGAGAAACCGTCGGATGTCCTGAAGGTAGGGGATACCCTGTCTGCCATGGTTCTTCACATCGATCCCCATGAACGAAGGATTGGCCTCAGCATCAAAGGGCTTAAAGAGAAGACTGAGAAGGCGGAGGTCGCAAAATACATCTCGGACCAAGGGTCCACTTCTCCCAGTCTGGGGGAGTTGATTCAGGAAGAAATGGAAAAACGGGGAGGAGGACTGCCCTCCAAGAAAGACGACACGCCTCAATGAACAATAACTAATTATCAATGATCATGGTTGATTGAAAATGGGTCACTGATCATTGAGCATTGATTTCCTTCCTCAAACCTTTTTGACGTAGATGTTCCTCACGATATCCCTATCCAAGGCGAGCATTGTTTCTCCAATCTGCAGGACATAGGAAGGATTTTTTTGGTGCATCCTGAGAACACTTCCCGGGACGATCCCCAAGGTACTTAGCCGGTCGAGCCTCTGGTGGGATTTGGGTGCGATAAAGACGATTCGTCCCTCCTCGCCCAAACCCAATTCTTCAAGGGGGATAACGAGAGGTTTCATCTCCCTTTTGAATTTTGCACAACATTCCCCTCTCGGAATGGGCTTTCCGTGAATGCACGTCGGAGGATGTCCGAGAAAGGTACAGACGCTTTCTGTCACCCCGGGGCTGAGAATGTGTTCGAGTTTACAAGCCTCCTCCTCCACTTCCTCTTCGGACATCTCAAAAGTCTCGTAGAGAAGCCTTTCGGTCAAACGGTGACGTCGAACGATCTCTCGTGCCTTTTCCTCCCCGCGCTCCTTAAGCATCATCCGTTTCCCGTCTATTTCAAAGAGGTTGTCCTTAATCATTTTGCGGAGAATCGACTTCGCCTCAACATCCTGCGTCGTCTCAAGAAGGTGATCCATATCGGAGACCCCCTCTTCTCTTAAGGTCCAGATGAGCTCAAGGAACTCGTCGATCCGGTCCTCTTCGACTCCGTCAACGGACGGGCCCATCCTTTGATGAAGGCCTCTCTTAGGCTCAGATCCCTTTGTCATGACTTGTCCTTTCTTCTCCACAAGGATCTTAAGAAATCGACGATGGCCGATTGTTCCTTGTAGCTATACCCGCAATGAGGACAGCAGAGGAGATTACAGTTCTTTGAAAGCAGGCAACCCGAATGGCACTTCATGTCCGCAGGAGAGAATTCCTTGCCACAGAGAGGGCATCTGTAAGAGGTAGATTTCTCCATCTCACACTCCGAAAAAGCTTAATAGAAAATTTACCATTCCTCCGACTCCAAAAGCGATCGGGATGATCACGGCCGATATCCACAAAGCTTTTTTTAACCCTCTCTCTTTAATCATCATAAAAAGCTGGGCGATACAGGGAATAAAAAGAGTGATGGTCACCAGGCTTACCAGGATCTGATGGAAATTGAGCTGTCCCTCCTTGGCCAAAATGAACAAGCCCGCGGCTCCATAATCTCTACGAAGGAATCCGATGATGAACGCCTCTGTCACCTTGGTGGGCAGGCCCAAGAAATGGACAATCAGAGGAGTGGCAGCTCTTTCTAGAAGATTTAAGATTTCTGTCTTGTGAAGTGCAAAGAGAATCAGCGTGCCCAAAATGAAAAGGGGAACAGCTTCTTTTAGGTACCATTCCATTCGAGCCATGGTCTTGACAATCACATTGGAGAGGAGAGGAATCCTCAAAGGCGGAACCTCTAAGATGAAATCAGAGCCTTCACCCGGAATCGCGCGGGAGGCCAAATAACCGACTAACATGAGGATTCCGACGACAATAAAGATCCACAGGAAAAGATAGAGGGCAGGAAGGCTTGCAAACATCCCGAGGATCACGCCTAATTGGGCAGAACAGGGGACTGCAAGGGCTAAGAGCAGTGTCACAATGGTGCGGTCCTTTTCGGTCTCCAGGATCCGGGTGGTCATGGTGGCCATGGTGTCGCATCCCAAGCCCAGAACCATGGGCAAAACCGCCTTTCCGTTTAGTCCCATCTTTTTGAAAACCTGATTGGTCATTACGGCCAGTCTGGGGAGGTATCCCGAATCCTCCATCACCCCAAAGACCAGAAAAAAACAGCCGACAATGGGGAGGACGATCGCAATGGCATAGGTGAGCGCCATGCTGATGACGCCATAAGGGCCGATGAAAAATTCTTGAACGAAGGGGATAGGGACAAACCGGTGGAAGAGGGTGGTGACGGGTGGGAGGAGCCATTTCCCAAAAATGGTTTCCTCGAAAAATTTTACACTGGTTTGGGCTCCAAATACCCCAACAAATTCGTAAGTCACGCCGAGGACCAACAGAAGGATGGGGATCCCCCAGATAGGGTGAATGGAAAGGTTTCCTAAAAAGGAGGAGACGGACTTAGGTGCCTCTCCTCGTAGGGCCATTACTTTTGACAAGACTTCATCTACCTTTCGGAGTCTGGCCTGATTGATCAAATAACCGATCGAATCAGCAAGATGAGCCTGAATTTCATGGCGGATTTTATCAATTTGCAAGACATCGTTTTCCGATAGATTCGTGTTGAGCCATTCAGCGAGGCTCTCGTCCCCGGAAAGCAGCATGAGCGCCAAAGACCGTTTCGAAATAGAGGCTTCAGGGAGGAGGGAAGCTATTTTTGAGACGCCGCCTTCGATGGTTTCAGGATAGGTGATTGAAACCGAAGAGGGAGGGCGGACCTGAAGATTTTCTCTTATCTTCTCAAGACCTTTTTGTCTTGTGGCCACCGTCTTTAGGACAGGGGCATCCAAGATCTCGGACAAGGTCTGTACCTTGATATCGATGCCCCTGCTCTTTGCCTCGTCCCACATATTCAAAAGGACAATGAACGGAAGCCCCATCTCCAATAGCTGAAGGGAGATGAGAAGACCCCGGCGAATGTTTTTCGCATCGATGACCTGGACCAAGCGGCTTTCGGGCTCTTTGAGGAGGATGTCCCGGGTCACTTTCTCATCTTCAGACATCGGAATCAGGGAATTGACCCCCGGGGTGTCAAGCACCTGGAACTTCTTCCCATGAGCGGACAGGGTTCCGGTAGAGACTTCCACGGTAGTTCCAGGGTAGTTTGAGACGGTCACATATTTGCCCGTGAGATAATTGAAGATGACCGACTTCCCAACATTCGGATTCCCGATGAGAATCAATTTTTCTCTGGAGACATCGGTCCATTTTAAAGTTATTTTTTGAGGAGGTGTCATCCGTTAACTCTTTCTCTTGACGGTTCTTTTCTTCCGGCTGCATTCCTCACAGCGACCGTAGAGTTCCAGGCGATGATGAGAGATCTTAAAGCGGTGACGTTGCGCAACGGCATTCTGAAGGGCCTCAAGCGTCTTGTCCTCGAACTCAACGATCTTTCCGCACTCGAGACAGATCAGGTGATCATGATGGGTTCCTTCTGAGGCGGGTTCGTACCGGGTCTCCCCGTCGTCAAATTTTCGCTGAGTGGCCCAACCGAAGCGGGTGAGGAGCTTCAGGGTCCGATAGACGGTGGTGTAGCCGATCTTAGGGTTTGTCTTGGCGACTTGGGTATAAATCTGGGCGAGGCTCTTATGGCCCGAAGAATTCAGGAAAACATTGAGAATCTCTTCCCGTTGTCTGGTTACGTTCAGCCCCTCTTCGGAAATCCTTGCCCTAAAAAGATCCTTTTTCATAAGATTCGAGTTTGTTGAAATTGAAATTCAGTTTCATATTAACCCACCTTCTTTCATTTGTCAATTCTGAAATTGACGTTGGTTTTGCGCTCTGTTAAGATTTTTTGAAGGAAGGCATGCATCGATGGCATCTCCTGGCGATCCGAGTTTAGAGGTATACGAAAAGATCATCACCCATAACGACTTTGATGGTATTGTTAGCGCCTCTCTCTGTTCATGGGCTTTAAAAATTCATAAAGTGCTCTTTGTGGGACCTCTTGCCATCACCCGCTCTCAAATCACGATCACTGAGAAGGATGTGGTCTGTGATCTGCCTTACCCTCTACAATGTGGACTCTGGTTCGATCACCATGAGGGGAATCTCCAGGAATTGGCACTCCGCAAGATTGATGTTCAATCGATCCCCGGCCGATTCGATTTGAGACCGAGTTGCAGCCGCGTGGTTTTTGAATATCTTTCTGAAAGAGGAGAGCTTCCGCTCTATTTCTTGGAGGCGGTAGAGGAGGCGGATGTCATCGATAGCTTTTCATATTCATCGATAGAGGATTGGAGGAGGGAGACCCCGGGGAGGGTGATCGATTTAACTTTGAAGGCCTCTTTCCAATCGGCCAATGATCAGGCGAGTTACATGAGAAACCTGGTTGAACAGCTTCGAGACCGTCCGATCGAGGAGGTATCCCATCTCGATTTTGTTCAGAGAGGGCTGAAAAAATACCGAGAGGAAGAGGGAAGGATGCTTCGAATCATTGAGGATGCCTCTTGTTTTGTCGAGCAGGATGAGAAGAGGGAGTTGGTGATCATCGACCTGACCCCGTATCAGCGAAGGCCCCATCTCATCAAAAGTCTGGCCTTCCTAATCTATCCTGAGGCCTTGGGGGTTTTGGAAGTCTATAATTTGATGGATCACCAAAGGGTGAAGAGTAACAACATCGGGATCTCCATGTCCCTCTCCATCAACGGGAACAGGCAAGATCGGGATAAGAACATCGGCGAGATCATGCGGACGCTGAATATCGGAGACGGTCATCCGGGGGCAGCCGCAGGGACGGTTCACTGTAAAACGAAACAGGAGATGCTGAAGAAGAAGAGGGAGTTGGTAGGTCAGATCTTCAAACTCTGGTCTTCTCAATAAG
>JAPVTA010000156.1:0-37268 GCA_047519465.1 Thermodesulfobacteriota bacterium | reverse complement strand
TCTATGGAAGAGCCTTCAAAGAAACAACAAATTCTGCAAGACCTGAAGAAATTCATTCTGTCGAAGACCTCGATCGTCTATATCCAATCCGACGAAGAAGATCGGGTAGAGGGCCTTCTCAAAGAACTCAGCGCCACCTTTCAGCCCAAGCCCAAGATCTTCATCTGGAACCCTTTTCAAGGTTTGGTCGGTGAGAATGAGAAGATTGGGAACTCGAAAAGCCCGATCGAGGCGCTGGATAAGGTGATCCAGAGTGGAGAACAAGCTTTTTACCTCTTTGAGGGGCTTCACCCCTTTTTGAATACAGACCTTTCCCTTCCAAGGAAGCTGAAGGATCTTCACCGCGCTCTTCGAAACCGATACACCACGCTTTTTATCCTTGCCCCTGTTCTGGTTGTCCCGGAGGAGCTGAAGCGAGACATGGTGGTCTACGAACTTCCCATGCCGGATGCGACAGAAGTGGAGCGGACCCTGGTGGGAATTATCACCGCAAGTCCTCAGGCCTCCAAGTTAACGGAATCGATGACACCGGAGCTGAAGGACCGGATGGTGAAGGCAGCCCTTGGTCTGACCCTCGATCAAGTGGCACGGGCCTTTCGCACCGCCCTCATTGGAAGGATGGCTGTCGATGCCTCATTGATCGATGCAGTGATCGAAGAAAAGGGACAGCTTATTAAGAAATCGGGAATCCTCAATCTGGTCGTCAACCGGCCCGCCCTGGAGGACATCGGCGGGCTGGAAAACCTCAAAGATTGGCTTAAGAAAAGGTCAAAGGTCTTGAGCGGTGAGGGAAGATCCTTTGGCCTTCAACTTCCAAAGGGGGTCTTGATCACCGGACTATCAGGATGTGGGAAAAGCCTCTGCGCCAAGGCCTTTGCCTCTTTCTGGCAGGTCCCGCTACTCCACCTCGACATGGCCAGGCTCTACGATGGAACGGTCGGTGAGCCCGAAGAAGCCTTACAGATCTCTCTCCGGACGGCGGAATCGGTGGCCCCCTGTGTTCTCTGGATCGATGAGATCGAAGCAGGCATCAGCATCCAAAGCCAAAAAGCCGGAGGAGGAACTCAATCCCGGGTCTTTGCCTCCTTCCTCACCTGGATGCAGGAAAAAAGTGCTTTTGTCTTTATTGCCGCAACGGCCAATGTCATCGAGCTTCTCCCCCCCGAGGTCTTGAGGAAGGGCCGCTTTGACCAAATCTTTTTTGTCACCCTCCCCAATGCTCAAGAAAGAAAATCCATTTTCTCGATTCATCTGAAGAAAAACGGCGCCGATCTATCCCAGATCAATTTAGACATGCTGGTGAAAGTGACCGAGGGGTTTAACGGTGCAGAGATTGAGCAGGCGGTCAACGGGGCAATGGTTGAGGCGTTCAACTCAGGCCGGCCGATGAATGAACACGATCTGGTGATCTCGGCAGGGAACATCGTCCCCCTCTCCACAACCATGAGGGAAGAGATGGGGAGGATGGAGCGCTGGGCTTACAACCGAGCCGTCCCAGCCTCCAAGTGAAAAGTTAATAGTCTTCTTTATCCTCGTCGTCGTAATCCTCTTCGAATTCGTCTTCTTCTAAGTCTCCCTCCTCCTCATCCTCTTCTTCTTCCTCTTCCTTTTTTTTCTTTCCCTTCATCCCTAAATTGATCTTCTCCAAACTATCATCCCCAAGATCATCAATAACTTCGTTAAAAAACATGGCCAGGGAGATCACATACTCTTCGGGCAGTTCCCGGAACCATTCGATGATCCTCTCCGCCATTTCCATCTTCTCACTCGTCGAGGAGTCCTCTATCAGATCGATCGCCTTACGATAGTGCTTATTGAACGCCCGGATCATAAAAAAATTCTCGCCTCCTGTTCGGTCTGAATCTACCTTTTATCATTATACTTTTCTTCTGCTCCGCCGACAACAAAATTTTTTTGAGAAACGGAAAGGGACGAAGATGGGATCAGGGTTCACCCCGTTAGAAGTGATGCCCCGCTTGGTCTCGAGCCCTTCGATCCCGCGCTTGGCGGGACTCACGGCCCTGAGAATGTCGAAGGGTCGCAGCGACCGGAATTTCTAACGGGGTTCACTGAAATCGGGTGATCTTGACTCCCAGGAATTCCGTTTTTGAAAGATATCCCTTTAAGAGGACTTTCTTCACGACTCCGCCTCTCCCTTTTCTGCCGCTGGCATGGATGAGAAAGACTTTTCTGCCCTCGGGATTTTTCCCAGTTTCTTCAACCTTGACGATCCCTATGTGCCCGATAATTTCGCCGACTTTTCTCTTTTCGGGTTTTGCAGCGAAAAAGAGGAGGTCCCCACTCTTTAAACGGCTCATCCCCCTCATCAGTTGATCGGCGGGGAGGATCTCTGCAAAATCCTTTCCCCTCGACCCTTTGATCTTCATCATTCTTCCGACCTCAGAGGTCACGTCTCTACCCCACTTTCCGCTGTCCACCATATCTTCACCATATTCAAAGCGGTCATCGTAATTCGTCACCCGACCCTCCCGGAGAACCCCTTTTGAATGAAATCTTTTATCCAGGGCGATTTGTACGGCCTCCTCCGGAGTACGGCTCAAAGCGAGCTCTACCACCCTGAAGGTCAGATACATACAATCCACCCTCTCATCCGTTACAATGGTTGCCTTGGAGACGTACTCTCCTAACGGGTCGTCATCGTAAGGGACACCGATGAATTTCTCTGCCCAGAAAGCAATTCTCTCACCGATGGGTTTGTCCTCCCACAGGGTCTGGAATTCTTGAATTTCTTCGCGGGGGAGTCCAGGACAAGGTTGAAGGAATGAACAAACAAGGAGCGGGATGAGGAGAGCCTTGGCTTTTTTCACGGTTTATCTTCCCCCGGAAAGTGAAGGAACAAATTCATTATACCTTATAAGCGAAGGCTATTTCCAATATCCCTATCCCCAACAAGACGACCCTCTCACTTTTATCCTCTCCCCCCAGTCGAGGGAGAGGAGCCGGTGAAGGCGAACTCGTGTCATGTTGAAGAATGACTGGGAGGAAGAGAAGATGCCCGGTCGATAAGGCAAGAGCCGGAGCGAAGTTGAGCTTGGACCAAAGCGATCTTATTTCGTAGACCCGATTCTGATGATCCCATCTACCACGATCAAGAGAACGATGAAAGAATTGATCAATACCAGTTCGGTGGCTCCTATAACCATCGCTGTGCCCCAATTTTATGGATATCGATCAAACGGGTTTCCATGTGACTTCCTTCAGACTACCGAGGGGGTAGAAGGAAATAAATAGGGGAAAGACCGTATTTTGTGGAGAAAAAAACCGTATTTCCGGACTACCTGCTCACACCGACTCGGGGAGGCCTCGCGAACCATCCTCATCGTCCGTGACCCTTTCCCGCGGAAGCGGGGACGGATCTACCCCCGCTGATTCAATACCAGTCCGGTCAAAAGCTTCGGATAGAAGTAGGTGGACTTCGGCGGCATTCTCGTCGAAGAAAAGGCAGATTTTTCGACATCCTCCACCCGCGTTGGATTCAGGAAAAAGGCCGCGGCATACTCTCCGCGACGGACTTGGTCGAGGGCCTTCGCGACATCCATCTCATACCCAATTTCCGCGGTTGGCAGGATTTTCTTGAGTATCAACTCATGTAGGATGATCACATCGATTTCCCTCAGATCTGGCCGGACTTCTGAGAGATCCCGCCCCCTATACGTAAGAATGTGCCATGCCTTTTCATTTCTCCCGAAAAACCCGAAGGCGTTCTTCCTTCCGGAGAGCTTCTCACGGATGCCGAAATCGCCTGTGATCGTTTCGACCTCGAAATATTCGGAAATCATTCGATGGATATCCTTTGGAATTTCCTTGATGAGCCGGTGTGTCGGAAGGATGGTCACTCCCTCGTCCTTCAAATTAGCCAGAAACATCAGGGTGTAATCATAGGATTTCCTATCCGAGGCCGATGCCTCCTTTGCCGACATCTCTCTCCGGTATTCGAGCGAAGTTTCATACCGATGGTGTCCGTCGGCAATAAAGATTGCCTTGTCTGCAAATTCGCGTTTGATGATTCCTATTTCCTCGGTCTGGTCGATCACCCAGAGCCGGTGGAGATTGCCGGAGCGATCTGTAGCCTGGGCGTGAGGATGTGTAAGAGTTTTCCTCGAGAGAATCCTGGATATTCCATCCTCCGAGCTTTTGTACAGGGAAAAGATAGGACTGGTGTTCGCCTCACAGGCTCTCAGGAGGTTCAGCCTATCTTCCTTTGGATTCGAGTGCGTGCATTCATGAGGGTGAATGCTCCCTCTCCCCAATTCTTCAAGTTTCACTAGGGACAGAAATCCGGCAAGTCGCTTTCTGACGCCATGGAGAGTGTAAATCATCTCATAGGCGTAAAACGACGGCTGATTGCTCCGCGTCAATATGCCGTCCTTTATCCAGGTGTCGAGGTATGCTTTGGCCCGGGTATATCTATTTTCGGCCTCATCATCTCCCGGTTCTTCTTTGCCAAAATCGACCCTCACAATATTATATGGGCTCTGGCTGTACAACGATTCCCGCCCTTCGTCGGTGATAATGTCATAAGGAGGAGCAACCACTTCCCCGATCGAAACCTTGGAAACGTCGTACAGCAGCCCCCTGAAGGGAATGATCTCTGCCATGGGTCAGGTCCCTGAGTGGGCCGGCAAAAAAAAGAGGATTTTCCCGCAGCCCTGTTGGAGTTTTCAAAAAAAAGTTTACACATCTTAGCACGGGCGGAAAGGGAAAAGCAAACGAATCGCTTTGTTTTAATGACTCAATGACCACAGAGATGATAGACTTAGCGTCGGGGTGGCCTCCCCTGAGAAAGCTTGTCGAGGGGGGGCTCCACCTCGTTTCTCCTTTTATTTGACACCCAAACCAATTTTCTTTATAGTGTTATTTGTGCCGGAGTGGTGAAACTGGTAGACGCACGGGACTCAAAATCCCGCGGGGCTTCCACCCCATGTCGGTTCGATTCCGACCTCCGGCACCAATTTTTTCAATAACTTAGAATATCGAATAATTAGAGCCTTGGAATGAGTTTTGAGAAATTTGACCATTTTTTGACTACTTCTTTATCTTCCATTCTTTATCCTAACATAATAATAAAATTCAAAGACAATTGATCCGAAGGTCGCAGATAAACAATATAAAGTCTAACTTACTCTTCCTTCCCGAAGTTTGTACTTCCAAAAAGTTCAAAAAAGGTGTATATTTTTAAAAAATGATTCGCAGGGATAACAAAAAGAGTTTATTCTCACCATTTAACTGGGCTTTCATGTCCGGGAGGTAAGAAGATGAGATGGATCAAAAAATGGTTTCTGGCTTTGCTTTTTTTGACCGTCATTGCTACTTGGTCTTCCGTATGTGCTCAAGTACAACAGAAGTACAATCCTTTGACTAACGAATGGGAGACCGTAAATCCTGATTCTAGGTTAAAGTACAACCCCTTCTCTGGCCGATGGGGTTACGCGGTTCCGAACGCTGTGCCAAAATATAACCCAATGGAAAACCGTTGGGAGATGGTCAGTCCAGACTCCGAACTTCGATACGACCTATCTGATGGCACTTGGAGTTTTGCCCCACCAGGGGCAAAACTCCAACTTAGTCCTTTTTCAGAGCAGTTGGTTTATCCTCGCTGACGTGGGTTGGAGGCTAACCCCAGTGCATCGAGTGGATAGCGTATTGGTAGTTCCTTTGTAACTTTAGCTAAATTCAAGGTGGTAAATCCGTCGGGTAAAAGAATCTCGATTCAGTTATCAAAGAGCAAGGCAGGGTCAGAAATGGCGCTGCCTTTTTTTGAATATTTCGACCGGACCTTCCCCCGATTTGATGGACACGGTTAAAGATTTGTATGATAGGGGAGAGGTTTTCTCCGGGAGTATTGAAGAGGGTGGTGGAGGAGATCGAAGCAAAATTATTTGGCGATCTGAGGAAGTGTGGGGGATGAGGGTTGGGGTAGTGAGGGATGGGCAGGCGTTGAGAATGATTAAGACATTGTTAGGAGTGGTGGAGCCGGAGCGGTGGAACTAGTCGTTGAAGTAGGAGTGTAGTCGTCCTGGGATCTCGTAAAAGCTGGCAGATGCCCGTCGTCTGGTAGCTGGCGATGTGTAATATTCCAATGAGGGACGGTTATCGAATCGCAGAGATTTTACGACCACCATTCAAGGAGCGGAAAAGATAGACCGGTTTGCCAAAAAAGGAAGATAATCCATTGTGCTAAATCAAAAACAAATTAATGTTCAGAATTGATCGAGGTAGAGGTAAAATGAAAATGTTTAAATTGTCTCTCCTGCCTGCAACTATTTTATTATTGACATCAATTTATACAGCGAGGGCTGAGATTTTAATGGGTTGGTATACTGAAACTAACAATTCAGGAGCATGGTCTGAGCATGCAGCGAATGGATGTAATTTTTTTCATCTCAGTGGGGCTAATTGGTTTACGGCGCCAGAAGTAAAGGCCAAACTGGATATCGTTCATAGATTAGGCGGGAAGGCATCAATAGGCATGGAAAGAGAAAGCGGCCTGCCAGAATTAAGTTTATCGGATTATACAAATTTTATAAATACCGTTAAAACTCATTCTGCTGTGTGGGGATGGTACATTGCAGATGAGCCAGATCTTTGCCCAGAGAGAAAACTCAGCGTCCAGCAATGCCATCACCGGTTAGCGACAAATCCGGGATGGTATCGCCTTACCAAATCCTTAGACCCCAGCCGTTATGTTTGGCTTGTTTTGGCAAACAAAATTTCGCCGGGATGGAATGATTGTGCGGACATTATTGCTTTAGACACCTATCCCGTTCACTCCGGGAATACGGGTTTCGAATCAAGGGAACTGAGATATCAACCCGATCTTATGAGAAGTGGACTAGATTGGGCGGAGAAATACAATAAAAAGCCGTTTATCGCACTAATTCAGGCATTCGGTAATTATGGCAGTTGGACCGAACCCAATCTAAAGCAAATGAAATATCAAGTTTTCAGTGCATTGGTGCAAGGCGTCAAAGTGATCCTTTGGTTCCATGACGATTGGGCAAGTGGTAATATAAAAAACATTTCGGCTCAAGTTCAAAGACTTATTAAGGATATAAGACCGCAAATGGATATAGGCACAATGAATGACCCCAAAGTAAAGGTGAGCCAAAACTTGGTTGCTCAAGACAAATTTCTTTTCCGTTATGGACTTGTTGATAACACTGGTGCGATCCTCGCCGTCAATATAGCCAGCCGGGACAGAGTGAAGGGGGAGCCACTCTCTAATGTCCGATTCACTTTACCAACAGGAGTGAGCCCAAACCAGGTAGAAGTCCTAGGAGAAAATCGGAGCCTTCCTGTGACGAATGGTGTATTTACCGATGATTTTAAAGGATTTGAGGTTCACATCTATCGATTTCTTGCTCCTCACCAGAAACTACCATCTGCCAAATGATTGAGATTTCAATCGTCTAAAGTAAAATCTATCTCTTTTGCGATTTCCTCTCTAAGAAGAGGTTTTCCAGCTTATCATCCACATCATCCATGATGCTGCTCCAACTATACTTTTTTTCTACCAAAAGCCGAGCCTCTGCTCCTAGCCTACGAATTTTATCAGGGTCTTTCATTAGTTCAACCACGCGAGTTGCGAAATCCTCAGGCGTATCCGCTATGCAAATATGTTGCCCCGATTTGATATCCAATCCTTGTGCCCCCACTGCGGTGCTGACAACAGGCAAACCCATCGCCATGGCCTCCAAGGTTTTCAGTTTCGTCCCCCCGCCTAAACGCAGAGGGACTACAAAGACTTTAGCCTGTCGATAATAATCTCGCACGTCCACGACGGTACCCGTAACTTTTATTCCGTCCCTTTCAACAAGTTTCCAAATCTCAGAGGTAGGGTTCCTTCCCACGATCCAGAACTGAACATCGGGTATTCGTTGTTTGATTAAAGGGAAAATGCTAGCGGAAAACCAAAGAACCGCCTCCTGATTCATCTTCACATCCAAAGATCCGCCAAAGACAAGTATCGACCTGCGCTCCTTGGAGTCTTCCTGCGCGGGCGGCTGAAAGTAACCAATATCCACGCCATTGGGCGCCAACCAAAGGTTAGTGGACCGATCAGTATACTGAGCAGTCTTTTGAAGGTCTTCCTGGGATACGCAAAGAATCGCATCAAAACGGGGGAACCATCGTTTTTGAAGCTGCCGGGCTTTCAACATTTCCAAAGATGCATAGATTTTCTGAGCAAAATTGGCTTTGCTGCTCAAAAATCTTCTAAAAGTAAGCTCGTCAACATTGTGTTGATCCAGAACAAATATGGGCCGCGATGGCTTCTGGCCGGATTGGCCTTTGGGAAAACATTGCTTTAGGTAAATGACCATAAAAAGAAAGTGAACCCATATACAATCGAAATGCTGTGTGGTTAGCATTCTTGCGACAACCTCTCGAAGGGTGTGATTCCAGTACTTAACCTGCGAATAGGAATGTGTCGAGAAGCAAGCCTTTAAGGCTGTCTGCAGTTTGCTTTGGATGGGATGATCTACAACATAGTCTTGCCACAACTCCTCATATGTGTCGGAAGATAGCACTGCCGATGGATTGGGCTCTTGTAATGAGACCAGCGTCAAGTCGTGATGTTGAGACAGATGACTGACTGTAGCCAGGATTCGTCGTTTTGCCCCATTATCTACAGGAAGCGGATTTGCTGCCGACAACATCAATATGCGCATGAGTCCATCACTTCTAGTCAGCTGGAGAGATGTCTATTCTCGGATTGACTTCCCGAGCACCCACAGAAACTTTAATTACACGTCTACCTAGTGAATCTAAAGAAGTTTTGACTTCCTAGGATCGACTACCTATTATTGGCGAGTTTTTGAAGGGTATGCAGTGTTCAGTTAACATTATCGGTGGTCTGCCGGCATTTCAGTTCGTTTGGGATGGTGGTAAAACTATTGTTCGAGCCAAAAAGGTTCAGGTCCTGCAGTGAAGCCGTGACTGGCGGAACGCCTGCAGGAATGCTCGGGCGACGCGTCCGATATCGTTGCGGGAGAGGGAAGCGTAATTCGGAAGAGTTAAGAGCCGCGCGGCCACCGATTCTGCAACCGGGCAGCCCCCCTGATACCCGAGTTTCCGGCTGTGATCGATGGAATCGGAATAAAGGTGCGAGGTGTCAATGCCTTGGGTGAGCATGGTTGCGGCTACCGCATCGCGTTCCCGTGTGTTGCCCATCAAAACTGGGAAGAGGTGATAGTTATAGGCGGTACCCGGCCATTCCCAGGGGAGAACGATACCCTCTGCTCCCTGAAGGAGCGAGAGGAGATAAAGACTGTTTTCCCGCTGCCGCGTCACCCGTTCGCGGAAGCGTAATGCCTGACGAAGTGCTACCGCGGCGTGGGACCGTTGAACCTGCTTGCGACTCAAGACGGGTTCGAGAAAGGCCCGCTTCTCGGCCCAAGAGCGGATTGGGATGCCGAGGATCCCGTACACCGGTCTATGGAAGAGGACCGCCTTCGCGACCTGGAGGAGTAGGTTTTTCCATTCATCGATTGGGGATTGTCGCTTCAGCAGTCGAACCTCCTCGGCCGCGCGACGCGCAACTTCCGGGTCATGCACAACCAACAAGCCGCCTCCGCCAGCGGTCCAGTATTTTGTCGAAGCAAAGCTGTGGAAGGAAGCAAGACCAAACCCACCAACCTCCTGCCCGTTTAAGCGGGAGAGGGGAGCGTGAACCGTGTCTTCTATCAGCGGAACGGGACCGGCTGCTTCCCGGATCCGTTTCAAGTCGGCTACCTGGCCGAACAGGTGGACGGCCACGACCGCGGAGAATTTACCCCGTGCAGAGGCCAGCGAGTCCGGATCCATGGTAAGGGTTCGTTCTGTGATGTCGATGAAGATCGGGCGATAACCAGCCCTGACCACCGCGGCCGACACGGAAAGATCGTTGAACAGAGGGATGGCGACTCCAGACCCGGGTTCTAAGACCAAGCTCTTGAGGGCCAGCCATAGAGCCTGGCGTCCGCTACTGGTCCAGAATTTTTCTCCCTTCCCAAGCACCTTCTCAAAGGGGTCTGGCCCAGGGGTGTGATTCCGGAACAGCGCCGCTCCCGCAGCGAGGAAGTCACCCAGTCCATACGGGAGGGCGAAACGAGGAATCGTGTTGACCTTCAACATCTCCCGTTCTCCTTAAGCATTCCCCGCGAGGCCATGTCTGCTCCACGCAGGACCGTTTCCATCATTTCGAGACGCTGGTTATCTGGCCAGAAGTGGCGCAGCAGTCGAACGCCCCGCCGGACCAATCGATTGTTGAGAAGAAGATCAATCTGGGAACGGAGCACGATGACGCAAGCGCGTGGACGGACCTGGTAGCCAAACCGGAGTTTATACTCATGCAGGCCCTCAATCGAGATGAGAGGAACTAGCCCATAAGAAATTTCTTCCAAAGAAATGTCCTCAGATGCTGCTTTGGTAACCGAGAAGGTTAAGACGTGATTCGGGAAGGATTTCAGGTCATCCTGCCTCGACATTTGATGAAGAATACTAAGCCATTGACCTTCGCGGCAAGTGATCATATAGGCGCACAAGCGCTTTCCATCGAAGGCGCCGATGGCGCTAATTTCCGCACAGTCATGCATAGCTCTTACCAAGCGGGCCCACTGGCGAGCTTCACCGAATTCCGGGTCATAATGACCTTGACGCATCATGGTTTCACGGTTAAGCTGGATACCCTGGCTCAATAATTCGTCTTCATCCACGGGACGGATTTCAAAGATCTGCAGCCCTCTGCGGACCCTCGGTCGGTGCTTGATGTGAACCGATTTAAGGTCGTAATCCCGGCCGCGGTAGACGTAAACCCCGCCTGGCATACCGGGCCAATTTTGGGAAGGAAACCGAACCCCAACTGCACCAGTGGAATGCAGGAGAGCCCGGATTTCCTCAAGCGTCGGCTCGAGTGGTTCGTAGTAAGGGAGGCTCGTGAGGAAGCGATTAGGAACACTGTGCCAAAGAACGCCGCAGGCTTCAAAGATTTGACGTCCGCGAAGTGCATAGAAATTGGCCAAACCTGCCCCCCGTAACCGAGAGGTAGCGCTCCTAACTTCTGAATTGGAAGCAAAGGAATACATAGGTTGTTCTCTGCGCATGGGCTCTTGGGTGATATCCCCTGCCTTCAATATCACCTCGCGACGTTCTTGATTGGGATCTTGAGGAGTGTTTCTTCATGGTTGTCGGTATTGAATAAAGAAGTGTAAAGATGATCTGCCGAACTGCCTCTTGCTAATCTCAAAAAAGCATATCCATTGGACGATTTCCTTTTTGCCAAATTTTTTTTGACCCATTGTTTTCCATCTCGGCTTAGCCAGATGGAGACCATATCGTCCCATTCCCCTTTTCCCCCCTCAACAACTCTGGCCATGATTAACGTTCCATCGCTAAGCTTCGTCGAGTAGTAGATGGGACCGTCGACTTTGCAAACAGGTATGACATCGCCGTTTTTCCTATCCAACCGAAATATCCAATTTTGATAAGCTGCAGAATCCGTTCCCCAAAAGACGGTATTCTTCGTAAAAAGCAGACTAACGGCTCGCCAATTTTGACTCCCTGAACCAACCTTGTGAAATGTCTCCGCTTGATCCATGGAATACGCAATCATAGCCTCGTGATCATCATCTCCGGTTGCAATCCAAAGAGCCTGAGTGTATGGATCAAACTGCAAAGCGTGAATATGCCGGATTTCTCCCGAGTTAAACCGATGTGCGACTTCCCAGTTTTTACCGTCATCCGTGCTCCGATAGACAAACACTGGACCTCGTTCCAAATTCCGGAAATACTCCCCATAATAGAAGGTACCATGATCATCCGCTGTCATACCTTGGGGGAGGACCCCTCGCCCATCTCGTATTCCGAAATGGCGAAGCCTGTGAACCTTCCGAAAATCATTGCCGCCGTCGGTACTGCGCCAAACGTACCCTCCACAAAAGGCCAGGATCGTTCCGGACCGAAGAGGAAAGACTTCAATCATTTCATAATATCGGGTTACGGCTCTAATCGAACGAAAATTACCCATCCAACTTACCCAACCGCCGCTAGGCACCTTAAATGCCATTTTGGATTTGAACCCGTCAGAACTTTTGTAAACATAATACCCTCTTGTACTCCAGATCGTCCCGTCTTCGTCAATATGCTGAATCATCAGGCCTGGTGAACTGAAGGCGTCAATTCCTCCTGACAAAACTGCGGGGGTGGAAATTATCTCTGCCGGATGGTTGGTTTCTATTAGTAACCATATTGCAATGACCAGAGAAGAAATGATGCATATGATAAGCCCGAATCTGCGACTAAACAAACCCATCATCAGCCCGCGATTTCAGTTGACCTAAAAAAACTCTGAAAAAAGTTTCGATACACTTTCATGGCTTCCAAGATTCCTTTTCCGAAATGAACCTCCCGGCAATCATTTCTTTGGAGAGTTACTTTGGATCTCTCGCTCTTATTTTTTAAAGGGGCGTTTGCTTCGTACGTAGAGATGGGCAGTATTCTTTCCTTTCCATAGGTTCATACTCTAGCCAATAGGATGTTCGCAATTCTTTCTGCCGCACGACCATCACCAAAAGGGCTACCGGCCTGCGCCATGCCGCGATACCCTTCTCCGTCGTAAAGCAACTGCTCCGCTTCGGCCACGATTTGATGGCGCTCTGTCCCTACCAGACGGGCCGTACCCATTTCAACAGCCTCTGGTCGCTCCGTCGTCTCACGCATGACCAGTGTGGGCTTTCCCAACACAGGGGCCTCTTCCTGGATGCCTCCCGAGTCGGTCAGTATCAAATATGCCCGGGCCATCAGGTGGACAAACTGTTCATAGCGCATGGGTTCCAACAGATGGATACGCGGGTGCCCAGCCAGGATGTGTCTCACAGGACCCCGCACGTTGGGATTCAGATGCACGGGGTAGACGATCTCCACATTTGCGTTCCGTTCCGCCAGGTCTCGCAGCGCAAGACAGATGGACTCAAACGGAGCGCCGAAACTTTCACGTCGATGGGCTGTCACCAGAATCAGTTGCCGACCATTCAAGCTGAAATCCAACTGCAGGTTGACCGGGCGTTGTACTGTCATGAGCAGGGCATCCACGACGGTATTCCCGGTAATAAAGATGTTTTCCTCTGGTACCTGCTCATCGCGCAAGGCACGAGCCGCCCTTTCCGTTGGTGAAAAGTGAAAGGTTGCTAGTACGCCAGCCACCCGGCGGTTGATTTCTTCTGGAAAAGGGTTGTACCGATTGCGAGTGCGCAATCCGGCTTCCACATGCCCTACCGGAATATGCTGATAAAACGCAGCCAGGGCAGCCATCATCACGGTGGTGGTGTCGCCCTGAACTAGCACCACGTCGGGATGAACTTGTTCCAACAACCTGCTCACGGCTACCAGGGCCCGGCTGGCAAACTCGGCCAAGCCCTGATTAGGCTGCATCAGGTCAAGGTCGTAGTCAGGTTCGATTTTGAACCATTCTAGTACTTGATCTAGCATTTCTCGGTGTTGGGCTGTAATGCAGACTAGGTTCTCCAAGCGGTCCTGGTGCTTTCCCAGCTCTATTGTGATCGGAGCGAGCTTAATGGCCTCAGGCCGAGTGCCAAAGATGGTCAGAACGCGTTTCATCGGGACTCCGCTTCCCATTTCCAGTGTTGAGCTGCGATCGAGACGGAACTGCGGAACTGTTTCGGGTGCCCAAGCAATCCAAAAGAGACAGGGCCAGTTTCAACTGCATCGGGAGGAATATTGAAAACCGAAACAACTTCGCTCATAATTTTTTGGAAGAAAGGGCTGCCGACAAAAGCTTTTCGAACCCCCTGGCAGCGGACTGGGGCGAATGATTTCGTTCAGCCCAGCTACGCCCGTTGCGCCCCAGGCGTTCACGGAGGCCCTGGTCGCGCTTCAGGGTAACTAAGGCCTCAGCCAGTTTGGAGGGATTCCCAGGTGGCACGCACAAACCGGCGTCAGCCCGCTGTATGAGGTCCCAAGTATCACTGTTCTCATCCACACTTGCAATCACAGGTCTCCCACTAGAAAAAATTTGGTAGGTCTTGGAGGGTAACGCTCCAAAACCAGTGCCTTTGCGTAGGATGACCAAAGATATATCGCCTGTGGCAAATACCTCCGACATACGCTCCCTTGGTTGATAAGAAACGAAGCGTACATTGCTTAGCCGCAATTGACGTGTTTTCTCTACCAGCAGACTACGTCCCGCGCCATCTCCCACAAACGCAAAACAGATCTGTGAGTCATCAGCTACCATCTTTGCCGCCTCTACCACGGTATCCAGTCCCTGCACCAAGCCAATATTCCCCGCATAAAGCACTACGAATCGGTTGATCAGGTCATGCTCTGTTGCAAATTTATTCTCTCTCGGCAATGGCCGTACTGCTTCGGTATCCACCCAATCGTAAATCAACGCCAGTTTTGACTCAGGTACCCCCTTTTTTAAAATATTAGGCGCAAAAGACTCGGAAAGAATCCGCACCCTGAACGCTCGCTTCAAACAATATCTTTCCAACCACCCAACGGTCTGGATCACCAGAGGGTTACGAAAAATCCCCAGTTTGATTCCCACTTCGGGAAATATATCGTGTACCGAATAGACCACCGGCTTCCGCCTGACTGTAGAAAAGTACACAAAGGGCAGCCAAACCTCAAGAGCAGGCGTGTGAGTCAAGAGCACATCATAATCTTGACGCAGGCCTCCCTGCGTTGCCCCAACCTGGTATGCGATGAACTGGAACAGGCGCGCCGCCAGGTTCGACCGATCCACTGAAGGCAAGCTAACCCGCAGCACTTTCACGCCATTCTCCTCACTGAACCGATTCGTCCGCCCCTGGTAGGCCTCCGGCACACGCCCTGATGGATAGTGCGGCACAGCTGTCAGCACAGTCACATCATGGCCGAGCTTGACCAGTTCCTCGCATAGCGGCGGGAACAGCGTCGCTGCCGCTCCACCATCCGGCTTATAGCAAGAGACAACGACAAGAATTCTCATTTTCTCCATCTGAGGGACAGATCCCCTAACGTCTCCTTCGCTGTCTTTAGATTACCTTTTCACGACCACACCCTGCACCGCCGCAGACGACCCCGGCGGGAAGTCCGCATCCCGGCGAATATTCTCCCAGTTGTCCTTGAACCACTGAATCGTATTCTGTAATCCTTGATCAAAGTCCATCTTGGGTTCGTAGCCAATGAGCTCCCTTGCTCGGGCGATCGATGCCAGCAGGCGCTTCTTCGTATCCCACACTCGGGCTGGAGCACGCACAATCCCCGCCTTATTGCCAGTCAATTCGTTTATGCGCTCCGCCATTTGCAGAATGTTCGTCTCACTCCCCGAGGCGATGTTCATCTCCTGTCCTAGAGCCTGTTCAAAATATCCAGCCCGCAACAGGCCATCCACGATATCCAAGACGTAAGTAAAATCGCGTGTTTCGCCACCCGTGCCTGTAAAAGGCAGTGGCATCCCTGAAAGCGCCCAGAAGATAAAGTTCGGGATTACGTTCCGATACTGGCCAGGCACCTCGCCGGGGCCGTAAGAGTTAAAGAAACGAGTCTTAACCACCCTCAGTCCATAATGGTTATGAAGAAAGTTGGCATACAACTCACCGAGCATTTTTGTGATCTGATACGGTGTCGTCAGATGCATGGACATAAATTCTTCCTTCAGTGGAAGAGGCGCAGCCGAACCATAAATGGAACAGCCGGAAGAAGCGTACACTACCTTCTCTACACCGACGAGTTGGCAATACTGGAAGATTAATAAAGTTCCCAAGCCGTTGACCATGAGATCCTTCTGAGGATAGTCCACCGAATTCTGGTTGGCGAAGAACGCTGCCAGGTGATAGACGATTTGCGGCCGTAGATTGAACAACATTTTTAGTGTAATCTCGTCGGTGACCGACCCTTGAACAAAAAGAACATTCGGCAACGAAGGAATATTCCACTCATACGCCGCCGAAAGGTCGTCCAGGATGATCACCCGCTTGACCTTTAGCTCGGCCAGTGTCCGCACCAGGTTCGTACCAATCGAACCTGCGCCACCTGTAACCAGGATCGTCTTCCCTTCATAGTAGGCTCGATAGTCCTCCATTGGCATCTCCCTAGAATAGATCATCATTTAACGTCATCCACATATCTTCTGGATCATATTCTCGTCCAGACCGATAAACCCCCTCTATTTTTCGTACACCCTGCGCGCCCAGGCCACATATCGGCGGATACCTTCACGGATGTCCACCTTCGGGTCGTGCTTCAAATCTCGGCGCGCCTTCGAAAAATCAACGGTTTTGACCCGCGTCGTAAACGCTTCCTCGCCTTTGTATTTCGCAAGCGAAAGACTCGCTCCCGTGGCTTCAAGGATAATGTCGGCTAGTTCCTCAATGCTAATCACCCAATCCTCACGTCCGCCAATGTTGTACACCTCTCCGCTAATAAAATTGTCGACAATATTTGCAAAGGTTCGACACGTATCTTCCACATAATCGAAGATGCGTTTATGACCACGATAGACTATAAATTCCTTTCCCATTAAAGCATGGTAAACAAAGATTGGAATTACCCCCCGGTAACGGCTGTAGTACTCGTGTGGACCATAACACCCTACAGGTCTCACGCGCACCACCTCTACTCCAAACATCGCGGCATGGTTCAGGCACTGCAGTTCTCCGGCCCATTTTGTGATAGCGTAGTCATTCATCTGCTTGATCGGTACCTTGTCCATCACCTCTTCCGACATCAGCTCGTCATAATCCCCATAGACCTCCGCACTGGAGAAAAAAATCATCCGGAAACGGTGCAACTCCTGCAAACGCAACATATTTTTTGTGCCGATCACGTTCGTTCGCCACAAATTATCGTAATGGTCTTCCCCGTTCCAGCGGCCGTACTCAGCTGCCAGATGGTAGACGTAATCGAACTTTTGCTGATTGAAAATTGCCGCCATTTGCTGGTAAACAGATACATCCGCCCTCACATGTTGAGGATTTTCACCCTGGAGGATGTCACAAGTAAATACTTGATGTCCGCGCGAGCGAAGTTCTTTTGTAAGATTGGTGCCAATAAAACCCCTGCCCCCGGTGACCAGAATATCTGCCATACATTTACCCCCTCCGTTTCCAGTTTATCCAAAGCCCACCTACACCACCAAACCAGCGTAAGCCTTATCATCTACAATGGGAGACGCTTCTCCAACGAAAGTCACGACATTCATTGAGTCAGAAGTACCCCGGCGCCTTGGCACTCCACAGCAGAACACAGCTTTTGGCTGGCATCAGGGAACAATCCAAGGAATTCGCGGTCAGCAGTTTTTTTTCCATTCTGGGCTTCTTCCCTTTCCCTCAAGTTCTTTCAAGTTTCTAGTCCCACTTTCCCGCTTTGTACAATAACCTCCTTGGGCTCCCAATACGGCCATTGCTCCTACTCCCTAACGCTCTTAATATCTGAACATTTTCGGCTTTTTCACCCGAAATTTCGGCCCTAATGTTCTCCTTAGGTTATATGTTCCGTCATTTGCGATCTTTAGAAACCTACGTACATCTTCTTGTTTCGGGACCAAGAGTTGACGCCAATTTACCCCGATCATGTGGTTATAAACGCCAATAGCCAATACCATCGTTATCGCGTGGCTGATTGAACTTACCATAGCGGCTCCGGCAGCGTTCCACATCGGTATCAAAATCAGGCCTAATACAACAGTTGCCAATGTACTCATGACCAATACCATCGAAACGCGCAATGGAAGGCCTCTGCCCTCGATATCCGAGGCTAACAGCAAAAATACCCCCCAGAAAATTGAGCCCGGTAAAAGTAACAAAAAGATACAGCGAGAAAAATTGAATTCCCTTCCATAAATCGGGGTGACTACTATCCACACCAATGGAATCAGAATGAAAGACAAAATAATCATTACTATAATCAATAACCTAGATAATTTTGCCGTTATTTCCTTGTCGGAATAGTTAGCAATATATGGCATTAGAACATTTCTTATTGCTCCCGGCACAAACAAAAGCAACATAGCTAGATTCGTACCTACTGAATAAATACCTACTTGTGCTGGCCCGGAAAAGTAATTTAAAAAGAAACCATCTATCCGTATCGTATAAAAATTTGAAATTGCACCTGGAAAAGATCCCGCTGAGTATTTGAGCATTCCATGAAATCTTGGTCCGTTAATATGGAAATGCTTTGCTTTACGCAAGAAAAATAAAATAATGACCGAATAGACAATCGTCTCCGCCAGCCCCATAAATAAAATCAGATCATCAAACTCTAGGCCAATGATCCTAACTGCGTAAATAACTGAAAGTAATTTAATGAGGTAGGAACCTCCCATAAAGATGGCTTTTGCATGAAAAAGCATGAGACCTTCTACGACAGCAATAATGAGCGTCCACAAATAATAGGAAAGACATATGAGCACAAGAACAAGCCAATTTATCTTAATATCTTTAAGCAATATGTTATAGAAAATATTGGAAAAAACGTTGGCCACGATGGCAACACAAGAGACGGTAACCAAACCCACAAAAAGTGCATATAATATTGCCTCGCCCAACATCTCCTTGTTCTTAGAGACGTGGAATGTGAGAGAGTAAGAAAAGCGCATCGAAAATACGATAACCAACAGGCCAGCGGCATTATAAATTATCCAGAAGCTACCTCTGCCTGCGGCTCCCAAATACCTCGCGGTGATGACGCTCAGGAGGAAAGAGAGACCAAACAGAAGTAATTCCCCAAAAAAGGAATAAAATATGTTCGTCGAGATTCTATTCAACCACGTCTCTGCAGCTCTCTGGAGAATACCTATTTTGCGAGTAAGGGGTCCCTGTGATTTGAAAAGTTATTAACTCTAGCCAGCCCATTATTTGAGACCAACACGCCTAGAAACAAGTATAGAATGATGTTAAGGTTACTGGCTCCGGCGCCGATGCTTTCGAAAAAACACATAAATATAAATCCCATCATGTAACCCAGAGCAAGTGCTAAAAGAGATCTTATTTCCGAATCATTGGATATGCTCGCCAAATACGCGATTCGATAAAGAAAACATACCAGTGAGGCCAAAAATAAGAGAAGCCCGAAAAGACCGGTGTTAAACCAGATTTCCAAATAGGCATTATGAAAACTATCGCTTAATACGTTTTCCGCTGCTCCGATGCCCCTGCCCAATAAAGGACTTTTATCGATCTCAGAAAAAGATCTTTCCCAAAATATTTCCCGATCGGATAGACCCGCGTCGAGGCTATACCTCTTTAATAAGAAATCAATCCTTTCCTCACTGGAATGTTGAAACAAAATATAACCCAAAAGCAGTGGAGGAATTACGAGCAAGAGTAGCCATTTCATGTTCTTTCTATTGACAAAGGTCAAAAGTAAGGGAAATATACTAAGCATCCCTGCAATCGTGGCGCCCCTTGTACCACCCAGGATTAACAAGACTACGCCCAAAAAGAAACCGGAAGCACAAGCTGCTTTGACGGCAAACCGATTAGCCCACCATAAACTCCAAAGAGTAAAGGGTAAGAATCCGCCCAGAATCTGGCTGAATTGGGTCGATTTATCGGTAAATCCCGCAAATTGTTCCGCTTCCCCTAGATGGCTTGGTATAGATAAGAAACTAAGGAAAGAAAAAATCGTCCCCGCTATAGAGATAGACACTAAAGATAACCTTAGGGATCTGTAATTTTCGTTACTATAGGCAAAGGGCATAGCTATTGCGAGCAAAAGTAATAATAATCCCCTTTGAAACTGCCAATTCATAGAGATCGCACGAAACATAAAAATGAACCCCAAAAATACATACCCCCAAAAAAACAACACCCCCCATGACACCCTCAGTTTAGTTTGTACTATACCCCACAATAATAATAGAAATATCGATAGCAATCGAAGCAAAGTGGCCATATTATCAACTGTGGGAATGGTCGACCCAGTAAACGCTGCGCTCAGCGATAACAGGAATATGATTATGTGGGAGTGTTTAGATAAGGGTAGATAAAATAATAAAATCCCAGCGACGGCAAGAATGACCATCGCCAATGGGTTCAGGCGATTTATGATTTCCAGCAGGGAGAATTCCATCTAAGAAAACCATAGGGACGAATCGATGCTGTTCCTGTCAGAATACTGGTTCGCATAAATTTAGGAGTTCCCTCGTTCTTGCCTTCCAGTCCAGTAATTCTGATTTACCATAGTCTTCGAGCACGAAGTTTTTAAATATTGTTTTTTGTGCTTTACTGGTAACGTTCGGATTCTGATTCGCCATTCCGATACCTGAAGCATGTGTGGATTCTGACAACGATATGATGGGTGGAAACGTTGAGACAGGTTCATCGGTTTGAGGTGCATATTTGACCGCTAGGTCAGTTCCGAGTTGCAATCCGTAGAAATTTGCGAGTTTCGAGGCTATTTCGATGAGGGATATCGGTGAACCACCATCACAGATAAATACTCTCTCATCCGATAGATTTTTCTTCACTTCGACGAGGGTCTGCAGGATGAATTCGGCCGCCGAGTGTTTTGAAATGAGATAGTTCTGGCCGTTTCGCGAAGGTAAAATCACCGTTCCTTGATTTACGACTTGATTCTCTATGACAGATACAATTCCTCCACGATTTTCAGCAACATCGCAGATACGCGTGATAACAAAACGAGTATTCGTATCGCTAAAAAAATGCTCCAGAGAAACCTCAGCCACCCGCAAGGAATCAGTGACAAGATTCCCACGGTCAGGAGTCATCAAAGATGAAATCATCAAAAAAAGCTCGCACTGAAACTTTGCGGCTGTTTTTGCGAGCTGAAAGGTACGGAGGTAATTGTTTCGGCCTATATCATCCAAATCTAAGGCAAGAAACGGTACATATTTTCTCATTCCTGCATGGATAACAAAGTTCGGTCTGTGCGTCTCGAACACTTTGTCTAAAATGTCCATTCTGCTCGCGTCATTTAGCGCTGGAACAATTGATTCGTTTGGGAAACTTTCCAAAAGGCCAGCGACTAACTCATTAAGGTATGATTCGTAACGTTCCATGATAATGAGCTTTCTCCCCCCAAATTGCAGGATCTTGCGGCAGAGCTCCAATCCTAAAGCTCCCCCTGATCCGTTTATCAGAATTGTTTTATCTGCCAGGACTTCTCTTACTGCGCTCTGAGTGGAGTGAATTCGTTTAAGCGGTAGGATGTCTGAGAACTCCAAACTCCTTATAAAAGACGGATGTCTGCCCACGGAGACAAAATCGTCCGTAAGGGGGGGGAGCATTCGGAGTCTTATATTTGACTTCTGACAGATCTCAGCGATCTCGGTTAACCTATCCGGTTCAATGTCCTGCTCCGCGACGAGAATTTCTTCAACTCTATAGAGTTGCGACAACGCCTTGATGTGGTGCCGATTTCCCAACACTTTCACCCCGTTTAATGTCTTGCCATATTTATCCGGGGCATCGTCGATGAAACCCAGCACTTTAAAGGGGCTATCTTTTCCAAAAGCCAACATTCGGTAACCAACGTGGCCTGCATCGCCAGCTCCATAGATGAAAATTCTATGCTTTTCCATCGATTCGTTCTTTCGCCGCCTTTTCTCCCAATAGAATTTTAAACCAAATCGGAGGCCGGAAAGGAGGAGGAAGAGACAGGCCCAATCGACGAACGCCATAAAGGTTGTATAGTCATCCGAACCAAATACGAAAGCGACGAGAAGAAGCAAGAGGCTCCCATAGGTTACCCCTTTCAAAACTCCCAGAATCTCATGATAGGAAATGTATCTGATCAAAGAATTGTACATGCCAAAATAGACATTGCACGATAAGCGTGCTAGAACAACTATGGGCAGGTTCAAGAAGGGGCGAATCAAATCTCCCTCACTGACGAGACTCCAAAAGTAAACGATATATACAAAGAGATATGAACAGACCGTGAGGAAGAGATCGGCAATGAGAAGATAGATCTGGGATCGATTGTCTTGGATATGCCTTTTGCTTATTGCGCCGAGCACCGTTTCCTTCACACCCGTAAATATGTATTTGAGGTCCTTAGAAAGGGTCAGGCTCCCGACATACTCAAGATCCAATTTAAGTTTATTCGGAAGAATCTTCTCAATGTAGTATTTCTTAATATCGACACCGGGCGGGTAAAACTCCTCCTCGTTGCGTCCGAGAAGGGTATTTGGACCGACCAAGCCTGGTTTCACTGAGAAAACTCTCTTTGCTTCTTCAGGATACAACTCAGCAAGGTCTGGGGCTTCAGGTCTCGGTCCTACGAAGGTCATGTCACCTTTCAAAATGTTAAGAAACTGCGGGAGCTCATTCATTTTCGTCCGACGCAGAAACCGACCAAAAGTTGTCACCCTTGGATCGTATTGGGGACAGACACTTTCCCCCGTCTGAATCGGTGTCTCTATCATCGTCCGAAACTTGTACATCTTAAAATGCTTCATGTCTTTACCAACTCTATCCGCCAGGTAAAAGATTGGACCTCGCGAGTCCAATTTGATCAGTAGGCCTATGACAGGCAACATGGGAATAAGGATAATGAGCCCAATAAGCGATAGTAGAATATCTATAAGCCTCTTGGGCGAAAACATCGGTGGTTCACTCCTACCAGCTTATCAGAGTTTTGCTAAAGGGAATTTTTCGAGCTAGATATTGTAAATGCTTGGTTTTCCGAATTGTTTTTTCCCTTTCAGCCATTCAATGGTTAAGTTCAAGCCCTCTTCTAGAGTATATTTCGGCTGCCATCCAAGAATCTCAGCAGCCTTTGAATTGTCTGATCTAAGCCTCATCACTTCGCTTTGATTGCAACGAATTCTTCGATGATCGACTCTGATTTTCGGCGTCACCCCCATGAGCTTGGATGCCAATAGAATCAATTCCCTTATGGTGATATCTTTATTGGTTCCGAGATTGAAGGTTTGTCCTCCAACCCCGTTCTCCTTGGCCAACAAGATAAACCCTTTCACGGTATCCGCGACAAAAGTGAAATCGCGCTTTGGCTTAAGGTTGCCAACGGCCACTTCTTTGTCCTGCAGCAATTGGGTGATCACAGTCGGAATAATAGCCCTCAGAGACTGTCTCGGGCCAAACGTGTTGAAAGGCCTCAGGATAGGTACGGCCAAGCCGTACGATCGAAAGAAGGATTCTGCCAACTTATCAGCCGCGATTTTGCTCGCAGCGTATGGAGATTGAGGGTTGAGGGGGTGTTTTTCGTCAATGGGAACATATTGTGCGGTTCCATACACCTCGCTGGTCGGAGTATGGATGATCTTCGATACCTTGTTTTCCAACGAAGCTTTCAAAACATTCAATGTGCCGATGACATTGGTTTCAACAACATCATTCGGATAGGCGAGGGAATAGGGGATGCCGATCGAAGCGGCTAAGTGAAAAATAATATCTACCTGCCTTGTCGCCTGTTTGATAGCGTGGTAATCGCGGAGGTCTGCTGATATGACCTCGATACTGAATTTTGCTGCTGGCGACAATTCCTCAAGGAAACCCCAGTCGTTTCTCGAATTGTAGTGCACGAAGGCCCGAACTTTACCAGAGACCTCCAAAAGAGCTTCCGTCAAGTGACTTCCTATAAAACCTCCGGCGCCTGTTACCAGGACTCGCTTATTTTTGAGGTGTTGCTGAAGCGTCATGAGTTAAATCGTATTTTTATGACCTTTTATCGCCAGAATGATAAATATCAACACGCAAACTGGCTGAGTTATGCAGTCATGTACCATTGACTGCTTTTCGAAGCGATTCAACAACGCGCTCCACGTCACTTTCTTTCAGCGAGGGATAGAGTGGCATGGTGAGTTCTCGAGCACAGAATTCTTCGGTCTTGGGAAGGTTGATTCCCGGAAATCTTTCCGAATAGTAAGAAAAAAGGTGCATGGGCGGATAGTGAATACTAGTCTGAATGCCGTCACGCCGCAGATGGTCCATAACCTTCTGTCTGCCTATCCCAGGTGGCAACGAAACGGGCATCAGATGAGCTGCCGTTTCGCGGGTTTGGTCAAAAGGAACCACCACCTCGGGGAGCTGAGCAGCAAGAAGCTGCCGATAGCAACTGGAGAGGTCATATCTTCTTTTATTCCATCGTCGCAACCGAGGGAGCTGCACCAAGCCCATCGCGGCGCGTAATTCATCCATCCGATAATTGTATCCCAGCGTGATGACATCATAGGAATGTGCATGTCCCCGGTGTCGGGTCAACGTATCCGTTGTCATGCCATGGGACCGCATGTTCCGTATGCGCTTCAGGACAGACGCATCGGATGCAATAATCATCCCACCCTCAGCTGTAGACATGTTCTTATTACTGAAAAAACTGAATGCTGATGCATGGCTCCAACGTGCGACCGAACCCACCGCGGGCGCATGCGTTGCGTCCTCTATCAGAATCAATCCTTTCTCATCACAGAACGAATGCCATGCCGTCATATCTACCAGATATCCTCCGTAATGCATCACGATGGCTGCTTTCGTTCTGGGGGTGCACTTCATTTCCGCATCCTTAAGAGAAATATGGGGTAGGCCCATCTCTTCGATATCTACAAATACAGGCAATGCGCCAACATAAAGAATGGCATTAACTGTTGCCACGAAGGTAAGAGAGGGCACTAAAACTTCATCACCGGGACCGATGTCGAGGGCTTTAAGCGATAAGTGAAGGGCGGCCGTGCAAGAATTCACTGCTACTGCATCATTTACTCCATGCAGCTCGGCAAAGGCTCTTTCAAAGGCCGCAACCGTCTCGCCCATGGTAAGCCACCCACTATCGATGACCTCACAGAGGGCTTGCTTCTCCTCTTCTCCCAACTGAGGACTGAATAGCGGGATCATCCTTTTTTCATTCATCGCTTTGACACCTAGCATCCGAGTACAAGGTGCTTGTAGTCCCGCTCAAAACCATTCTGTGCATTTTTAAAATCTTCTTCCCGACCAATATCAAGCCAGAGTCCGTCGTGTTTGTACACGTATACAGGTAGCTCTTGATCAAGCATGGTGTACATCAAGTCGTCAAATCCGAAGGGGACGCCTTCAGGAATAAAATCCAAGATTTGAGGTTCCATACAATAGATTCCTGTGCTAGCTTGTAATTTAATTGTTGGTTTTTCACGAAATGCAGTCATCCGACCATTCTGACTTTTCAGAACTCCTAAATCAGTGGTGACGATTTTCTCTGTAACGGCCACGGTGATCAAACCCCGGTGTTCCAAATGAAAAGCCCTGAAATCATGCAAATTCAGGTCAGTGATTAAATCGCCATTCAGGGTCAGGAATGTTTCAGTTAATTCATTCTTAATGAGTCGTAAAGGGCCGATTGTGCCAAGGGGCTCAGGCTCCTGACTATAGACAATTTCAATATCCCACTGATTGCCCTCCCCACATAAAGAGCGGATTAGGCTCCCAAGGTAACCAATAGTAATATATGTTTTCTTTACCCCCCAGCGTCGCAACCATTTCAATAGGATCTCAATCACCGGAAGATCATCGACTGGCATTAAAGGCTTAGGTAATAGAAATGTGTAAGGACGCAATCGAACCCCTTTTCCACCTGCTTGTATAACTGCTTTCATAGCTCCGCCGTCTGGAATTACATCTCAAATTCCAGAGAAAAAGTTGATTTCACATTGTCCTCCGCGCAACAAATTCAATACAAATACAAGAATGAAACGGAATAATCATACGAAAAATCCAAAGTAAACAGGTGCCTCGAAGGATTTTTGACCTAATTAAGAAAAATTTTGGATTTAAACCCAATTTCCTTCTTTGAGAAAATTCATCAGTACCTCGATGTACTCCTCCTTCCTTGAATCATGGACGGCAACGGTTCAGTTTTCGACAGTGCCATTTTCACATTTACCGGATCATAATGCTTTATAGATCCGTTCTGGGATATAGAATCGTCGATTGTTGAGGATGACTCCGAGTATAGTTCCGTTGCCATCTTCAATACGTTGTTTTGCCCTCGCTGCTACCTCCCATCGAGTTTTTTCGGCCTGGACGACCATCACAACACCGTCCGCCCTTGGAGCAAGGGCAATAGAATCACTTGAAGAATTGATTGGAGGAGAATCAAAGAGTACCCAGTCATACTGTGCTTTCATCTCTTGAATTAGGGAATCCAAAGCATTCAGTTCAAAGACAGAGCCGGCGTTTGAAGACGCCATTCCGCAAGTGATCACCGAAAGGTGGCTAACTTGGGTTTCCTTGATCACATTCAACAAAGAACTCTCTCCAGAGAGCAAATCCGTCAATCCACCTTTTTTCTCCAGCTTGAATACATGATGGAAAGATGGATTCCTCAGATTGGCATCAACGAGTAATACCTTATCTCCCTCAGAGGCCAGTGCAATCGCAAAATTGATGAGAACAGGGGAATGTCCCTCCCCTTCGGAAGGGCTTGTAAAAAGGAGGGCTTTTGTCCGTTTTCCGGAGTTAGTGCGGAGAAGATTGTATTTCAAACGTTGGTATTCTTCCACGACCTGCTTAGGAATCGTTTGTTCAAGCCGTCCGAGACGTTTCGGAAAAGGCTTTGACTCAAATGCGGCCACTTCCGTCAGCCTTTTCTGACTCTCTTTTTCTGCCTTCATTAATGCCTCAAACGTCTTAGCCATAGAAGCTCTCCAACCTCTTCAAAAAATCAAAATGAATTTGAAAAAGACTGAATTTGTGATTCTTCAGGTAGCTCTTATCCCCTTTTGAAAATAGGTAATAAACCCTTTTCCCTTAAAATACTTATGACTTCCAAGCATTCCTCTTTATTATTAAATTTCCCTACGGTGATTCGATACCAGGTGTCATTGGGCGAAACTTTTCGAGGGATGACTTCAAATTCCTTCCCTTGTAAAACAGGTTCACGGTGATATACTTCAGCAGATTCCGAACTGAGGAAAGTTCCCAAATAAATTTTGAAAGAACCGTCGGGAGATCGGATAATAAGTGATTCTCCCGTTATTTCTGGAATTTTGATTTGCTGATCTACTCTGATCAGATGAATATTCGCAATCTCAGGATTGGTCTCCAAGATGAAATCCAGCAGGGTTTCGTTCGTATTATGATAAAATTTTTGTCCCAGGGAAGTGATGCAATCATTCTTCCGGGCAGTGACAATTTCCTTTACCTTCCTGTCTACTTTTGACATATCTACTTTTGACATATCTGTCTTTGCCGTAAGTAAGTTGATATCGGTAGAAATATTCTCAAAATCTTTCCTTTCTCTTGGGTTCGTCGAGCTTTTTTGAAAATATTCCTTGCCGAAGAAAACAAGCAAGGCCAGACAGAATAAAGAAAGGATGAAGAGGGAAGTCTTGTTCGATAAAAAGCCTAATTTGGGGGGCGATGATTGCGATACATTAACTGGGGGCGGTTTAAAAGGAGCAGGCCTTCTTTCAAATAGGGAACCTTCCATGTCTCTTATGACCTCATAAATAATTTTTGCATCGATCTTTTTACGTGAAAGGCTGTATCCGATCAGGAGGGCATTATCACAGAGGATATTGATGGCCCGAGGAATTCCTTTCGCATAATCGCAGATCAAGGTGACGGCTTCCGTAGTGAAAATCTTTGAACTGCTGCTCCCTACTAATTTGAGACGATGATCAATATATTCTCTACACTCCTCGCCACTTAGAGGCATGATTTGCCGCCTGATCCCTATCCTCTGCCTAAGCTGTCTCAAATTTTCTGAATTGAGCTTGGCCTCAAGCTCGGGCTGACCCACAAGTACGATCTGAAGAAGCTTTGAATGCGGAGTTTCCAAATTGGAAAGCATTCGAAGTTCTTCCATGACCTCCTTTGAAAGATTTTGTGCCTCATCAATGATGACCGCAAGGTTCTCATCTTGCGATAGTTTTTGAATCAGGTATTCATTAAGGAGTCTCAGCAGGGCCGTTTTCTCTTCCTGTCCAACCGGAATTCCCAACTCCAGCAGGATATTTTTTAACAGCTGATCAAAGGTGATATTCGTGTGAAAAATGAAGACCGTATTTATCTTCTCATCGAGATGTTTGAGGAGGGCATAAATGAGGGTGGTCTTCCCTGTTCCCACTTCTCCAATGATCGAGATGAAACCCTTTCTCTCCTTGATCCCATAGATCATGGAGGCAAACGATTCTCGATGACTGGCTGTTTGATATAGAAACCTGGGGTCGGGGGAAACATTAAAGGGCTTCTCTGAAAATTCGTAGAATAGGGTGTACATGTTTTGCCTAACCTGGATGATAGCTTTCTTTATAGCTCATGACTGCCTCATGGTTCTCAGTTTCCGCTATAAGCTAAGAACCATATTTCTCTTTTAAATTTGGAATCGCGGCCAGGAGAGGCAGCTTTAGCCTTTCTTCTACATCCTCAGGCCTCTTGAAGGTATGATCCATATATTCAGAGAAGAAAGCGAGCCCAATTCCTCCCAGCATTCCAAGAAGTACGCCTAAGGCCAGGTTAAGTGTTTTTCGAGGCCGAACCGGTCTCAAAGGGTAGGTGGGTTGTTGAACTACACTGATGTTCGAAATCTTTTCCAAGTTCAAAGCATGACCGACGCGAGCCTCTTCCAGATTTTGCGAGAATTTCCGGTAATTGGCCTCCTGAACGTTCAATTGCCGTTGTAACTCTACGATTTGAACCTCGTTGTCATTGAGCAGCTTCAATTCGGTCCTTGCGTTGGCCAGCTGCTCTCTTAATGCTTTGGCCTTGGCCTGAAGTGATGCGAGTGTCCCTTTTTCGGCAAAGATATCTAACTGTGCTCGGCTATATCCTTCGTTTAACCCTTTTGTTACCTGGGTACGGGTGGCCTCTTCTTTGGCAATAAATGCCTCCGCCTCGACAATCTGCCTCCGGATCTCCTGTACGGGAATACTCCTCTCAGTATACCTGGAAAGAAGATCCTGTTCCTTTAGTTTCAGCTCATAGAGCTTGGAACGCATTAAGTCGGCCCCGTAGTTTCCAACCCCACCCGTTTCTCCAGTCACCATTGTCGCAGGCAGATCAGAAAGTGCTTTTTCCATCACTCGTACTTTGGCCTCGGAGGCCGCCAATGCTGAATATGTCAGCTCACTTTCTCTCTGAAGGTCGTTTATCCGGGTCAAGAGCACGCGCCTTTGATCCTCCAGCGAGGCAATGCCAGTCTTATTCTTCACCTTTCGAAGCTTCTCCTCGGTTTCTGCAAGTGAAACTCGCAACTGTTCTGTCTGCTGACCGAAAAATTCATAAGATCCAGCCGTTCGATGAACGCCGATGTGCTTTTCGAGATAGAGATCGATCAATTTGATAAGCACATTTTGAGCTAATTCTGGGCCCCGGCCTTCGTAGGAAGCATGTATGATGTTACTCCCCTTCCGCACATCTATCTTTAAATTTTCCATGATGGTGCGGATGATCTTGTCACGGTCTCCTATCGTGCTGGTAGGATGAACCGCCTTGTCCGCTCCCCTCCCTGGTCCTTTCAGGATTCTATCGAGGCCAATGGTTTCCACGACCTTCTCGACTAAGTCGCGACTTCTTAAGACCTCCACCTCCGAAAGGATTTCAGCATCCCGAGAATAGGCTGAGGGAATGACCTGACCCGTAGTTGCAGATGGGTCCAGAGTTACGCTCTCCCGTCCCACGCGGACCAAGAGCGTGGCCTCAGATTCGTAGATCTTCGGAGAAAGAAAAGTGCCCAATGAGACGATGAGCATCACGCTCAGAAAAAATATGGTTACCTTCCATTTATGGCGAAAGAGGATATAATTGATATCCCGCAGGGAGATTGCAGCAAACTTGTCCCGATAAGCTATTTCCTGCATAGAAATTCTCCTGTACTCGAAGGTCTTTTCTCTTTGATCCATAGGAGTTTATCTTAGACCGTAATTAAGGTACAGCTATAGCTGTGGATGTATCTATCCCTACTGATCCGGCGCCCGCTGGGTAAGTTCCTTGAAAACCGGTTCGAGGGATCATCTTGTTGATGTACTGATCGATCCATTGATTAACCTTGACAATATTGGTCCGAGGTACGTACACGATATCGCGAGGCTCAAGTAAAAACGATGGTCCCTCTTTTCCTTTGATGACTTTACCGAAATCCAGCTTACCCCCATACCACTTGCCATTCTTCTGGCGGATGATAATTACGCTGGATAGTCTAGCAGTGGTGAGATTGAACCCTCCGGCCTGCATGATGGCTTCAAGGGCTGTCAGAGAGCCTGCTATCGGGATAAGCCCCGGAGCCTTAACCTCACCTCCAACATATACCCTGCGTTCATATAGCGACCGAACGATGACAGTCACCTCCGGCTTTTTAAGCTCCGGTGTGTAAAGTTTGACCAGTTCTCCCTGAAGTTCAGAAGGCGTCTTCCCCTGAACCGAAACTTCTGCAACAAGTTGAAGCATGATTTTCCCATCAGGACGCACTGCTTGGGTATCGTTAAGCTCCGGGTTGTAAAAGAATCTAAAGTCAAGGACGTCGCCCGCCCCCAGAATAACCTTGGGTTGGCGATCCGGTTGTGTTTCAGTTGGCTTCATAAATGGCACCGTTCCCTGACAGCCGATGGTTATAGCAACTCCAAACACCCCTATGAGTATCATGAATCGATTTACAACCGTGGCCTTGTGAAAAAGTCTCATAGCCCCCTCCTTAAAAGGGTTAATCAAAGAATTTCAGTCTTTCTAACCCGCGGCACAGAGAATTTTGAACTTCTGCAATCCTTCTTTAGCTTCTTGTTTGATTGTTAGACTAAAATTATTAGAACTCTAAAACATGTCAGACGAGTAACGAACTTGTGAATATTTTTTAATAAGTAAGAAGTGTAACAAGCTCTCTAAAAATTTCCTTCTAATTCATGAAAGGCGGGTTGGGTAAAAACATTCAACCTGTACTCTTATCTATCTCAATCTAAATAATAAACGAAATTTCTTTGACATTTAAATTTTTATCAAAAAATTTTCTATCCCAATTTATGACCGATTCTTAAATAACTTTTAGGATGTTTTTCCCTTTTCGATGTATCCCTTTAATGGATCACGCCATTAAAATTCATGAGTCTTAATCCTTTAGATCCAGGTCTCACGAACAACGCTTTTTTTGTTTGTCACATAGCGTTTCAAGACCAATTATTTAGGAGGGAAGCAGGACAATTTCCCACAGGGAGCTAAATTTAAGCAATATTGATGCCAAAATTTGTCTGTAATCATAAGCACTTAAAACATTTGATATTTCTAAAATACTATATTTAATTAACAATAAGTAGAGTGGAAATACTTTTCACTAAAATCCCGAATTAGTTCCCTAAAGTTCCCTCGAAAGCGATACTTTTCGAAAAAGAAACATTTCTATGTCAGAATTTGTGTTGTTTTCTCAAAAAGGTTCAAAACCTTGTTTCCAGGTGTCAAGATTCCCCAAAGTGGATGATTTTCCGGCATTATCTCAACATCCTTATTCTCTCAAATTGGCCATGGATCAACCGTGAGTCCGCATGAGGCACTGCCTCAATGATCCCCCCAAATGATCTCCTATCCAATGATTGGCTGGTTCAACAAAAAATTTGATAAGAAATTTGGATAATTGGATAAATATTTTCACATTGACGGATCCAATTCAAAAGAGGAGGCTTTAGACCTTGAATTACGACTCATCAACAATATTCTTAAGAAAAACCGTGGGATGATGGTGTGTGATGTAGATGAAAAGGAGGTAGCGACTTCTATTGTTTAAGATTTCATCTGGAGAGAAGAAACATTATTTTCACTTAGCTGCCAACCAGATATATTCCAAGAAACCCCCCATTCAAAACTTCTGGGTCATATCTTGAAGGGACGAAATACTGTATCCTTCATTGGACATTCCCCAAAATTCTTGAATAAAGAAGGGTAAGTTATTGAAACAGCGTTGGTAAGTGGATAGGAAGAAGTGGAAATGAAGGTTTCTCCAATGGTAGAAGAGTTTTGATTAGGAATTTTGGGGAAACTCTTGAGCCGAAAGTAGGAACCTATGGAACATGATAGCAAAATTGCGGGGAGAATCAAATCGCAGATTACATTGTTTAGTCATAAGATTTCTATTGGGTTTAAGAAAAGAGGTGTTATTTCTCAGATTATCCTATCCTAAAGAGGGGGAATTTTTTCAGAATAAGTTGATGGGAGAGAGTTGATTTTCAGATTGTCTTATGGTTAGAAAAGGATCTTGTTTGAGAGTAGGAAGAGAGAAAGGCGAAGGGTATAAGGAGTACCCTTCGCCTGGTTGTAGGTTAGGATATTCCCAATCCAGCAAACGGTACTTTATTGATACTACAGATTTCGGTTTCGATCAAGGATCTTTTTCGATTCGGGAGGGAGTATCCGTGGCCTCGGCCCGAGCGCTGCCCACGGTGTGGGCATGGGAGGCTGTGGGGGTCATGGTTTTGCTTCTGCTTATTTTGATGATTATGCCTTGCCTTTGTGGTTGAGGCGGTATCGTTGTCCCCTTGAGGCTTCTTTTGGAGAAGACGAATCCTCAGTGGACGATACCTTATTCTCGTCGGACCCGTATCTCTCGCTCGACGCTTCTGAGTTGGATCAGGCGTTACGAGCGGAGCGGCCGGAAGCTGGAGTCTTTGTCTCCTCAGGGGCGAGGGGATATTGAACAGAGTCGGGTATTGGATGAAGAGGTGGCTCAGATGTTGATTCGGCTTCGGAAAGAACTTCCTCGAGCCTTGGTGAAAGGGTTAACTTAGGTTCTCGCCGGAAGCATTTTCTTCTCCATCAGGCTCGCTTTCAAACCCTAAGCAGGCATCCTCGGAAAAAATACAGCCTTCCCCCTAAAAAAATACAGACCTCACCCTATTCCTTTTCTAAGCCTATTCGAATATCATTGACAGGGTAATGAAGAAGAGCATCCGTTTAATAAGTCTGCTCGCGTTAATCAGTATGTTTGGAGTGTTTGTCCTCACGGCACAAGAGTATGTCGGCTGCCAGGACGATTTTCCGGATGAATTCTTAGATCTTGCCGCAGCATGTCAAGGTCCGACATTGCCCGTTCTTGCCCTACATCCGAACACCCGTTCGTCTCCGATGAGTCTTCCAAAAATATTTTGTTTCGAGAGAACTGACTTTCAGACCACCTTGATTCGCTGTTAATCTCCGAGAACCTTTCTAACGGACTTTCTTTTAGACGATTCGGATTACGGTGCTATCTCCTATGTCAGCCTGGTCTTTGCTGGGGGTAAAAAATGAACAAAAAGATTTTCGACCCTGAAAAATATGCGATGATCATTTGTCCCTCTTGTCACAGCCAAGGGTTTATTCAAAATCCAAAACGTAAATGTTGTCCAAAGTGCGGAGGCTTTGGGTTCATCATAAAAGAAACAGAGCAAGATACGAATCATTCCAAGGAGAATGAGTCTATAATCTCCCCGGATCCGAATTCGTCGGGTGCTAACAGATATCCGTGAAAGTTGGAAAAAGGACTCGGCCTAATTATTTTTCGCCCTATTCGGAGAAAGAATTTCCATGGTGGGTGGCACAGATGCTTTAGTGGTTGGACCGGAAGAGTTTAATACAAGCACGCTAAGTGAACTTGGGAGGAGGAACTTCCTACGGAATGGGGAGTTACGTTATTCGCCGAATTGCAGAGGATGAGAGAAAGAATGGACCGTGTCTGGGACAGCCTTTCTGAAGAGAGCGCCATCGCGAAAGAGCGGGAGAGATGGCAATGGGTTGAGAAGCTTCCGAAATTCGAGGGGACAGGAAGGAGGAGTTTAAAATCACGGTCAAGCAGAACGATCAAATTCTAATCGCTGATGGATGAAGACTCGATTCTCCCGATGGCTCACCCTGTCATGATGCTCTCTTTGGAAGGAGATGTCTGAGGTGCAAAATGATTGTTCTCTACGTCGTGGTTGCCTTCGCCTTAATCGTTTCCGGGTTTCTCGCGATCAAAGTCAACCAATTGAAGATGGGGAAGAAGAAGGTTGATGGCGAACTGCGTCAAATAGAGTTGCACAAAATATCGCCATTTGGCTCCGTCCAAAATGTGTCAGTTCTACCCATCATCGATTTCTATTCTGACACGGAAAGACTGAAAACAGAGCCCGGCGTTTCGTATCTGATTCGAACTGACCGCACGACCATATTGATGGATGTCGGTTATAATTCTCAAAAATTACATCCGTCACCATTGCTACAAAACCTGGAAGCCTTAGGCGCCTCGGTGAAAGACATCAACATCATATTCCTTAGTCATCTGCATATGGATCATCTCGGCGGGATGAACGAGCATAAGACGAAGACCTTCAGCCTATCCCAGGGGCCGGTTGACTTAGGCGGAATACCTGTCTATGCCCCTGGTCGCGTATCACCCTCCCATTGGAATCCTACTCCGACAGTAGACGTTGTGAAAGAGCCGAAAGTAATAAAACCAGGCATTGCGAGCATAGGAATTCACCCCAGGTTTCTATTTCTCATCGGGTATACTCTGGAACACAGCCTGGCTATAAACATTGAAAGGAAAGGTCTGGTACTAGTCATAGGCTGCGGCCATCAGACCATTCAAAGAATCATCGAAAGAGTCCAGACCCTGTTCGACGAACCTGTTTATGCCGTTATCGGCGGGCTTCATTTCCCGGTCAAGGGAGGCAGGATCATGAAAGGACCCTTCAACGTCCAGCATATCGTCGGGTCGGATAACCCTCCCTGGAGGGGGCTCGCGGAGAAAGACGTGAGAAATGCCATTGAGGCGGTAAAGCGAGTAAAGCCAAAAATCGTTTCTTTGTCTCCGCACGATAGTTCGGATTGGAGTATCGAACAGTTCAGGATGGCCTTCAAAGATGAATATGTTGACCTCAGGGTAGGAAAAGAGATATCGATGTAGAATCGGAATGGCCAGACCAAGCTTTCAAATCCGTAGCCAATCGTCCTCAGCAAAAAATACAACATCCTTCCTTAAAAAATGCATACTCACCCTATTCCCTTTTCTAGAACCATTTGAATATCCTTGATAGCATCATGAAGGCCGAAGGGAGTCTGCCGATGTCCCCTCAGGGATGCTCAAGATTCATCCCACGTTTATCGCTCCGGTCAGAGCAAAGGACGCTACCTGTTGTGTAAAATTCCCCACTGCTGTTTGAAATCCCGCATTCCAACCTTCAACGGGCCCTTTCGCACTCTCCTCAATTTTTTCGTTAAGTTGCATAATCCGTATAAAATTAAAGGGTTATTTTGTTCTTAAAACCCATGCCCGTTGGAATTATCTAAGGCACACCTTTTGCTGAGTTTCCTTAGGATTGTTGTCTCCTTGGACAGCGTTCTTCGCACAATTTATTCGACTCGGACAGGCCATCGCAGATTTCATCATGAAGGTCTGCTGTGTCCGTTCAACTAACAAATATAAAAGACACCCTTTGACCCGACCTCGGTCTACTCTTGATAAACGTCTGTCGCCGGAGCAGTTTCTGTCGGGTTGATACGATGAGGGGAGGAGATTATGAAGGTTTCTAAGAAAAATCGGATCGCTTTAAGTTTTGTGATCGTCGCTCTCTGTACGGGAATTATCGTCGGATTTATCGTGAACTCCGTCATCACCTACCGAGTCATCTACGAAACCCAGGAACGAGTCAAGGAGGCCTTGAACGGAGCCCGATGGCTCTACACAGCCAAAATAAACGAGATGGACCGGGCCATCTATTTAACTTCCATCCGACAAATATTAAAAGGAGCCCTCAAGAAGGAAAATGCCCTCTCGATCAAAGACGATATGAAAAGGCTGATCATTGATTATGGTTTTGATTTCCTAACGCTGGTGGATAAGAAAGGGATCGTGTTGTTTAGGTACCACAACCCCAACAGGTCTGGCGATAGCCTAATAGAAGACCCTTTCATTCGGCAGGCCCTTAAGAATAAAGGGATTTCAGGAACCCAGGTGCTATCGAGGTCGGAGTTATTGAAGGAAGGAGAACTATTGGCGGATCAGGCAGAATTCCATCTGATTCCAACGCCCAAGGAAAAACCGACCGAAGAGCTTATGGAGAGTTCGGGGATGGTGTTGAAATCGGCTCATCCTGTCCTCGACGCCAACGGCAAGGTATTGGGAGCCCTCATGGGAGGAATCCTCCTCAACCGGAATTACGAAATTGTAGATCGTATTAAAAGTATTCTTTTCAAGGATGCAAAGCATAAAGGCAAAGAAATTGGCACGGCCACTATTTTCTTGGGCGATCTGAGAATTTCAACCAACGTCATCGACCGGGAGGGAAATCGAGCCATCGGAACGCGATCGATGAAAGAGGTCGAAGACCAGGTCCTTGGAAAGGGGATACCGTGGATCCAGCGGGCCTTTGTGGTCGACGATTGGTATATCACCGCCTATGAGCCGATCCGCGACATCCAGGATAAGATCGTGGGGATGCTCTATGTCGGAATCCTGGAGAACAAATATGTCGTGTTAAAGGAAAGGCTCATTCTCCTCTTTATGCTGGGAATGCTGACCGCCGTCGCGATCTCTTGTTTCCTTTGCTTTAGAATCTTGAAAAAGGAGTTCTGGGACGATATTCGTTAATACGCACCCTATTTCCCTTCTCTACGCGTTACGCATGTCTGAACATCCTTAACTTATTTCATCTGCACGGCAATAAACTCCAGCGCCGTATCGCCAACATTCTCGCCGGCATGTCTTTGCGCCGGGGTCCATTCCATATCGCCTGGTTTATGGATCTCGAGCTTGCTCGTTCCGTCCTCGAAGGTTAGTTGGAAGCGGGCGTCGGTCAGCCACATCGCAAGTAGGTCCGGGGCCTCATGGGGCGGAACCCTGGCTTGGGGGTCGAAATGGAAGCGCACGATCCTGACCCGATCGTTTTCGAACTCGACGATTCTCCGAACTCCTCCACTTTCCAGGCGCGAGGACAATCCGACGGACCGGAGGGCCTATCTGGTCACGAACTCAATGTGGTGTCTGTCTTTCGTTTTGTCCACCTCATTCCTTACCCAGATACCTTCCGCATTCCGAATTTTTTAGCGCCATGTGCTATGCTTTTTGCGCTTTGCATCTTTTCGGACACGATTCACGAATCATGAGTCACGATTCACAATATTAATGGAATGGACTTTTTATTCCCGGCCATATGATCGAGGATAAGCATTGTGGGGCGAGACCTCCTTGATGTTCAAAGTGTTAAAAATGTCGTTGCACGCCCGTATTGGTAAATTTCTGATCAGGCGAATTCCGCGTTAATCTCTTAATTACCATTAGAAATCAACAACATAAACTTCCCCTGCTCTTGGAACGGAAAATGCTTAATGTTCCCCACTGGAGGAAGGCATGAAAAAGTGCGGTGAGAAATT
>JAPVTA010000155.1:0-2837 GCA_047519465.1 Thermodesulfobacteriota bacterium | reverse complement strand
TTTTGTCTCTTGATGATACCGGTCACCGATTCCCTCTCCTCTCCGATCCACGAGTCACCTCCTTAAAATCTAACTCATCTGACATTTCCCAGACGACGTCATCTTTAACCGCTCCCCGCGTCTCTGTGTCTTGGTATCTGTATATCTCCGTGTCTCCCCATCACCGTGTCTCCGTCTGATGGGTTATCTAAGCGCGGTTAATGTGGCCGCATTTTTCGCACACAAATTCTCTGCTTGGAGCTGTATCCAGGATCACCACCGCATCTTTATCCGTACTTCTTGGATATCCCACCGACTGTGCCAGAATGATCTTTTGAATCGGTCGAAGCTTCGTCAGACTCGCCAGGGCCGGTAGTCGCTGACCCCTCGGAAGCACAGAAAAGATAAACATTTTCACCGCTTCTCTCACGGAAGCATGATGTTGAAGTCGCCGCTGGAGATATCAAACAACCCTAGAAGCTCATTAAGCCTATCTTTATTGCCCTCTATCTTCATCTGCCCCGATTGAGTGACTTGCTCTAAGGGCACCCCTAAAAACATCAATTTGATGAAAGATGGTTTATCTGTAGTGATAGTCATGTCGGCATCGGCGCGGGACCTATCCTTGAAGTGATGAATGACAGAATTTTCGAGAGCTAATAGATACTTACTTTTGCTATCGGTAAAGACGCAGTTAACATGAATAGTCTTACCGTTAGCTTTAGGGCCATTAAGGCTCACGGCAAGGGCGTCCAACAAGCCAGCCTCAGGCATTCCGACATATGCAAGTAAATGTCTTCTGAAGCCGGTAATATTCTTGCCTGTGCGAAGTTCCTGGGCGCCAACCAGGTAGGCGTTACGCCAGGTTGAAGATTCCTGTTGATAACCGAGCTGCTCGAGTGCATCGGCCTCAAGATTGCGGGCTGCCATATTCTTAGGATCTGAGAATGCAACGAGATTCAGTACCTGAGCCACCCAGCGATATTCTCCCGCCTCGTAGGATTTGCGCGCCTTTGTCAGGATTTGATCGGCTCCTCCCATATATTCTACCAGTCGCTTAGCAGATTCCTCGGGAGGGAGCGGATTGAGGTTGGCAGGATTTCCATCGTACCAGCCCAAATAGCGGGTGTAGGTAGCCCGCACATTGTTCTGAATAGTTCCATAAAAGTCCCGGTTAAACCATTCTGAGGCGAGACTCGGCGGCAGTTGAACCATTTGGGATATTTCTGGTCCCGTATACCCTAAGTTAGCAAGCCGGAGGGTTTGATCATGAACATACTTATACATATCACGCTGCTTCTTGAGCCAATTTCGCACTTGCTCCTTCCCCCATACGGGCCATAGATGCACACCAAACGCAAATTCGGCGTCTGGAAATAGCTCAAGCATCTTATTGATGTAGCCAGCCCATGCCTTTGCGTCGCGAGTAAGCGCACCCCGCATTGGGTAGAGATTATGGACGGTCTGATTGACGTTCTCAGCGACGCAGAGCGTTTTGAATTGGGGCAGATAAAACTCCATCTCAGCCAGCGCCTCCGTCTCGGGGGACATCACGAAGATGAATTCTACACCATCAATTGTCATTCTTTGCCCGGTTTGGGTAACTTCGTCTGTCGGTAACAAAAAGGATGCTGTACCACCCCTGAGCATTTTGCCGAGCCCGCTGTCTATGATGCCCTTTGGTCCTATGGGCAAACCAAAGCCGGATTGGTAAGCAGCGCGTCGACTCATTGCAGGGCCTGCAAGAACGTTTTCTCCTAGATAAGCTTCAGTGAAGCCCTGAGGAACAATAATTTTTGCCCTTCCTTCCTTAACATCCGCTGCGCTTATGATGCCAGCGATGCCCCCAAAATGATCTACGTGAGAGTGAGTAACGATGACGGCTTTAACTGGTTTCCTGCCAATGTGTTCGTAAACCAAATCCATTGCTTTTTTTGAATCTTCTACTCTAAACAAAGCATCAACAATAATGTAACCCGTATCGCCTTCAATAATTTCAATGCAGGCAAGGTCATAGCCGCGCACTTGATAGACTCGGTCTGTAATCTTAAATAATCCAGCAAAGGTATTTAGGTATGCATGACGCCAAAGGCTGGGATTTGCCGTATCGGGTGCAGGTAAATCAAGCTTTATAAAGGCCGTATAGGCCTCCATATCGAAGACTACATTACCGCTAGCATCCCGGATAGTAAGAGGAGAATGTTTAGCGATAAAGCCGCGTTGAGCATTCTCAAAATCTCTCTTGTCGTTCCACTTCAGGATGGGATCATCCAGCACAGCCCGGTTTGCCTTACGGGTCCATTCGGTAGCGTCCTTGGGTCCCTCTTGGGCGAAACCCACCTGCAAAAGGACACAAAACACTAAAACAACTCCCAGGGTGAAGCTCTCCAGCATCGAATTACGGCGGCAGTTCCACATGTTGACCTCCTTGTATAAGAAAAATATTAGAGCAACGATTTCAAATATAACAAAGGCGAAGATTAGAAGGACGTTCTCCCGGATAAAACAATCTCCGTTGGAGACTTCTTATGAGCACCTTCTCAAAACCCCTCTTCATAGGTTACCTTGAAAGGTTGAGGGTTAGGTTGTCTGGTTAATTAGGATCAGGTAGGAATCGATGATTAGAAAATACTCTCAAATAGATTGACTGTCAAGAAAGGACTACGCGAATCCAGCCTCTTTGCTCATTTCTGGTCGAAATGTTGCATCGAAGGGCAAAAATCGAAAAACAACATTTCAGGAAGGAAGTGCTGGCTATCTAAAATCGAATGGCCAGCTCTTATGGATGACACCGAATGCTTTCTTGGTTGAAGCTTTTAGCTCCGTTTTCTTTTCTTCCATGAGTTGAGAGCAGAGAT
>JAPVTA010000154.1:0-9323 GCA_047519465.1 Thermodesulfobacteriota bacterium | reverse complement strand
TTCTTTTTCATGGCCGCCTCACTTCTTGGGAGATTCGTCCTCAAATCTTTTTCCGATTTGATATGCCCACTCTGTTTTTACCGTCTTCAGGGATAAGGCAAGATAACGCTGCCCGTCACTTTTCACCTCAACCACCTTATCATCATCTTTCATGGCCTTGTAAACAGCAAGCAATTTCAGGTCGTTGTCGGCAATCAAGAGGTTGGGTAAAAAAATCACCATTTGGTCACCATAGACATTGCGAGAAGGTTCATCTTCGGGAAGATACTTAATCACGACCCGTAAGAACCGGTTTGATTTTTCAAGATGGGTACGTGCCTCCGCCCATTTGCTTTCTTTCATCAGCCTTTCCCCTTCTTCCTTCTCTTGTACTCCTCCGCGGTAATAGTCATAGACGGTTGTTGCATTCTCTTCCAGAACTTCTAAACCCCGGTTCTCACTAAACACTTTCTCAAGATTAATCTTCGCTAAAGGATGAACATAATCCTTTGGATACGTCTTAACGTCTTCTTTTGGGGCAGCACATCTCATCCCCAAAAACCCGAACATCAGGATAAAACTTAAATACAATATCTTCCTTGAACTTACATTAATTCTATTCACTTTTTCTCCTTCAAAAGATATTCAACAAGATCTTTCATGCTCTTCTTTGTCCAATCCATTTCCTTAAGTACTCTGCCAACGATCTTACCTTCACGATTGATGAAGAAAGTCTGGGGGGTACTCCAGACTCCATAAGAATTGAAAACTCTTGCATCATTCTCAAAGAGGATGGGAGAAGAAAAATTATATTCTTTTTTATATTTTATTAAATCCTTCTCTTTTTCTTTACTCGCCACTTTGAGAAGGACCAACTCCGGGTTCTTGAACTCTTCACTAAATTTAGCAAGAGAAGGAGACTCCCTCTGGCAATTCGGTCACCACGTGGCGAAAAAGTTTAACAAAATGATTTTCCCACGTAGCTCTTTGAGAGAGATTTTCCCTCCACCCAGCTCCTGAAGCGTAAAATCAGGGGCATCCACAGCAACTCTCAGTTTTTGTACCCCTGCCTCTGAGAATTGAGCGGCGGCCATAGGAGCGTTCCATAACAGGAAAATGACGAAAAAGAAGACTGCCATCAACAGACGTCGCATTGTCGTCCCTCCTTATCTTATTTAGTTTAAGCTGGAAAAAAGCAAGGCTGAGCTAAACTACTGTCGCATGAGATCATGCAAAAATGGACATGCGCTGCTATCTCTATGAAACTTCTTTTTCCCTTTTGTTTTGCAATGATCTGAGAAATACCGAGACATCAATGATCTTATCATAAATCAATTCGCACTTTTGTCAATATAAAAATGAGATTGTGAAAATTATCTTTTATCGTCCCTTTCCGCCTAACGTGTTGTATTTTGTACCTAATTATTTGTTCTTGAAAGCGTTTTTCTCCTCAAACCCTCTCCATTAATTTTAGAATCGCCATCGTTCCTTTGCTTCTGACCCATTTTCAATGGATATCCTTATTTAATCTCATGAAAAAATTAGGATCACGAAAAATTTTGTTGACTTTTTAACGAGAAAATAATATGTGTGGAAAAACAGTCCCCACGAATGTGAAGGAGGAAATGACATGAAGAAAATGATCTTATTAAGCTTCTTAGTCTTATTTGTTCCGGCTATCGGATACACTCAAGATAAGGTTGACGCTCCTGTTTGGAATATAGGAGACAAGTGGATTATAGGGGGAAGTGTCACGATCATGGTTGTGAATGCCGATCAAAGCAGTTATACCGTCAAATATTTAACCCCCGGTGGAGAATCTATCTTAATATATGAAAAATCCTCTTTGAATAGGCTCTACTCCGTGGAAAAAGAGAGACAAATACCGTATGAGGGAAGGAACAAAAGACTTTTAAATTTTCCCTTAGAGATTGGAAGGAGTTGGAAAGACAAATATGATAACTATTTTGAGGTATTCACCGTCTTGGGATGGGAAGAGATCGAGGTTCCCGCAGGGAAATACAAAGCTCTTAAGCTAGAATATAAACAAGGAAAAGGTGAAGAAAAGGCGGGGCGAACATCCAAAGAAGGTAAGGTATGGTACTGGTATTCGCCCGATGTGAAATACATGGTTAAATGCCTATACGAAAGAAGCGGTTATTGGGATGCATTCTATGATTGGGAATTGACCTCTTTTGAACTAAAAAAATAGAGACCACTTCTAAAAATGTCATTCCTGCCCCGTATCTCGTACGGGGTAAACTCCAGCAGGAATCCAGTTCAAAACGCTGGATTCCCCCGTGTCAAGCACGGGGCAAGCTTCATCAAGTCCGGAATGACAGTCTCTGTAAGGTAATTTATGAATCACTACACTATGTCAGGTAAGACTGATTGAGATTAATGTTAAAATATCGAGGAATGAACGCACGGTTTATTCTCTTTCCTAAGGATTGTCTTTCCCGGATTCCCACTCCTGCCAGTTCAAGCCGATCTTGGCTTCCCACCCCGGCGTGAATCTTGCTTCAAAGGAATCCCTCAGTCTTTCTAACAGGCGTTTCCATCCCGGTCTATACTCGTATCGGAAAACATCTTCGAGGAAAGGCACAATTTCCCCCAGCTTTTCTTTGGGGAGGTAAGCGCGGGCTTTCCTTTCAAAACACTGCCTCAGTGCTTCTGGAATGAGAGCGTGAGCCGTAAGCATGACGACCTTGAAATTGCGTTTTACAGCCCTATCCAAGAGGTCAAAACCTCGGACTCCCATGATGTCAAGGATGACGACGTCATAAGCATTCGACTCGAGCTTATCCATAGCGGTTTGATAAGAAGTGGCTTTATCGAATTGGCAGCTTGGACAAGAACTCAGAATTTCATCTTCAAGAATCTCCAAAACGTCGGGTTCGTCATCCACGGCAAGGATTTTTTTGCCCTCTAAGATCGATGCCACCATAACACCCTCCTGGCGTGAATCCTAAGTGATCATGCCCAGATACTTCCAGTAAAGTGTGGAGACAGTCACTGCACCCATAACGATAAAGATATGAATGAATGCCAGTTGCAGCGTCTGCTTATGATCGAAGAGTTTCCCCTCCGTATCCTGTAATAAATTCCGGTACATCCAGTTTTGATAGGTAAGAAACCACGGGTTAGCGGATGCAAGGACTACCAATCCCACGATAAATGGATGAAGGCCAAGGGTTGAAGCAATCGGGACGATGGAGAGAATGCTGACCAAAAGGGCCGGAGGTAAAGGGAGAAAGAAGCGAAGTCCCATGGCAGCCAGCACGATGACCCAAAGGAACACCAATCTGGTGCCCCCAAAAATTCCAAGGTAAGGTTTTACTCCGTTGGTAATGGTCTCGCCCAGATCACTTGCAGAAATGACTGCTCCCAAACCCAACAGTGCCCCGAAGGAAATCAAAAAGGTCCAATCGATATCGGCTCGAACCGACTTTTCATCGAGAACCGAACTCGCAAACAAGATGAGGAAGCACAACATCGCCACCCAGGCGATATTGACGTGATGCCATGGCTGGGTCAAAAACCCCATCAGGGAAACGACGACGGTGGCAAGGCATATTTTTTCCTCAACGGTCAGGGGGCCCAGTGTTTTTAGCTGGGTTTCGATCACCCAAGGATTTAATGTTTTTTTCTCCTTAGGACGATAGAGAAAAATAATCCCCAAATAGGAGAAAATGAAGAAAAAGGCGCCCAAAGGAAGGGCAGCCTTTAGCCAAGAGCCCCAGCTCATTGAGGAGCTGACTGCCGGTGGCAAAAATCCCAACACAAGGAAGCAGGTTGATGCTCCATTCATGAACATGAAGGACATATGTCCAAAACCTAAAAGGCAAGCCATTGCCATTCCCACTGCACCCGGGTATCCTTTCTTGAATCCAAGGACCTCGCTCAGGGTTAAAACCAGAGGGCTGGCAAGAAGGACTCTTCCATTAGGAGACGGAATCACAGGAGTCAGCAGGAGCCCTGATAGGGACAATCCCAGGGTCTGTCCGACATAATTAGGAGGAAAGCGCTTCATTACCATCAGGACGATGCGGTACAGGAGCCCGGTTTTCGAAATGGCAGCTGAAATGGCAAAGATACCCAGCACCAGAAACCAAGACGAGCTCGAAAACCCGGATAGGGCCTTTTCAGGCGTGGCGATACCCAGAAGCATGGCAAGGACCGTTACGGCAATGGCGATGGCGTGGTATGAAAACAGATTAAGACTCCAAATAATGGTGGCAGCTAATAATAATTCAATAAGGATGATATCAGATCGACTAAGAAGAGTTGTTCTCAGGATGAGACCGGTGAAAGCACAGATGGCCGCTGTTAATAAAAGGCTCAGAATCCGCCTATCTCCTAAAAATCCCATGGGGAGCAACAACGAAGCGGCTGATTTCGGAATGGCAGGGACCACCGAAATTCTACTTTCGGGGTTTTCTGTCCATGATCTCTCTGGGATGGCCACTTCCTTGCGGCCGCAGACGACAGCATAGGTCAGCGAGAGCCTGCTTGCCAGCATGCCAGCGAGGTTTACGCCCAGGGATTGGTGCTTTGCGATCAACTGGTCGAAACATTCCTTGGAAAGCCTTAAAAGGGATAAATCCGTCATCGCCTCGATATCCGCCGAGCCAGGCTCTCCTGTCAACAGCGCCATTTCCCCAAAACAATCCCCTGGGCCCAGGCACGCAATTTCCTTTGTCCTTCCTCCCGCCGGTAAGAATACCCTCACGATTCCTTCAATAATAATGTAGAGGGCGTTCCAAGGTTCTCCATGCTTTAATACGACCTCTCCTGACTCGGCATGGAGTTGCTCAAAGTTTGGTATCAGCATGGCCAGGTTAATTTTATCCAGGCCGGATAGGAGGGGAATATCGCTGAAACGGATCTCCTGCATCGCCACCCTCTGTATTGTGGCCGGCAAGTGCCGCATTCCGCCTATGGGTCAAGGGGCACAATATAAAAGGATATTTAATTTGCTCGCATCCTGCTCGCCACTACGTGCCCGGGAACCTCCGAGTTCACATGGGCGTGGAGCTTCATCTTATCGTGGAGAATGAGTTATTTGTTTAGGCCTTTTCTCCCTCTGTGACGACAAAGGTCAGACAGAATGTGCTCCCGCCGGAAGATAAGCAGTCCTCCGGTTTCTTACAATGGGGGCATGTGGAAATTCTCCCTGGGCAAAGATCACGGTCAGTTGGAATATAGATGCACCTCTGACTGCCCACCATGATATCGAAACCAAATCGCCGCCCATAGGTCTTCATCCGAAGAAGGTCAAGCCCCTTACCTCCAGCACCAAAATCATAGGGCCTCTTAGAGGAATAGAGTTCGGTATCCAGGGTGTGAAATAACCCTTCGAAGAGATGTCTCCGGTTCTCATTTGTGATTCCAACGCCGAAATCCTGAACCTTGACCTGTAGCCATTGGGCCTTCTGTTCCAAAACAACCCGAATGATCCCTTCATCAGGTGTATTCTCGATGGCATTCTTTAAGAGCCCAACCAGAACGTCTTCAAGGATTTTAGGATCCGTGGTCATATGGAGACCTTCGTCCCCTTCCAGTTGGAACTGAATTTCACGACCAATTGCTTGCTTTTTAACATTCTCCAAGATCCTTTCTGTAAAAGGATAGAGGTCAATACGTTCAGGACATGAAGGTTGAGAATCGTCCGATTCTACAAATCGTTGCTTCGTCTCTAACTTCTGGTAGGAGCGGATAATCTGATCGGTTTCTTGTTGAATATCGGAGAGACGACCGAGGTTCTTTTCCAGAGATTCGAAGAATTCTTCTTTTACAATGGGAGGGGTTTGCGTTTGAGTCTTGCGTTTCAAGATTCTGATGTTTCCTTGGATCACCGAAAGAGGTGTTCTGAGTTCGTGAGAGAGATGGTCGAGGGCTCTACTTTTCGCTCTATTCAGTTGCTCGAGGTCCTTTTTCGATTGTTCCAACGCCTCGATGCGGGCTTGATGGAGTCTGGCATTCTCAATGGCCACCGCTCCTTGATTAGCCAGAATTCTTAATAAATTGATGTCTTGGCGCCGATAGAACTTCCCCGATTTTTTATTGCCAAGCGAAATGAGTCCTGCCAGACTGTCTTCGTAAACAACCGGGACTACGAGGGCGGCCTCAAGTTGGTTAAATGCTTTTTTACAAGTCTCTCTGTCGTGCTCAAAAAGAGGATCTTCTTGGATATCATAGATAGTCACTTCCCTTTTTCTCTCCGCCATCTTCTGAATAAGGGGATCATTCGCTGGCAGTATGGCCGTGGGCAGGCGTGAGGAAATTGTCCTCCCAAATTCGTCCCGCTTCTCCAAACAAATGAGAGGTTCGTATCTCTTATCTTCTGGTTTTGATATGAGAATACATCCTGAATCGATAAACATTGTTCTCGAGGCCGTCTCCATCATGCGTTTTCCGATCTGATCGAGGCTCAGCAAAGATTTAAGGGATTCACTGATTCTCTGAACCGTTTCTTGATAGTCGTATTCCAGCCGGTAAAAGACACGGTCGATGAATTTCTGGATACGATTCCGTATGGGATTAAAGAGAAATACGACGGCGAGAACAAAAAGAAGTGGAAAGAGAGGAGATTTCGTAATCTCAAATCTTCTGAAAGCGACGTTAGAGGTAAGAATAATCAATCCATAGATCCCCGCGATACTACCCGTAGTGAGGACATATCCATAGGTTCGTTTGATGATGGCGTCGATGTCAAATAGGTTGTGTTTGACGATGGAATATCCAACAAATAACGGAAACACGATGAAGAAAGGTAAATAGTAGTTAAAGCTGGGGACAATATATATATGAAAAAGAGTATTGAACAATGTGTCGAATATTGGAATCGAGGCAGAGATGGCCACGCCCAACAGAATCATTTTGGACCGTAGCTTAGTAATCTCGGATGGGGATGTGTGCAATAATTGGAAGCAGGAACCCAGGAAAATGAGGACAGATACCAAAAAGTAGGCAATAAAAATAATGGACAAAGGTTTTGGAGCATCCATCATTGTTGGCACGAGGAGCCTGATGCATAAGAACAGAAGGGCTGAGACGAGGTAGGGTAAGAACTGAGCGTAGGGATGTTCCTTAAAGATGTGCCGTTCAATTGGAAAAACCAGGGCCAGATGTATGAATACCGCCGGGGCGAAGACGTATGCAAAAATATTCAGATTCTCTAATTCAAACGGATTCATCAGGCCCCCTTTATAAAGAAACATGAAAAAGATACCTAGAATAGAGCAGAATGCAAAGAAGGCCCAACTGGCTCCCCGGTGGGGTTTCATCAGGAAAACCAAAGTCCCAATTAATACGTAGCAGAGTCCGACCGGGAATGGAAATCCGTATCTCATGAAGGATTCTTTGAGACCCAACGGCGAGTTTGTGATGGCAATTTCAAATTGTTTACCCTCTCTTTCGATGAGATAGATATTCTTGTCTCCAATTTGTCGATTCCTGACAGCGTGCATGTCTTCATAGTTGCTGACGGTCCTGCCGTTTACCTTTATGATGTGGTCCCCGACCGAAAGACCGGCCTTACGGCCAACCTCCAAAACAACCCCAACAACTTTTACACCTGTGGCTGTCCTGAAGCCATAACCATAATCCGGCAGATTTCCCCATTTGATAATGTTGTAAAGGTAGAGCGAGGCAATGGCAATGATCATAGCCAGAGCGATGACAAAGAATACTTTAGAGAGAGTTTTCCTGTTATTGGTCACATCCATAATGATTTGGAACGCATAGAGCAGCCTCCTATACAGTTTCTTCTGCCACGGAGGACCGGCAAAACAAATAGGGGGACAGGAAATTAACCAAATGCTCCTATGCCACAGTTTTGACGTGATTTTACTTATTTTTCTTAAAAATGGCAACAACCAAGAATGCTATCGACCCAACGAACGCCACCCAGACCAACCAATCTCCGTAAAGAGTGTACAATGTTTTAGAATCCAGAGGGATTACCTGGCCGGTCATCACACCCCGGATGAAGATGTCCTGGCCCCTTTCATCCTTCACTCGAGCGAGAATTCTGCCATAAGGGTCAATGATACAGGAGACTCCAGTGTTGGCGCAACGAACGATGAAGACCCTGTTTTCCACGGCCCGAAAAGCACTCATTGAGACAAGCTGATATGGGGCAGCGGTTTTACCGAACCATGCCTCATTAGTTATATTGACTATGAACTGGGCTCCGTTTGCAACGAATTTCCGAACCAGTTCAGGAAAGACGCTCTCCCAGCAGATGGTGACACCAAAATGGAAACGAGGCGTCTCGAATAAAGTAAATGTTTTTCCGGGAACATATTCGGCCATATCCGGAACGCCGATATAGGACCAAGGGATTATTTCTTTATAAGGCAAATACTCTCCAAACGGAAAAAGGCGAATCTTATCGTATCGCTGATTCCCGACGACCACAGGGTCAGGATTGATTAGAAAAGCGGAGTTCAAATATTTGAATCCCTTGCCTCCTTTTTCTTGGAATTTTTGGTACTGGGCACTCCCTAATAAAAGGTAGGCTTCAGCGTTCCTTGCAATCCTCCTTACCTCCGTATGAAGCCTCACGTTCAAATTGATTGACCCGGGGGTGGCTGTCTCAGGCCAGATAATGAGCGCTGCGTGATTTTTTGAGGCTTCCTCAGTAAGTTCAGCATATGTTTGCATGATCTCCCGGGCGTATCTTCGATCCCACTTCTTTACCTGCTCTATATTCCCCTGCACGACCGATATCTTAATCTTATCACCGGTGATCGGTTGAGAGATGATGAAATATCCATAAATCAAGGCGAAAGCGGTTAGTGAGCCAGCCGTGACTACTAGTGCAATCCTTTCAGAAAATCTCCTCATTTCCCTTGGGTGGAGGAGATCTCCAGTATTTCCCTCCCCCTTTGATGGGGGAGGGTTGGGGTGAGGGTGATGCCGGCGCAGTAGGGGCGACTTCAGTCGCCCTAAGAATAGCGAAGCAAGTGCTGCATTGACTATGACAATCAGAAAGCTGATGCTATACGTCCCGGCAATCGATGCAATTTGGATAACGACTGGGTACTGATATTGAGAGTGGGCAAGTAATCCCCAGGGAAGGGCAAGAAAAGAAAGATTAGACCGGATCCATTCGAGAGAAACCCAGATGAATGGCGCCGCAAAAAGGGCGGGTGTCTGAGCCCAACCCAGGGAAATGAAGTTAAACATCAATCCAAAGAATGCAAAATATGAACCGAGGTAAACTGCTAAGAGGGTATGGTGAAGAAGGGTATACTTTGGAACCACAAGAATCCAGTGAAAGACCCCCATGAAAAAAACCATTCCGCATACAAGGGATAACAAGAAACCATACTTTA
>JAPVTA010000153.1:0-11681 GCA_047519465.1 Thermodesulfobacteriota bacterium | reverse complement strand
CCCTTTTCCCTGGTCGAAAAAAATTTGAGGCGAAGCCTTTCTGCACTCGGGAAACCCGTTTCGATCCAGTCCTCCCAAACATCCGAATCCCTCCGTTTAGAGGTCAGAGTTTTAGACCGAATCACCCATCAGCTTACCTTTGTCTCCTCCATCCCATCCGCTCTGAAAATGGGCCTTCACCCTAGGATCGCGATTGTGATTGACGACCTTGGGGGGGAAAATAAGATTTCTCAAGAACTTCTTCGGTGGGATCTCCCCATCACCTTCTCCATTCTTCCTTTCGCCCCTTTCTCAAAAACGCTTGCGAGGGAGGCGCACCGGAAGGGAAAGGAAGTCATCCTCCATCTTCCCATGGAGCCTCATGGCTATCCGGAGGTCCGGCCGGGAGAAGGAGTTCTCCTGGAGGAGATGGACGAGACGAGTTTCCTTCGTCAACTCTCCAAAGATATTGAGGCGGTTCCGTACATCAAAGGGGTCAGCAATCATATGGGATCACGATTAATGGAAGACCCTGACAAGATGAAGATCGTTTTTTCAGAGTTGAAGAGACGAGGGCTCTACTTTTTGGATAGCCGCACGACTCCCCAAACGATCGGTCTCCAAGTTGCCCAGTCCGTGGGTTTGAAGGCTATGGAAAGGAACATTTTTATCGATAATTCACTGGCTGAAGAAGATATCAAACGGCAACTGGAGCAGCTGGTTCAATTCTCCATCTCCAACGGGACGGCGATCGGGATCGGCCACCCTCATCCCTCAACGGTCAAATTCCTCAAAGAGATCCTTCCTAAGATGAAGGAGAAGGGAATCGAACTCGTTCCCCTCTCTGCCGTGATGGAATAGGAGCTTTTTCAAAAATAGATGAAAACGCTAGTGTTGAGTCCTAACGGGAAAGAGATAATTATCGGGAACAACCTCCCAACAGTCCTCATTGGAGAGCGGATCAACCCTTTTGGAAAGGGTCCTCTCAAAGAGGCATTGATATCGGGAACGATGGAACCCATTCGAGAGGAAGCGCTGAAACAAGTGGAGGCGGGTGCAGATATTTTAAATGTGTGTGTAAATGCCTTCGGGATAGATGAAAGCGTGGTATTACCCCGTGTGATTTCAGAGATAATAAGGACTGTGGACGTGCCTCTCTGTTTAGAGAGTAGAAGTCCGGTCGCCCTTGAGCAAACATTAAAGCTGAATTGCGGCAAACCCATTATTAGTTCGGTGACAGGAGAGGATGGCGTACTGGAAGAGGTTTTGCCCTTGGTGAAAAAATACAATACCGTGGTCGTTGCCCTGGCCTCGGATGCTGCGGGCATCCCGAAGGAGCCTCTTAGAAGACTACAAATCATAAAACAGATTATTGACCGGACTGACAAAATGAAAGTGGCCCGTGAGGGTGTTCTTGTTGATTGTATTGCAGAATCGAGTGCGGTAAACGATCGGGCGGCAATCGTCACACTCGAAACAATAGAGATGGTTAAACGTCAGCTGGGGGTCAACCTTGTTCTTGGAGCGAGTAACGTGTCCTTTGGCCTTCCCAACAGGGTGATTATCAATTCGGTTTTCCTTTCGATGGCCGTCAAGGCAGGGTTGACCTGTGCCGTGGTGAATGCAGCAGAGATGAAAGCTTACATGATGGCGGTCGATCTTCTATTAGGTCGCGATGAGTGGGCGAGGCATTATACGGCATATTATAGAAAGTTGAAAAGTGTCTCTTCACATTGAATCCGTGATCAATACCCTCCTGAGGAATCCTGTAGGCTTCTTACCAAGAGGCGAGCTTTTCATCAGCAGAGACTTCCTCGACCGTTATTTTTGCGAATATGAAGGACAGTATATAAAACAGTTAGAAAGAGCAGCCCAATCTCTGGGTCTTTCTGTAATAGGGATTTGGCTCGACACGGAATGGTCCGATTCTCTTTTATCTGAAATGAGGTATAAAGACCTCGAAGAGTACTTCACCGTTGGGTGCCTAAGTGGACCCATATCCAGTCTCATAAAGAATCATGGATTTTTCAATGCTATGCTCAGTATAAGAAATGACCCGTCTCTCTTCTCTGATACAGTAATGGACCTGCTAAAAGATATAAAAAGAAGGGCCAAGTTAGCCCTTGCCAATGGTTTTAGGGCAGTAGCGATTACAGATGATATAGCCGGAAATAAGGGGCTCTTTTTTTCTTTCAAGTATTTTGCTGATGTGGTTTTGCCCGTATACTGTGAGATTGCAGAGATATTAAAGAAAAATAACCTTTTTGCCTTTTTCCATTCGGATGGTGATACAAGGAAGATCATTAACCCCCTGATCGAAGCGGGGTATGATTGTATCCACCCCGTCGATACACTTGCAGGACTAAATCTTTATGAATTGAGGAAGAAGTTCGGTGAAGGGGTTTCCTTCATGGGGCACATTGATACGATCACCTGGGGTAAGGAGCAGGTTATTAGAGAAATCAACCGTGCAGAAAATGAGTTCAAAAATGGTGGGTTGATAATCGGGTCCACATGCGGCCTATCGATGGAGACCGTAAATGATAAGTTTGGCATCCTTTACCCCCGATGGGAAAGGTTAGCGCAGCAACTGTAGGATTTGTACGGTCCGCGGTGAAGCCGGAGCTATGATGGAAGGAGGGTCCGACCGGCCCGTGCCCCGCAAGCCCCGCCCTTCAGGGCGGGGTCAAGGGGCACAATATGAAAGAGCCACCTTGCGGGGAGCTTTACTATTTTTCTGAACGCTGTCCTATCAAGATGATGGCCGGGCGTGCGGCGATCAAGGCCATCCCTGTCCCAAAGGAGAAGGCACATTTCGTTCCCGCGGTTTCATTTGTAGATCTTCAAAATCTCATCCCGTGAGAAGGGTTTAAGTTCTTTACAGCCCTTTTGATCCCTCCTCAAAACCCTTGCCGGCCCTTTCTTCACCCTGCCGATGACTTGAGAGGGAATGGAATTTTTTCCGAAGGCTTTTTCAATTGGCCAAAGGTCTGAAGGAGAAATGGCCAAAAGCAATGCTCCGGAAGCAATGACACCGAGAGGGTTCAACCCAAATTCCTGGCAGAGGATGCGGGATTCCTTGTAGATAAAAACTTTTTCTAAGTCGACCTCTATCTCCTTTTGAGAGGCCCATGCCACCTCGATCAACCCATTGATCAAACCACCCTCTGTCGGGTCGTGCATCGAATGGACAGAAACGGCTTGACAAGCGATCCGGGCCGCCCGAAGGACATCGATGCCAGGGTCGAAAATGAATCTCTTTGCCATCCGGATCATAGAAGAAGAAATCCCTCTTTTTAAGAGTTCGGCCTCCTTCTCTCTTGCCATGATCGAAGTTCCTTCAATACAAACTCCCTTAACCAAAAGGAGGAGGTCTCCATTCTTTGCACCGCTCGTGGTTACCAGCTTATCTTTTTTGACCTCTCCAATCATATGGCCGGACAGGATCATCTTCTTGATCCCCGGTGTGATCTCCGTATGTCCGCCGATGAAAGAGATTTTGAATTGGCGGCAGGCGTCATGGACCTGTCGGAAGACTTTTTCGATCGCCTTGAGATCAGATCCCTCCGGAAACAGGAGGGTAGCTAAAAACCATCTTGGGATCGCCCCCATTGTCGCAATATCATTCAGATTGACCACCACTCCGTAATATCCAATCTCCTCTGTTGTAAAGGTAATTGGATCTGAAGTCACTACCCAGCAAAGATCGGATTCCTTTCCCAGATCGATGGCCGCAGCATCTTCACCGATCTTTGGGCCTACGACTACCCGGGGATCAAGAATCGTGTTCCTTTCTAAGAATTTCTTCAGAGTATCGATGTCTAATTTTCCCGTCTTCATCATCTTTGTTTTCCTTTTCAAGATTACACTTCCAAAGGCATTAAACCAAATTTCATTCAGAGGGGCAAGCCCTAAAATCTCCTTTACCCAACGTTCGCAAAAGAGCGGGTGGATTTTGAAGTCATTTTCTCGGGGAGGGGAAAAAAATGATTACCCGGGACGGGAGAATTCAGGGCTTCAGGAGGAGTTCGATTTGAGAAGCATTCTTGTCAATCTTCGTGCCCACCGAGGTGGAACAGTAGGCGCAGAGGTACTCATACTCCTCCCCTTCAGGTAAGACTAAAAGCAATCTCCTCCTCACAGGCACTGCCCCCTTGCACCTTGGGCAGTAAAGAGAGGTTGCTTCGAACTGTTCAAAAGCGGGTTTCTGCATATATCTCAGTATAAAAAAAGATGGGTCGGGAGGCAAGCCTTTTTCACCCCTCTCTCTAAATTTTTCCGGAAACTCGATTAGGGTGCGCCGCCCTCTCAGCGCTTATGGAAAAAGAGTTAAAATTCCAATGGAACATCAATTTAGAAGATGCTATAAAGGTGAGAAATGGGGGGAAAAGTCTTTCTTCACTGTCTTTCCTTGATCCTCATCCTCCTCGTCAACCTTGCTCTCGCAGGGGAAGGAGGAGAGGGCGAGCTCTTCTCAAAAATGAGGATCAATCCGATAAAAGGCGATAAAAAGGCCCCGGATTTTTCTTTGAGAGACTTGACCGGTAAGAAAGTCGAAATAAGACACTACAAAGGTAAAATTGTTTTTCTCAATTTTTGGGCCACTTGGTGCGGTCCCTGCAAGGAAGAGATGCCCAGCCTTGAGGTTCTGCACGAAAAGTCCAAAGGTGAAAAGTTCGTCTTATTGACCATTTCTGTTGATTACGAAGGGTTAAAGGTGGTTCATGGATTTCTTGACAAACACCGTTACACCTTTACTGTTTTGCTTGATCCAAATGGTGAGACCCTTGACCTTTTTGAAGTAAAAGGAATTCCAACCACCTTCATCATTGATAAGAAGGGAAGAGTGATCGGGAGAGCGATAGGCCCTCGAGATTGGAAAAGCCCAGAAGTTTTTTCCCTCATAGATCTTCTGGCCGAAAAATAGGAAGCTGAATTATCTTGACAATTATTGTAAAGAATATTATATGGTAATTGCCGCTTACTTAATGTGCTATGAGACTTTCCACACAGAGTAGATATGGAGTACGGGCAATTTTTGATATTGCCTATCATTCCGAGGGGTTAGAGACTCAGGTCAAGGAGATCTCCCGGAGACAAGGGATTTCTCAACGCTATTTAGAACAGATTTTTCAGAAATTGAAAAGAGGCGGGATTGTTGGGAGCAAGAGAGGCCCTTCAGGCGGATATTTTTTGGGCAAGAAACCCGAGGAAATTACTGTGGGTGAAGTTATCCGGATTACGGAAGGCGGTATTAACCCGGTTGTTTGCGTCAACGCAGAAGATTCAACTCAACCCTGTGAGAGATCTGGGGTATGCGTAACTCAAATCATTTGGGATGAAGCAGGAAAAAGATTAAAGGAATACTTTGATTCGGTAACGATTGAAGATTTGTGCAAATTGGCCAAAGAAATGGGAATGAAAAAGGATTTCGACAAGAGATTTATGTACTACATTTAATCGTTTATTGACATAGCCTATGAACTGTAATAATATAGGTTATGGACGGGTTTGGACTACGAATTTTCTCATTATTTCTCGGTAAGTCGTATATATTTACGTAATAGAAAATTAGAATAGGGGGAGTTTCTTGGGTTCCCCTTATTTATTAGGTTATTTCTTTATAGTTTTAATAAGGTATATTTTTTCAATTTAGCATTAGATAAGGGAACAATATGAAATACACGACGGGTCTTAGATGCAGAGAATGTAAAAGGGAATATTCAATCAGCCCTATCCATGTTTGTGAGTTCTGTTTCGGGCCTTTAGAGGTTATTTATGATTATGAGAAGATCAAGAAGAATTTAACCCATGGAAAAATTGAGGGAAGACCTAAATCCATGTGGAGATACCACGAACTCCTCCCTTTAAGTAATGATCCAACCGTGGGAACAGATGTCGGTTTCACTCCACTCATTAGATCAGAGGGATTGGCAAAGGCTTTAGGGGTCAAGGAACTCTATTTAAAAAACGATGCAGTGAATCACCCCACGCTCTCGTTTAAGGATCGCGTGGTCTCGGTTGCCCTCTCCAAAGCGAAAGAATTCGGGTTCGAGATCGTTGCTTGTGCGTCCACTGGAAATCTTGCCAATTCCGTGGCTGCCTTAGCCGCGGCAGGACGATTCAAGAGCTACATCTTTGTCCCTTATGACTTGGAGCAGGGAAAAATTTTGGGGACACTGATCTACGGAACCAATCTGATCGGAATCAAGGGAAGTTATGACGAGGTGAATCGACTCTGTAGTGAAATTGCGGAAAATTATGGCTGGGCCTTTGTCAACATCAATATTCGGCCTTTTTATGCAGAAGGGTCAAAAACTTTTGGTTTTGAGATTGCAGAGCAGCTGGGCTGGAAAGTGCCAAAGCATGTCGTTGTTCCGATGGCCGGAGGTTCCCTTATTACCAAGATTTGGAAAGGTTTCAAAGAATTGGAAGCCATCGGTCTGATAGATGGGGTTGATTCGAAGATCTACGGGGCCCAAGCATCAGGGTCCAATCCTATCGTAGGGGCGTTTAAGGCAGGCATGGATTGGATCAAACCGCAGCGGCCGCAAACGATTGCAAAATCCCTGGCCATTGGAAATCCCGCAGATGGATATTATGCCCTTCAGACAATACGGGGGTCCGGAGGATGGGCTGAGGATGTCACCGATGAAGAGATTGTCGAAGGAATGAAATTGTTGGCCCAAACAGAGGGGATTTTTACGGAGACAGCAGGAGGAGTCACCGTCGGTGTAACCAAGAAGTTAATTGAGCAAGGGATCATTCCAAGGGATGAATCCATTCTGATCTCCATCACGGGAAATGGGCTGAAGACTCAAGAAGCCATACAAGATCGGGTGGGTCGTCCCCTTATCATTGATGCCAAATTATCGGATTTTGAGAAGATTGGTGCTCCAAAACAGATAGAACGGGAAGCCAGCATTCAGGCCACTTTGTGAAGGAGGAAAAAATGGAGGTTCATGTTCGAATCCCTACCCCATTGAAGAAATTGGCTGGGGAACGGGATGTGATTAAAGCGCAAGGAAGAACGGTCGGAGAAGTGCTTCGATGGCTCACGGAGACTTATCCCGGCCTCAAAGAGAGACTTCGTGATGAGCAGGGCGAAGTAAGGCGATTCATCAACATCTATGTCAATAATGAAGATATCCGGTTCAGCCAGAATTTGGAGACCCCCTTGAAAGAGGGGGACCAGATTTCCATTATCCCCGCCATTGCCGGTGGATCCTATCTCAGAAGGAGAGTGACCCTTACCTTTCCTCCCAAAATGATTAGAGAGCCGGTCGTCTATAATATCGGCCACCGGTTTAATTTGGTTACAAATATCCGTAGTGCCAATGTTTCAGAGAATGTGGGTTGGGTGACTTTAGAGATCGACGGAGAGGAGACAGAATATTCGAAGGCCCTCCATTATCTGAACGAGGTGGGGGTAATCGTAGAACCCGTAGAAAGAAACGTCATTGAGTAATCAGAGGGCTCTGGTAAAGGGTTTTTCAGAGACCTCAATGAGAGGGCACAAATGAAAATAGGAATGTTGAAGACGATCAAGGCATTCAAAGATTGGTTTATCATCAAGGCGAAAAAGGAGGGTTCTGAAATCTCGGTTGAGGAGACGCATCAATTCCTTCAAGGAAAGGAACCTCCTGTTCTGCTTGATATCCGGGAGAAGGAAGAAATAGCAACGGGATATATTGAAGGAGCCACTTTCCTTCCTCAGGGTCTTTTGAACGAGAAAGTGGAAAACTTGCTGCCCGATAAGGATCGTCCAGTGGTGGTTTACTGCGCAGGAGGGATTCGCTCTCTCGCTGCGGCAAAGTTGATGAAAGAAAGAGGTTACACCCATGTCTTTTCCATGGCCAAAGGGATTGACGGCTGGAAAAAGGCTGGCTATGCAGTGGTGAGTGATTCCGAACTTACGCCAGACCAACTAAACAGATATAGTCGGCATCTGTTGCTTAAAGAGGTCGGCATTGAAGGACAGGTTCAATTGTTGAAAGCCAAAGTCCTTCTGGTCGGTGCAGGAGGTCTCGGTTGTCCGGCGGCTGTTTATCTGGCTGCCGCGGGAGTAGGGACCTTGGGTATCATTGATTCTGACAGAGTGGATCCAACCAATCTTCAGCGGCAGATCTTGCACGGTGTCGCTGATGTGGGAAGGCCGAAGACCGAATCGGCTAAGGAGGCGATCCATCGAATCAACCCCGACGTGAAGGTTGTGACCTATCAAGAGCGACTGACGCCCCAGAATGCTCTTGAGATTTTTCAAGCATACGACCTCATCATCGACGGATCCGATAATTTTCCGACAAAGTATCTCGTCAACGACGCTTCTTTCTTTACGGAGAAACCGTATATTTATGGAGGCGTCTTCCAGTTTGAAGGTCAGGCCAGCGTCTTTTCCCCTAAAGAGGGGGGCCCCTGTCTGCGTTGTCTCTTTCCTGAGCCGCCTCCGCCAGGTCTCGTTCCGAGCTGAGACGAGGCAGGTGTCCTGGGAGTTGTACCCGGGCAAATTGGATTAATTCAGGCTACGGAAGCGATCAAACTGATTTTGAAGAAGGGAAAACCGCTGATCGGCCAATTCTTGATTTATCAATCGCTGGATACGGAATTCAAAACGTTTCCGATCAGGAAGAGTCCCTCGTGTCCTCTCTGTAACGGGGAGCCGAAAATAAGGGAATTGACTGATTATCATGATGCATGCAGCACGGAGCCAGCAAGTCGGGCGGCCATTTAACTCTTAAGATTTCTGAAGAAGTTCAGAAACCTCTGATTACACCGATGAGGGACCGATTACACAGATATGAAGCGCATTGAAAAATCGGGACGGATTACGCAATTCACTTTAGCATTAAGCTTGGTCCTCTTTCTTATGGCCCTGAGCCACACCGCCCACGCAGTGCCCAACGGAGGATATGCTCATCCGGAAATGATTATTCAGCCCGAGGAACTTAAAGTTCTTATTGAAAGAAAAGATCCCGGTATTCGAATCATCGATGTGCGTGAGAAACCTCAATATCTCAACGGTCATATCCCAGGGGCCGTCCAGATATGGCGGCCGGATATTGAGGATAAAAATCACACCATCCCGGGGATGATGGCTCCCGGTCCCCAGATGGAAGAGCTTATGGGTAATCTTGGGATTAATAATAAAAGCGTCATAGTGATCTATTCTGACGGGCCTGACAATGGCCGACTTTGGTGGGTTTTGGCCTATTACGGATTCCCAACGAAGCAGATGAGGCTTCTCGACGGAGGGATCGATGGGTGGGAAGCTAAGGGTTATCCTACTGAGATGGCTCTCCCCAGACGGGAGAAAACTATCTTCAAGCTTCCAAAGGAGACAAGAAAGGTTCAAACCATGCTATGCACCCTCGCTGATGTGAAGGCGGCATTGAAAAAACCTGAAAAAGTTATACTCGACGTCCGCTCCAGGCAGGAGTTTTTGGGTGAAGAAACAAAGAAAGGAGCGACACGACCCGGCCGTATCCCCGGAGTGACCTGGGTCGAATGGAAAGAAGTCCTTGTCGAAAGAGGCCCGTATAAAGAATACTGGAAATCAGCGGAGGAGATCAGGAATATTTTTTCGGCAAAAGGAATTAGTCCGGATAAAGATATTTATATGTACTGACACTCCGGCATTCGTTCGGCTCACAGTTTGGTGAGCCTCTATTTGGCTGGGTACCCTCTCCAGAAGCTCCACAACTATGATGGGTCTTGGATCGAGTGGAGCAGGACAGAGGAGAATATTGAGATAGGCCCGCCAACCGGCGGCTAAGGAAGATCTTTGAATGATTCGTATCCCCAAAGATACTTACCAAGAGATGCTTGACCATGCAAGAAAGGAATGGCCGCTGGAGTGTTGTGGCATTCTGGGCGGAGAGGGGGAGACCGCTCGGAAGGCCTTTGGCCTTCGGAATGCCGAAAAGAGTTCCGTCTTATATTCGATGTCTCCCCAAGATCAGTTGAAGGTCTTCGAAGAGATGGAAAGGGAATCGATGGAGATGATTGCCATCTATCATTCCCATCCCCATACGATTCCATTCCCATCCGAGACCGATGTGAAATTGGCTTTCTATCCGGATGTCTCATCCATCATCATTTCTTTGAAAGAAGAGCCTCCGGTGGTGAAGGCTTTCCGGATCGGGAGAGAAGCCATTTATCCCGAGGAGATCGAGGTCATTCTTTGATTGCAGATCTCGGATTGCAGACCTCGTCGTGAGCTCAGTCGAACGATTGCGAATTGAAAAATCTGAAATCTAAAATTTAAAATTTGAAATTAGAACCAGAGGTTCTTGTGGAAGTTCTTCAAATTAGAGAGGCCTTAGAAGATTCAAGAGGTATAAAAAGAGAGGACCCTTATTCTCTTCTTGCCTCTATAGGAAATACACCCCTCATAAAGATCCGACACTTGACCAAGCACCTGAGAGGCGTTCGAATCTTCGCAAAAGCAGAGTGGCTCAATCCCGGAGGGTCTGTCAAGGATCGGGCCGGTTTGAGGATTATTGAAGAAGGAGAGCGGTCGGGTCAACTGACTGAGGATAAGATTATCCTTGACTCCACTTCAGGCAACACAGGAATCGCCTATGCTATGATCGGGGCAATCAAAGGTTATCGAGTGGAATTAGTGGTTCCAGCCAATGTGAGCGAGGAGAGAAAGAAGGCACTTAGGGCCTACGGCGCGAAGCTGATTTTTACAGATCCTTTATTGGGGTCAGACGGGGCGCTTCTCGAGGCAAAGAGAATTTATGAGGCAAATCCTCGTCGATATTTCAAAGGTGATCAATATAATAACCCATCAAACTGGAGAGCCCATTACGAAACGACAGGAGTTGAAATTCTCAGACAGAGTGGAGGGAAAATCACTCACTTTGTCGCGAGCGTGGGAACGGGCGGAACGTTAACAGGGACTGGAAGAAGATTGAAAGAATATAACTCTGAAGTAAAAATCTTTGGGGTTCAACCGGACAGCGGCTTCCATGGGATAGAAGGGCTCAAGCATATCGAAACAGCCATCCGCCCAGGGATCTATGATGAATCCATCCTGGATGGCACATTCTTTGTGAAAACGGAAGATGCCTATGAAATGACGATCCGCTTGGCAAAGGAGGAAGGTTTATGGGTAGGTCCCTCTTCCGGTGCGGCTTTCCGGGCGTCGCTGAGATTAGCGGAATCGATCCATTCGGGAATGATCGTGACAATATTTCCAGACGGAGGAAATCGATATTTCAGCACTGCTTTCAACATAAATAATAGAAGAGCGGTTCTCGGCTGAACGTCTGAAACTAAAGCCTTGACCCCCCCAAGAGGTTTAGTGGTTCGGCCGAGAACCATCTCCCTCTGGATGGGAGAAAGTGGATATGAAAATCATCATAGGATGCCTTCTTGTTATCGGAATCCTTGTTTCTTATGTCCCCGTGTTTCCCATGAATCAATGCCCGGAGGGAAGTCATATGGGGAGCACGAAGATGGATTGCGGATCTTTATTCCATTGTCCAATGATTGTCGATAAAATTTTTTCGGAAAGTTCAGCCCTCCCTCTCAGGGGCTGTTTGGTACCAATAAAGTTATCGCTCGCGGCCGACGAATTTCCAGAGCCTATCTTTCATCCCCCTAAAACATCTTACCCCAAATTCGTATCTCCGGGAGGAGAACCAGTTAGGGATGCGAGCGTGGAACCTTGGCACAAGGATTGCTGTTAGAATTAT
>JAPVTA010000152.1:0-3122 GCA_047519465.1 Thermodesulfobacteriota bacterium | reverse complement strand
TCTTCCCCTCTCCCCTGGTGGGAGAGGGTAGGGTGAGGGGTGGCGGTCTCAGAATTTTTGGGCCAGGTAACGGTTCGTTGTTGTTGTCTTGTCAGAGCCAAAGCCGTTATTTTGAATGGAGTCTTTGAATACTATAGTCTGTAGATTTTTGGTCTGCACTGACACAACATGCTAAGGGAGGTAATAAAAAAAGTGAGGGGAAAATATTATTTGCTTGAGGTAGAGGGCGGTGTAGAACCTATCGTCCGAGGACCTTACCGCGCAAAGATCGAACGGGACAGTGCAGCAAAGCGAATCCGTCTAAGCCAAGAAGAGGATGACAGTTTATTTTGGGCTGACGTTGATGGGATAGGAAGGCTAACTATTGGTGCTTACGCGGCAGGGTTCTTCTGGGAAGACTCAACATAAGAGTTTTATTAGGTAACTCGAGATGGAGATCATTCCCGAATAAATCCATCGGCCTTCGGTGGGTTTTCTAGCTTGTACTGCTGCATGGCCATGGACTTGGGGTTTCGCGTAGAGAGATAAAATGGGGTTGGGAGAGTTTTCTCTCTGCTGATTGGCGTTGAAAGGATAGGTTTATATTTTTTATTTTAATACCATTGCTTCTATTTGATCCAGCAGTTCAAAATGTTTATCTCTTGTCAAAAGGGTCCCGCCCACCTCCATGCAACATGCAGCAATCCAGACATCATTGATGGGTATCTTCATTCCTCTCTTCTGTAACGACAAATAAATCGTGGCATATTTCCTGGCGACATCGGTATTCACATCAATGATTTCTATCTTCAAACCATTCACCGCTTGTCGCAGCTTCTTTTCATTAAACTGCTGTCTGCTTCCCTTCATGAATCCAAAAAAGAGCTCTCCCAAAACAACCGATGGAATAAGAATAGATTGTCCGTAGGTTGCTATCGCATCGACAACATCGGGAAGCCCCTCCGCATAATCACAATAAATGTTTGTATCCAAGACAAGCTTCAACTCCAGTCTCCCTCTTCCACCTTATCAAAGGCTTCAACGGCCTTTCTCAGTTCTTGAGCCTCTTCATGGGAAAGCCAGCCCGCAAGCTCCCTGATAACTTGTTCCCGGTTCTTAACAAGACCTAACTTTTCATCCACGGCCTCAAGAATGTAGGCCGTTTTCGTCTTTCTACTTTTCGCAGCCGCTTTCTTAAGGATTTCATCCTTTTCTGAAGGAATCCTTAAACTTACTGGCATCGTCTTCCTCCTCTGTATCTCATTTTTGGTTATTGTATCTCAAATGAGTGATGGAGTCAATAGTCTTGTTGAGGCCGCTCGATGGCCACACGCCGAAGCGCCTGCTTTCGCGGAAGCGCTCCAAGTGTAAGCGTGGCCTTGTGTATCGGTTTCGCCCTTCCCCTCTCCCCCGGCCTACCGGCAGGCAGGCGTCGGGGAGAGCAGGTCGCCGACGCGCCATAGCGCTTTGGCGACGGCGCGGTGAGGGGGAACGGTCTCAGAATTCTTGGGTAGCTTTATGAAGCCAAAGAAGAAGAAATGGGACACGAGAAAGAAGTAGCTTTGGCGACAAAAACGACCAGCCCATCGCCCACTGATTACGAAACCTGAAGAATGGTATTTATTGCGTCTGGCGTATTTTGCTTACTTATGGCTTCTTAGGGTCTTTCTCTGTCTTGATTACTGTTTGTTCGTAAGGTTCAGACATAAGCCGCTTCCAATCATCAAGTGGTCTGTCACCTTTACCGCTCTCAGGATGCCAATCCTTAATCCGTCTTGGCTTAGATTTACTCTCTATCTTGATTGCCATTTGTTTTTGCCTCCTGTTGAAGCTTAACATATTTCGTCAGTTTGTACCAGACCCTATGTTATAATGGTTTGAATTTGGAAATCAAAGTAGGTGAACTTTCGATTAGGTTTTACACGGGGAAAACCAAACCTCTTTCCGAAAGGAGTGGAAGTCTTTGAAACGAAGAGAATTTCTGAAAGTGATGGCAGGAGTATCAGCGATGGCTGTTTGTTCGTGGAAAGGTGTTGCAGGTGCATCCCAGACTCTTCAAGAGGGCAAGTCGCTTGCATCCGGCCGGCCAATCCGGGTCTTTCTGGCCGGGGTGGGCCGGGGGGCTTCTGAACAGGTTACGAAGCTGGCGGTTCGGGCCGCAGCCGAGGCAACAACCGATTTCTCCTGGCTGTCCAAAGGCGATTCTGTATTCATCAAGCCGGCCCTGAATTCAGGCAATCCCTATCCGGCCACGACGAGCCCAATCGCCCTCGGAGCTATGGTCGAGCTTCTCAGGCAAAAGGGAGCCCGCCGGGTGATTGTGGGAGACATGTCCGGTATCGAGCACGTGAAACTCTCACCCAAGGGACTTACCGGCAGTTCCCGCCGTTTGATGGAGGCCTCCGGCATGGCCCGGGCTGTCCAGGCGGCTGGTGGGGAGATCCATTTTTTTGAAGAAGCCGGATGGGACGCCTTTTATGAAGATGCTCCAGCCGGCCGCCACTGGAAGCGTGGCCTGATGATGCCTGATATACTTAAAGAGGTAGAACATATCATTCTCATGCCCCGTTGCGGCCGTCATGTGCTGGCAGGCAGTACACTCGGCCTGAAGGCTGCGGTAGGTTATTGGCGCACCGACACACGCCTGGAATACCATCGGGACGCATCCACCCTCCAGGAGAAGACGGCCGAGGGCAATACCGTCGAAACCTTACGCAAGAAGCAGCGGTTGGTGCTTTCTGCAGCAGATAAGATACTCACCACTTTTGGTCCAGATGAAGGTCACGTCTTCCAGCCGGAGAACGGCCTGGTAATCGCTTCGGAGTCGGTGGTGGCCCACGACATGGTGTCGCTGGCTTGGCTGTTAGAAAACAGGCGCAACTTTCCCACATCGGGAAAGGAATGGTTCAAAGATAACAGTCAGTGGGTAGCCAGGATCGGGAATCACTATGTGGTCAGCAAATTGGGTGGATGGGGACCGACTCTCGCTTCCGAAAAGCTAACCAAGAATGAAATCAATGCCATTTGGGATGATCGGGTTCTCAACCATGCTTACCAGGTCTTCGGTGTTATGCCTAAGGTGATCCTAGGAGTGGCCGACAACGCCATCTCTGAAGACTTGAAGAAACGACTAACCGAAACGA